>JBAUMC010000134.1:0-76770 GCA_049578505.1 Bacteroidota bacterium | reverse complement strand
AGTACACGGACTGGGATCTGCTGAACGAGCATAAGCTGCCGGTTGCTGCAGGAATGTATATTGCTTACATCGACTGCGGAAGCCTCGGAACCAGGACGCTCAAACTGGCAATTATACCGGAACAGCAGTTCTTAGACCACTATTGAGATGAAAAGGCGGATGAGAGGTTAGGAGTGGGATTAGTTTGTCGAACCTGCGGAAGTGGGTCAAAGGGTTCCTTCGGAAGATGTCTTCGGCGCGTCGCATCACGATTTTTTAATCAGATCAAGCAGTTGCCCAAGACGATACTGGTACATTTTGCATGGCTTGGTGTCCTTCGCGTCCTTGGAGGTTAAAAGAAAAACCGCAAAGGACGCCAAGGGGCTCGGCTAACTCATAAACGGAATGCAGATAATGTACCACGCATTCGAAATGCACCACCACCCTCCAGGACCTTCCAATTTTGCTCTTCTCTCAATTAATCCTTATATTTTAGACGAATATGCGCTAGTGCGCTGATTGATAATAAAGGGAGTACGATGTTAGATGCTTTAAGGAAAATATTCGGCAGCAAGCACGAGAAAGATGTTCAGCAACTGCTACCTACAGTTGAAGAAATCAATCGCCATTGCGAATCCTATAAATCCCTTTCGGATGATGAGCTTCGTGCGAAGACTGCGGAATTCAAGAAGCGCATTGTCGACGAGACGGCTGAGATCAATGCTCAACTCGAGGAATTACATGAGCGATTAAAGACAGAAATTCCTTTCGAAGAGCGCGAAAAAGTGTACGACGAGATCGATGAGGGTGAAAAAGACCTCCACGAAACGATAAAGGAAATTCTCGACGAGATATTGCCCGAAGCATTTGCAGTCGTGAAGGAGACCTGCCGCCGCCTTCTGGGTCAGGTATGGGAAGTCGCTGGCAATAAAGTAGTGTGGGACATGGTACCGTTCGACGTGCAACTCATCGGAGGCGTCGTTCTTCACCAGGGGAAAATTTCGGAGATGGCAACGGGAGAAGGCAAAACGTTGGTTGCCACGCTGCCGATGTATCTCAATGCCCTTGCAGGAAAAGGGGTCCATCTCGTCACCGTGAACGACTACCTTGCTCTTCGCGACAGTCAATGGATGGGGAAAATATTTGAATTTCATGGAATGACTGTCGGCGTTATCCTGCAGAATCAGGATCCCCCCCAGCGGAGGGTTCAGTATGCGGCTGACATTACGTACGGCACTAACAACGAGTTCGGTTTTGATTATCTCCGCGATAACATGGTCGGGACGCCGGATGACATGGTGCAGCGCGGACACTATTACGCAATTGTCGACGAAGTCGATTCCGTCCTCATTGACGAAGCGCGAACGCCGCTCATCATCAGCGGACCGGTTGAAGTCGACGATCAAAAGTTCGGTGAGATGAAGCCGCGCGTCGAACGGATCGTGACTGCTCAGAGGAATCTTGTCGCAAAAATCGTGAGCGATGCCGAGGCTTTCCTTCAGGATGAAAAAAAGAAAGACGAAGCGGGGATTCTTTTACTCCGTGCAAACAGGGGGGCTCCGAAGAACAAGAAACTTATCAAAATTTTTTCCGACGGTGCTTCGAAGAAATTAATGCAGCAGACGGAATCGATCTATCTCGCCGAGCAATCGAAGCGCATGCATGAAATCGACGACGAATTGTACTTTGCGATCGACGAGCAGAATCACTCGATCGACCTTACCGAAAAAGGCCGCGAGCTTCTCGCCGGCAGCACTGATAAAGATTTCTTCGTGATTCCGGATATCGGCACCGAGATGAGCCTCGTCGAAAACAATCCAGGTCTGAACCCGGAGCAGAAACAGACGAAGAAAGACGAAATTAACAAGCTGTACGCCGAGCGGAGCGATAGAATTCATACCGTGCTTCAGTTATTGAAAGCGTATTCGTTGTATGAAAAGGACGACGAGTACGTCGTTACCGAAGACGGCAAAGTGATGATCGTCGATGAGTTCACCGGGCGATTGCTTCACGGGCGAAGGTATTCGGACGGTCTGCACCAAGCCATCGAAGCGAAAGAAGGGGTGAAGGTCGAACGGGATACTCAAACGCTCGCCACGGTAACCTTGCAGAATTATTTTCGTCTCTACAAAAAGCTTGCCGGCATGACCGGCACCGCCGAGACCGAAGCGGCCGAATTCTTTGAGATTTATAAACTCGATGTTGTTTCCATCCCCACGAACGTGAAAGCGATCAGAGATGATATCGAAGATGTCGTCTATAAGACGAAGCGCGAAAAGTACAACGCTGTGATAAAAGAAATCGAGGATATGAAAGAGAAACGTCGTCCGGTGCTGGTCGGAACGACAAGCGTTGAAGTTTCGGAGACGATCAGCAGGATGTTGAAACGGAAAGGCGTAGCACACAACGTCCTCAACGCGAAGCAGCATCAACGCGAAGCAGAGATTATCCAGAACGCCGGGCTCCCCGGTGCGGTGACGATCGCGACGAACATGGCGGGGCGCGGTACGGATATCAAGCTCGGCCCGGGAGTTCGCGAGGTCGGCGGTCTGCACATCGTCGGTACTGAGCGCCACGAAGCGCGGCGGATCGACCGTCAGTTACGGGGACGTGCCGGTCGTCAAGGCGATCCCGGATCTTCAAAATTTTTTCTCTCCTTGGAGGACGACCTTCTCCGGTTGTTCGGCAGCGACCGTATCGCGGGAATAATGGAGCGTATGGGACTGGAAGAAGGGGAAGTGATCCAGCACAGTATGATTACGAAGTCGATCGAGCGGGCACAAAAGAAGGTCGAAGAAAATAATTTCGGTATTCGAAAACGGCTGCTCGAATACGATAACGTCATGAACCAGCAGCGTGAAGTGATCTACGCAAAACGGCGGCATGCGCTGCTTGGAGAACGGTTGAAGGACGATATCTTTTCGATGTTGAGCGATTTCATAGATGACCTTGTCGAAAAGCACTATGAGGAAGGCAACATCGCCTTGCTCAAAGAAGACCTGAGAGTCAATCTCCTCGTTGATTTTACGATTACACCGGATCAATTTCAATCGCTGGGGAAGGATGGGGTGAAGGCTGAGGCGATTAAGTCTTCGTCTGATTTTTACAAGCGCAAGGAAGAGAAAATAGGAGCGGAAATTATGGGGAATGTCGAGCGCCTGGCAATGCTTCAGGTGATCGATATCCGATGGAAAGAACATTTACGAGAGATGGACGACCTGAAAGAAGGAATCCATCTCCGTGCGTACGGTCAGAAGGATCCGATTCTCGAGTACAAGGGGGAAGCATTCAATATGTTCATTGAGATGATCGGCATGATTAACCGCGAAGCGCTGAACCTTGTCTTCAAGCTATTCCCAGAAACAACAGAGCAAATGCCGATACAGCGCGCCCGCCGCCCGCTTCATCGCGAACAGTTAACGATGACACACGATGCCGCTACGGGACTCGGCTTTCATGCGAACCGCGAGCCGGTGGAGGGGAGCGAAAATACCAGGGGCGCACAGCCTTCCGCTCCTAAGGTTCAGCAACTTCATGCCGACGAAAAGATCGGCAGAAATGACCCGTGCCCCTGCGGCAGCGGCAAAAAATACAAAAACTGTCATGGAAAATAGACAATAAACATTCAGGCGACAGCAACGACCTACTTGTCCGAAAGACTATGAAAAAAATCGAAGCCATAATTCGTCCGTTCAAATTAGATGATGTGCGCGAAGCGCTCTCCGAAATCGGGGTTCGAGGTATGACGTTGACCGAGGTAAAGGGATACGGGAGACAGAAAGGGCACGCAGAAATTTATCGCGGATCGGAATACCAGATTGATTTTCTTCCCAAGATAAAAATTGAAGTTGTGGTAGCCAATGAGTTTGCCAACAAAGTCGTCGAGACAATTTTGAAAGTTGCGAAAACCGGTCAAGTCGGAGACGGAAAGATTTTCATTTCATCCATCGATGAATCCATTCGCATCCGGACAGAAGAATCTGGCGAAGAGGCTATTTGAGTTCCCATTATTTTCTTTGCGAGTGAGATAAGTCACAGTTCTTCAAAATACGTAGCATGATTTTACACTGTTGAGCGGAGAGAGCTTAGTTTATTGATCATTCTGACTCAGTACTCTTTTTACCACGGCTTTGCAGTGAGTTATATTTTCTCTCTATGTTTGATAAGGCAAGTCTACCGCGGCTCTGTTTTCTTGTTCTTCTTGGAATTGTGGCATGCCGGGATGTAGGTGTCCCAGACGTCTGCGTTCAAAAAATTTCGGCGCGATTACTACACGAACTTTCAAATACTGGTGTCAATGAATCTAAATACCGGGTCATCATCAGACTCAGGGACTCGACCGGTTTGACGCAGGTTGTCCCGTCGATAACCATTGCGAGTACCTCGTTGGCAACTGGATTCTTAACGGCGTCTGAAATTCGAAAAGTGTGCGTGCTGAGCCAAGTTCTGTTTGTCGACCTTCCAAAGCGGTATCATCCGTTAGAACAACAATAAGGAAAACCCATGAACCGTCTGTTGCCTGCTGTAGCGATGATCATTTCTTGTGCCTCTCTCTGTTTTTCTCAAAGCAATTTTCACGTTCAGACATTGAGCAGACTGGATAGTCGGCTGCAGGGAATAGTGCATCCCGACAACATCGGCGCCGCTTCAGCAAGATTTCAACCGATGAAATCCGTGGCGGCGAAAAACAATGGGAAGTACCCGATCATTGTCTACTCAAACAATATACAAGATGCCTTACAGGTCGGCGTACAACCGATTACAGTGGAGGGAGAGTTTTTTACCGCGAAGGCAACTCCTGATCAAATTGCACAGCTTTCGGCATTGGGGAGCGTTCGGTACATTGCACTGGCAAGAAGGTATAAACGCCTGCTCGATAAAAGTGTCCCCGAAATCCATGCGGATAAATTGCAGAGCGGGGCTTTTAACGGTACCTCGTACACTGGCAAGAACGTGATCCTGGGATTTATTGATACGGGAATTGACTGGAGCCACCTTGATTTTCGCTCGAACACCGATACTACCCAGTCGAGAATTTTGTGGTTATGGGATCAAACCACCAGCGGCGGCTCTCCGGCAGGATTTGGTTACGGAACGGAGTACACTCAGGCGCAGATCAACGGCGAGTTGGGCAGTTCGCCGGCCCATCTTGTTAAAGAAATTGACGACGACGGGCACGGCACACATGTCGCAGGGATTGCTGCCGGCGACGGATCGTCTTCTGGACTTGGATACAAGGGTGTGGCCCCCGATGCAGACATTATTTTTGTTAAGACTACTTTTAATGATGACGATATCATAAACGGCATCACGTACATTCGCCAAAAAGCTGTACTCGCCGGTAAGCCGTTCGTGATCAACTTAAGCCTTGGTTCCCAGCTTGGTCCGCATGATGGGACGGATCCGATTGATGAAGACATTGATTCAGTCCTTGCGACTCCGGGGAGAGCGATCGTTGTTGCCGCGGGGAATGAAGGAGGAGATGCGATCCATGCCGATAGCACCGCCGCACAAGGGGGGACCATTAATTACAAGTTCGTTATTCCTTCGTACACCGCCTCGGGAATCGCGCAGAACGATTACGTAGAATTTGACATGTGGTACGGAGAACAAGATCAATTGACTGTTTCCCTAACCAGCCCGAGAGGGTCGGTTGTTACTGCTCTCTCCGGCAATCAGGTCTCAACGCAGACATCAACAGGTGACGGTCAAGTGGAAATTGATAACGCCTCGAACGGGGCAAATCCATTGGACAATTTAAACGAATGTATTATTTATATCTTCGACGCCGTACCTAATAGACCCCCTCGTGCCGGAACGTGGCAAATGAATATCTCCGGCGGCTCAATAACACCGGGAGGGGGCGCGTACGACATCTGGTTGGGCGATTCTCAGCTTTCGATCAGCAGCGATTCGATCCCTCAGTTTACGAAGGGCTATTCATTTCGCAAACTTGTGGGTTCGCCCGGAACATCGAAGAAAGCGATTACTGTGGGGTCATACGTGACGAAATATACGTGGAACTCGATTGACGGCAAGTCGTACTCTTTTGCGCTGGGTGATAGAACCGGGAACTATTCCACCTTCACCAGCATGGGACCCACCAGAGACGGAAGGCAAAAGCCGGAGGTTTGCGCCCCCGGTGAAGTGATTATCTCAGCATTGTCGAAAGATTCAACTCCGGACTCCGCTTTAATATCCACCGATGGAAAACATGTCGCAATGCAGGGGACGAGTATGGCGACTCCGCATGTTGCGGGCGTCGCTGCACTTCTGTTGCAATCCAAACCAACATTGACCTCCGATCAACTGAAGAACGCGATGACCACAACTGCACGAAGGGATGCGTTTACCGGTTCTTCGGTCAGTTCCTTATGGGGTTACGGAAAAATTGATGCCACCGGTGCGATGGGAAATGTTCTTTCGGCGGTGAAAAGTTCGGTCGCCTTGCCGACGGATTTTTCTCTCGATCAGAATTACCCCAATCCATTTAATCCCTCGACTGAAATTCGGTACACATTGCCGCAACATTTCAAAGGGAATGTTTCCTTGACCGTTTTCGACGTTCTCGGAAAAAAGGTTGCTACCCTTGTGAATCAACAGCAAGCTGAAGGCGAGTTCTCTGCTTTGTGGACCGCCTCATCGGTATCCAGCGGAGTATATTTTTATATCCTGCGGGCCGGTAATTTTCTGGCGGTAAAGAAGATGATGTTGATGAAATGATTGGTGGTTGGACATCCGCGTTAACCTTGATACTTACGGTTGCTACTCCGTGAGAAGTTCATCTCTCCGCAAGCTTTACTCTAAACCTAGTTGATGGAAGAGACGTTTCCCCGCTTGAGTCTCTTCATCAGACCTCAAGAAAATTTTTGAAACTCCCAGTAGATACATTTTGCCGTTAGCTGAATCGATTTTCAGCGCAGACGAAAAATACGATGATGCAGATAAAGTGTCCCCCGCCAAAAATTCTGTAAACCCGCAGTGTATTTTTGCGTCGAACCTGTTCGGTGCGAGCTCGATTTGCTTCCTGAAATCTCCAAGCGCCCTCTGAAAATTGCCCGTTTGCAAAAACGTAAATGCGCGGTTAGCATAGGCTTCAGCATAGACTGGATTCAATTCCAATGCCCGGTGATAATCGGCAAAAGCGAGAACATAATTACCTGTTTTCGCAAACGCGTTTGCGCGGCTATTGAAGGCCTGAGAGAACGAGGGATTCAAGTCGATGGCTTTTGAGAATGCAACCTTAGCGCTGTCGAACTTTCCATCCTTGCTGAGTGCAATTCCGAGGTCAAAGTAGGAAGTCGGATCTGAAGGAGCGAGCCTAGATGCTTCCGTGAAATCGCTTACCGCACTCTCAATGTCAAGCGCATCCAAATGAACGAGCCCTCGATTGACAAACGATTGTTCATCTTCAGGGGCAAGCTCGACCACCTTATCCAAATTCTCCAATGATTTTTGTATCTCGAATTTGGAATAATAATACATTCCGCGTTGCGTAAGAACAAAGGTGTTCACTGGATTTTCATCATGCGCTTCATTCCAGAATGTGCTGTTATCCTTCCAATACCCGGTTGCCGTGCGCGCATTGTACGCAAGAAGAGCAACGATGCATCCGCACAAAGCGTATGCCCCCAACAGCGCTTTACTTTGCTTGTAAAGCTTGGATAGTCCAACGTCGATAAGTTGTCCGATGATCACGAACATTCCTATCGATGAGAGATAATAAGTATGATCCGACAAAGCCCAATCGCCTTCAGACCGCCCCGAAAGCAGGGGGACGCTAGTCACGATGAAAAATACAAATCCATAAAAAACAACGGGATACCGTTTTCTATCCCAAATGATCAAGGCTGCCAAAACAATCACAATTAACGGGTAGACTGATTCACCGTAGAGAAGTGATTTCTTTGCAATTTCATCCGCAGACACAACGAGGTTATGCTGAAACGGATATAATATCCGCACCACGCCTTCCACTATGCCGAGTCTGATCATCGCAGTGCTGTCGTAATACAATTGTGAGAGATAGCTCCATCCCCCTCTTCGCACAGCTCCAAAAAGAAAAGCGGCACTCCAAACAAAGAGAATGAGCCACTTCTGTTTAATGTGTGCAAAGAGGATCTTTGAGTCTTTTAATAAATCTATTCCTATCAGAATAAAAACGAGATATAAAGCCGGTGGTGCGAGCAAGTAAAACATGACCGACAACAAGATAGAAAAACGCCAAAAATATGTTTTCCCTTCCAACCTGAACCTAAGATAACAGAGAAAAGCCAACAGGAGGACGAACGTTGATACCACAATTCCTTGTGTGCTGAGCCACGAGACTGTTTCTACTTGGATTGGATGTACCGAAAAGAGAATGGCTGTGAGCAGCGCAACTCTGTCAGATTTGATCAATCGTCTAATGATGAAGAAAATCAGAACTGAGTTGGCGGCATGTAGTATCATACTCACAGCGTGGAATAGAAAATAACCGTATTCACTAAAGCTGCGCTGAAATACGACGAACGCCAACCCCAACGGGGCATACGCTTCCAGTGAAAAAAGGTTTTCGTGGCCTTTCATCACCGAGGAAACTGCGTTAAATAAATCGCTGTCCTTCCAGTTTATGATGTGGTTGAACAACGTCGGATAATACGTAACGATGGAAATTGTCACAAGAAAATATGCTATAGCGATGGTAAGAGTCTTCTTATTCATTGTCGGAGCCTCTTCTTCAAATATTCTCCGGAGAGCTTCATGTCGAGTGAGGCTCTCACCGAATCTCCAAGCATCAAATAGAGTTTGCTCCTCTCTTGGCGGTACCGGTTTGAACCGGCGGCTCCGGTCAGGCGTTTGCCGGTCGTCGAGATCGCAGTGTTTATGCTGTCGATCGAACGATTGACTCTTCCGATTAACGAATCATTCCTCAGCTCGGGTTGACGGCTGATTGCGGCTGCGAGATCGGACATCGCACTACCATAATAGCGGAGGTCGTACTCAACAGATGCTTTTTCGTACAAGGCTTCAGTATAATTCGGGTTGATGGCTAATGCAGAATCGAAATACCTTATGGCAGTCACCGGATCCTTTTCCGCATACAGCATCAGGTAGCCGATGCTGTACGGTGCATCGGCAAAGTTCGGATCGCGAAGTTTCGACGCGCGATAATCAGCTAACGCGCTGTCGGTGAGGCCGACATGGTAGTACGCCGTCCCCCTGTTGTAGTACAAGCTGGAAACATCGTATCCCAAATTCACCGACTCTGTGAAATCGTTTACCGCCTCTTGATAATGTTTCAGCCCGCTCTCCGCATTTCCTTTGTTGTAGAATGCTTTGCCATTGTTCGGGGTGATCTCTATGAGTCTGTTGCAATCTTCGAGGGCGCCCGAAAAATCACCTTTCTGTACTTTTGCATTCGCCCTATTTCCATACGCGATGCTGATCCCGTCATTCTTATCGATTACATCGTTAAACAGAGTGATGCTGTCTTTCCATACCCCAACCCTGCCAATGGATATTACAAAAAAGCCAAATATGAAGAGACCGCAGCAGATCTCCTTCACGAACCTAACGCTTGGATTAGCTGCCGACGCATTCGCTTCGATGAACTCCACCATTTGATAGAAGAAAAAAGCTGCGCCGAGGATTGGGAGATACATATAACGGTCGGCAACAAGTGAGGCATTATTGAATGGTACTAGTTGCAATACAGGCAATAAGGTAACGACATAGAATATTAATTCCGGAAAGATGTACGTCGATTTCTTCTTGACGAACCAGACCATCGCGGCGATGGCAACAAGGAGAAAGGGGGCGGCATAATATGCCAGTGGGAGTCTGTTGTCCACAAGCTGGGGGTATGCGTAACATGCCGAGAGCTTTGCCGGCGCGACAAATTTCCACACATAGAATGCAACCTGATATAGAATAAGGAGTAATCGCTGGGGGAATGAATAATATGCAAGAGGCGGGATGGTCCCTTCGTTTTGAGTCCCAATAATGAGAAGCGTAAACGCAACAGCGCAGATAAGAAACGGGAGAGCCCTATATATTATTTTAGCTTCAAGTTTCCTAGAGCGCCAGAATTCTAACAAAATAATGACCAGCGGCAACGTCACTGCAGTCGGCTTAGACAACAATGCGCAAAGAAAGAAAAATATAGAGAGAACGTAGAGCCCCGCTTTTTCTCCCTTATTCCATTCCAGATAGAGTAAGAGAGAAACCAGATAGAAGAATGCGTACAACAATTCCTTCCTTGCCGAAATCCATGCCACCGATTCAACTTGCAGTGGGTGGATGGCAAAAAGAGCGGTCACAAACAATACTGCCGCATCTGAAGGTAAGATTTTGCGAAGCACCAGGAAAACCAATACAATATTAAACAAGTGAAGGAGGACGTTCATCGCGTGGAAAGTGGATGGCGAACCTTGTCCCATCATCCAATCGAGACTGTAGGATACCATCGTCAGCGGATGATACATGTATTTTGAGGTTGGATGGAACTGCAAAGCCAATGATTCAAGCGAGAGCCGGTGCACAGCGGGGTTGTTCGTTACATGGATATCGTCGTCCCAATTAGTGAATTGAAATTGAAACGACGGGAAAAAAACAATGCAGGCCATCGCGATAATCAGTAACAACCCTACACGAGTCGACACAGGTATTGTTTTTTTCATCGGAATAGGTATCCCCGGTAGAGCAATTGGTATAAGCCGTCAAAATAAACCAGCCCTGAATTCAATCCTATATAGATGGAGGGGAGGCAAAGGTTGATGCCGAAAAGAAGTTGGAGGCCTCTTTCGGAGATCAATGCATATTTTTTTACATAAACCAGCGCAAGAAGGATGGCTAGGAATGCGAACGCCATCAAGCGGGTGGTGTCGACGGCAAATATTGTTGCAGCTAATCCCGGCATTATAAGCAAAATCAACCGTTTCAGTTCCGCGGAATGCCGGAATAGTGCAATACCAAATGCCATCCAGAGAAGTTTGTAGGAAGCCGCTATTCCGCTCAATTCTCTCAGTGGATGTTCGGCCAGCCAGCCAATACCAGAATGCCCGCCGACTGTTCTCACGACAAAAAGCTCTCGAAGATCAAACCCAAAACTCATGATCCAGAATACGACATACACGAGAATGATTAGGCCGACCCATGTTTTTTCCTCCTTTGAAAAATAGAGCCACGCTACTGCGACAAATAATAGAACGCTTACTTCATGCGCAAAGAGGCCGAGCGAGACGGCGGCTATTTTTGGAAGTGTTCCCATCGGGACGATCAACACAATGAGGGCGATGAGTAATGATAGTTGTTCGGTATATCCCGGCGATTGAAATTGAGTAATAATGTACGTCGTGCCTGCAAGAGAAATATTTTCTAATAAGGTAGTGCGGATATTATTCACCTCAAAAAAAAGGAGAGTGAAAAAAATCAAAGTAAACGTAACAAGGAGGCTGAAGAAATAAAACAGAAGAGGACCTTTAAACTGCATGAAATAGGCTAGCGCCGGCATCAGAAGGCGCTGATAAATTTGATTAGTGGCGTCATAAAAATTGAATGGATCGATGCACATTTGCCCATAACCAACTCCCATGATCCCGAGTTTCACAGGTATTACCAATATGCCGGTAATAAAAAAGACAACAAGAGAATTTTGAAAAATTTTTCCTATCTGAAGCTCCCCTTTGCGTGATGAAAAAAAATCTGTCACTGGACGTACAAAAGTATACAGAAGGAACCCTATTGAAAGAAAAAAGATAAGCCCGCGAACTATGTTTAGCGTGAAAAAGAACTGAGTGTTATTGAACGCTGCCGCACCGGGAATACTCGTCGATTTCAGTAACCAGGTTTGGACGAATTGGGCGGGAGTATGGATGATGAGAGAGGCGGCAATGACCGACGATATAACCAGTTGATATTGCTTCCCCGCTAGGAATCTCGAAAATCGCGTTTCAATCATAGCGCAAATCTAAGAGAATTTGTCTTAAATACAACTGCGCGAGATGTACGGAGCGTCTTGCTTTGAGCCGAGACCTATTGCATCATACAACATGCCGATAAATGCCAATTTCGTTTTTTCCCGAATTCGAAATTGAATTTCATTCTGGGAAATCCCCGCGGAAAAATTGTAGCCTAAAACCATATCGCCAGTTCCGTATTAATTGAAATTAGAAATCCACTTTGGCTGAACAATGTTTGGGATTGATGGGCCAGACATTCCTCTGATCTTCTTGATACTCACAAACTTCATTTTTACGGCCGAATCAATGACTGCTAATTATTATTCTGCCTACACCACAAGCTACTTGTGAGGTTGTTAGTGAACTAATCTGAGCGGATAATCAAAATCATTGAAGAATTTCATGCCGAATGAATCCATCCATAAGCGGGAGGAAGAAGGATACCTTGTGCAATATCTCACACTCTCGCTACATAGACTCTTTTTCATCCCAAAAAGCGGCGATATCGGGATGAGGGTCCAAAGCATTTTAGGTGCAACCCATTCAAATAAGGGCACTGCTAGGCGTTTACAGAAGTCCCTTTTCGCCAGGTAAGATTTACCTGTTACCGGTAAAAAATTCCACATAAAATATATAATTGCTCAAATATTTGGAAATTCGGCTGATTATGGTTTGGCATGCTAAGTGAAGAATGTAGGACACGTGAATGAAAACACCATCACCTCCTAGCTCAGCCACTTAAGCAAAAATAGAACTATTCTTCTACTCGAAAGGAGTATATTATGGGACAGCAACAGCTTCTTCTGATCATCCTGGGCGTTATTATCGTCGGTATCGCAGTAGCAGTCGGTATCACAATGTTCCAGGACAACGCAGTCGACCAAAATCGAAGCGCAGTGATAGCAGATTTAACAACTTTGTCAGCTAAGGCACAGCAATTTTACGCTAAGCCGACTACACTTGGCGGAGGCGGAAATTCATTCGTCGGCCTTACGGCAGACGCAACAGGCCTGGGCATTTTAGCTTCTACGGCGTTTACAGATAACGCTAACGGCACCTATACTGTTAAAACGGCTGGAACCGCAACGTCAGTGGTTCTGCATGGTGTTGGCAAGACAGCTTTGAGCGACGGGACTTTCCCATCGTATGATATGACAGTAACTCAGCAGACTCAAACACCTTCAAAACTCAATTAATCATTCTTAAACAATATACTAGGAGGTTTCAATGGGACAGCAACAACTTCTTCTGATCATCTTGGGCGTAATCATTGTCGGTATCGCAGTGGCTGTCGGTATCACAATGTTTCAAGATAATGCGGTTGATCAGAATCGCAGTGCAGTGATCGCGGATTTAACGACGTTGTCAGCGAAGGCGCAGCAATATTATGCAAAGCCTACTACACTTGGCGGAGGCGGAAATTCATTCGTCGGCCTTACAGCAGACGCAACTGGTCTGGGAATTTTAGCTTCTACGGCGTTTACAGATAACGCCAACGGTACATATACTGTTAAGACGGCAGGAACTGCCACGACAGTAGTTCTGCATGGTGTTGGAAAGACCGCTCTGAGCGACGGGACATTCCCATCGTATGATATGACGGTTACCTCGCAGACCCAAACACCGTCAAAACTTAATTAACGTTCGTTTTGCGCAATTAACATAGTCAACTTTTCTCTCAATCAATCTTTGTAGGAGGTTTAGATGGGACAGCAGCAACTTCTTCTGATCATCTTGGGCGTTATCATTGTCGGTATCGCAGTAGCAGTCGGTATCACAATGTTCCAGGATAACGCGGTCGATCAAAACCGCAGTGCCGTGATCGCGGACCTGACGACATTGTCGGCCAAAGCGCAGCAATATTATGCAAAGCCTACCACACTTGGCGGAGGCGGAAATTCATTTGTGGGCCTTACGGCGGATGCGACTGGGTTAGCATTGCTTGCGTCCACTGCATTTACCAGTAATGCGAACGGTGTATACACAATTAAGACTGCGGGAACTGCAACGACAGTTATCCTGCATGGTGTAGGAACTACAGCATTGAGCGACGGGACATTCCCATCGTACGATATGGCAGTGACTTCACAGACCCAGACACCGACGAAACTCAACTAGTTACTCGGTCATTTTTGGCAGGCAGGCATGCCATGTTTACATAGCATGCCTGCTTTACTATTTTGGTATGGCGATTACCAAAGAGCGAAGGGGTGGGCAAACAGCAATACAGATTTCTCCTTCGGGGATCCCACGTGAGAAGGCATTTCGTAAATTGACGTCAGGTGGCGCGTATAATACCGTATATTTGTAGAATACGTGTTCTCCCGTATGGAAAGTAGCTAAGGATTGTATACTTTTCACTAGTATAAGATCCAGACCAACCTTATTAATAATGGGCTTTTCACCTGGAGAAACTGGTTCTGACCGTTTTTAAAAGCAGTTCATTACTCAAACTTGTAATCTCTTGATTTTTAATAGTGTTAGATGTATTTTCTAGCCCGAAGGGGGGTGTAGGGATTTAGCCAAATTCACTAAAGTGACTTAACTAATTATGGGACAGCAACAGCTACTTCTTGCTATACTCGGGTTGATCATTGTAGGCGTCGCCGTAGTCGTAGGCATTGGAATGTTTCAGGATAATGCTGTCGACCATAACCGAGCCTTAGTAATTGCTGATTTGAAAACGCTTGCTTCTAAAGCTCAGCATTATTATACCAGGCCGAGCACACTTGGTGGAGGGAACAAGTCCTTCGTTGGCTTGACGGCTGACGCTCGCGGCATCGGCATGTTAGCTGGCACTGCGTTTACAAACAACGCCAACGGCACTTACACGATCGGCTCAGATGGAACGGCAACTCAAGTTGTTATTCATGGTGTGGGAAAGGTCGTGATGGAAGATGGAACATATGCGACGTACGACATGACTGTTTTAAACTTGGCCCAAAACCTGACAAAAATTAATTAATTTCATCCCATCCTAATCTTGCACGTATCCTCGGAAATTTTTTGACGATGCGCGGAGATCATCAACGCCTTTTTCCCTCTTGTCCATTAAACGTCCATATCGGAGTCTAAAGTAAAGAACGGTAGCAATCACAATGAGTGGGGAATCTTTAAGAAGATTATTTACTATTTTAACTTCCTAAGCCAAAGAGCGGACCAGGAAGTAGTCTCTATTTATCATGCGATACCAGCAATAGTTGATTTTTGTTCTCGTCGATTGTATCTTCTCAATGTAGGAAACTATAGCAGGCGTTATTCGACGTTCTGTATTCACGATGGAATGAGCTTCGCAAAAGGGTAAATACTATGCCGGAGTTTCGAATTGAGGGGCTTTCCATGGCGGGCAAACCGATCCAGGGAATTATCAACGCGGAGACGTTGAAGCTCGCCAAAGAGCGTGCAGGTCAAATGGCCCGCGAACGGAAGTTTAGGTTGACGGGCGTACGCGTACGATCCACGTTTCTCTACAGAGTTAAAAAGGGAGAGGAAAAAGTAGACGGGGAGCAAAAGGCATTTACCAAACAAGAAGTACAGGATGCCCTCTCCAAGATGGGATATCAGGTACTTTATGTTCGCAAAAAGCTTTTTGACAAGGCTGGGGCCGTACCGTTAACGGAAGTTGTGTCGTTTGTCCGCGTGAGCGCTGACTTGATAAGACAAAAACTTCCTTTCAATGAGATGATGCAACTCCTCATCAACGACATACCAAACAAGAACCTTCGGGAGTGTGTCCGCGATATCAACCAGGAATTGAAACAAGGGAAAGACAGTGAAAAAGCCTTCATCAAGCACGAAAAGGAATTAGGGAAATTTGCCGCCCACATGCTTGGCCTCGCCTCGAAGAGCGGGAACATGGGAGAAATTTATGAAAGCACGGCGAAATTCCTTGAGCGAAATGCGGAATTCAAAAAGAATTTGAAGAGCGCACTGATCATGCCGATCGTAACGCTTGTGATCCTGTTTTTCGCTGTCGGATATTATGTCGCCTACATTTTCCCCGCTACCGCGAGCTTGTTCGTTAAATTCAAGATCGAATTGCCGCCGATGACGAAGGCAACGCTGAAGATGAGCGACTTCATCGTCGATAACATTCTCTATATCATGCTCGCCTTCATAATTCCGATCCTTGCATTTTTGCGATTTGCGACAACCGAGAGGGGAAGATACTTCCTCGATCAATACTTGTGGAAGGTTCCTGCGATGGGAGACCTGTTGCACAAGACAAGCATCGAGATATTCTGTCGGGTGTTTTACGCGCTCTACAGCGGATCGGGTGAGAACATTGAAGTTATTAAAATGGCGGCCGAAGCATGCGGCAATAAGTACATGGAAGCCCAGATCAAAACGATTGCGCTGCCCCTGATGGTTGAAAAAGGAATGAATATCACCGAGGCGTTTGAGGCGACAGGAGTATTTACGAAGACCGCGATTTCGCGTTTTCATTCCGGCGCTGAAACAGGAACGGTGAAGAACACCGCCCTCCAGCTTGCAGATTACTATGAAAAAGAAACCGGCTACCGAATGAGGAATGCGATCGATTTGATTCAGCTCGTTATCTCGATGATCATCATGGTCGTTTTGACGGGATTAACACTGGTGTCGTCCGAAACGGCGACGATAAAGCCGAAGCCACCGGGAGGAGGCGGGCTTCTCATTCATGTCGTTTACATGTTTCGCTCCTTCATTTAAATTTTGAGGGAAGGAAGATCATACCATGCCCGATGTAGATATAACTGATAAGATCGGCTATACGCTTTTGAAAAAGGGGATTATCGATTATGAGACCCTGGAAAAATCTCTAAGGGTCAAGGAATCGGAGTCCAACAAGAAAGAGCGCCGCAACCTTGGACAGATTCTGGTCAGCGAGTTCAACGCGGACCACGATGCAGTGTTTCGCGAGGTAGCGAACCTCTACGCTTTTCGCGAAATCTATCTTGCAGATGAAGCCGTAGATAAAACACGCATCGAGTTTATTCGAAAACTTGTCGATGGCTTGCAGGAATCGCATCGCGACATGCTGATCCAATCGAAGATGCTGCCGTTGAAATTTGACGAGAAGCAACCGGATAAGCTTATCATTGTCTGCACCGACCCGACCGACAGGAACATCCCCATTATCGCAAGAAATTTTAACGCGAAAAAATACGAAGTGACCTATGTTCGGTTGAAAGAGCTGCAAAACCTGCTTGAGCAAGTGATACCCCCGCAGAATGAATTTCTAAAGCTGCTGGAGGACAATCAGATCACCGTCGACAGTAGTCAGGATGATGCTACGGTTGATGAAGAAGCACTCGAAGCAGAAATCAGCAAGAGCGCGCTTGCCAATCTGATCGAGGGATGCATCGTCGAAGCCGTTCGTAGAGATGTGAGCGATATTCACATTGTTCCCTCCGAAGGTAACGTAACAAATTTTTTGTTCCGAGTAGATGGCAACCTTCAAGTCTGGCATCGCCAAGAGAACACGTTGCCCGAAGCGGTGCTGGCGGTGGTCAAAGACAGAACAAAAAATGTCGACCGGTTTGAACGCGAGATGTCTCAGGACGGATTTATCCAGCGTGTTATCGACGGCCATCAATTGAGATTCCGCGTTTCAATCATGCCGATTGTGACGACGGAGTTCAAGCATAAATTCGAAAGTGTCGTCATCCGCGTGCTGGACGATCGCAAAGTAATCACTGACCTCAATAAACTAGGATTACAGGGTCCCGCTCGAGCGTTCTTCGATAAGGCGATCAGGAAGCCGCAGGGTATCATTATTCTTACGGGACCGACCGGTTCCGGAAAATCGACGACCTTGATTGCCGCGTTATATCAGGTCATTGACCCGACAGTGAATGTGCTGACCATAGAGGAACCGGTCGAGTACATCATTAAGGGGGCGCGCCAGTTAAAGATCGGTCCGAAGATGTCCTTCGAACAATCAATCAGAGGTATCTTGCGCCACGATCCGGATATCGTGCTCGTCGGCGAAATGCGTGATAAAGTGACTGCCGAGACAGCAGTCAAGATGGCGAATACAGGGCACCTTGTCTTCTCAACGCTCCATACAAACGACGCACCCAGCGCAATCGCGCGGTTGTACAAGATGGGAATCGAACCATTCCTTCTAGCGTACGCTATTAATGTCATCGTCGCCCAACGCTTGATCAGAACACTCTGCAAGATCTGTAAGCAGGAAGTTGGTCAGGAAGATTGGCCCGATATGTTAAAGTTCGGTTTCACCGAAGAAGAGCTGCACGCTCACAAGTTCTATAAAGCAGCGGGATGCGACAAATGCAACGGCGGGTACAAAGGCCGAGCGGCGATTCATGAAGCGCTCTATTTCTCGAAAGCTATAAAGGATATTATTCTGAACGCAGGAGAGAAAATCGATGAGAACGCGATTCGCGAGCAGGCAGCCAAAGATGGAATGTGGACTCTCCGTCGATCGGGTATGGAGCGAATGATGGAAGGGATTACTACGCTTGAAGAAGTAATATCCACGACCGTTGAAGATGAATAGGGCGTCCTCCCTCTAAGATTCGAAGTCATTTTTACTCTAACAAAAATACCGATCATCCGGCCCTCAGTTAGAGATTACTTCAAAAGCCTTAAATTCGACGTCTTTGTGATGTGATTTGTGTGGTTTTTTGGGCACGAAGATTGTTCAATATACCTATGAGAGGCGGGATGCTTTTGGAGAGCAAGAGTGCGTTCTGCCACAACACTTTTCTTTCAAAGAATTACATTGCTGGTATGATAAAGTCTGCGCTTTATGCGCAAGGTATCAACGTACGCGGAGAGTAAATCATGGGTACTGGACAAACACTTCTTACCATAATGGCGATGATGATGCTGAGCCGGATGATGCTCTCCGTCAATAATCAAAATGCACAAAGCGGCGGCAGCATCGAGATGGCCGCGTACCGAATTACTGCGACTTCTCTCGGCACATCGGTCATCGAGGAAGCAACTGGTCTTGCGTTTGACGAGCTGTCTGATACAGTTGGCATTTCTCAGCCGACAAGTTTCACAGCCGCTACCGCACTTGGGCCAGAGCACGGTGAGGTTTACCCCCATTATGATGATTTCGATGATTTTAACGGATTACACAAAATCGACAGTATTGCCGGCTCTGCTATTTTCGCTACCGACGTAAAAGTCCAGTACGTGAATATTTCCAGCAATGTTATGACAGTCTCAAGCTCGCAGACCTATAACAAGGAGATGATCGTCAAAGTATCGAGCAAGTATATGGCAGATACGTTGACGTTCTATACTGTCATGAGCTACTGGTTTTTTAGATAAAAATAAACTGAAAGTCCACCATGGGTTCCCAAGTAGTTCTTGATCTTATCGCCTCGTCGTTAACATTTGGTACACTTTTGCTGATGGCTATACGTATGAACGGTACGGTCAGCGAGAGCGTTCAAATGTACAACGGCGATTTGATGGTTCAAAGCAATATCATCAGTGTTGTGAACATGATTCAGTACGACTTTCGGAAGATAGGTTACTGCGCTGATCCCAGTCAACTTCCTGATCCGACAAAATATATCATTCTCGCCGATTCGAATAAGATAAAATTCTATACGGACTTGGCGACGCCTGGGCATCCGAACGGCGACGGCGTTCCCGACATTGTGTATTACTACACTGGACCGACAAGCGAACTTTCTTCAACGCCAAATCCTAACGACAGGATTCTTTATCGAGTGATCAACAATGCGCCCCCTAAAGGTGCGAACTTAGGAATTACACAATTTAACCTCCTGTATTTTAGCGCCTTTGGCGATACCATAAAATTCCCCATTACAAATCCGGGCCAGATCTGGGCTATGCAAATCACCGTGCAGGTGGAGAACAGTGCTGCGGATTCACTCCGATACAACACGGCGAAGTTTGACACTCAGTATTCACAGGCATTTTGGAGACAAGTAAGGTTGGTCTCACAAAATCTTAAGAGTCGTTAAGTATTTTAGATGAGGTAAAAGATGGGACGGAACGCTATTTATCTTGCCATTGGCTTCACTGTCTTGTGCTTGATGAGCGGACTGAATTTATCGAGAGTAAGTCTTGATGCATTCAGTAATGCAATCAATTATCAGGAGAACACCAACATCCTCAATATTGCTGAAGCAGGGACCAATTTTGCGTGCAACCAGCTTTTTACGACTCCGAACTGGAGAACTGGGTATCAGAATGTTGCATTTGGAGGTGGAACTTTTTCAGTGGCTGTGAACATGGTTGTTAATGGAACTGATTCGAGCCGCATTCAGGTCGTTACCGGGGCATCGTACCAAGGACAAACAGACACAATCAAGATTCTTCTGCAGCCAAGTCTCTTCTCAAAATTTGCTTACTTTTCCAACAACGAACCGAGCAATATCAACTGGGTAACAGGAGATACTGTCTGGGGGCCTTACCACAGCAATACAAAGCTCTATGTGAGCGGGAATCCTGTGTTCGAAGGCAAAACGACGACATTCGGAGGCCTTGTTAAGGCGAACAAGTCGGACAACCCGCAATTCTACGGCGGCTTTCAATCGGGGGTCTCGATCACTATGCCGACCGACCTTAGTTTAGTACAAAATAAAGCACAACAGGCTGGTGGCGGTTTCTATCTCGCGACCTCGAGTGATTTTTATCTTACCTTTAATTCCAACGGAACCGTTAATTATAGAACTGGAACCAGCGGCGCGTGGACCACTACTCCGCTCTCTACGTTCGCCGGAACGAATAAAGTCGTAGTTGTCAATGGTGGAAACATTCACATAAAAGGTATTGTCAATGGCCAGGTGACGATTGCAGCCATAAGCAGCAGCGGTTCCAAGGGCCAAGTTTGGCTCGACTCCTCTGTTGCTTATAACGACAATCCCATAGCTGATCCTTCTTCCACAGATATGTTGGGCATTTGCGCGACAAACAATATTTTGATCTCTAGCAATACCAATAATAACAATCCTGCCCATGGAATAACGGTGCAAGGCTCCTTGTTTTCTCTGAAGGGAGGGTTCGGAGCTGACAGCGCAACTACAAAACAGGTATCGGGCACCATCCATCTTTTGGGAGGAGTCAGCCAGGCTGTACGTCAAGCGGTTGGCGCGGTGGGGGGCAACGGTGCGATCTCTAACGGTTATCAAAAGGCCTACCTCTACGATCAACGGATGCTTGTTACCGCTCCGCCCTGTTTCCCCACTACCGGGAGCTATGAAATTCTTGAATGGTGGGAATAAGGTAGATCACTGATATATAAAGCTTTGGCGGTTTTATTATGCGGTGAATTGCCTCCGGCGTTTTAATATAGTTTCCTACTTGGATCAGTGAAGTGCTCATCCCCCATCTTGTTCGACCGATCCCGACCTGAGTTTTTTATTGACTTTCACTAAGTGTTTCAATATATTCACCACGACATCTAATGTAAAACTTGAGAGTTCTCTCGGTACTCTATTTTGACAAAAGGAAAAGAATACAGAACACATTCAATCACTCACTGAGTTATTTTGATGGAACCTGCGATTGCTGCGCCCAGCGTTGCTCCGGTTGATGAAAATCAACTGAAAGCGCGTCAGATATTGCAGCAGATGGTTGTGCAAATTCCTGAGAGCGTGTACGGGCTCGAGCGTCAGATATTTATCGGCGATCTTGTTGAAAAATTGCCGGTAGAAAGCAGAACGGTTCTTCGCACGTTCATCAATTCCTTTTTTCTCCGAATGTTTACAATCAATGCATCCGATATCGATTTCGGAGGCTACGGAGGCCAGGGACTTGTATGGTACAGGGTGTTTGGTTCGAAGAAGCCAGATCCGACGATTCCAAAACTTGAGTTCGATGAAATTAATATTCTGATTCAGTCGTTGTTGATGGCTCGGCAGCGGCAGGTGTTGTACGAAAATAAGAATCTCGATTTTTCCTACATGATCGATGATGGGGAGAGGACGGTTCGTTTTCGTGCGGATGCGTACCTAGACCTCGACCAAATTGCGCTCAACATGCGCGCAATTAATCAAACAATTCGCCCGTATAAAGCGCTCGAACTTCATCCGAACATCACAAAAATTGTAAGTCTCGCCCACACCAAAGAGGGCTTGACGCTCGTTACCGGCATCACCGGTTCCGGTAAGAGTTCGACACTCGATGCGATGATCGACCTCAATAATCACACTGTTGACGGGCATATTGTGATTATTGCCTCGCCGATTGAGTTTGTTCATCGCTCCGATAGATGCATTGTTCGCCATCGGGAAGTAGGACGTGACGTCCTCTCTTTTAAGGAAGGCGCCATTCAAGCCCTTCGACAGGACCCGGATGTTATCGTTATCGGGGAAATGCGGGATCCTGAGACAATTATGGTTTCGCTCGAAATTACCGACAGCGGGCATAAGGTATTTTCTACGCTCCACACCGCCTCGGCAGTGGAAAGCATCGACCGTATTATCGGAGAAGTTCCCCCGGTAGAACAAGAGAGAGTGCGCAATCGTTTAGCCGACGTGCTCCGGTGCGTTATGTCGCAAAAACTCATCCCAAGCCTTGATGGAAAAAGAGTTCTTGCACGCGAAGTTTTGGTAATGACGCCGTCCGTGCGATCTGCAATCAAGAACAACAACACCGGTGAAATTTACCAAATGATTCAGGAATCGGGCGATCAGGGTATGACGACGATGGAGCAGGACTTAAAACGCCTGTTTGTCCAGAAGAAAATTTCGCTTGAATCAGCAATCAATTTTTCGAATAACAAGAAGAGAATGCAGCAATTGCTGGGGGCCGGCGTACAGCCGTAACACTCGCACCCGAAATTTCGCAGCGCAGCCATCAACCGATGAGGCTTCACGCTGCTTTTTGAATGTAGAAGTTTTCATTAATTAACATTATACACTACTCCGACAGCATTTCCAGATGCCCTATTCGAAAGGTGAAGGAAAAACTGCTCTAACTATTTTCGTCGACGGGCTGGACGTTAAGTTTGTCCATATCGCGTTGAGGGGCAAGCAATTCCATCTTGAAGATTTCAAGACTGTTAACCTTGTAAAGAAGCTCGAGGAACGGCAAGCCACGGCCGAGGTCGGCACCGGTTTGGAGGGGGTGGATTTATTGGAAGCCTCGGCAAACACCCCCATTATCCAAGAAGGTGTTGCAGAAGAGGCTGAAGGGGCGGAAACCAACAACAGCGTCATTCTTGGATTGCTCACCGATTATCCGTCGTACAAATATCAATTCTCTTATTCGATCTCCGAGCCGAGCGTTTATTACCAGACGTTTGAGGATTCATTCGGCCTCGGCGGCGGGAAGTTGAAGAAAAAGTTAGTCGAAGAGCTATCCAAAATTCGCGCATCCAAGCCCAACTCGGATGCCGTTGCCTTTATCAAGGCGACCGAAGGTCAGATCCTCTCGGTTATTCGCGAAGATGGACTGAGCCTCATCGACATTCTGGAGAACATAAAAGACTTTATCGGAAAGAGAATTCCCCGGATCCCGTTCATTGAAACTTCCGATGTCTCCCTCATGAACCTTGTCCGGGCGAATTACGAAGTCGGCTCGGAAGAGATCTCGGTCATAATGTATGTAGGGAGTGAATTCAGCAGGTTGATCTTTTTGAAGGGGAAGGATTTCCTACATTTTGCTCCGGTGATCAGCGAAGGAAGAACTTCTCCGAACATTGAAAACACCCTCTATTCGCGCATTCTGCTCGAACAAGACAGCGCAGGCATCATGCGCCTGGACAGGATTTTCCTCGCTGGCGAAGCGCACAAGCTCGAATTGAAGCAATTTCTTTCGCCGCAATTTGCAGAAGCGCCGATCGATTATCTTATTCCCAAAAATCTCGACACGGGCGCGTTGCAGCAAAGTGTCGAAGAGATAACATCGGAGTATGCGGTACCGATCTCCGTGGCGATGAGAGTGTTGGATCAAAAGAATGCAAACTATTATTCCATCGACCTCCTCCCGCAGAGTTTTCGCGAAGGTCAGAAAGTATTCAAGCTTGCGTGGCACGGATATCTCCTCATGCTCCTTATTTTTCTTGGGACCTTGTTTTTCACGACTCGAGTTGCCGATCTTGCAGAAGATGTGCGCGCAGCCAACAGAGATCTCCAGCAGAAGCAGCTTCAGCAGTCTGAGAATGATCGCCTCCAAAAAATCCTGGACAGTTTGACGGTGCAGAACCAGCAGTTTATCAGTGCGCTCGAAGTGTACGACAACATCGTGCCGAACTACAATCGATGGAGCAAAGTTTTTTATCATCTCACTCAAAGCGTCGAAGACGTCAAGTCTGTCTGGATCGGGGACATTATCACCAAACCGGACAGTACTATTGAGCTGACGGGCTACACTCTCTACCGGCCCCGCATCCCGCGTATCGCGAATATGTTTGAGAAGGCTACGCTGCAGTCAGTCGAGTTGCAGGAGATACGCGGCCAGACGGTGTACAAATTCATTTTGACGATTCAGAAACTCGATTCCGATTGAAAAGGGATTTTCGTGTCTTATAAAATTCGTAATTCAATTGCGCTTGGTGTTCTTCTTTTCCTCGTCATCGGGATCGGGGGATATATCTCTTTTATTTACCAGCCCGGGAAGATAAACAAGTATAAGAAAGAAGCGAAAGCAATCGAAAGCCAGCTTAAAGATAATACGCTGCAGACAAGCGCGATCACCGGGATGCAGGAAAAGCTCCGCGAGACGGTTCACCGCTGGAACAATAGAACAAAAGAGATCGGCGAATCGGATATTTCTTCGCAGACGTACGGGTACCTGAGCGACATCATCGACGAGAGCGGGCAGTTGCGTTTGAACATGACATTCTCAGGGTCGAAATCGGCGGGAAAATACGGATACAATACCTACAAGCTGACCGGGATCTCAGAGTTTCCGAATATCTTTCGTTTTATCTGGCTGCTGGAAAACGGACGGCGCTTGTATAAAATCAGCAGCGTGACAGTGCATGGAGAAGAACAAACAAAAGCGACTGAAGAATTTCCAACGATAGACTTGAGATATGAAATGGAGTTGGAGGCGTTCTTTACATCGGAGAATTCCTTGGGGAAACCGGTCATGAAACCTGATTCGGTTCCGCAGCCGATCACGTCAAACCCGTTTCTCCCGAGTGTCTTAAAACTTTCTCCGCAGAATGTCCGCAACCTCCTCGATGTCTCCACTGTAAACGTGAAGGCGGTGGCCCCCGGAAAAGCTCTCGTGATGGACCCGATGGGGAGGCTTATCACGCTTCAGGTCGGAGACGAAGTGTATCTCGGCAAAATGACTGCAACGCATCCTCAGGAAGGTGTTGTTGAGTTCACGCTCAATAATGGAGGCATCATCGAGACGGTGAACAAACAGATTGCTTTTGAAAAAAAATCACAAGGGATTACCCCATGAAAACTCTGGCTATCCATTCCCGAAGAACCGTCCTGCCGTCTCGCAGTGAAGCGCCGGCATTCGGGAGGAATATTCTATTGCTCTGCGCGGCTCTGATTTTGGGAATGCAGTGCGTGAGCGCTCAAAACAACCGTGAGCGGCGTTTGATATTGAATGATTATGTTTCGCCGGAAGAATTAATCTCGATGTCCAAGACTTTGCCGTTTGACAAAGCCGTCTCGCTGTTCACCGATTTCAGTAAGAAATATTTGAACAAGATTATCGTCGATCCGACAAATAACAAGAAAGAAATCGGGGTCGACATCGAGAACATGTACTGGCTCCAGGCGTTCGAAACGGTGCTTCGTGCGAACTCGTTGTGGTACGAAGAGAAGGAAGAATATTTCCAGATTATAAACCCGCAAGATAGCACTAAAGCATTGGCAGCGGGAGGGGGGGGCGGAGGTGCCATGAGTGGAGCTGGGTTCAGGGACTCGTCCTCCAAAGCAATGCTTCTTTCTCGAGATATCAAGATCTCGACGGTCTTCTTTTCCGTCGATGTTTCAAAAACACTCAACACGGGAATCAATTGGACCTTTAAAGATAGCAACAGCACGAACGGGTCAGTCTATGGCGGTCAGTTGAAGAGCAATCTGGAGAATCCTGATCAGCAGGCTTCCACCTCTGGCTCCGGTTCTTCTGGCGGCAGTTCAGGCCAGACAACCTTGCCGGATGCTTTTATTGCCCGAATAATTCCCAAATTGAATTTTGGTAATCTTACCGGCTTTATCTCTTTTCTTGAAGGAAACGGGATAGGGGATGTCATTTCGAATCCGCAGGTAACCGTTTCTTCGGGGAAAAAGGGACAGATACAAATCGGAACGGATATTTTCGTGACAACCAAAGATTTTGCCGGGAACACCATCCAGCAGCAAATAGCGACGGGTATTATTGTACAGGTTACCCCAACGCTCTATGAGCTGAGGGGAGTGCGATTCATTAGCCTGGCCATTCACGTTGAAAACAGCAAGCAGGACGCCGGGAATATCGACAAGTCTTCTATCGATACGTATTTGGTCTTGAATGACGGGGAAGAGACGGTCCTCGGCGGACTCTATTCAACCACTAAGACAAGCAGCCGTGCAGGTGTCCCCTTTCTTAAAGACCTGCCGTGGTATGTTTTCGGATTGCGGTATATTTTTGGTTCCGAGGTAAGCGCGGATACCAAGGACGAGCTCATTATACTCCTGAAGGCTGACGTGGTCCCCACAATCGAAGAGCGCCTCGCCGATAAGCTGAAGAATAACGAGGACCTGATTGAGAAGACTCAGAAGCAGATGGAAGAGGATAATGCCAAACGGATGCCTAAGCAGTAAGACCACTCGAAGGCGTTGTGATTTCTGTCAATCCTTTCGTCCATGACAACACGGAGATTGCATTTGCGGCCAACGTCGCCTAACGGGTGATTTTGGTGGTAGTGGATGCATGAAGAGGTTGCGTTGGTAGTGTGACCTGAAAATTATCTCTAGATCGAACAGACTTGTGAGAAACGATCATTTGCGAGGGAGCTTATGAAACATCGACAATACTTGACATATATTATTACGCTGGCGCTTGCCATGATGTTCTCCTGTCAAAAGAACCCGGTGGCAGTCGAAAAGTTTGCCGGGACTTACAATTTTAGTGTGACGGGCACCGTTGTTAACCTCAGCGCAACGCCTCTCGATAGCGTCCGCATAGTCCTCTGGTACCCTTTGTTGCAAGACACGACAAAGTCCGACGGGACATTTTCGATTAAATTTTCGCAGGCAGACACCGTTGCTATTTCCGATTCGATCACCTTTTCCCGGTCCGGCTGGCTGCCGACGACAAAGTATTTCACATTCAGTCCGAGCGATACTATAATTAGTCTTGGTGCGATAGCATTAAAAGGAGTTACTTCTAAGCAGGACAGCTTAACAACATCACCCGCCTCCCAGCGAGCTGGGCAAATTGTATTTATCGGATCAAGTGAGCCCAATCTTTCGATCTTGGGGGCCGGAGGAGCCAACGCATGCACTCTGACGTTCGAAGTGCGAGATTCTCTCGGCGTTCCAGTTGACACCTCTAACCAAGTGAATGTGAATTTTGTATTTATCAATCAGCTCGATGCGCAATTAGGGTTTGACAGCGTTCATACGAATTCTGCGGGCCAAGTGACGGTTCAACTTTCATCCGGACTAAAGGCAGGAATTGCCTCGGTGCAGGCGAGTGCTGGAGTAAAGGACAAGTCTAACCCGGCGGTCTACGATACTATCCGGTCGGCGATTGTTTCGGTTCCGATCTACGGCGGTTACCCCGACAGCGCTCACTTTTCAATCGGGAGCTCGTTATTTAATGTTCCCGGGGGCGTGATCATTAATTTTCAAGATAAGATCAGCGTTTTGGTCGGCGACAAATACGGAAATCCGGTTCATCCGGGAACGCCTGTCTACTTTAGCACAACGGGAGGGATCATTGAGGGACAGGGTCAGACCGACAACGACGGAATCGCAAGCGTCACTCTGTTCACGGGCAACACTGTTCCATCGAATGGGTTTGCTATTGTCACCGCTCAGGTAGCGACGAGTCAATCCGCAGGAAGCACAGCAAGTGTAGGGAGTGCACCGGTACTCTTAACTGCTAAAGGCAGGGTCAGCATCGACAACTTCATCTCAAGAAATGTTTCGATACCGAAGCCTCTTGCAAACCATGTTTCGAAAGTCAAACCGCAAAAAGTGACCGCGGGACCGATTCTTTCCGATTCTATGCCCATACTCTTCTCGGGCCGAACAGTGATGGCTTCTTCCACTCCTAATTTCATCATTCCGGTCGGTTCATCGGCTGCGGTCAATTACACTGTCTCCGACCTCAATGGCAACCCGCTCACGGGAGGGACCACTGTTCAAGTAACGGCCTCCGGCCCCGCATCTTCAGACGTGACGATGACTGGAGATGTGACAGTGAATATTCCAGACACCCAAAATAAAAACTTCACCGCGTTCCAGGTTTCATTGAAAGACAATCGGACGACTGGATTGAATGCGAGCCTGCCTCTTACATTGACAGTTGCCGTCACCAGTCAAAATGGCAATGGCAAAATGATCATCACGGGCAACCTTTCCGGAACGGGGGGCATTACGGTCGATAGCAGTGTTGTGAGCCGGATCGTGGTACTGAACCCGTCGCCCGATTCAATATATGTGGCCGGTGTTGGCGGTATCAATACCGATGTCATCAGTTTCAAAGTGTATAACACATTCGGCCTGCCTGCGAAAAATGTGCCGGTGACGTTTAACCTTCCCTTGACATTAGGCGGAGGAGAATATCTCTCACCGTCGACTGCAACTACCGACACTGGTGGTAATGTGAAGACGACACTTGTCAGCGGGACGAAATTTGGAGAAGTAGCGGTCACGGCTTCAACGACGAAGGATTCAATTACATTATCGTCGAACCCGAAGGTGGTCTATATTATTATCCCTCCATCTTCACGTCTTGCTTCTCAGGTTTTGTATTTAGGTGCAACAGCCACGGACATTTTTGTTGACGGCGTCGGCGCGCTCGAGAACTCAACGATCCGCTATCAAGTCACCGATTCTTTAGGAATACCGATTGACCGGCAGCGCCGTGTGGGAGTAACATATAATATTCAGTTTTTCCCGAACTCTACCATTGCAGGTGGAACGCCTCCGTCGGTTATCCCGAGCACTGACAGTACGGATGATAATGGGCAGTTGCATACGTCAGTAGTAAGCGGAACCGAAGCTGGTGTGGTTCAAGTCGTTGCGCATATCAACGTCCCGGGTCGTACTACGTTAATCTCTCAACCTGTTAAGATAACCGTTCATGCTGGATTCGCTGACCAGGCACATTTTACACTATTGGGAAGTCGTTATGTGTTCGGACCGTGGAATAGTTCTCCTCCTAGTACCGTTTCCTTCGGCGTTGCAGTTGGCGACACCTTCAGCAATCCAGTTGCTCTGGGTACAGCGGTCTACTTCCATTCGCAGGCTGGTGTTATCCAAACCGGCAATGGCGCTTATACCGACTTGAGCGGGACGGCAACAGTGAATCTGCTATTGGTGAATCCTCTCCCGTTCCCGTCACTTAACCCGGCGTCTGATTACAAACCTGTCAGCGGCCCATACGCAGCCCTTATAGGAGGGAGAAATGGGTATTTTTGGGTATATGCTCAGACACAAGGCCACAACTTAACGAATGTGTTGGATAGCTTGTTAGTGGTGGGGGGAGTCGGACCAATTACCGTGACTGGTATTCCGGATACCGTCGTGCCGATAAGCGCTATCACTAACCTTTCTCCTTCAATTTCAATTACAGTGAAAGATGGAAATGGAAATCCGCTGCCCGACGGGACTACAATTACTGCGAGCATTCTGCCGCCTGCGAACCCTCCATCTGGTTTCGGGATCGGAACGTCGGGTGATATTTCAACCAGTACTTCAGCTGCTACGATTCCAAACGCTGCGTTTGCCAGATTCCCCGGCCCGTTGATAACTGATTTCACATTTCAAGTAGTCAATCAGTCGGCGCCATCGACTGTAGCGGCGGGGGTTACAGTCACTGTAAACCTAACAATTTCTGCGCCAGGCATCGGGTCGGCTATATATAGCTTTAATGCGATAGTACAATAGTTAGCAAGAAGGAAAAGCGACCGTGCAGACTCAATCGCCGGCCGCTTGGATAAGAATCTCAATGAACTCCAACTTCTTTAAATGAGGTTGGAGTTTTTATTACAAACCGTTTTTTCGCCCTGAAGCTTTTTCACCTCAACATTCGTCAATAGAGGATGACCTTGAACCGGCTACTCTCATCGATATTCTTTTTTGTCTTAGCGGTTTCTCAAGTCTATTCTCAAAATCCAACGATTACCTCATTCGCTCCGTCATCGGGGCCCGTCGGTTCGACTGTCAACATCACCGGAACAAATTTTGACGCCTCTGCATTAAACAACATTGTGTATTTCGGAGGAGTGGAGGCTTCTGTCAATTTAGCCTCACCGACGCAGCTTTCGGTTACAGTTCCTGTGAGTGCCTCTTATGCCCCTATTAGCGTCACTGTAGGCGGCCTTAGCGTATATTCCAATACCCCATTCATTCCAACATTTCCCGGGGGAGTCGCACTTTCGTTATCTAGTTTTTTTCCCAAGATAGAATTCACGACGGGCATTCTTCCTTATGGCGTCGCAATCGGAGACCTGGACGGGGACGGTAGACCAGACCTTGTGGTAGCGAATTTTTCCAGCAATTCAATTTCCGTGTTTCGGAATACTACGGCTGGCGACACTATTTCGACGAATACATTCGCTGCGAGGATAGATTTTCCGGCCGGTAAAAATCCATGGGGCGTTGCGATCGGCGACCTCGATGGAGACGGAAAACTTGATATCGTTGTTTCAAACGGTACGAGTGGCACAGTATCTGTCCTTCGCAATACGAGTATCGCAGGCAGTAACGAGATAACGTTTGCAGCCAAAGATAGTTTCCAGACCGGCGGAAGTGGATATGGCGTTGCCATCGCCGATCTCGACGGAGACGGAAAACCTGACGTTGTCGTCACTAATAGATTTGCCGGCTCGGTATCGGTACTTCGGAATACATCCACCGGTAATGGCCCGATAGCGTTTGCTGCGAATGTCGATTTCCCTACTGGAAATACTCCTTATGGAGTAGCTGTGGGGGATTTGGATGGAGACGGGAAACCTGATCTCGTCGTAGCGAACGACGGAGGCGATTCGCTATCGGTTTTTCGGAATACTGGGTCCGGGGGAGGTATTAAAAGCAGTTCCTTTGCGGCGGAAGTGGGACTTGCAACGAGCGGCACTCCAATTGCCGTTGCGATTGCCGATGTCAACGGAGACGGCAAACCCGATATCATCTCAGCGAATACGAGCGACAGCACTCTCACCGTTTTCCAGAATACAGGCGGTTCTTTTGCTGCTGGAGTAGATTTTAAGTTAAACAGTGAGCCCAACAGCATTGCCGTCGGCGATTTCAATGGAGACGGCCATCCCGATGTTGCAACGGCAAACGGAAACAGCAACACTGTTTCAGTATTCCAGAATACGGGGACCATTGGCGGGACCATCTCAGCCAATTCTTTTGCCTCGGAACTGGATTTTACGACTGCGAGCGTTCCGTATGGCGTCGTCATCGGTGACCTTAATGGGGATGGCAGACCTGATCTAGTAGCAACGAGCAATAACAACGCAATTTCTGTTTTCCTGTCCGAAGTCGGCGCTGCATCGATTACTGTAAACACGATGCCTATCAACTTTGGGGATGTCCTTCTTGGCAATTCCTCAGAGCAAGATTTAATAGTGACAAATAATTCGGCCAACACTTTATTTGTGGACAGCGTATACGCAAATAAGAAGGAGATAAGCTTTTCGGCTACACACGGCAGCAGTAGTGCTTCATTTAAGGACTCGTTAATTTTTCGAGCAGACGCCATAGGTTTTTTCACAGACACCGTATTTATAGAAAGCAATGCCCTTACCCCTCTGGTAAAAGTCGCTGTTTCTGCAAGAGTATATACACTTCCTGGCAGGCCGGCGTTATCGTCCGTCAATCCCTCCGGTTGGTCGAATGCGGCGGCGTTCACTGTCACATGGACGAATGATCAAAATGGAATGCTGCCGATAAGTAAAATATGGTATTCAATCGATACGCTGCCGCGGAACGCCGCAGTTGTGAAGAGCCAACTTGCTGGTAACACGAGCGCAAGTGTTTCGATAAGCCAAGTGGGGAAAGACACGGTTTATTTCTACCTGGAAGATTCTTTGGGAAATAAGAATCAAGATTCAATCGGTTCGGTCGTCATTAAGTTTGATAACAACGCGCCTGCAGTACTCCAGAACAACGCCAGCCTTGACACTATTTTTGTTCAGGCTGACGGAACATTGTCGGCGATTCCTGCAATCGTTTCGACCGCATCAGAACCGCCAAACGAATCGGGTATAAGGGAATTCAATGTGCTTTACCGGCGCATCGACGCACAAGCATGGGATTCTCTCACCATCTCAAATGACACGGCGGTTATTCCGGCAACTTCATTTATAAAGAACGGACTTGTGATTGGCGCCGAATACAGAATTCACGCACTCGACAGCGCCGGAAATTCTGCGCTCTCCAATCTCCTCTCGTTCGAAGTTCGCTACGTGTCGGATTTGGCGGTAAATAATTTTTCAAATATTCCAAGCGTCCACTCCTTGAATCTGCCGGCAGGCCAAGAGGTAAAAGCATACCGGCTTTTATCTGTTCCGTATGAGCCGGAAGATCAGAGACCAAGCAGCTTCATAGATCAGAGTTTCGGGCCCGACGCGGAAAAAGGGATATCGTATGTGAACTGGCGTATGACAAGATGGATCAACGGAGGTTGGAATGATTACGATTCATTCAAGGACTCGTCGGTTGTCATACCGGGATCTTCCTTCTTTATCATCACGGAGAATCAAGGAAAATCGACAACACTAAGCAAACCTGAGCTCATCCGCTCGGATAAAATGCTCTACACGGGGATTCAACTCCATCAAGGTTGGAATCTGGTCGGGAATCCTTTTCTGGTTGATGTTCCTTTTGACCATTTGATTTTTCAAGGCGGCAACCCACTCGCTCACTATTATTATTCAGGGACGGGAAACCAGGGTGGATGGGAAGGCTCTGGTTCTGATGTCGATACGCTGAGAAGCTGGCAGGGATTGGCCGTTGATGTCGATAGCACTTGCACCTTAAAATTCGACCTCACTGGAAGCCTATTGCCGCCAGCAGCCGGACGAGCAAAAAAAGAAGCAAGGATGGCATCAAAAGAGATCTCCCCTCAATCATCCAAGGAGTGGACACTTGGAATCGACGCCGCAAGGAATGACATCGGCATGTCTTGTGTCGGCACAGAAATCGGCATGAGGCCGGGCGCCACCGAGGGTTTAGACAAATCCGATCGCGTGCAGGCCCCGTTCATCGGCGAACGAAGCATCCTGGTGAGCCTTCAAAATGCTGCGGGATCCCTCATGAAGGATATGAGACCGCTCAGCCCGGAAGGGGATACCTGGAACCTGACGGTCATGACCGGCGATGGGTATGCAAAAACGACATTAACATTTGGAGAGACCGATGAAATTTCAAGTCAAGGATTTAAAGCTACGCTGATTGATGTCGGAAAAGGATTGGCATACGATATAACGGAGCAGAAAACGATTCTTGGAACGACTGGAAAAGACGGTCTGGGGACCTATCGCTTACTCATTGGGACGCCGGCGTTCGTTGAGAATAATCTTGGGAGCGTCGCTCTCATTCCGAATGAACCGAATCTCTATCCCAACTATCCGAATCCGTTCAACCCTGAAACAATCATACGGTACGCCGTGCCGAATACGTCGAAATCAGCACGAGTCCTGCTGAAGGTCTACAATGTTTTGGGACAAGAAGTGCGCACGCTGGTCAATGAAACCGTCACCCCCGGATTTTATGAAGTGACATTTGACGGGAAGAATCTTGCGTCAGGCACATATTTTTATCGGATAACAATATCAGGCGGCTCGGTGTCATATCACGAGACAAAAAAAATGCTGTTGATCCGGTAAGGACAGTTCTATGCTCTTTTGGAGTAAACGTCAACAAAGATTATTGTTAATACTCGCAACGGCCATCTTGTGCATAATTCCGCCGCAGCTCACTGCACAACCCGCTCCCTCGAGGTCCACGATTAAGATTGTTTTGCTAAGGGGTGGATCAAGCGGTTTATCGGCCGGTGAAACAGAATCAATTCTAGTAAGTCTCAAGGAGAAATTATCTCAATTTGATGCATTGACCGTATCCTTCAAAGCGGATATTGCAAAGGGCTTAAGTAAGGAGGACAAGGCTGCTCTTGACAAATGCTCAGACCTCACCTGTCTACGGCCGCTTGCCGGTAAAGCCGGGTTTCAGAGATTACTGCTTTGCAGGATAACGAAAAAGAATAGCGCGTATCAATTTCAGTCAGACGAATACGATGTTAAAAAAAACGAGAAGCTCTCACAAGTAACTGACAACGCCGTCTGCAACTCGGCAGGAGACCTCGACAATTTTACAAGGAGAATAGCAATAAGGGTGGGGCAAGCTGCAACACATGAAGCTTCAATTCCCGAGGCTCTACAGGAATCCAAGTCCAATCTCTGGTGGTACATCGGTTCTGCTGCAACAGTCGTTGTTGCCGGGGGCGTTTATTATATCGTCTCGCATAAAAAGCAGAATTCAGCAAACCCCAGTTCGCTTCCCCTTCCGCCTACCTTCCCATAGTCGGCTCGGCTTTGCCGTTTAAGGCATCCCTGCGGAACTCTGTGAACCTCTATGCCGCTCTGCGTAACAAAACTTGCGGTTTTACAGAGAAACACAAAGATGTCACAGAGAGCCCAGAGTCACTTTTTGGTATCTCTTGGTTCTCCTACGAGAAAGCCTCCAGCAGCGCCTTTTCTGCGGCGCCGATTGTTCGCTCGATGTCTTCATCCGAATGTGCTGCGGACATAAATGCCGCTTCGAACTGCGAGGGGGCAAGGTAAATTCCCTGGTCTAGCATTGAGGTAAAATAGGAGGCGAATATTTTTGCATCGGAGGTTTTTGCAGTTTCGTAGTCGACCACCCGTTCTTTTGTGAAAAATAAAGTGAACATCGATCCGACCCGGTTCTGTGTCAGCGGGAGGTGGTGTCCGTCGATGATTGATTGGAGACCTTGCTCAAGTTTTGCCGATTTTTGTTCGAGCTGCGCATACACTGTTTTCTTCCCGGCAAGAATTTTCAGCATTTCGATGCCTGCTGCCATTGCGAGGGGGTTTCCCGAGAGGGTTCCCGCCTGATACATCGGCCCGGATGGTGATACTAATTTCATTATTTCCTTTTTCCCGCCGTACGCGCCTACTGGCAATCCGCCCCCGATGATCTTCCCTAATGTGGTAAGGTCGGGCCGTATTCCGTAAAGTTGCTGCGCTCCGCCAAGGGCAACCCGGAAGCCTGTCATAACTTCGTCCATGATGAATACGATGCTGTGTTTCGTGCAGAGCGACCGGAGTCCTTCAAGGAATCCCTTTTCGGGGGGGACGCACCCCATGTTGCCGACGACCGGCTCAACAATAAGCCCGGCAATCTCTCCGGGATTTGCTTCGATAATAGCTTGCACTGAGGCCAGGTCGTTGTACCTAGCCGTCAGCGTTGCGTTCCCGATTGCTGCGGGAACGCCCGGGCTGTCGGGAACGCCAAGGGTCATCGCTCCCGATCCAGCCTTGATCAAAAATGAATCGGCATGTCCGTGATAACATCCTTCGAATTTGATGATTTTGTCTTTGCCTGTGAACGCGCGCGCAAGCCGAATTGCGCTCATCGTCGCCTCCGTTCCGGAGTTGACCATGCGGACCATTTCAACCGACGGCATAATCGTAGAGATGAGTTCCGCCATTTCAACTTCGCGTTCGGTTACGGCACCAAAGCTCGTTCCGTTGTCGGTTGCTTTTTTGACGGCCTTTACGATGCGGGGATGTGCATGGCCCAAGATCATCGGTCCCCAGGAGCCGACATAGTCGATGTATCTGTTCCCATCTACATCCCATAACTTCGACCCGAGAGCTTTTTTAATAAAAACAGGCGTTCTGCCGACCGATGTAAATGCGCGCACGGGGGAGTTCACTCCCCCTGGAATCAGTCGCACGGCCTCTTTAAACAACTTTGTTGATTTCGATGTTTTCATTCTTTTCTTCCCGTATTTCAGTGGAGATTACTGCGTTCTTTCTTAAAGCAATTGGTGTGCAGAGTACCAATCGTACGTTCTTGTGATGGCCTCACGGAATGACGTGATAGTATATCCGAGCTCGCGTCGAGCTTTTTCGGAACTATACCAATTGTAAAGTCCGGCGCCGGAAAAAAGCTCGGACGTTACGAAAGGCTCCTTGTTTATAATTCTTCCGGTAAGATCGAAGAACTTTCCTGCAAGTTTCAAAAGTGAAATCGGCATTCGGACGCGGGGGACGATTCCGCCGGCGACTTGTGCGGTTATTTGAAAAGCTTGCTTGTGCGTCAAGTTCTCTCCCCCCAAAATATATCGCTCGCCTCTCCTTCCCTTTAGCGACGCGCTGATATGCCCGGCCACAACATCGGCCACGAAGACGATATTCATTCCTCCTTTAATGTAGAAGAGTGCTTGATGCTTCTTGACCGAGCGGATGATTTTTCCTCCGTTAAAATGAACATCGCCCGGTCCTATGACGACTCCCGGGTTCACCATCACCGCGTCGAGTCCCCGCTCGACGCCTTTGGTAATTTCAATTTCGGCCATGTGTTTCGAGTTCTTATAGCCGTTGTCGACTCGTTCCCAGTTGAATGGAGTCGATTCGTCGGCGAGCATTCCGTTTGCCGGATGCCCGATTGCCGCGATGGAGCTCGTATGGACAAGTCGCCTGACGTTTTCTTTCAGACATGCCTCGACGACATTTTTCGTCCCCCCGATGTTGATTTCGTACTGGAGCGGGCGAGTCGGTTTCCAGAACGAGACCATCGCTGCGGTGTGAAAAACAGTATCGCAGCCGCGCATTGCAGAGCGGAGCGATGCAACGTCGCGAACGTCGCCGATTCGATGTTCGATCGGAAGCGCTTCGATGTTTCGAAGGTCCGACGATGTCCGGCGTAGAATTCTGACGGTATATCCCTGTGTCAACAACGCGGCGGCAAGATTAGAACCGATGAATCCTGTGCCGCCGGTGATGAGGATATTCTTCATGGAGTTGGAGTCAACGGAGGAGCTGTGCGGCATCCTTCGCAAAGTAGGTAAGTATTAAATCAGCGCCGGCCCGTTTGATGCTGGTGAGTGTTTCCATCATGACCCGTTGTTCGTCGATCCAACCGTTTCTTCCCGCGGCTTTGATCATCGAATATTCGCCGCTTACGTTATAGGCGGCGGTCGGCATCGCAAACTTATCCTTCACGCGCCTGACAATATCCAGATACGGGAGGGCAGGCTTCACCATGACAATATCCGCTCCTTCGATGATGTCTTGCTCTACTTCACGGAGGGCTTCGTCGGAGTTTGCGGGATCCATCTGGTGCGAGCGCCGGTCGCCGAATTTGGGCGTGCTTTCTGCCGCGTCGCGAAAGGGCCCGTAGAAACCCGATGCGTACTTCGCTGCGTATGACATGATGGGAATGTTCCGGAAATTATTGTCATCCAGGATTTGCCTGATCGCTTTCACGCGGCCGTCGAACATATCCGACGGGGCTACCAAGTCAGCGCCTGCCTGGGCATGAGTGAGAGCTTCTTTGGCCAGAAGCTCAATCGATTCATCATTGATGATTTCATTATCGCGAACGATTCCGCAATGCCCGCTCGACGTGTACTCGCACAGGCAAACATCCGTAATGACAACAAGCTCCGGCACCTCTTTCTTTATCGACCGGATTGCCATCTGGATGATTCCCTCTTCGTCGTACGCGCCGCTGCCGACATCGTCCTTATGTTCAGGAATCCCGAAAAGGATGACGGCCGGGATACCGAGAGATTTTACAAGGACGCATTCCTTTACGGTTTCATCTATGGAGAGTTGGAAAACGCCCGGCATGGATTTCACTTCGTTCCGGACTTTTGCTCCCGGTACAACGAAGAGGGGATAGATAAAATCGTTGCGCGAAAGCTCCGTTTCACGGACCATCGACCTGAACGCTTCCGTCATGCGAAGCCTGCGGAGACGTTTGAACGGTTCACCTTCCGTGCGTGTGGCACCGCCCACTCCTATTTTTTCGTTAAACATTGTCATTGTCTTTCCCTCTCAAAAAATTCAGCCCGATACATTTCTTCTTGAAATATAAGGGAAGATGGGGAGAACGTCAAATGTCGTGTGGAGTTTCAGTTTGGAAATATGTCGGACAATTCGCGAGAATAAGGGCAATAAGTTATGACTACTCGACATCTCACTACTCAAGTTTCCGACATCTTCCTAAAGATTGGTCTTTGCTGTTAGAAATATCTTGTCCAGCATTGACCGCGTCAATTTTCCGGTAAATGTATTCTGCTGGCTGGGATGATAGCTTCCAATGAGTGTAATTTTGCTGTTGATCCGATAGGAGACTCCGTGTCCAAATTTCGGTCGTGCCTTTAAATCGGTCCAACCGAGTTCGCGAAAGCAATCAAATGCCGCGTCGAATCCCACTTTCCCGAGGCCGACAACGACGCGAAGGTTTTTCAGAAGCTGAAGCTCCTGGAGCATAAAAGGACGGCAGTGTTTTATCTCTTTGAGCAATAATTTATTTTGAGGCGGTGCACAATGGCAAACAGCAGTGATGTAGCAATCGGACAATTTCAATCCGTCACCACGGTGGGTAGAATTTGGTTGGTTTGCGAATCCGTTGGCGTGCAGTGCACGATAGAGCCAGTTCGCGCTTTCATCGCCGGTGAAAACTCTTCCTGTCCGGTTGCCTCCATGGGCTGCCGGGGCAAGTCCGACAACCAAAACTCGGGCTTTCACATCGCCAAAACTCGGCACGGGTTTTCCCCAGTACGTCTGGTCTGCAAATCGCTTCGTCTTCTTTACTGCGATCGCTTCCCGCCACTTTACTAATCGTGGACATTTCCGACATGCGATGATATCGGAGTTTAACGAGGGGAGGTTAGTGTGCGAGCGATGTGAAATCACGTGTGAAGAGATGAGAAGTAAGAGATAGGAGATAAAGAAGGTAGGAGCGTCGAGCGAAATACTTCAATGAGGTTCTGCGGGCTATTGTGAACGTCGATGCGGTGCAAAGGAGGCGGCAGAACAAATGTTCCACAAGTCTCCTCTTTCCAATTCATTCAGCTTCTTCGGTTAAATAATTTTTTGCAGAAATTCAACCAGGTGCTTATTGAACTCACCCGGATTTTCCATGTTGCTCAAGTGTGCCGAGTTAGGGATGATGTGGATGTCGGAGTTGGGGATTTTATCTTTCATCGCCTGCGAAGCTGCCAGGGGAGTGAGCACATCGCGCTCGCCGACCATGATCAATGTTGGAATAGTAATAGCCGCCAGCGATGAGGTTGTGTCGGTTCGCCCCGCAAGGGCAAGCATGGTGCCGCAGAGCGAGAGGGGGGCAGTCCGTTCGATGATGCTCTGAATTGCCTTCACCGCATCGGGCCGTTCGTTAAAACTCTCAGCCGTAAAAACTCCTGCGACAAAATTCTGGGCGAACAGTTGAGGACCGTTTGCTTTAACAGCTTTCATGGAAGCTGAACGCTTAATCTTCGCTTCGTTGGAATCTCCCTCGCTTTTTGTATCGCACAAGACGAGTCCACGGAATCGGTCGGGATTTCTCTCAACGGCCCGCAACGCAATGTAACCTCCCATTGAGAGGCCGACTGCGACTGCTTTACTTATGCTGAGATGATCCAAAAGGCCGATGAGGTCTTCGACGAACAGCTCGATAGTGTACTGGCCGTCGCCGACTTCGCTGTCTCCATGCCCCCGGACATCGTACGCAATGACGCGATGGGTCGATGTCAGCGCCTCGGTCTGCCCGCCCGGGAATGTCCACATCTTGTGGCTGAAAGGGAACCCGTGAATAAAAACAACCGGCGTCGCAGTAGAGACGCCGATGTCGATGTAATGAAGGAGAGCATTATTGACTGAAGCTTTCATCGTCTACTTTCGGCTTTCGATCGGTACGAAATCGCGCTTGTCATTGCCGAGATAAATCTGCCGGGGGCGCGCTATTTTTTGCTCGGCGTCCTGCAGCATTTCAAGCCAGTGAGCGATCCACCCTGAAGTCCGTGGAATGGCGAAGAGTACCGGAAACATTTCAGACGGGAAACCCATCGCCTGGTAAATTAATCCCGAATAAAAATCGACGTTAGGATACAGTTTTCGTTTAACGAAATACTCATCTTGAAGAGCGACGCGCTCAAGTTCTAGTGCAATATCGAGCTTCGGGTTTCGTCCCGTGACTTCGAACACCTCATCTGCAAGCCTTTTGATGACCTTTGCGCGGGGATCGAAGTTTTTGTAAACACGATGTCCGAATCCCATCAGCTTGCCTTCGCCCGCTTTTACCGTTTTTATGAATTCCGGAACCTTGGAGATATCTCCGATGTGGTCGAGCATTCGAAGCACCGCCTCGTTCGCGCCCCCGTGAAGAGGACCGTACAGCGCGGCAGCAGCGGCGGCTAATGCAGAATAGGGATCAACGTGTGAACTTCCGACGTTTCTCATTGCTGTCGTACTGCAATTCAATTCGTGGTCGGCATGCAGGATGAACAAAATCTCAAGGGCGCGTTCGAGAACCGGATGGGGATGATATTTTACCGTCCCGACGCGGAACATCATATTCAAAAAATTTCCAGCAAAACTCAACTCGTTGTCCGGGTAGACGTACGGCATTCCCTTGCTGTGACGATAAGCGAACGCCGCAACGGTCGGGACCTTCCCGATAATTCTCAGCGTTTGTTTTCGCCGGATCTCCTCGTCGAAAATATTTCCCGCTTCCGGATAGAACGTCGAGAGAGCGGCAACGGTGCTGACGAACATGCCCATCGGGTGCGCGTCGTACCGGAATCCTTCCATCAGCAATTTTATGTTTTCGTGGATAAAGGTGTGAAGATTGATTTCGTTCGTCCATTTCTCCAATTGTTCTTTTGTGGGAAGCTCCCCGTAAAGAATCAGATATGCGACTTCAAGATAAGTGCTTTTTTCGGCAAGCTGCTCAATTGGGTACCCCCTGTACCGAAGAATGCCTTTGTCACCGTCGATGAAGGTAATCCTGCTTTTGCACAGAGCCGTGTTCATGAAGGCGGGGTCGTAGGTCATCATACCGAAATCATCGTCTTTTACTTTGATTTGTCTCAGGTCCGTAGCATGAATGGTATCATGAACAACCGGCAGCTCGTAAATTTTCCCTGTTCGGTTATCAGTAATAGTAAGGGTATCTTTCGACATGCGAGTTCTCCTGCGGTATAATTCTGTGGATTTTACTAACTATTGCATAGTACGAATGAAAACGCGGAACTTCAAGAGGCCGTCAAAAAATTTGTTTTGGATTGAGAGGAGGGAGAGGGAACAGCCTCCGGGACACGAGCCCCGGAAGCAATTGTGAAGAAATTGTTAGAGGCTGACCTCGGCAAACTTTGCCAGTTCCTTGGCGGACGCCTGTTCAATCTCTGCATGAAGGCTGTTGCCGTGTGCGTCCATCGTGACGATCGCGGGAAAGTTTTTCACTCGCAAATGCCACATTGCTTCGGGCATGCCAAATTCGAGAAAGTCGACCCCTTCGACTTCCTCAATACATTGCGAATAATACTGCGCCGCCCCCCCTATTGCATTCATATACACCGCGCCGCATTCTTTCAAAGCGGCCAGGGTTTTCGCGCCCATTCCCCCTTTCCCGATGACTGCCCGTATACCGAACTTTTTTATGATCTCTGCCTGGTAGGGCTCTTCGCGGATGCTCGTTGTCGGACCGGCCCCATTGATTTTCCATTTCCCGTTTTCCTTCAACACGACGGGACCACAATGGTAAAGTACTTGATCGTGCAAATCGACGAGAGCGTCGTGGTCTATGAGGTGTGCATGGATGGCATCCCGTCCTGTATACATCCTGCCGCTGATCAGTACGACATCCCCGACTTTGAGCGAGCGGATTTGCTTTTCGGTGATCGGAGTTTTCAACGAAATTTCTTTTCCCGTTAAAGATATCCCTTCCTTGATCGCCATCCTGAGAACGGGGGAATCGTCTTTGTAGAGCCAACGCTTGATCGCTCCTGTAGTCGAATCCAGGACGACCCCTTGCCGGCGGAATGCCCAACAGTCGTACGCCACCGAAACGAAAAAGCTCGCCGGGAGGCGGTTTTGTACTCCAATCTTGCAGCCGATAAGCGTAGCATTGCCGCCGAATCCCATCGTTCCGATGTTCAGCTTGTTCGCGCTTTCCATAATGTTCGCTTCAAGCTTCGCGAGTTCCGGGTTCCGGTTCACATCGTCCAGCTTGCGAAACAGTTGCTGTTTTGCCTGTTCGTATCCCGTCGCACGGTCGCCCCCTACAGAGACCCCCAATGCTCCTATCGAACAGCCATGCCCTTGCGCTTGCCATACCGCGTGCAGAATGCATTTGCGAACTCCATCGAGATTCCTTCCTGCTTTCCCGAGATGGTCGAGATTCGCAGGGAGGGAATATTGAATGTTTTTGTTTTCGCAGCCGCCTCCTTTGAGAATTAATTTAACCTCGATTTCATTCTCATTTTCCCATTGTTCCCAGTGGATTACAGGCGTCCCCGGGCCCAAATTATTGCCGCTGTTTTTTCCGCTGAGCGAGTCGACGGAGTTTTCTCTGAGAATCCCCGCTTTTGTTGTCTCAACAATTGCTTCCAGTATCTCTCTTTTCATCCGGAGCTGATTCGCAGCCACCGGTGTATGGATATAAAATGTCGGCATGCCAGTGTCCTGGCATATCGGAGCGGTATAGTCGCACGCCATGTCTATGTTCGTCGCTATTGTATCAAGCGCAAGCGACGAGCGCGTGCCTGGTGTTTCCACGCTCGCTGCACGCTTAATCGCTACCCGGACATCGGGAGGTAAGTTCGTTGAGGTGTCCGTAATGAGCGTCAACATGCTCTTTTTGAAATTGTCCATTGCTATTTCCTTCGGGAGGCGGTTATACTGTTGCCTCTATTTTATGATATCGTCACTCCAATAAGTGATGTTATCGGATTTGTTCATGAGGGCAATTCTTACGGGAACGATTGTCAATTGCCCCTGATTCCCGGCTAACGCGTGTGAGAGGTCGAACCGGAACCAGACTTTAAAAAACATATTTGCTTCGTTGTTTTTTGCATTTCGCGCAGTCTGATTGTCCACGTGCCAGGAGTAATCGGGCTTGGTCTTCAAGAGAAGATGAGCAAATTTGTAGCCTTTCTGATCGGTCTCCGAAAGCACGATATACGGATTTTGCGGGCATGCAGTGACAATGTTTTGAGCGCTGGGCGGAACGACAAGTTGTGTCGAAGATGTGACAGTGTAGATTTGAGCATCGGCGTCGTACTTGACAAGAGTTGCCTGCATCCAAACGGCGAAAAGGCGTTGCCCTATTTTTTTTGAATCGGCAAAGGTCTGGATCGTTGATTCAATATCCTTATGCCTCTGATCGAGCCGGGTTTCGAACTCGGCGGAAGTTTCAAACTCATTGCGCGATCCGCTCGCATCCTGATAATCATCCGCCCCCTTCTTTATAACATCCCAAACGGACTTGACGACATCGGAAAAATCTTCGCCCGACAACGTCTGCTCCAATTGGGGTGCGTCCAATGGAGTTTGTGCTGAAAGGGTACAAGCTGCCGCAATGATGCCTGCGATGACGAGAGAGAATTTCATTCAATGCTCCTTTAAATTCAGACTGAAATTTTATCCCTCGCACTTGCGAGGAACGTTTTCACCCGCTCCGCAGTGACTTCGGAATTGATGACACAATCTCCTACGGCAATTCCCCCGCGGTAATTGCCGCTGAGAAAAAATCCGCCGTTACGCTTTTCGTATTCATTGATCTGCTCAATGACGGCCAGATGACCGAGACGATACTGCGGGATTGCTTTCTCCCAGCGCGTGACGCGGCTGAACACAGGTGCCCCCGCAACATTCATAATCGACTTCAATTCACGGACGACAAGCTCAACAAGTTCCGCATCGCCGCGCTGAGCCAACGCCGGCTGCCTGGAGCCCCCGACGAATGATGTCAACGCCGAGCAGTCTCCGGGTGCTCTTCCGGGAAAAAGAACTGAACTCCAGATGGTTCCTAAAATTGACCGGCGTTCTTTTTCCGGGATGAGGAATCCGAACCCGTCAAGCGGCCGCCGGATATCGCCGTTTTTGAATCCCAAATAGACTTCCGCTACCGGAGGATAATAAATGTTTTTGAGGGAAGTTGCAAGGGGGAGGTCAAGTGGTTCTATGATTGTTGCAGCCTGGTACGACGGAATGGCAAGAACAACCGCTTTTGCACCGAAACTAAAATTCTTTCCGCTCTCCGATCCCGTGACGTTGAAAAGCTTTTTTGAGCCGGTGCCGTTTTCTGAAACCTGGAAAACTCTCTCGACGGTTGCATTCAGATGCACTCTGCTGCCGAGGGCTTTTCCGATTCCGTCCGGGAGGGTTTGCATTCCTTTTTTGTACGAAAAAAGGCGCGACCGGTCTTTAGCTTTTTCGGCCCTCCGTTTTCTCTCGCGAACCCCCAGGATTTGTCCCTTAATCAGCCCTCCATAATTTTTTTCTAATGCGTACAATTTTGGAAACGCCGCTTGCACGCTGAGTTGTTCCGGGTTGCCTGCGTAAACTCCCGCTACGAAAGGGTTGATGGCGTAATCGAGGAACTCTTTCCCCAAACGCCGGCTGACGAATTCGGCGATGGTTTCCTCCTTCGACGACCTGCCGATGAACGGTTCTTTCAGCAGCCGCAATTTCCCGGAGAGCGACCACAATTTCGACTTCAAGAATAAAGCCGGCTTCATGGGCAAAGGATGAAGCGTCCCACTGCGAAGAATATATCGATTGTCGGCAGCTTCATTGGCGTAAAGAAAATCATTTTCTATGCCGACTTCGCACGAGAGTTTTTTGAGAAGAGGAGTTGTTTCTAGCGCGCTGTTCGGTCCTGTTTCGATAAGCCAGTCGCCGGCCTGAACTGATTTCATCGTCCCTCCGACAACCGAATCGTGTTCCAACACAACGACGTCGACCCCTGCCTTGTGGAGCCACCATGCGGTTGCAAGCCCCGTGATTCCCGCTCCGACGATAATGACAGAATGTTGCTCCGGCATTTTCCTGCTCAATTCTTCAATTGTTGAATCACAAGGTCGGTAAGGCACGAAATAAATTTTTCGTTCGCGATGAGAGCGGGCATGACGTCGAAATACTCGACACCGGCGCTTCGTGCCTGTTCTTTAGCCTCAATACCGATCTCCGAGAGGGTCTCGATATGGTCGGTGACAAACGCGATAGGCACGACAATAATGTGAGAGACCTTCTGCTTCGCAAGCGAATCGATTGTTTGAATAAGGGATGGCTCGAGCCACCGCTGGGGACCAATTTTGCTCTGGAAACAGAGGTGGTGAGGTAATCCAAAACTTCCGCTTTCAATCACACGCTCGTACGTTGCTTGAATGTGGTTCGAATACGGGTCTCCGTGTTTGACTAATGTCATCGGTGTTCCGTGAGCACTGAAGACAAGATGGACTTTCTTCCTTTCATCCAACGGGACTCGACTCAGCGATCGATTGATGTTTTCAACGAGCGCTGCGATATATAGCGGGTGATCGTAATAGCTTTTTATAAGTTTCGATGAAAAATGATTCGCATCCATTTTCTTAACGGTGTTGCTCCATTCGTTCGCGCTTGAACCGGTCGTCACTTTGGAATAGTGCGGGTACAGAGGAAGAAGGATGACTTCTTCAATCTTGTCCTTCTGGATCTGTTCAACCACTTCCTCTGTCATCGGGTGCCAGTATCGCATCGCAACGTGGACATCGGCAATTACTCCGCTTCTTCTGAGCGACTCCTGTAAACTTTTTGCTTGCTCCTGTGTTTGGGGAAGTATGGGGGAAGCACCTCCGATGGTTCTGTACAACTCCCTCGCTTTTGGAGCGCGGCGCGACGATATTATTTTTGCCAGAGTCTTCCTGAAGAGGAACGCCCCCGGAATATCGATGATGTCCGGGTCGCAAAAAAGATTGTACAAAAATGGCTCGACCGCTTCCAGCGAATCTGGTCCGCCGAGCTGGAAAAGCACGACAGCTCTTTTCTTGGTGTTCATTCGCCGAGGAGTTATACTGTACGGGAAAAAATGGGTTTTTCCTTCATCATCTTCTCAAGATATGCGTCGAAACACATTGCAATATTTCTGATGATTAATCTGCCGAGACCGTTGACGGTAATGGTCTCCTTCGTGAGCGTGACCAGTCCGTCGGGAACGAACGCCTCCAGTTTTTGCAGCGCATCCCTGAAGTAATCGTCGAACGTGATGCCGAATTGTTTTTCAATAGACGGTTTCACCAATTCCATGTCGCACATCAAACGGATGATCACCGTTTTACGGATTTGATCGTCGGCAGACATTTTGTATCCCAGGTTTGTCGGCAATGAATTTGCGGTCAGCGTTTTATAGTATTCAGGGAGCGTCTTTTTGTTTTGTTGATATGTTTCTTTGAAGTGTCCGATGGCCGACATGCCGAACCCGTACAAATCGCAGCCTGCTTTGGTCGAATAACCTTGAAAATTGCGGTAAAGTGTTTTGTTTTTTTGAGCAATGGCCATCTCATCGGTCCGCTTGGAAAAATGGTCCATGCCGATGTTCCAGTAGCCGGCATCGATGAGCTTTTCTATCGTCATTTTAAAAATTTGCAGCTTGAGCTCCGGTGAAGGAAGCTGCTCCTGATGGATCAATTTTTGATGCGGTTTTAGCCACGGCACATGCGCATAGTTGAATACCGCGATTCTTTCGGGTGAAATGTCGATGATTGTGTCTACAGTTTTTTCAAAGGAAGAGAGGGTCTGATGCGGCAGCCCGTAAATCAGATCAAGGTTGATGCTTTTGAAGCCGAGCTTTCTGCTCCAATCCACAGCGTCCCGTGTGATCGACTCCGGCTGGATCCGATTCACGGCTTCCTGAACTTTTGAGTTGAAGTCCTGCACCCCCATGCTGATGCGGTTGAAGCCGCTCTCACGGAGAGCTTTCACATGGTCGAATGTCAATCCTCGTGGGTCGATCTCGACGCCCGCTTCGATATCGTCAGCATACGAGAATCGGCTACTGATAAAGGTTCCGATGTCCAATATTTCATCCGGGTCGAGATACGAAGGTGTACCGCCTCCCCAATGGAGCTGCGAGACTTTCCGTTTCTTCGATACCAAGGGGGCAACCATGTCGATTTCTCTTTTCAGATATGTATTGTATTCGCGAATACGATCCCGGCTGTGGGTTACGAGCATCGTGCATCCGCAGAAATAACAAAGCGTGTCGCAAAACGGGAAGTGAAAATAGAGGGAAAGATCGGACGAATCTTCGGACGAGTTCGTGCGGAGGATTTCGTCGCGGTATTCTTTCGGCCCGAAGGATGGGGTAAACACCGGCGCAGTCGGATAACTTGTGTACCGAGGTCCGGGACGGTCGTATTTCCTCAATAATTCAACGTCGATCGATTCGAACTGCTTCATGCCTTCATGATCCTTCTTCTAATGATATTGAACGCTAAATTGCTTTACAGCGTTCACGAACGTTCGAACATTTTCAACCGGCGTGTCTGGCAGAACGCCATGCCCAAGATTGAAAATATGGCCGTTTCCCTTTCCAAATTTTTTAAGGATTGTTTGTACCCCTTTTTCAATTCGCTCTGGAGTGGAATAGAGCATGGTGGGGTCAAGATTCCCTTGGAGGGCAACGTAACTTCCCACCATGTCGCGCGCTTTGCCGATATCCACCGTCCAGTCAAGTCCTACGACGGTCGTTCCCGTGTCCGCAATTTTTTCAAGCGAGTGCCCGCAATCTTTGCAGAAGACGATGACGGGAGCACCGCCGGTTTTGACCAGCGAGAGAACTTGTTTCAGATACCGGAGTGAAAATTCCTCGAATTCTTCCTGCCCAAGAATTCCACCCCACGTGTCGAAAATCTGTATGGCTTGCGCCCCCGCTTCAACTTGCGCGGAAAGATACGCCGCCGTCGCGCGTGCCAACTTATCGAGGAGAAAATGTGCATCCCTTGGGGAAGAGAAAATTAATTCTTTCGCGTAACGAAAATTTTTGGAACCCCGGCCTTCAACCATGTATGTTGCGAGCGTCCACGGCGAGCCGGAAAATCCGATCAAAGGGACTTTGCCGTTGAGATTCATCCTTGATGTTCGAATTGCATCCATGACAAATTTTAGTTTTGAGTTCGGGTCCGGCACGGGAAGCTTATCGATATCGGCGCGGGAGCGCAGGGGGGAAGGGAATCGCGGACCTCCTTTGCCTTCTTCGATAACGAGTTCCATCCCCATTGCCTCCGGCACGACAAGAATATCCGAAAAGATTATTGCCGCGTCGACGCCGATACTATCGACAGGCTGAATCGTCACTTCCGCCGCAAGTTCGGCTGTTTTGCACAATGTCAGAAAATCGACCTTCTCGCGGATGGCTTTGTACTCGGGCAAATACCTCCCGGCCTGGCGCATAAACCAGACCGGCGTTCGTTCAACGTCTTCGCGTTTACAGGCACGGAGAAACAAATCATTGGATAGAGTCTGAGTTTTCAAAGTAAGTGGCTAAAATTATTTTCTGAAAAGGACGATGCGGTTTGTGTTTGTTCCCGATTCGTTATTTTCTATACCCCAGATATTTGCCGTCTTTGTAAATTTTTGTTTGTTGATAAAAATATCCTCGCAGTGGAAACCGGCATGTTCTCCCAGAGGTATGACATACTCCTCAAGCTTCATGGTCCCATTTCGCAGTTCTCCAACTTCGAACGCAATACAGCCGGAGAGTTTTGTTATTCGAAAAAGTTCATTGAAAACTCCTCCCATCACGCCGCTCCATTCTTCTATCGTTCTCGACATTGTAATGAGCGGCGCAATCGCTTTCTCGTCGATGCCGTTGAACCAACACCGCAGCCAATTATCGTTAGAGTATTGGACGATGTTCAAAAAAGGAGGGGATGTGACGGTAAGTTGAATAGTCCCGGTTTTAATCGTCGTTGTGCGCCTTGCATCGGTCGAAAGAAGGCGTGCTCGAGCCCGGACAGCCGCCAGATTATCACGATGCTTTTGCGAAACTCTTGTTAATAACGTTCGAGTCTTTTTGAGGATGATATTCCTAATGTTCCGGTATTCCGGCGTTTGCTTTCGTATCCTGTTAATACGTATTTGGCTTTTCGGTTGTGTCGCTTGATTTGGCGGCAGGGTATAGACGGAAAAAAAACCCGACGAATGGCCCGTCAACCTGTTGGTCGCTACCATCCGTATCCATCGGTCGATTCTGTCTTCTGTCCGATCTTTTTTTCGTTTCTCTAGATATTTTTGAAGGGAGGCAATTTCAGCTTCGGTCTCAGGATGGAAGAACATCGAAAGATCGATGTCAGCTTTTGCTCTTTTGCGGAATCTTATTTCATTGAGCCGTTCCTCGACTTCCTTAATTTCGGGTATTTCCAGCCGTGGTGCTGCAAGAATTTTGCTCAACGGGTTGACATCGTTGCCGATCACATTTCTTTTTAGTAATGCTGCTTCAAGAATCGTCGTTCCCCTCCCCATGAACGGATCGTAGACGGTGTCACCCTCATTGCTGTATCGCTCTATGAAATATCTCGGCAGTTGGGGCTTAAAGCATGCACGGTAAGAAATCTCATGAAGCGACGATGCCTGCCTCTGTTTCGCGGTCCAAAATTCCCCGACGGTGGTAGGGGGATGGTTGCTTCTATTGCCGCTTTCTATTTTTGCAGCTGCGCTATTCATAATATCGTACAATTGAGGCAACAAGATTGGCTGACGTCGCATGCTCGGCAACGATATGAACCGGCAGAGACATATTTTTCGCCGCTGCAGCCGTCGTATGTCCGATTACAGCAATTGTTATATTGTCAAGAAGTTCTTCGGGTATCGTCGTTAAAAAATTCGATACGCTCGAAGGGCTGAAAAATGCAACGAGGTCGATTTCATTTTTGTTGAGTTTTTGTCTAACCGTTTCAGCATCAGTATTTGAAGGCTGAACCGTTTCGTAAACGATGACTTCGTCCACAAGAGCCCCATGCTCTTGAAGCGCAAAGGCTACAACATTTCCCGCTAAGTTGCCTTTCGGAAAGAGGAAGCGTTTTCCTTTAACCTCCGTCCTGGCAAGTGTGATCGCAAGATGTTTCGCGTCGTACACTGCCGGCATGGCCGCGACCGGAATGTTAAACTTTTCGACCGCCGCCCTTGTCTTTTCTCCTACGGCATAGACCGTTTTTTCTGCGATCAGTTTTATCGTTCCGTTATTTGCGAGACGGACCCGTCCCAAAAAATTGTCAGCGGCGTTTATACTTGTAAGCACAATTGCGTCGTAGCTCCTGATATTGGCGATTGCTTTGTCACACTCCTCCCAGGATCTCGGTGGAACGATCTGAATAGTCGGAAAGAGAAGAACCGCAGCGCCAAGCTGTTCTAGCAATTTAATGAATTCACCCGCCTGTTCTCCCGTTCGCGTTACAAGAATTGTCTTGCCGAGGAGAGGGGAGTGAGCTTGAGTTGTCGATTGCGATGGAGGAGTTTCAGGCATAAAGGTCTCAGCTTCCCGATGTTCTAATGTCGCGCAATATCAGGTCGGCCCCCTTGCTGATCAGCTCCTTTGCAAGCGAAACGCCGAGTTTCTCTGAATCTTCTGGAGATCCTTTCACTGACCCCCTGACTATTTTCTTGCCGTCAATGGTTCCGACCACCGCATCCAGGAAAAATTGCCCAGATTCAATTCTTCCGTACGTCCCTATCGGGATTTGACAACCCCCTTCGAGAAAGCGGAGCAGCGCGCGTTCTCCCGCGGTGGCGTGCACCGTGGGAGGATGATTCATCGGTTCGATTGCCGACGCGAGGAACGAATCATCAGACCGGATTTCGATGGCGAGGGCTCCTTGTCCAACAGCCGGGAGTATCAGCGTTGGAGACAAGATTTCCGAGATGATTTCCGACCAGCCGAGGCGGGTAACACCTGCCTTCGCGAGGAGCATTCCGTCCCACTCGGAACCCTCGAGTTTTCTCCTCCGCGTTTTTAAATTTCCCCGAATATCGACAATCTGCAGATCGGGGCGGTAGTTGAGCAACTGACATCGGCGCCGCAAGCTTCCGGTAGCGATCGCGCCGTTTTTCGGCACTGCCTTCAATGAAGGATGCTTCTTTTTTGGATGAGAAATGAAGACGTCTCGTACATCCTCACGTTCTGTTATTGCACCGATCGTTAAGCCGGGAGCGAGGTGTGTCGGAACATCCTTCAAACTGTGGACGGCAAGGTCGATTTTTTTTTCGATCAATGCATTCTCAATTTCTTTTGTAAACAACCCCTTATCGCCGATCTTTGAGAGGGGTGAATCGAGAATTTTATCGCCGGTGGTTTTAATCACTGTCTTCTCAATAATAAACGACGGGTGAAGTCGCCGGAGTTCTTGTGTCACCCAATCCGATTGCCAGAGGGCAAGTTCGCTGCCGCGCGTCCCAATGATTATTTTATTCCTTGAGCTCATTCTTTTGGATGCTTGTCTTTATGCAGTCCGAAAAGAGACCGGACAATATGAAGCTTCTTGTGTTTATCCTCTTCGCTTTCATCCTCTCCGTTTTTCAAATTCGTTGTCGGAAGATGGAGGAGCTTATTGACAATCCTCTTCGTTACAATGTCGACCAACTCACGATCTTCGGGGGAGAAGCGGTTGATATTCTTTTCGACCTCCTCAAGCCTCACTTCTTCGAAGTGAGTGCGCAAGTCATGAATTGTCGGATTCACCTGGAGTGAATTGTACCAATTGTAGAACTCCGTCAGCTCTTCCAGAATAATTTCGTTCACCCGCGGGATTTCCGCTTTTCTCTTTTCGACATTCCGGTCGATGATAACCGAGATTCCGTCCATGTCGTGCAGAAAAACGCTTTCAATGCTGTTGATGTCCGGGTCGATGTTGCGCGGCACTCCGATGTCGAAGATGAAGAGAGGTTTATGCGATCGTTCCTTCATCGCACGCTGAACATCGCTCTTCGTAATAACGTACTGATCGCTCGTCACGGATGAAATAACGATGTCGACCTGGGCCAGCATTTGGTGGAGCGATTCAAAGTCAACCGCTTTTCCCCCGAGTGCAGCGACCAATTCTTCGGCCTTGGTTCTTGTCCGGTTTGCAACGAAGATTCCGCCGATGCCCCTTCCGACGAGATGTTTCGCAGTTAATTCGCCGGTTTCTCCGGCACCGATGAGGAGAGCTGTTTTTTTTGAAAGGTCCGAGAAGATCTTATTCGCGATTTCTACCGCGGCGTAGCTGACGGAAACTGCCCCTTCGGTAATCGTTGTTTCCGTCCTCGCCCGTTTTCCGACATGGTATGTCGATTGCAAAAGGCGGTGAAGGAAATGGCCGGCCGCCTTTGCTTCATACGCAATGTTGAAGTCATCTTTTATTTGACTCAGAATCTGGATATCCCCAAGGACCATCGAATCGATACCCGAAGCCACTTTAAACAGATGGCTGATAGCGTTTGTCGATATCATATGGTACATGTGCTGGCGTTTGACCGCATCGCCAGCAGACTTAAAACCGATCAACATATCCTTGAGGACGTCAATGTCGGGAACAGCGTCGCTGGCGGTGTCTCCATTATTGTAAACGCCGTACAGTTCCGTCCTGTTGCAGGTCGAAACGATGAAGCATTCGGAAAACGGCTTGCCTTTCAACGTCGCGACGGCACTCCGAATTTCATCGCTCGACATCCACAACTTCTCTCGAACCTCAAGAGGAGCGGTGCGGTGATTAATTCCAACAGCAACAAGATTCATAAAGTGGCAATACAGCGAACACGATGGAAATCAATAGAATTTATGGAACGCGCTGAAATACACATTGATAATTGTCAGCGAAAAAAATGAAACGGCAAAGGCGATAATCGACAGGATCATAATTTTTCTTCCCTGCCAGCCGATCGTTTTTTTTGCTCCTAATCCGACACCATACATCGCCCAGATGAAGACGGTTCCGATCAATTTTGGGTCGAAGTATGAAAAATGTTCAAACGCGCGGGGCAACCAGAACAATCCAACCGAAATGGCGATCGTCAAAAATGAAAATCCAAAAACGATCGATAGCATCGACATCTTTTCAAGCGTTTCCAGATTGGGAAGCTTGGTGTAAATGACGCCAAACCGGCTCGACTTTATATGGTGGTAAAGCATCAGATACAAAAATCCGTAGACCGCAGAAATTGCAATCGCGGCATAACCAAGCAGGGCGCTCGAAACGTGAATGCCCAACAGATTGCTCCTCAATATTGGCTTTACCTCGGACAAGTTTTCAATAAAACAGGATGAGATAGTTTGAAAAATAAAAGCGAGAATGAGTATAAAATATCCGGTGTTTTTAACTTTCGTCCGGAATTCAATGACTGCGTAAGCGGCGGCAATCGAGAACGATATAATGGACGTTATTTCGAAGATGGTCGTTATCGGAGGATGATTGAAGAGCACCGTCCGCATCAAAAGGTAAGATAAGTGGATTGCGAGTGTGATCAGAAGCAGGGGCGTTTTGGTCCGTTTTGCAACCAACGAATCTTTGAAGAAAGCTTTCGCATAGGCCCACACTGTGCTAAAATAGAGTAGCGGGAGAGCGATGTTGAATGCGTCGACTGCTGTCTTCATAAGGTATCCTGAGATAATTTCATGTTTCTATTTAAATTTACGCAAAGGTTGAGGGAGAAGCAAGGCGCGGGTTTCGTACGTTTTCGCGAGATCTTGGACATCGTGTCAATTGAGCAGGCCAACTTTTCGGCTAACCACGGTTTACCTGAAGTATGGCGACATATTATTGAAAAGGCCGAACCGCTTCAGGCAAAACTTTTTCATTCAATAACCTTCTGTGTCCTTTTGCTTGATATTCGAGTGTGGCTTTGCTAATTTGAGAGCTGAAGGACGAAGTTTATTTAGGTTGCACAATTTTTTGACGAAGAAAGCCCCATGTTCATAGATTCTCACGCACACTTATTCTATCCTGATTTTAAAGATGATATTGTGAATGTCGTTCAACGTGCTCTTGAAGCTGGCGTGAAATTTTTTGTCGTTCCCGGCACAAACGTCGAGACGAGCAGACAAGCCATCACCCTCTCTGAGCGATTTGAAGCCGTTTACGCATGCGTCGGCATTCACCCGCTGGACATGGCGGAAGCGAACGAGAGCGCTCTCCGGGAAATCGAAAAACTTAGCGAACATAAAAAAGTTGTTGCTATCGGTGAAATCGGCCTCGATTATTATTACGACACAACGCCGAAAGACCTGCAGCTGCAAATGTTTCGATCTCAAATTGAAATCGCGATTCGCCGCAACCTTCCTATCGTCGTCCACACAAGAGACTCTATGGACGACGCTGTTTCCACCGTTGAGGAAATGATCGAGAAAAACGAGTACTGGCGAAGTCAACAAGCGACATCGAACAGCCGTTTTCTTGCACCGAAAGGAGTATTTCACTGTTTTTCAGGAGATGCCCACAGGGCAAGGCGCTTGTTTAAACTTGGCTTCTTGGTTTCTTATCCCGGTATCGTGACGTTCAAAAATTCTCCAGCGGTCGAAACGCTGAAGGCGATCGGCTACGATCATATTATGCTGGAAACGGATTCGCCGTATCTTACGCCGGTTCCACACCGCGGCAAGCGAAACGAACCGACGTATATTCCACAGATTGCCAACAAGATCGCGGAGTTATGCTCGGCGACGGTCGAAGATGTCGCTCGGACGACGTCGTATAACGCAAAGCGCCTCTTCAATATCGACTCGCTTGGCGATCCTGTTTTTACCTATTCGTTGGGGAAGTCCCTCTATATAAATCTGACAATTCGCTGCGATGCGGATTGCGTTTTTTGCGATAGGAAAGGGGAAGCGGTTGTTAAAGGACATAATTTGAAAATAACGCGTGAACCGACCGTCCAAGAGGTGATCAAGGAAATTAAAGACCCGCGAGCATACGACGAAATTGTTTTTTGCGGTTACGGAGAGCCGACGATCCGATTCGACGCCGTGAAGGAAATCGGCGCGTGGGTAAAAGCGAATGGCGGCAAGGTCCGGCTAAACACAGACGGCCACGGGAGTCTTATAAACAAAAGAAACATCGCGCCTGAACTTAGCGGAGTTATTGACTCGGTATCGATCAGTTTGAACTCGGTCGACCCGCATCAATACGGCGAGTTGATGAGGATCGACGGAATGAAAAACCACGCCGCGATGGTTGACTTTGCCCGAGAAGCTAAAAAATATGTGCCCGATGTCGTTATGAGCGTTGTGGGGATGGATGAAGTGGACGTCGAGCAAGCAAAGAAGTATGTTGAAGAAGCACTCGGGGTAAAATATCGCGTTAGGCCGTATTTCTAGGCTGCATGGCAGTAGCTTTCGATTGTGGGCTGACGCTTAAACTTCTCTACAAGGGGAATCCATCAATGCCAATTTCAACTTATCTTTCGATCACATCCATGAAAGAAATTGCACCAATTCTCGGATTCCTTTTTTCGTCATTGATTTGCGTTGAACTCGCCGACGCGCAGACAATTGATAATATTGCAGATCTTCAGAATTCCCGATCGCTGGTTGATGGGAAGCTTTACGGCTACCTTTTTTCCTCCGACCCGTCTGAGCGATCTCGTGCCGCTGTTGCACTGGCAAATATTCAGGATTCGTCTTCAATTCCGTTTCTTCTCCCCCTGTTACATGATTCAACCCCGATCGTGCGCCGCAGCGCTGCGTTCGCCATAGGACAAATCGGGGGTGCGCACATCGGTTCTCTTTTGCTTGAGCGGCTCAGGACGGAATCAGATCCATTATCCCTGCAAGAAATTATCGACGCTGTTGGTAAATGTGGAACAAGTAATGATCTAAAAGCACTGGTTGAAATTGCCCCGTCCATGTCAGCCGCGGCACAATCGTCGGTGGCTCTTTCTGTTGCACGCTTTGCACTCAGAAAGATTAAAGACTCAACCGCAACGGAATATGCTTTCAATCTAATCGGTCGACCGGAATGCGCTCGATTGGCGGTATACGCGATGATGCGAATAAGCGATTCCTCATCGGTGAGACGCCATCTCTCCGCATTGCTCATTGCGATGAATGACCCTTCGCCTGAAGTCAGAATGTGGACGGGGACGGTTCTCGGCTTTGTGAGTGATACCGCTGCATCGACGGTCCTTGTAGAACATGTTGTACATGACCCAGACTGGCGGGTGCGTGTCAATTGTCTCAGATCACTGAGGAGTCAGCCGGTTAAGACCGTTTCGCCGTTTTTGACTTCGCTTCTTTCCGACAAGGACGAACATGTTGCACTGACGGCATTTTCGGTGTTGAATTCTGGTTTCGAAAAATATTCATCGGATTATTCAGTTGAGACACTGCACAAGATTTCGGAGGATTCCGTTCATTACTCGTGGCGGCGAAGAGGCGAAGCGGCGATTCTCATGGCTGAACATCTGAAAGATAAATGTGTTCCCCAGCTTGCAAAGCTTCTTGATGCGAACTCTATGTTCAGATCGAGAATAATCTCCGCACTCGGTGAGACGCAATCTCTGGATGCGATTCCATGGCTCAAAAATGAATTGTTGAGGAATGATCCGAGATCCGTGAGTGCCGCGGTTGAAGCTTATCAGAATATAGTCTCCGGCAAGGATTCCGCCATTCAGGGAGAATTTTTCCGGCAGATTCTTCCATTATTGCAAAAGCATGACATTGCGATATCTTACTCCGTAGCTGCAGCATTCGAAGATACATCGATACGAGGATCGTTGAGGCTGCAATGCCTTCCTCAATTTATTGATGCCTATAAAAACCTGAACACCCCGGATGATGTTGAGGTCATGGTTGAATTCATCAACCTTTTTGCCGAACTGAAGTCAGAAGCTGCGATACCATCGATGCAGCGAACGTTGCACGATGCCGATAGAATCGTATCCCAGGCCGCTGCGCATGCCCTTCGATCAATAACGGGGATAAATTACGACGCTGAAATCTCATCATCTCCGAATTCGTCAAAATTCTATAAGCCGGAGGATACCGCACTGCTACAACGTTACCACTCAGCTCTTATCGAAACATCGAAGGGGAATATTACGATGGAATTTCGAGCAGATGCGGCTCCGTTTACAGTGTTAAATTTTATTTTATTGGCAAAGAAACATTTCTACGATGGATTGATATTTCACCGCGTCGTTCCAAATTTCGTCATTCAAGGAGGAGATCCTTTGGGTACAGGTTTTGGCGGTCCGGGTTATGCGATTCGTACGGAGGTCCATCCGGACGCATTATATTCAGAGGGAGCTGTAGGAATGGCAAGCGCGGGAAAAGATACCGAAGGTTCGCAGTTTTTCATCACCCATTGTTCGACACCCCATCTTGACGGACGGTACACTATTTTCGGCTACACGAAGGATTTGGACGTGGTTGACAAAATTCAAATTGGCGACACAATTACTTCGGTGAGGATGATCGAATAATAAGAGACGTGCACTCCGGCGGAACAGTTCTGGCGATATTCTTGTCTAAGTTCTTTTCCGTGCAGCTCTTTAATTATTTCAAGCCCATATAAGTGCTTCGATGGCTGGGGTCGGCGGAAGAAAGGAGCTGAAGTATACTTTTGTCTTGATAATCTCTGAAAATTTCTGCAAGTTCCTGATAGTTCGCGTCAAAAAATGCTTTAACGATAAGAGAATTGGGGTCCACCGACCTTTTGAAATTTGCAACGTCCTGGATGAACGTAATAATGTTCTTGTGAGCCGTATCGGGTTTCACTTCAAGATAATCGATCCCTCTGAAGTTGTAAATGAACATCCCCTGTCTGATCGGCTCATACTTGGCGTTTAAAAGTTCCTCGACAAAAGAGTATTTGCTGTACGTGGAGCTGCTTCGGTCCCAACCCTTTTGACCCGACGCCTGTCCGCAAACGGTGATTGCTTTTTGAAAGAACGGCGTGCCGCTGAGGGGAGGCCGGTAGGAATCAAAATCATATCCGAGGACAAGGTATACGTAAAAATTGATGAAGCTTGTCAGCGGGTCGAAACGTGTTTCATCCCGCAAAAGGGGTTGATTCTTGAGGTAGGTAAATTCCCACGAGTCGTCTAATATCCGGAGCATAGCTGTTTTTTTTTCAGATTTGTAAATCGGGCGCGTGCTTCCAAGGACGAACGTTGCATCATACATGTTGGCGGTCGCTGTCGCTGTAAGGGAGATCGTAATCGAAACCGCAATTTTTTCGTTCCCGATGTCTTCGACTGTCCAGGTGTTTGAATTAATATATCGTTGTACGTCAGCCGCGAAATTTACCAAGAGGTCGCGGGCTGAACCCGGAATTTGGTTCAGGTCGGCAGTCACCTGAGCATCGATCTGGCCAAGCGCAGTAGCTGCAGAGCAAAAAACCGCACATATCATCGTCACAATTTTCAGGGGGGGGCGCATGGTAATCCTTTTAGCATTGTTTTGGGAATCTCTTGACCGCAATATAACCACTTTCGTTTTTCCATTCAAGTTGTTAAAAACGCTTCTCGCGCGTTATCGACGTGCTGAAACGCTGCTGTTGTTCTTTTTTTGTCTGCAGACAGTACAAGCCGGCTTCGATCGAACAGCGCAGCCTCCCTCGGTTTTTGGAGACGGCGCTTCGGGATTGTTCAACGGCAACGTCGAGCCGCTGTTGTTGAACCCGTCTGCCGCCGCTTCTGTAACGTCCTTCTATTCTTCTTTTTTTTATTCGCCTTCGCCGTTTGATTTGCCGCAATTATCGTGCGGTGGAATGTTTTCCGTTTTCCCGTTTGAACCATTTAACGCAGGAGTTGCCGTGACAACTACCGGTTTTTCTTTGTACAGGGAAATGACTGCAACGGCGACTGTGGCAAAATCCTTCAGCGGAGTATTTTCAGCTGGCTGCAATATCAACTTCGATCATCTTGCGATTGCCCGCTATGGTTCGGCATTTTCACTCGGGATAGACGTTGCAGCATCGATTCAGGTGGATGATGATGTTCGATGGGGGGTTTCTCTGCTGAACATCAATCGTCCCACTATCGGTGAGGAAAAAGATGAACTGCCGCAGCTGTATCTTACAGGGGTTTCGTGCGAACTTCTTTCGAACGCCGATGTTTCGTGCGCTTTGATAAAGGATGTAAGATATCCCTTATCAATCCGTACAGGGGTCCGATTTTCGCCCTTCGAAGCAATCGGCCTTCGCTTCGGCGTATCGAGCGAACCATCACGGTATTTTGCCGGCGTTGGGATCCACTATGCTTCAATCTCTTTCGATTATAGCGTAGCGACCCACGCCGATCTCGGCTTGACTCATTCAATCGGAATTTCATTCGGTTTGTAAAAGGGGGGAAAAATGAGGGGGATCATTCTTTGCAGCGCGCTGCTTTGTTTTGCAATTGTTTCATATTCTCAAGGCACGGATAAAGACTTGCCCAGTTCTCCAGACTTCGAATCAATGATGGAAAATTCGACAGACGATGGCACGGGAAAATCGGCGACACTCGACGAATTAGAGTATTACCGGGCTAAGCCGGTAGACATCAATACGGCTTCTTTTCAAGAATTGACCGAGATCCCATTTATTCCGCGGGCGTTGCTATTAAAAATACTATTTTTGCGCGATTCATTGGGGACTCTTTCGTTTTCAGACTTACGCCGCATCCCAGGATTGGATGACCAAACCCTTGCACATATTTCGCCGTTCATTACATTTGCTGCCGCGAAAACGAAAGGCGATGTACCGTTTTCAAAAGACAGCATAACGTCATTATCGTTTCGCTCGCGCGAAAGCCTAGACCTTCAGCCGCCAAAACCGTTTCTCGACGGAGAGTACTTGGGGAGCCGCGTTGCAGACTATCATCGACTGGTGATTTCGACATTACGATGGAGCGGAGGTGTGTTGTACGACAAAGATGCGGGAGAAACGCCCGATGCAGGTTTTGTCAGCGGATACATCGGATTCGAGAACGAAGGAATTGTAAAAAAGTTCGTTGCCGGCGATTACACCCTCAACAGCGGCGAAGGAATGACCCTATCGAGCTTCAGATCATCGTCGAAAGGAGGCAATGCTTTGTACCAAATCAAAGCAACAGGAAGAACGATTGTGCCTCACCTCGCCACGGATGAGTTTCATTTTTTTCAGGGCGCAGCTGCGACGATGGAAGTTTATCCTCTTTCAGTAACTCTCTTTTTATCCCGCAAAGAAGTGGCTGGGACAGTTGATTCAGATGGTACGGTTACAAGTTTATACACCTCCGGGCTTTTTCGTTCCCAAACGGAAAAGACGAAAAGGGATGCTGCAAGCGAAACAGTCATTGGCGGATTAGCGGCGTTTGCAATAGGGAGCACCAACAGGATCGGAGTGAGCGCATTCAAGACACAATACGACAAACAAATCGACATTCAATCTCCGTTTGTTCTCCAGGGAAAAAATATTTTTGCTGTAGGCGCAAACGCGAATTGCGATTTCGATGCGTTCACCCTGTTTGGTGAAGCTGCAGGGAATTCTCTCGATTCTCGAAGCGGCGTTGTAGGGTTCATTTACCAGGTCTCCAAACGGTTAGCGTTAAGCAGTCAATTGCGGTCCTATTCAAGCAGATATGCTAACCCGTACGCGTACGGATTCGGTGAGCAGAACGGCGCCGTTAACGGTGAAAACGGTCGCTATCTTGGGATGGAGTACTCTCCTTCCAATAAAATAAAAATCTCAACTTCTTATGATGAATTTACGCTTCCATCCTCCGGCATATTTTCCAATACTGGAAATGAATATGTTGTTCGCTGCGAGGGAGCGGTCACAAAATCTGTTAACGCGCTCATTCAATTCAAGGATAATGTTAAAACGAAAGTAGATGTTTTGAATGATGGAGAGCAGAATCCTCAGAAAGTAATCGAAGTAAGGAACCAGGAAAACCTGCGGGCGTCTTGTTCCTTTGCAATAACCAAGTGGACTCAATTAGTCCAAAGAATTGAAATGACTACAGTTTCATACTCTATTTCACATGACCGGAGGGAAGGGATGCTGATGTTTACCGAATTGAATTTGTCGTCCCCGCAATTTCTCTTTTATGGAACAGCGAGGATGGTTTTTTTTGATACCCAATCGTACGATTCCCGGGTCTATGAATACGAAAGGGATGTTCGCGGCGGGTATTCTTTTCCCCCGTTGTACGGGAGAGGGAGCCGCTGGTACATTGTCGCCGGTTGGAAGGCTTTTCCACATTTGGAGCTCTCTTGTAAATATAGTGAAACCTTCCAATCGGGGGCAGCATCGATCGGCACGGGAATTTCCGAGATCATCGGGCCTCTTGACAACAGGGTAACTCTCCAAGTGGATTATGGACTCTAATTATTACGTCTCCCTTGTCGGATGTCGGAAACCTAAATTTTTAGAAACCGTGCCACCGGGTACTGACTCAATTTGTCATTCCCGCGAAAGCGGGAATCCAAACACCATTGTTTGCTGCACAATGGATGCCCACTTTTCCCAAGGGGATGCCTTCGGCACGTGGGCATGACAATTCTTTTCTCAATTTGAGTCACTGCCTACCACCGCTGCTGTTTGGGACTCTCCAAATATTTCAGTACATTTATACCGTATGAATGATAACAAAAACACGACGGTTGTTGTCGGGATGAGCGGTGGAGTCGATTCATCAGTTGCCGCAGCTTTGCTTGTCGAGCAGGGGCACAACGTAATAGGGATAACGATCAAGACATTTAATTATGACGACGTTGGGGGGAGCGACGACAACGATAAAAGTTGTTGTTCCCTCGATGGCATCAATGATGCCCGTATGGTTGCGGCAAAACTCGGCTTCCCTCATTATGTCCTCGATTTTTCAGAAGCGTTCGGTGCTCAGGTAATCGACAACTTTGTAGAAGAATACATGCACGGACGGACGCCGAACCCGTGCGTTATTTGCAATCGGAAGATCAAGTGGGAAGAGATGATCCGCAAAAGCCTGAAGCTCGGGGCGGATTTTATCGCAACAGGTCATTATGCCCGTGTGCGGGAGGATGGTGTGACTCATCGCTTCGTTGTTTCGCGGGGCAAAGATTCTCAAAAAGATCAGTCGTACGCCTTGTGGGGATTGACGCAGGAATCATTACGTCGAACAATTTTTCCCCTTGCAGACTTGACAAAATCGGAGTCTCGGGCGATCGCTGAGCGTTATGGTTTGCATACTGCCGCAAAGGGGGAGAGCTATGAAATCTGTTTTGTCACGGACAACAATTACGAGCGGTTCTTGAAACACAGACTGCCGCAATTGGAAACATCGGTGGCGGGAGGCAACGTTGTTATGGACGGCAAAGTTGTCGGTAAGCATCGGGGCTTTCCTTTTTACACTGTTGGCCAGCGTAAGGGAATAGGCGTTGCGTTTCCCGAACCGGTCTACGTTACCGGTATTAACTACAAGGAGAATATTATTACCGTCGGCCATGACGGCGATTTGCTTCACACAAGGTTGACCGCATCGAAATTAAATTTGATCAAGTACGATCACCTTCGTGACGGAAAGCAGTTGACGGTAAAAATCCGGTACAAAGATATCGATGAGCCGGCACTCGTCACCCAGATCGAAGGAGTTGGAGACGGAGAGGGAAGAGTCCGTGTCAAATTTGATTCGCCTAAGCGAGCGATCACTTCGGGACAGTCAATTGTGTTTTATGAGGGGGATGATGTTGTCGGCGGGGCGATTATTGATTCGACCGAAAAATAGTCTCACGAAGGAATCGTATATTTTGTTGACAGGCGAAACTCCCTTCGCCTTTTTTTATATCTTCAAAGGAACATTTGCATGAAAATTTCAGTCGGTTTTATCGGCCTTGGGTTGATGGGTTCGCCGATGGCGGCCCGTTTGCTTGCTGCCGAGTATCCATTATCGGTTTTTAATCGCACAGAAAAAAAAGCTGCCGGCCTCGTCAACCGGGGTGCGCAGTGGTGTCAATCCCCCAAAGAAGTTGCAGAACATTCTGATATCGTTTTTTCGATGTTGTCAAATTCCGATGCGCTGACAGAGACAGCCACGGGTAAGAACGGAATCATTAACGGCCTTCGGAAAGGCAGCATTCATGTGGACATGAGCACCGTGTCGCCTGTGACCACAGAGCAGCTCAATCGCGAATATACAATGCATGGATGTTTCTTCCTGCATGCCCCCGTTCTCGGCAGTGTACCTCAGGCGACCGATGGATCGCTCCTCCTGTTTGTTGGAGGCAGCAACGAAGGATTTCGAAGTGCCGAGCCTCTCTTGAAACTTCTTGGCGGAAATATCTGGCGATTCGAAAGGCCTGAACAAGCCTCATACACAAAACTGCTCTGCAATTTATTTATCGCCGGAATGGGGACCACGCTTGCACAGGCACTGGTGCTGGCTCAAAAGGCCAATGTGAATCCCACCACTCTTCTTGATATTATCAGCCATTCATCCCTGAACGCGTCAATGTATCAAACAAAAGGTACCTCAATGCTTGAAAGGAACTTTTCTCCCCGCTTCTTCGTCGAGCACATGTTAAAGGATATTAATCTCATCCTCGATTCGGGAAAAAGGTTGGATGTTCCCCTTCCCGGAGTTGAGGTAGCGAGAACATTGTTTTCCGAAGCGGCTGCAGCAGGCTTTGCGCATGAAGACTATTGCGCGGTTGTCAAGGTGTTGGAGCGACAAGCAGGGGTGGAAGTGCGAAAATCGAAGTCTTCCGCCAACTCATAGCTGCTTTAACAAAGTTCCCGAAATTTTACCGCCGTTGAATTTCGCGTTGAAACAAGAAAACAGAAATTGTATCTTCCTCAAGTGATGATGTCACCATTGTATTTTTCGATCCCCTAAAAACGAGGTATTCATGTCAACGGATCGGCTCAAGGATCTCCGCAAAAAGAAATCTGACGCGCTGCTCGGCGGCGGAAAACAAAGGGTTGAGGATCAACACAAGAAGGGAAAACTCACCGCCCGCGAGCGTCTAGAATTATTGATTGACGACGGAACTTTCGAAGAAATTGGAATGCTTGTGCAGCATCGCTCCTACGATTTTGGGTTGGAGGCTCAAAAATTTCTCGGCGACGGCGTAGTCACGGGTCACGGCAAAATCGATGGGCGGGAAGTGTTCGTCTATAGTCAGGATTTTACGGTTTTTGGCGGTTCGCTTTCCGAGGCTCATGCAGAAAAAATTTGCAAGATCATGGATTTGGCACTAAAAGTCGGTGTGCCGTTAATTGGGCTGAACGATTCCGGCGGGGCACGAATTCAAGAAGGGGTTGTCAGCTTGGGTGGGTATGCGGATATTTTTCTTCGTAACACGCTGGCGTCGGGGGTTATTCCGCAAATATCGGCAATTATGGGTCCGTGCGCTGGAGGTGCAGTGTATTCACCGGCGATCACCGATTTTGTGTTTATGGTGAAGAATACAAGTTATATGTTTGTTACCGGACCGAACGTCGTGAAGACCGTGACCCACGAGGATGTGACTTCCGAGGATTTAGGGGGTGCAATTACTCACGCCACAAAGAGCGGTGTCGCGCATTTTGCATGCGAGAGTGAAATGGAATGTATCGGACGAATCAAAACCCTCCTCTCATTTCTTCCGTCAAACAACATGGATGACCCTCCAGTGCACGATTCGGATGATTCGATTCAACGCACGGATGACGGGCTGAATTCGATCATTCCGGAGAACCCCAATAAGCCGTACGATATGAAACAAATTATTTATTCAGTTGTGGATGGCGGAGAATTTTTCGAGGTGCATGAACATTTTGCTGAAAATATTATCGTCGGTTTTGCGAGAATGGGTGGAGCATCGGTGGGCATTGTTGCCAACCAGCCATCCGTTCTTGCAGGCGTGTTGGACAACGATGCTTCAATGAAAGGGGCTCGATTCGTACGATTCTGCGATGCATTCAATATTCCGCTCCTCGTGTTTGAGGATGTACCGGGATTCTTGCCGGGTACTGCGCAGGAGTGGGGAGGAATCATCAAAAACGGAGCAAAACTTCTCTATGCTTTTTGCGAAGCGACAGTTCCGAAAATTACCGTCATAACACGTAAAGCTTACGGGGGTGCGTACGACGTGATGAACTCCAAACATATCCGGGGAGACATGAATTTCGCATGGCCAACTGCCGAAATTGCCGTGATGGGACCAAAGGGAGCGGTTGAGATAATATTTAGGAAGGAAATTGAGAAGGCAGAGAATAAGGAAGATGCCATCAAGCAAAAGGAAGACGAATTCCGGGAAAAATTTGCCAACCCGTACATCGCCGCCGAGCGAGGTTATTTGGATGACGTCATAGAACCGAAGGAGACTCGTGTGAAGGTTATTCGTGCGTTGCAGATGCTTGATACAAAAGTCGATCACAATCCTAAAAAGAAACACGGTAACATCCCGCTCTAGCCAGAAAGCGGTTGCAAATCTTTTTTCGATTGATTACATTTATACAGAAAATTTAAGCAACTCCCGGAGAGGTGGGTGAGCGGCTTAAACCAGCGGTTTGCTAAACCGCCGTACGGGGTAAACCTGTACCGAGAGTTCAAATCTCTCCCTCTCCGCAAACAAGAAACATCATGTATTAACTGTTCATTTGACCGCAATACATTATAGAGGCTGTAGTTTTCTATACAGTGTATAACGAACGGTTAACCGAATCGCTGACATCCGCAAGAACTGTAGAAATCTTTCACTCTCACATCCATACTGAAAGGTCTCTACAAAGCTAAGTTCCTTCCAAATTTCGGGGGTTGCAAATGAGCAAATCAAAAAGTCATTCCGCTAAATTCAACCCGATTATTGAAACCGACGACGATACTCTGTTTATTCCGCAAGTTAGGGGTTGGTCGTTAGAAAAATACAGACTGGTTGGAAGTTACTGCGACATATTTACCCAAGGGATGAAAAATAGATGGGACCAATTGGTTTATTTAGATTTGTTCGCGGGTGCAGGATATTCTCATAACACTGATGATGGAAAAATCTATAAGAGTTCTGCACTCATCGCAATGAGCATTCCGCATCCATTCACTAAATATATTCTTTGTGAAAGTGACCCCGAACGGTATGAGGCACTTTCTAAACGACTAGTAAGAGAGTTTTCCCACTTGAACTATAAACTAATACCGGGCGACAATGACCAAAATGTTGAAGCTATCTTAAGCGAGATTCCGAGCTTTGGGAAAGGGAATACGATGCTTCCATTTTGTTTCCTTGACCCTTACTCCCTTAATTTTAAATTCTCCATTGTTGAGGCTTTATCAAAAGGATTGATGGATTTTCTAACCCTTCAAGCGCTACATATGGATGGGAACAGAAACCTTAAATCGTATTTGAATGAGAATAATGAGAGAATAGCAGACTATTTGGGAATGCCGAATTGGCGTGAACTTTTTGCGAAAGACGTTGTTAAACATTCAAATAACTTTGTAAAATTTCTTGCCGACCTTTATCAAGGTCAAATGGTCAAATTAGGATATCAAGAAGAAAAATTGATGCACCACATAAAGTCAAATGAACAGCATCTACCTCTTTATTATTTAGCATTCTATTCTAAGAGTTCTCGAGGCACGGATTTTTTTGATAAGGTCAGGAGAGGTATTAATTCTCAAATGTCTTTTTTATAGGCTTCTATATGGCGCAATCTAGTATTGAATGGACGGAAATGACTTGGAACCCCACGACGGGATGCAGTAAGATTTCGGCAGGATGTAAATACTGCTACGCAGAAATCATGTCTCGCAGATTACAAGGAATGGGAGTTGAGAAGTACAAAGATGGATTCAAGGTAAGAGTTCATCCAGACCAGCTCTATTTGCCGTACCAATGGAAAACCTCAAAAATCGTTTTTGTTAATTCAATGAGCGACCTTTTCCACGAAAAGATTTCTTTGGAGTTTATCAAACGAGTATTTGCTGTGATGAATGATAATCCACAGCACGTTTTTCAAGTTCTTACAAAGAGGTCTGAAAGATTGTTTGAGGTTCATAAAGAACTTAAATGGTCACATAATATTTGGATGGGCGTATCGGTAGAAAATCAAGGAAGTATGTTCAGGATAAACCATCTTAGAAACACTGGCGCAAGAGTAAAATTCTTGTCCTGTGAACCTTTATTGGAAGACTTGCCAAATCTGAATTTGAAACATATTGACTGGGTGATTGTGGGCGGTGAGAGTGGTTACAGTCCACGGCCTATGAACTCTGACTGGGTATTGAGTATTCACGAACAGTGTAAAAAGGCAGAAGTTGCTTTCTTCTTTAAACAGTGGGGAGGGAGAAACAAAAAGCGAAATGGCAGATTGCTCAATGGACGTACCTATGATGAAATGCCAGAAATTGAACAGCAATTAAGCGTTTGAAATAGTTCAAATTCTTTATTTTGAAAAGAAGCTGTGGGTTGACACTTTGTAGAAAATCTGTTACTTCCGTCCAACACGTTCTACAGTTCGTTGATACAGAATGTTATTCGTGTTTACGGAGTTGTCGTTGCTCTAGAATTTTAACTAAGTCACCATGCGGAGGTAAACCTGTACCGAGAGTTCAAATCTCTCCTTCTGTTCAGTTTGGCCGAGTAATGGATCTTATTTCTTTATAATTAGCTTCGCCTTGTCGAGATTGTTAAACCTGCTTCAGGCATAAGGCTTTGCTGGAGTGCCACCGAATCTCCTCTTTGGACAAATCTTATTCACCTTTTTTTGACCCTTCTGCAAATCTTCAAAAGTAGATATCTTCTCTTTAGGATTAATAGTACTTTGCCCGTTGCGCATTATCCTGAATTTGGTGTCAAAAGAATTCACGTCTGAATCTTTGGAAATTACGCTATTACTTTCACAACGGTGTCAATATTTCCTTGGAATGTTAAGTCCAATGAATATCTTTAAATTTGGAGGATGAGATGATTCATAAAATGAAGAATAGGGGATCTCGAGGTGCTTCTATAATTGAGGCCTTCGCCTCGCAAAAGAGTCTGTTACCTATAAATTTGCCGAAACCGTCAACGGGCGGCAATATGTCAGTTATGAAAGCGTTACAAAGAAGAAAAACCATCCGAGAAATAGGCAATAAGAAACTTCCGTCACAATTACTTTCAAATCTTCTCTGGGCGGCCTGGGGAGTCAATCGAGAAAATGGTCCGTTCGACACTCCTGGAAGAACTGCTGCGTCCGCAAGCAATTCCCAGGAAATAGACCTCTATGTTGCGATGCAGGATGGAGTCTATCTATATAATGCATCTCATCACAAGCTGGATCCCGTACTCGCAGGCGATTTCCGTTCTTTGGCGATCGGCACTAGCCAGATGGATTTTGTGGCGAACGCTCCGGTTCAGCTAATTTATGTCGTGGATATTCACAAGCTTACGCATACTACTGGTTTTCAGGAACCTGGACTTCAGAACCATGAAGTTCAAAAATCATATTATTATGTTGATACCGGCCTGATTGCAGGCAACGTTTACTTATTCGCGGCATCTCAAGGTCTTGCATCATGGTTCCATAATTGCGACAAGACGGGTCTTGCGGCAAAGTTAGAACTCCGCGCAGAACAACGGGTACTCTTCGGGCAAACTATAGGGTATCCCAGTAAAAATTAATTCCACAACTCATTCACCGCAAAGGGCGCAAAAAATTATTTCAAAATAATCAAGCAATCATTGCGTCCTTATCGCCCATTGGAATAAGAATGCAAGAGTCGATAGCGGAGCAGAAATAGAAAGCCGGGAAAAACGAACGGTCAGCTTCCATGCAGCAGTACTGCTGATGGCAACGCCGGTTGTCCAATGGAAGAAAAAAATTGCAAATGCAGCATCTGAGATTCAGAGTGAATTCGATTTGACAATACTAAGAAATAATCCCATATTCAGCGCAGAGATTTCGACCCTTATTAACATCGGGGAGATACGTGCTCTCGTTAAACGATGGTTGTAACAACGATTGGAGAAATAAATACAACGACTGAAAAACCGACATTGGCTCTCTCATTGTCGAAGGAGGATTTCATGAAGAACATTTTCGGGCAGCTTTGGAAACTCTGTCTTATTACGCTGAGTGGTACAGTGGGAAGTATGACGGTTGGACTTATCATGCATGGCAGCGAGGTCTTCAACTACAAAGATATTTATTTTGCATATATAGCATTTGGTTTAACGGGGGCATTTATTTTCGCCTTCTATCATGTGCGCGGATTGTCGGAAGCGATTACGGCGGCTGTGTGCACGAGTGCGGTTCAGTTCATTGTCGCGACTGCGTCGATGCCGGTCCTCTATTCTGGCTTCTGGTCTTTCGGGGTGAACCTGCCGGTTGTTTGGCTCGCATTTGTATTCGAACGAAGACTCGCTGTGTTCAATTGGGGAAAATTTATTGTTATCGGTCTCGTCTACGGGACAATGTTCGTCCTTCTGACGATGATTGTCGGGGTGCTTCAGAATGTTTCAGCTATGCCGCCATCGGTGTTCCGCGACAATTTTATCGACGGTATTATGATCGGAACAGGTCTGGGGCTCGGTGTTCAGGCCGGTGAAGCATTTATTGATTCGCTCAAAAAGCCGATCATTGCATAGTCATTATTCCAAGTCTATCCGGCTGGTTGTTGATGACGGGCTATTGCCTTGAAGCGTTTTGGACCAAGGATGCTTTTGGCGAAGAGATATCTTTGATATTTTGAAGCGTGACTTGGGTGAGATACCTCGTCCGATTATGCATAAACCGATCGCACTTTAGCGTCGTTGAACTCCTCCACGATAATTATTTTAGTTTAATACTGGAAATGAGTGAAGGGCTCTAAATGAGGAGATAGAGCACGGGATGGGAAAGATAATTCAGGGGGTGAATTTGAACGGGGAAGGGAGATACTTTTTCACATGGCTGATGAATTCTTCGGCTTTGATAGGTTTCATCAGACACGCATCTGCACCACATGACTTCGCCTCCTCAACATCCGCTCGACTTTGCAGGGCTGTGACAACAATGACGGGTGTATTGCGGGTTTGTTCGTTGCTCCTAATCTGACGACACAATTCAAATCCGTTCATGTCTGGCATAACTAAGTCTACAACGATCAAATCGGGTGCATCTTCTTTTATCCTTTGTATGGCTTCCTGACCGTTCAGTGCAACAATCGTGTCATATCCTGCGAGAACAACATTGTGCTGGAGGATTGACCGGGTCAGCCTCTCATCATCGACAATAAGAACTTTTTTCCTTTGTTCAGTCGCCATTACATATAATTGGAATTTGCATGCCGAAAGCTTTAACTATCCTCGTTTTATTAATCTCTCTCTCAATGACTACAATGTGAAAATGTAGCAGTAATCGGAAGGAGAGTCAAGAGAAGGGCATACTTGCTCCTTTTGGATAGGTTATTCTTCAGCCTCTTTGCTCAGATTGTGTTATTTTTCTTATCAATCCTCTCAATGATCTTCCAATTCGTGATTGAGTTTTGTTTTGATCCCCCACCTCGATTTTCTAAGTCTCATTTCCTGGATATTTCCGTTATTGTGCGCTAATTAAGGCTTTCGGATGATGGCTGGTAGCTCATTTTGCCATGGCAAAGTGCCAGCCATTCCGGGTCAACTGTGAAGAAAAATTAACGATAATAATGGAACAAAACTACAATTTTTTTCGTATAATATCGTCATAATAAATGACTAGTGGTTTATTTTATACTTGGAGAGTCTATGGGAATTCAAGAACGCAAGGGAAGAGAAAAGGAGCGGAGAAAAGAAGAAATTCTTGACGCAGCCCAGCGCGTCTTCATTGAAAAAGGACTCACTACAGCTACGGTAGATGATATAGCAACTGCCGCCGAATTGAGTAAGGGTACCATCTATCTCCATTTCGAAAGTAAAGAGGATATTTATGTTGCCTTGATGATGCGCGGCATTCGTTTACTCTATTCAATGTTCAAGGGAATAATTTCTCACGAAACGTCGGTTGTAAAGATTCTCTATCAGTTGGAAGGGGCATATACGGAGTTTTTCAATACCCAGAGAAACTATTTCCGAATGCTGGATTCTGCTTACCGTCCTAACGTCCACAAAGAGGTGTCGGAGGAAATGAGGAAAACCTACGCAGCAGAAAGCCAGAAAAATTGGGAATTGATCATCGAAATTTTCAATAGAGGTGTTCAGGAGAAGAAAATCCGGAATGACATCAATCCCATCGACATGGCAATAATTATCTGGTCGAATGCAACATCGCTGATGACACGAATAGACCGGGAAGGCGAAACGTGGAAGAAGGAAAGAAATATTGATTTAAAGCACACCTTGGCCGAATCATTTCATCTTCTGCTGGATGCAATCCTCACTCCGCAAGGCCGTCGGGAGTACGCCACACTTATCGAAAATCAAAGTCGTCAACACCAATAATCTGAGGGAACGATGCTTCATAAATCATTATCAATCGCCGTGCTTCTGGCGTGTTTCTTATCGATCACACGGGCGCAACAAAAACTCACGCTGACTATCGAGGAGGCGACTCGTCTCGGTCTTGAAAACAGCAAGGCACTTCACACTTCTCAGTTCAAGCTGGATGCCGCCGCTGCCAGAGCAAGTGAGACGAACACTCTGGCTCTCCCGTCGTTGAAGTTCAATGGCACTTATACCAGGCTGAGCGAAGTTCCGCCCGAGGCGGTGAGTCTTCCGGCAAACTCATTCGGAATAGGATTTCCACCCGCCGACCTTTCGCTGACGTTGTCTCCCACTATATTAAATAACTATTCATTGCGTGCTACCGTGCAGCAACCGCTTTTTACGGGTCAAAAAATTTCGGGCGCCATCGAAGCCGCAGACTATACCGCCCGTGCCACGGAACAGGATTACCGCAGAGATAAAGCTGAGGTCATCTACAACATTGAAGAAGCGTATTGGACGTTGTACCGCGCGATTGAGTCGAAACGTTTCGTTGACGAAAACGTGGGCCAGGTGAGAATCCATGAAACCGATGCAGAGAATCTCATGAACCAGGGGTTGTTGACTAAAAACGATCTTATGAAAGTTCAAGTTCAGCTCTCGGATGCGCTTGTTCGGCAGATCGATGCGGACAACAACGTTCAGCTTGCGATGTATTCGCTGAATAACACGCTCGGCCTCCCCTTGAGAACTGAAATCGATCTCGCTTCCACGATCCAAGTCAATGACAGATCTTGGGATAGGGTTGATTCGTTGACCAAGCGCGCTCTGGAAAAGCGTCCGGAGGTTCTCGGTATGAACGCGAGGGTGAAAGCCGGTGAAGCCGGTCTTGAATCGGCCCGCGGCAGTTGGTGGCCCCAAATTTACCTCGTAGGGAATTACAGCTATCTCGAACCGAACCAGCGTTACTTTCCTGTCACTGAGCAGTTTAAGGGAACATGGGATGTCTCAGTATCTTTGTCGTACGATATTTGGAATTGGTGGCAAACAGGTTATCAGACCGCACAAGCGCAGGCGCAGTTGGCTCAGGCGCAGGAGGGTCTCTCGATTGTCGAGGATGGAGTCACGCTTGAGGTCACACAATGCTTTCTCTCTATAGAGAAGGCAAAGGAACGAAAGGCCGTCTCCGAACAAGGGGTTGCTCAAGCGGAAGAAAATTACCGGATTATGACCGGTAAATACAAGCAGGGACTTGCCGCGAACTCCGACCTTCGAGATGCAGAGGTCGAACTTTTAGAGGCGAAACTGAACTTAACTCAATCATTGGTCAACTACGAACTCGCGATCGCACAACTCTCAAAGGCGATCGGCGAATAGCAACGAACACTACGGAAGAGGATATTACTCATGAGCACAAGAACTAAACTATTACTCATTGGCGGCATCGTCGTGGTTATCCTGACGGCCCTGATTGTTAGGAACAAAGCAGTCCTGAATTCGGAGTCGGGTACAGGATCGGTCGCAACGGCATATTCGGTTTCGGTTGCCACCGTTCAAAAAGAAGCCGTTGAGGATAAAATCTCGGCGGTTGGAACGCTCAACGCTATCAACGACGTCGTCGTGCTGTCTGAAACGCAAGGACGGATTCTGAAGGTCGATTGCGAAGTGGGAGATTTCAAGAAAGCAGGTTCCATTCTGGTCGAGGTGGACAGCGAACTCAAAGAAGCGGCATACAAAACTGCCGAAGTCACATACGAACGGGCAAAAAAGGACCTGCAGAGGTACGAGGCTCTCTCAAATGAGCACTCTATTTCCGATTCTCAGATCGAACAAGCCCGCTGGTCGTTCCAATCGGCGGAAGCGCAATTCATTACTGCGAGACGGCAACTTACCGACACGAAGATTACGACACCGATCTCCGGTATTGTTACGGCGCGGTACGTAAACCAAGGAACGATGGTCGTGGGTGCGCCGCAGGCGACTCAAATCGCGAATATCGTTGATATATCAAAAATGAAGGCAAAAATTTTTATCGCGGAAAAAGACGTGTTTCACCTCCACGTTGGTGATCCTGCCGAAGTCACGACCGACGTGTATCCGGAAGCCTCGTTTGCAGGAAAAGTATTTACAATCGGGTCGAAGGGGGATGAAGGCCACACGTATCCCGTGGAAATTCTTCTCGATAACTCCAAGCAACAGTTGCGGGCGGGGATGTTTGTCACGATCACGATCAAACCTCATGCGGGTGAAGAATCGCTGGTGATTCCGCGCGAGGCAATTGTCGGAAGCTTTCAGGATGCAAAAGTATTTGTCGTGAAAAACAAGATCGCTTCGCTCCGTTCCATTGTCGCAGAGAAAGAAATCGGAACGATCGTACGCATATCGAGCGGTCTTGAAGTAGGCGAAGCTGTCGTGACTGACGGCCAAAATAATTTGAGCGACAACACTCCGGTCATCGTCCGAAACTAATGACCATAAAGGGAAATTGAAATGACAATTACTGAATTATCAATCAAACGGCCGACGCTTGTCGTTGTCGTTTTCACCGTGCTCGCTGTGCTCGGGCTCTTCAGCTACTTCCAGCTCAACTATGAACTGCTGCCAAAAATGTCAATTCCCGTTGTGACAATAATGACGGTCTACCCGGGCGCATCCCCTTACGAAGTTGAGAACAATGTCAGCAAAATCATTGAAGATGCTGTTTCCGGTATTGACAAGATAGACAATGTCCGCTCTTCGTCGCTGGAAGGGTTGTCGCTCGTCATTATCGAGTTCAAGCAGGATGCCAACATCGATTTCGTAGTGCAGGACGCTTCGCGGAAGGTTAACGCTGTTCTCGCATCCCTTCCGACCGATGCAAAACAACCGACGGTCTCCAAAATCGCCTTCGACGAAATCCCTGTTCTCCGCATGGGTGTCACGAGCCAGATGGACTCTCGCGAATTTTATCAATTCATGATCGACCGGGTCCAGCCGCGAATATCGAAGATTGCGGGGGTTGCACAGGTGTCACTCTCGGGAGGCGATGAGAGAGAAATCCATGTGAACCTCAACGCGAGTAAAGTGCGCGCATACGCTCTCTCCGTTCCGCAGGTAGTGCAAGCTGTGCGAAGCGCCAACATGGATTTTCCGACCGGCAATTTCAAAGACGCCGACGAACAATTTGTCGTCCGCGTCGCCGGTAAATTCTCGTCGATGGAAGATTTGCGACGCCTCGTCGTAGGCCGTACTCGCCTGGGAGGCGATATTCATCTGGGCGATATCGCGGAAATCCAGGACGGGAGAAAGGACTATGAGCAGATTGATCGTGTCAACGGCGTTACCTCGGTCGGAATTCAAGTGGTCAAACAGTCCGACGCGAATGCCGTATCGGTGAGCAAGCTCGTGCGCGAGGAATTGAAAAAGATCCAGGAGGAATACAAACAACAGGGAATCGTTTTCACGATAGCCGAAGACAGCTCCACGTTTACGCTCGATGCTGCAAACGCGGTCAAGCAAGACCTTTCGCTAGCGGTTCTGATGGTAGCAATCGTTATGCTGTTATTTCTCCACAGTGTCAGAAACTCGTTCATCGTTCTCGTTGCCATCCCGACGTCGCTCATCACCACTTTCGGGTTCATGTATGCTATGGATTTCTCTTTGAATATGATGACGCTTCTAGGGATGTCTCTGGTCATCGGCATTCTCGTCGACGACTCCATTGTCGTTCTTGAAAATATCTATCATCATCTTGAGAAGGGGGAAGATCAGCGGGCAGCTGCCCTTCATGGAAGAAACGAAATCGGATTTGCTGCGCTCTCCATCACCATGGTCGACGTTGTAGTGTTTCTCCCGCTCTCGCTCGTCAGCGGCATCGTCGGCCAGATTATGAGGCAGTACGCCTTGGTCGTTGTTGGTTCGACCCTCACGAGCCTCTTCGTTTCGTTCACCATCACGCCGACGCTCGCGTCGCGGTTTGCAAAACTCGAGCGCTTGACGGATAGAACCCTGCTCGGAAAATTCGCACTGGCATTCGAACGGTACTACCATCGATTCTCAGAATTCTATCAAAAGCTGCTCAAGTGGGCGCTTGTGCATAAAGCAAGAGTCGGTATAGCGACACTGGGCATATTTCTTGTCTCGCTCCTCTTTCCGGTGCTGGGTTTAATAGGGAATGAATTCATGCCCCAATCGGACAGGGGTGAATTCGGTGTATCGATTGAATTGGCGCCTGGAACCACCATCGAGCAGAACAATCAAACGGCGCTGCGAATTGAACGGATTTTTGCACAGATGCCGGAGATTGAGAAAGTTTTTACCGGTGTTGGCTCTCAGGCCACAGGTTCGATTTCCCTTTCGAGCAATAATCTCACCACCATCAATGTGACACTTATACCCAAAGAAAAGCGAAGAAAGTCGACCTCCGAGGTCGGCGAAGAAATTAAATCGAAATTGAAGGAGATTCCCGGATTGAAGGTGTACGTCAACCCGATCGGACTCTTCGGCTCGGCGGATCAATCGGCAATTCAGATTGCAATCAACGGGACAGATTTCAACGAGATTACGAAGGCCGCGATTCAGGTAGAGGATGTTTTGAAGAGTGTTCCGGGGACGACAGACGTTCGGTTGTCATCGGAGACGGGAAAGCCGGAAATGCGTATCGAGATCGACCGCGCAAAGATGGCCCAGCTCGGACTCTCAATTTCCGACGTGGGCACGACGCTCCGCATTGCATTGACCGGAGACGATCAATCGAAATACCGTGACGGCAACACTGAATACGATATTCGAATCCGGTTCGACGAATTCAACCGAACCCGGACAGATGACATCGCCAGCATCGCGTTCGTCAATAATCGCGGACAACAGGTTGAGTTGCAGCAGTTTGCGTCGATTTCTCAAACGTCCGGACCGACAAAATTGGAGAGAAGAGACCGGATCGGCCTCGTTTATGTGAATGGCCAGACTCTTGGACGTCCGACCGGGACGATCATGGGGGATTTCAAGAACAGAATCGCAGGTGTTCAACTTCCGCCGGGAATAACACTCTCGTACCTTGGAATGGAAAAAATGAGGGCGGAGGGCTTTACCGATCTCTTTCTCGCGATGCTTACCGGTATTCTCTTCATCTATCTGATCATGGTAGCACTTTACGATTCGTACGTCTATCCGTTTGTTGTGTTGTTCTCCATCCCGCTAGCGATGGTCGGAGCAATGGTTGCACTTGCGGCGACGGGAAAAGCCCTGAGCATTTTTTCAATGCTCGGCATCATCATGTTGATGGGACTCGTGGCGAAGAACGCAATCCTTCTTGTAGATAGGACTAATCAGACCCGTCTTGATAACGGGCTATCGGTGTATGAAGCATTGCTTGAAGCGGCACAGTCTCGTTTGCGACCGATCCTCATGACTACATTGACGATGATTTTTGGCATGCTGCCTATCGCTCTGTCAACTGCATCGGGGTCTGAATGGAAATCAGG
>JBAUMC010000133.1:0-2937 GCA_049578505.1 Bacteroidota bacterium | reverse complement strand
ATGTGGTCTAGAGAAAGCATGGAACAGTGATCAGTATGTCAGAAGTCAGTAATCAGTAAATTACGGTGTAAATATACGAAAAAATGGCGGGAGATGGAAGACATCTGCTTGCCTTCCCGATGAAAAGAATCTACATTGATGCACAATCAGAGGAATATTGAGTAGGCTAACATCGTTCATCCTTTCTCGGTGAATCAAATATGAACATTGATGATATTATCTCATATGCTGAACTCGTCACTGCTGAAGGAATAAATCTTCAGAAAGGTATGAACTTTGGAATTAGAAAAGGTTATTCTGTTTTTCTTATGTCAGTTCGAAAGAACGCACCTTATGCTGATTCCATCGACAAAAAAACAGGAATGCTAATTTATGAAGGGCATGACCAGCCGAGATATCGTGGCGTTTCTGATCCAAAATCATTAGACCAACCATTGACAACACCAAAGGGTTCATGGACAGAAAATGGCAAGTTCTTCCGCGCGGCGATGGACTACAAAGATCATCTTAGAGAGAAACCTGAGCTTGTCAAAGTTTATGAGAAAATCTCAAATGGTGTGTGGTGTTACAAAGGCTTCTTCGAATTGCTTGACGCAAAGATCGTATTCACCGGGACGCGAAAGGTTTTTAAATTTTATTTAAAGCCTGTACTGAAAAGAGCGTTTGGACGCATACTGGAATTACCTCATACGCGAATAATCCCAACTCACGTCAAAATCGAAGTTTGGAAACGAGACGGTGGAAAATGTGTCAAGTGCGGTGCAACGACAAACCTCCACTATGATCATGATATTCCATTCTCGAAAGGAGGGAGTAGCATCATTGCAGAAAATATGCGGCTCTTGTGCGTAAAGCACAACTTGGAGAAATCCGATAAGATAATGTGCTTATTTCCCTTAATTGCGCTCGGATCTTATGCGATACCACATCATTTCAATTAATCTGTTGTCAGTGATAAGAGAGCTCAACAAAATGAGTAGGAAAAAAAATATTTACGGTGAAATATTAGAGACAATCGGTGACATCATATTAAACCTATCATATTGGGATTGTGAATGCTATAACAATTTCATTCACACCATCAAAGAACAAAATTGTGCCGTTTGCGGAGCCACACAAGAGGAGTCACCGAATAGCAGAGCGGGAGAAGTTGAGATGCTAACCGGGGGAGAATTTTACAAGGCTAGCCGATAACAGTCCATCCGATAATTTAAAAATCAATAAGTGATTTCTCACTTTCCGAAATAAGGGGCTCCTATGAAAAATAAACATGCGCTATATTTTTTTACAATCCTTATATCTCTGACCCTCACTCGCTCTTCTTTTGCCTCCAACAATAGCATCGCTGGCAGTTGGTTAGGATCGCTGAAAGTTCAAACGATGGAATTGCCGGTGGTTTTTCATTTTCAAACCGACTCGACCGGCGCTATGAGAGCAACGCTCGACAGCCCCGATCAAGGAGCGAGAGGCATCCCTGTCGATAACGTTGCGACTCGTCTCGATAGCCTATTTCTCACGATCAACGCTATCAACGGATCGTATGAAGGGAGCGTGCAGCCGGGAGATTCGGTCATCACTGGGACATGGAAGCAGGGAGGATTATCGCTCCCTCTCAACCTTCATCGCGGTGAAGAGGTTACCGAATTGAAACGGCCGCAGGAACCGAAGCCGCCCTTCCCATACGACGCAGAGGACGTTTCGTACGAGAACGGCGACGCGGGTATCACGCTTGCCGGAACTTTTACGAAGCCGAAATCAGGAGGACCATTTCCGGTCCTGCTTCTCATCACAGGTTCCGGTCCGCAAAATAGAGACGAGGAGCTGTTCGGCCACAAGCCCTTTTTAGTGATCGCGGATTATCTGACAAGAAGAGGCATCGCCGTTCTGCGTGTCGACGACCGGGGAACGGGAAAGTCGACGGGCGTTTTCAGCGCCGCCACTACCAGAGATTTTGCGGGCGACGTGCGTGCCGGCATTAAGTACTTGAAATCCCGCAGCGACGTGAACGGAAAAAAAATCGGGCTGTTAGGCCACAGCGAAGGTGGACTCATCGCACCGATGGTTGCGAGCGAATCGAAGGATGTTGCATTCATCGTGATGATGGCCGGACCAGCACTACCCGGCGATCAAATTCTTTATTTACAGGATTCACTCGTTTCCACGGCGATGGGAATCCCGCCTGAAGAAATTCAAAAAGAACTCCGGCTCAATCGAACTCTCTATTCGCTCATACGCATAGAGTCCGATACGATGAAGCTTCAACAGGAGATTCGTTCAGCAATCAGAGAATCGATGGCATCCGATTCTGCCACGGTAGGCAAGATTAATGAAGAGGCCGTAAACGCGGCAGTCAAACAATTCACATCGCCGTGGTTCCGATTTTTCGTAACGTACGATCCGATTCCAGCTTTGGAGAAGGTCAATTGCCCAATTCTTGCTCTTGACGGAAGCAAAGATTTACAGGTGCCTGCGACGCAAAATCTGGAAGGATTAGAACTTGCTTTCAAAGCAAGCCGGAATAAAAACGCTATCGCAAAGCTGCTTCCCGGGCTGAACCATCTCTTCCAAAAAGCGGAGACCGGCACTCCGGTCGAATACTCCAGGATAGAAGAAACCATAAACCCGGGGGCGTTGAAAGTAATCGGCGATTGGGTTGAAGAAGTAACACAATAGAGCGAGGATCGTTTTTCGTCGGGATGCTTCGAGGTTACAAAGCAATTTCCATTTTTTCTTTTGCACCGAAGCATTCAACCGAACTTTTCTGTTTCGCAATAAGCTCTTTAGCGTGACGAACCATTGCATCAACGAAGGCATCGTCGTGGTACGGGTCGTGATGAAAGAGGGCGAGACGTTTCACTTTTGCCTTGACCGCAAACTCCACAATCGATTCCACCGGTGAATGTCCCCATCCCAGTTTCGCTTTGTATTCTTCAAGCG
>JBAUMC010000132.1:0-17220 GCA_049578505.1 Bacteroidota bacterium | reverse complement strand
TGAGGATAACTTGTTCCATCATTGCCACTTGAAGCGATTAATACAACATTTTTCTCGTGGGCATAATGAATTACATCTTCCAATAGCGGGGACATGATGACATCGCCGAAACTCATATTTAAGACCTCAATTCCGTTGTCGGCTGCGTACATTATCGCAGCCGCTATGTCAGCATCAGTACCATTACCGCTAGCATTAAATGCCCGCAAAGGAACAATCTTAGCTACAGGAGAAATACCTGCAATTCCGATCTTGTTATTTGGCTGTGCTCCGATAATTCCAGCTACCGCCGTGCCGTGTCCGTTTTCATCCATGGGGTCGTTGTCTCGGGTAGACCAATCCCCAATATCAGGAACCTGCTGGTCCACAAAATCGTATCCATGCCAATCATCGATGTATCCATTGCCGTCGTCGTCGACTCCGTTTGTTCGCTTATCACGTCCAAATTCATCGAGACCGGTTTCACCCGGATTTACGTAGATGCTTGCGCTAAGGTCTGGATGTAAATAGTCGACACCAGTATCGAGGACTCCGACTGTTACTTGAGGCAGCGGTTGATCAAAAAAGCCGCTTACCCAAAGTTCAAATATTCCAATCTGTTCGAGGTTCCACTGGCTCGAAGCTGCAGAATCGTTCGGCATCTGGTCGATTTTATAGATGTAATTCCGCTGGGCGTATTCAACAAAGGGACTACCCTGGAGCTCAGCCAAGGCTTTCTCGGAGGTCGGGCCGTCTGCAAACATAACGCGTGCAATATGTGAAGGGTTAAAGATGGATGCCGTGGAGGATTGCCCGCTCACGCCAAGAGGGGCGCTTTTTTTTGCGGGTCCAATCGTGGAAATTTTTTTAATCGAGTGAGTATAATTTTGCGAAGCAACGGCCGAGAAATTTTTTTGTAAAAATATTTGATTAAAAACAGAATCGGGTGCGTTGTTTCGGAATTTTACGATAAGTTCGTTGGGAACAAAGTTTTGAGATTGGAGAAAATTGCTGAGGAGAAGTGTACCAAGAACGATGGCAAGAAAACCACGAACGCCTTTCAGGAACAAATCATCCATACCTATGATTCGAGGCCGTTTTTATCCGTCGTCAGCTCGACTTTTGTAGGATATTTTCCGCCGAAGCAGGCAGTGCAATACCCCTTACCGCCGGTTTGAGGAACCACGTCGAGCATTTTTTCCAATGAAAGGTAATGAATGCTGTCGACATTCAGTTCACGGCGAATAGTCTCGACATCCTCATTGCAGCGGACAGCAATCAACTCCTCTTTGTGGGGAAAATCCATTCCCCAATGGCAGGGGCTGATAATCGGTGGAGAAGTAATTCTAAAATGAATTTCTTTAGGCTCAGCTTCTTTTAGTAACTTAACGAGTTGTTTTGAAGTTGTCCCTCTCACGATTGAATCATCAACCAGCACAACCTTCTTTCCCTTCAGCACACCCTTGACCGTATTGTATTTCGTTCTAACCTTCATTTCGCGATCGCCTTGTTCCGGCTGAATAAAAGTTCTCCCAACGTAGTGATTTCGGATGAGCCCGATTTCCAATTTTGTCGGTATCCCTTGCTTATTGCTCTCGGAAACAAAGCCAAGCGTGGCAGTGTTGCTCGAGTCGGGAACGCTTATGACGATTGTTTTTTTGTCGTCGCTGTCGGGTGCTATCGGCGCTTCCTGTGCTAACGCTTTCCCCAGCTTGCGACGAACCTTATCGACACTTTCACCGAAGATTTGGCTATCGGGGCGTGAAAAGTAGATAAATTCAAAAATGCAGTGATGGGGTTTTGCATTTTTTTTCGCAAGCCAATGAGACTGAAGCTTCTTCTTCTTCGTCCCGTTATCATCGATCACCAGAATTTCTCCCGGGGCGATATCGCGAACGTACGTCGCATCGATCATATCAAATGCGCACGATTCCGAAGCGACAACAAATCGGTCATCTTTCATTCCCAGCGAAAGCGGGCGAAAACCATAAACGTCGCGAGTGACAATCAACGAAGTGTCGGTAAGTATCAGAAGAGAAAAGGCGCCATCAATTTTTTCCAATGCTTCCCGTATCTGGTCAATCTGTTGCTTTTGCTTGCTGCGTGCTATGAGGTGAAGGACAATTTCACTGTCCGAGGTTGTTTGAAAGATCGTCCCCTCTTCCTGCAATTCCTGACGAAGGGTTCGAAAATTAGTCAAATTGCCGTTGTGTGCGAGGGCCAGATTTCCATTTCGATAATTGACTGTAAACGGCTGAATGTTCGAGCGATTGTTCGCCGAGCCTGCCGTCGAATAGCGGTTATGCCCTATCGCAGAAGTTCCTTTAAGCTGGTCCTGCACAACTTTGTAGTCTTTGAAGACATCTGTGACGAGTCCCATCCCCTTTACAATGTTGAAGTGATGTTTTTGTTTTAGGTCATCGTATTCGCTCGTGACAATGCCGCTTGCTTCCTGGCCCCGATGTTGAAGTGCATGAAGGCCGTAATACGTCATCAACGATGCATTGGGGTGCCCGAATATTCCGAAGATCCCGCATGCACAGCGCGGTTTGTCTTTATCGAGTTGTATTCTTTTCATTGATGATATCCGATGTGATAATTGTATCGTTGAGACCATGGTCATCGTCCAGCTGCGGGTAGTCCGTTGTGTAATGCAATCCGCGGCTTTCGTGCCGAAGGAGCGCCGAGCGTATAATAATCTCCGCAACGCGAGCCAAATTTCTCAACTCGATCAGCCCTTCGGTGACACGCGTGCGCCTGTAGAAATCGTTGACTTCTTTGAGGATCAGTTGAATGCGGCGATGAGCCCGCTCCAGGCGGGGCGTAGAGCGAACGATACCGACATAGTCCCACATGAGCTGTTGAATTTCTCGCCTGTCATGCGAAATGAGAACCCATTCTTCGCTGTTGATCGTTCCCGAGTCATCCCATTGGGGGATTTCGGGTATGGACTCTTTTGGCAACCGGCGCTGCTTGTTGTCGTCTGCAGCCCGGTGTGAAAAAACGATCGCTTCCAGCAGCGAGTTACTTGCAAGTCGATTGGCTCCGTGGACCCCCGTCATACTGACTTCTCCACACGCATAAAGACCCGATATCGATGTGCGGCCATAAAGATCGGTCACTACGCCGCCGCATACGAAATGCGCAGCGGGTACAACGGGAATTAGTTCTCGTGTCATATCAAGCTTGAACTCGAGGCAACGGTTGTAGATATTAGGAAAGTGATTTTTTACGGCGTCTGCATTCAAATGGGTCACGTCGAGGTACACATGCTCGGCACCGCTTCGCTTAAGCTCCGAATCAATTGCACGGGCAACAATGTCTCTTGTTGCCAGTGAACCACGCTTGTCGTATTTCGGCATGAAATCTTCGCCCGACTTGGTCCTAAGAATTCCGCCAAATCCGCGCACTGCTTCACTAATCAAAAACTCGGGGGAGCCGGAATTGTATAGGGCCGTCGGATGAAATTGAATAAATTCCAGGTTGCCGATTGCCGTGCCTGCCCGAAAAGCCATGGCAATTCCGTCCCCGGTTGCTATCGAGGGATTCGTCGTATGCAGATAGACATGTCCGGCGCCTCCGGTCGATAACATGGTGACCGGCGCTAAAAATGTCTTTACCGCGTTTCTCTCGACATCGAGGACGTACGCACCCCAGCAATGGATATCCGAATGTTGCTTCTTGGCATGTTCGAAGAGATGATGCTCGGTGATGAGGTCGATGGAGATATGATTTTCGTAGATTGTGATATTCGGGTGGTCGGCCACTTTGGCAAGGAGAGCCCGTTCAACTTCTTTTCCGGTCAGATCTGCCGCGTGTGCAATCCGATGCTGGGAATGCCCTCCTTCTTTTCCGAGATCAAGCAGATTGCCTTGCCGGGTGAATTCCACTCCTATCCGCATCAATTCCTTCACCCGTTCTGGTCCTTCCCTCACCAGTACCTCGACGGCATCCCGATGGCATAACTGTGCGCCCGAGTTCATCGTATCGGCGATGTGTGATTCAAACGAATCCGTCGACGATAGAACAGATGCAATTCCCCCTTGAGCATAATTAGTGTTTGATTCGGCCTTTTGTTTTTTTGTTACAATTGCTACCGACCCAAGCTCTGCCACTTTCAGAGCGTAAAACAACCCAGCAATGCCGCTCCCAAGAACTAGAAAGTCTGTCTTTATTTCCATATTAACCTAACATACGAATAAAATTTTAAATAAAAAAGGCGTCTCGCATAGCGCGGGACGCCTCTTGAATGATTTCTAGTTACAAATCAAAAATAGATGTGTAAGGTTGCGCCGCCAGAACCAAATCCAAGAATCGTCGTCGTACTTGGCTCCTTTATTGTGATAGAATTATTTCCATTGCTCTGCACATTGTCTGCCGGTGAGTTGATGTTAACTATATTGAGTTGATATTCGGCAGAAACGCTCAGCTGTGAATAAATAAAAAACTCAGCTCCCATAAACCCGGCTACTTGGAACGTTACGCCCGTTGGACCGTGAGCAGGATCATTCTTATCCTCTCCTTGGGTAGCGCCGTTGTAAACAACCGGTTTGGAATCGTTGGAGTTCATGATGAACTGAAGACCGCCTCCCCAATAAGGACGGACACGGCCAGCGTTCATATACATCAAATAATCGGCGCCGATTCCTAGCCCGAAAGAAGAGCTGCTTCCGTCCGTCCCGGTCTGCCCGACGCCCGGATTAGCCGGTATAGTTGAGCTCGTCGATTGTATCTGGAGACCAACACGAACAGCTGCATCATTGTTCAAAAAATATGACATGCCAATACCACCGTTCGGACCTGTCGCGAAAAGACCAAATGCTCCTAAACCACCAAACGTAAAGTTCAACGATTTTGAACCAGCTTTTACATCCGGTACAACATCTTGAGCTGAAGCAAGGCCAAAAACCATGGCTAACGCCAATGCTAGGATAAAAACCTTCTTCATAAATTACCTCCGTTTAGGTTAGTGAATATGTAATTTATTGGTAGTGTGATTACACCAGTGGAGACACCTCAAACTTCGGAAATATAAGATCGGTGCTACGAAGAAGCAAGCGATTAACTCACAATGACTTTACAATAGATCGATACTTGATACCTTTTTACACACAAAAGACCACTTTTCTCCGAAAGCATTACCCAGATCAGATGAACGGTCTAAATGCAAAAGGCCTTTCTTAAAACTGAAAGGCCTTTTGTAGATTCAGCGTATTTACTAATTATCTCACATCATCGCCCAGGTTACGCCCACTTTAATTTGGAAATTGTCAACATCGCTAGCAATGACGTAACGCGGCTCAAGGAATAATGTCATCTTATCGTTCAGTTTATAGTTTCCTCCTACAAAAAGGTTAATGCCGAGCCGGGTAAGTGACCCTGTTACGCTATACGTTGTGGTATAAAATTGTTGAGTCGCTGGATTATAAGCCGGTCCACTAGCTGAGGCAGTCGTGCTGAAGAAGTTTAACCCTAGCCCAGCCCCAGCGTATGGCTTTACCATACCTTCCATCTCAATATTGTAATGTACGTTTGCATTAATTCCGAAGTCGCCCACTTTCCATGTTCCGCCGTTAACCGTTGCTGAGGTTGAGAAGTATTCAATATCTGGAACCAATGTGAGGTCTTTTGTCAGTTCGCCCAAATTTGCATGCGCCGCAATTAGGAATCCTCCAAGAGATTGGGATGATGAGCCTGCGCTGGTGAACGAGACAGATGTATAACCTATTCCTCCGCCAATGTCATGTAATGCAAGCTGTCCAAAACCCAAGGAAGTGGTCAAAACTAAAGCTACAACTACCGCAAAAATTTTCTTCATAGCGGGCCTCGAAAAGTTAGTTAATAATGAATGATGGATTTGGGCTGTTTAGTGCATTGCAAATATATAGCGGCGCCCCTGAAATGTCAAGCAATTTATTAACGAAAACTTAATATTGTAGTGATAGTCATACCTTTCCTACATTTGATGAGAGGACGTCACCGAACACGCTGATTAACGCATCAATTTCCTTATTTTGGGCTATGAGAGGAGGTAGAATTCTTACGACCGTCTTTGCGGTGGAATTTACAAGTACTCCACGTGCGAGCATCTCGTCAACTATGGGGGCGCTATCTGTGGCCAGATCGGCGCCGATCATAAAACCGGTTCCACGAATTTCCTTAATGATCGGATACTTTTTTTTCAGCGACGATAGCCCTGCGTACAAATAGGCAGAGACTTCCCGAATTTGGCGATGCATCGTTTCGGTCGTGAGCGTCTCAATCACAACTCTTCCCGCGGCACAGGCAACTGGGTTCCCTCCAAAGGTTGTGCCATGAACTCCGTACGACCAGACACCGGCAACAGCGTTGCTTCCTAAAATTGCTCCTAGCGGGAGTCCTCCTCCAATCGGTTTCGCTATCGTAACAACATCGGGGTGAAAATCGAAATGTTCAAACGCAAAGAATTTCCCCGTTCGCATAATTCCTGATTGAATTTCGTCTGCGACAATGAGAAATCCGAACTTCTTGCGAAGAGCGTCTAGTGCCTCGACAAACTCTTTCGAAACAGGAACGATTCCGCCTTCTCCTTGGATGAACTCGAGAAACACGGCCGCAGTAGAACCATCGATTTTATTCCGCAGATCGTCCACGTCGTTGAAAATGATATGACCGCAATTTTCCAGAAATGGTCCATATCCCTCCCGGTATTTATCTTTATCCATAATGGAAAGCGAGCCCATCGATCGGCCGCTGAAGCCGTTTGTCATGCCAAATATTTTGGTTTTGTTATTGGGTTTTCCCCATTTGCGCACGAGCTTCATTGCCCCTTCAGTTGCTTCGGTGCCGGAATTCGTAAAGAAAATCTTCTGAAATTTTGAATGATGAAGAAGGGCTTCTGCAAGCTCAACCTGAGGGCCCTGGATGAAATAATTCGAAAGATGGACGTATTTCTTTGCCTGCTCTTCGATAGCGGCTGTAATCCCGGGATAGTTATAGCCGAGTGCGTTCACGGCCAATCCTGAAAACATATCTAAGTATTTTTTTCCTTCCATGGTATAAAGGTAGCAACCTTCACCTCGTTCGACGAGAAGCGGGAGTCGTTTGTATGTCGTAAAAAAAAGTTTCGCTTCGCTATCTAGAATGTCCATGGCTTTTCTTCCCGAGTGATTGTAATGTCGAAAATATTGAATGGAAAAAATCTACTTTCTTATGGAGTTCAGCAATAGACCCATCGTTATAGAGGACAAAATCTGACAAGGCGATAGTCTCTTCAACCGAAAATTGATTTTGAATCCTCAATCGAATCTGTTCTTCCGAAAGATTTGAGCGTTTCACGGTACGATCTATTCGAATCGGGACTTCGGCAACAATCCCTAGTACATAATCAAGCTTTTTGTTCAGGCCGGATTCAAACATGACAGGAGCTTCCACGACGATATACCCTCTCTCCAGCTTTTTCTCAATGGTCCGGATATCCTCATCGATGGCCTTCAGCACCGCAGGATGGACTATTGAATTAAGGGCTAAAAGATTATTCCTATTGCCAAATGCGAGTCGAGCGACATAGTCCCGGCGCAACATTCCGTCCGCAGTACTGTATGATTCACTGCCGAAAAGAGATATAATTTTTTTTCTGATTACGGGGTCTGAATCGGTGAGCCGGTTGGCAACGAGGTCTGCGAATAATACGGGGACCCCAAAGGACGAGATCTTCTTGCATACTTCAGACTTGCCACTTCCCATCCCCCCTGTAACACCTATTCGTGTCAGCATCAGAACGAAAACCCGCCGCTATTTTGCGAATGCAATTGAACGAACTTCTCGGATGACGATCACTTTAATTTGCCCGGGGTATTCCATTTCTTGCTGGATTTTCTGCGCAATGTCATGAGCCAATTGGTCGGCCATGACATCGTCCACTTTGTCATGCTCGACAATAACCCTGATTTCCCGTCCGGCCTGAATCGCATATGTTTTCGCGACACCCTGGAATGATTGAGCCATCGACTCTAGTTTTTCCAAACGTTTTACATACCCCTCAACAGATTCTCTCCGTGCTCCCGGGCGAGCCCCGCTGATCGCATCTGCAGCCTGGACAAGAGCGGCAATCGGATGTTCCATCGGAATATCCTCATGGTGCGACCCGATCGCATTAACAACAATAGAATGTTCATTATATTTTTTTGCCAGCTCATACCCAAGCAATGCATGCGGACCTTCTATGCTTCTGTCCACGGTCTTGCCAATGTCGTGCAAAAGCCCTGCCCTTTTCGCAAGGCTTGGATCGATTCCGAGCTCCGATGCCATAATTCCACATAGATAAGCAACTTCAATGCTATGCTGTAACAAATTTTGTCCATAGCTTGAACGGTATTTCATTCGACCAATATGTTTGATTATTTCTTGATGTGCACCAGGCAAGCCGACCTCAAGCAGCGCATTTTCGCCAGCTCTTATGACTTCTTCTTCCAATTCCCCTTTTACCTTCTCAACAACCTCTTCAATACGGGCAGGATGAATTCTTCCGTCTGCGATTAGACGTTCTAGCGATATTCTAGCGACTTCTCGTCTAAAAGCGTCAAACCCTGATAAAATAACGGCTTCGGGGGTATCATCTACTATTACATCTACGCCTGTTGCGGCTTCAAATGCGCGAATATTCCTTCCCTCCCTGCCGATTATTCTGCCCTTCATTTCGTCGCTTTGAATATTCAAAACGCTCACAGTGGTTTCAACTGCATGATCCGCTGCAGACCGCTGAATAGCTTGAACTATGATTTTTTGAGCATCTTGTTTAGCGTTCTCCCGCACCTTATCTCGAAGATCTTTCAAAGTTTGTGCAGCTTCGGTCTTTGCGGAATTTGTCATACTCTCGATCAACAGCTTTTTCGCTTCTTCTCGCGATAAGCCGGAAGCACGCTCAAGCTTGATGACTTCCTCTGAAATGATCTTCTCGAGTTCGCCTTGGCGAACCTCTAAAAGCTTTGCCTTCTCCTCGGAGTCGCGCTGAACCTGATGAAGTTCCCTCTCCTTTTTGTTTAGCAGTTCTACCTTCCTGTCGATATTTTCTTCACGAGACGACAACTGCTTTTCGTAGGCCTGCAGCTTCCCCCTCTTCTGATTAGAGTCATTGTCATATTCTTGCTTTTTCTTATACCATTCATCTTTGACTTCGAGAAGCTTTTCGCGCATTACAGAGGTTGCTTCCCTCTCGGAGTCGGCAATGATTTTCTTTGACCGTTCTTCGGCGCTCATGATTTTATTTTGCCCTGAACGGCCGTTGAGGTACCATCCTGCATATACTGCAAAGCCGCACAAAACAACTACCATGGGGATGATGATTACTGCTTGCATATCCCGGCAACCCTCTCAATAAAAGTTGAATGGATCACGTGAAAATAAAAATCCGCACTGCTACCCTAGGCAAATGTGTTTAAAGAACCTCGTCCTTTTAAACGGTGGGTGTTTGCCTAATCGTTTCTTACTTCCACTGTCTGCTATCCCGCAAGAGCAGGAAACCCGAAGGCTTTTCGCAGAACTGAGTCGCTTCAAGCGCCTCAGTCGAGGCCTGTAATATGACGATTATGAGTCAAACTCCCTGATGTAAAGCTGTCAGGTTCTTTAATGTAATTGACTATGGCCGACGGTGCGGACAAAATTGTCCCGACAAAAAGAGTAAAAAGTCCTCCTTACATAAGTTGCACAAAAGATTATCCATCGCCTTGAACACTCGTATCCAAGTAATTCGAAATCTTAATGATTTCGTTTTCGAAATTACTGATCATCTCCCTGTTCTTGTCCTTCTCCTTCAACAAATCTTCAGTAATGTTGAGCGCGGCTAAGACGGAAATTGTAAGCGGTGGCTGTTCAGGAATTTTGTCGTGGATTGAATTAATCATCGTATCTACGTACCCGGCCACTTTTTTTGTAAATTCTTCACTCTCTCCACGTAGCGGATACTCGGACCCAAATATCTTGACTCGCACGCTTTTCCTGTCCATTGTTAATTCCAATGTGCTATCTAATGTGTGTTGGGAAAATTCAGCAAACGTCAGCTATAAATCTGCCTATGATAGTTTATAAATGAGAATTTATTTTTTCCAGTATTGCCTTCACCTTTTCTTGCAACATCACTCGTTCCTCTTTATTGAGGATTCCGTTAGAAGCGGACGTTAACAATATTGCGTTGACTTCTTTTCGAAGCTTGTCGATTTCTGTATCCTTTGCAGACAATTCAGTCTGCATCTGCAGAATTTTCGCTTCCAATTCGTTCGACTTCAGTTGGATCGCGTGCTTTTCTTCACGAAGAGAACTAATTGTCGTCGAAGCAGCATACGCTCTTTCCCAAAGCTGCTTGAGGGCAGATTCGAGTGCGTTCTCTATGCTTCCTATTTCTTGCTCAAGCTGTTCTTGCACACCAGACCTATTGCATTATCGCAATGAAATTTTCAGCTCCGCAATTCCGCCCCGAATTTCGCGCATACGTCCGAAACAACCTTTCTAATAACCGTGTCTGCTTCCTCTTCTGTCAAAGTCTTGTCCGAGGAATTCAGTTCAAGGGCAAACGCGAAACTCTTTTTCCCTACCCTGAGCGGTTCCCCCGAAAAAACATCAAACAAAGTCACCTTCTTCAACAACGGGGCGCCGCTTGCCCGTATCAGCTGCCCCACACTTTCCGACGAAATATTCTTTTCAACAATAAAAGCTAAATCCCTTGTTACTGGAGGGAACTTAGACGCCGGAATGTAACTTCTAAACTCTTCTCCCTCCCGAGTCAATTCTTCAATGCTTAGCTCAGAAACATAAACATCACTTTCAAGTGAAAATTTCTTGAGCAATTCCCCTTTCACCTTGCCGAGAAAGCCGATGTAAGTACCATTTTTTTCAACGGCTATAGTCTCTTCAGTTAAAGGACTATGGCTATCATAGTAAATAAAATGAAATTTGTCAAGTAGAATTTTGTCCAAAAGACCCTCAACAACTCCCTTCAGGTCGTAAATGTCAATCAGACGGTCCTCAGTATCCCATCCAAGTTGATTCCTTCTGCCTGCTAGACAAAGAGAGATTACCTTTTTTTCCAAAAAACCGGGAATAATGGTATCAGCTTCAGCTTTTTCGACCCTTTGGTATGTTTTGGCTATCTCGAAAACTCTTATATCTTTTGTGCCGTTGTTGAAGTTGTGAAAAACTGTTTGCAGCATGCTTATGACCATGCTCGGCCGCAAGGCAGAGAGATCTTTACTTATTGGATTTTTAACCCGGACTATGTTCACAGCAAACGCCTTAGCAATATTATCGTCCACCAAACTATTCGTTACCACTTCATTGAAGCCGAGGCCTTCGAGTGAATGGCGGATTTCATCTACCTTATCATGTCCTGTTATTCGCCCCGAAAAGTCAATGGCCGTAACCATCTTGTCGGGGATATTGGCATAGCCGAAGAGCCGCGCTATCTCCTCGATGATATCGATTTCCTGCTCAAGGTCCGCGCGGAAGGTCGGTGCAACACAAACAAAATTTTCATTCGACTTCCGCCGAATTTTAATGCCGATCGGAGTCAATAATTTTCTTATGCGATCAGCAGGGATAGATGTCCCCAATATTTTATTTGCCCGACTGAGACGCAACTGAATTGTCCGTCCCTTCCTCTTCTTGGGATAGACATCAACAACTCCCTTTTGAATTCGTCCTCCGGCAATTTCCGCCAATAATATCGCCGCACGATCTGCAGCAAATAACGTCCCGTTAGGGTCTGTTCCCCTTTCGAATCTGAAGGATGCGTCTGAAGATATGCCGAGTTGTTTCGCAGTCTTCCGAATTCCCGAATGCTCAAAGCAGGCGCTTTCGATGAGAACCGACGTTGTGGAATCGGATATCTCCGAATTTGAGCCGCCCATAACTCCCGCAATTGCCACAGCCCGTTCACCGTCGCAGATCATCAATGTTGATGAAGCAAGCGTGCGTTCGACACCGTCAAGGGTTGTAAATTTTTCTCCCTCCGATGCATTCTTTACAACAATTTTTTTACCCAGAATTTTATCGTAGTCGAATGTGTGGAGCGGTTGACCCGTTTCGTGCATAACAAAATTTGCCACATCGACAATGTTATTAATCGGTCTGATATTGCATGCGTTCAGAAGCGCTAGAAGCCATTGAGGAGATGCAGCTACTTTAACATCCATAATCAAGCGAGCTGAGTAGCGGAGGCAAGCTTTCTTATCCCGTATCTCGATCGATACATTTTTTCTAATATCGGTCTTCCTGTTTTCCTGAACATTTGTCTTCGGCAGAACCAGCTTTCTTTTGATGAGAGGGGCTACTTCCCTCGCTATACCGATATGGCTCAAACAATCGGGACGGTTTGGTGTTACTCCGATTTCAAAAACTACATCGTCTAAACCCAGGTATCTCGCCAGCGGCATTCCTACCTTTGCAGCATGATCAAGTACGAGGATACCGCTGGCATCCTTTCCTAGACCTAATTCATACTCAGAACAAATCATTCCGTTTGACTCTTCCCCACGAACCTTAACCTTCGAAAGCGTAAATGGTTTTCCCTCCGGATCGTGCTGATTCTTAGGCACAATCGCCCCGATCATGCCTACTGCTACTTTTTGGCCGGGGAGTACATTCGGAGCACCACATACTATTTGAAGCACCTGTGCTGACTCTGACGAATTCTCAGTCCGATCAACCCTTACTTCGCAAAGAGAGAGCCTATCGGCGTTCGGATGTTTTTTCACAGAGACGATATCACCGACTACAAACTTGTCAAACGCTGATCCAAGCTCCTCAATATCCTCTACTTCTAAACCGACCAAAGTTAACCTTTTGGCCAACTCTAAATGGCTAATATTAAATTGAACGTAGCGCTGCAACCAATTGAGAGATATACGCATAAGTGCAGGAATTAAAACTGTTTTAGAAATCTAATATCGTTTTCAAATAAAAGGCGGATGTCAGAAATATTGTGCCTCAGCATCGTTGTTCGCTCAACGCCGATGCCAAATGCGAACCCCGTGTACTCCTCAGAATCGTAACCGACATTTTTTAGAACATTAGGGTGAACCATACCTGCCCCGAGAACTTCTAGCCATCCCGATTGTTTGCATACCCGGCATCCTTTTCCGGAGCACAGGAAGCACGTGATGTCCATTTCCAGACTTGGCTCAGTAAACGGGAAAAAACTAGGACGAAATTTGTACTTAATACTGGTACCGTAGAAATCCCGTGCAAAAGCAACGAGGGTCCCTTTTAACTCGCTGAAGCTAATATTTCTGTCGACGTACAGGCCTTCCACTTGATGGAACAGGCAATAGCTTCTCGCGCTAATCGCTTCGTTTCTATACACACGCCCAGGCATAATAACGCGGACCGGAGGGCGGCGTTCTTTCATGACACGGATTTGCACGGGGGAAGTATGCGTTCGCAGTAAAATATCATTTTCAATGAAAAACGTATCTTGCATGTCCCGGGCAGGGTGGTTCGGCGGAAAATTCAATGCCTCAAAATTATGGTAATCATCCTCAATTTCGGGACCTTCAACAACACCGAAACCCATTGAGACAAAAATCGCTGATATATCGTGAAGCGTTTGAGTGATCGGATGACGGGTACCCATAGGCGGAACTCTGCCAGGAAGGGTCAGATCGATGAATGCTTTTTGACCGGCAGTGACAGATTCGATACGCTGCTTCGCTGACTGATAAAGCGAATCAACATAAGTGCGAAGTTCGTTAAGCTGTTTTCCAAAGTTCGGCTTCAGCTCAGGTGAAACCAATTTAAGTTCATCAAAAAGCTGAGCTACACTTCCCTTTCTGGCAAGGAATTCAATTCGATATTTTTCCAGGTCATCTGCCGAAACGATTTTTTCAGCTGTCAATTGAGCTTTAGCCCGGAGGGTTTGAATGGACTGTTCTAAACTCGGAATCGATTCGGACATTGTCGTGGGTTCTGCAATTCATGCATGAAACAAAACTTCCCGCCCACACCGGTGGCAAGGTGTGGCGGGAAGTGCACTATTAGGCTTTGATAAATTTTACAACTTCTGCAAATGCTTCAGGGTTTCCAGCCGCAAGCTCGGCAAGGATCTTTCGATTAATATCGACCTGTTTTTTGTGAAGGCCGTCGATAAGCTTTGAATAGGTCAGACCGTGCAATCTCGCTGCAGCATTAATGCGTGCAATCCATAATTGGCGGAATGTCCTCTTTTTTGCTTTTCTGTCCCGGTATGCGAATTGATAGCCCTTATCGATGCTGTGTTTTGCAACCGTAAGGACTTTGCTTCTCGCGCCCCAATAGCCTTTCGCTTCACTGAGTATCCGTTTGCGACGGCGGTGGGAGGCAACTTTATTTTGCGAACGTGGCATAGTTGCTCTTGTCTCCTTTGGTGATGGTGGAATGAACGTGAATTAGAAAAACTCTTTACATCACAAGCAATCGCTTAATATTCCGCTCATCCGACGGCGATATCAATCCAGGTCGGCGTAGATGGCGTTTGCGCTTGGTCGATTTGCTCGTAAGAATATGTCGCCGGTTCATCTTATGGCGTTTAATCTTCCCGGTGCCCGTGACCTTGAACGTCTTGCGGGCACTTCGGTGCGATTTCATCTTTGGCATATGCTTCCTTTGTGTTATGCTGGTTTATTTTCTGTTGCTACTTTTTCAGATTTCAACTTTGCGGACTTATCCGGCGCATAGAAGATAATCATATTGCGTCCTTCCATATGCAAGGGCTGGTCTATTTTCGCTACATCTACGAGGCGTTCAGTTAACCGATTCAAAAGGCTTTCACCGTGATCCTTATAGGTGATTTCACGCCCTTTAAAAATAACCGTCGCTTTCACTTTGTGCCCGTCCGCAATAAATTGTAATGCGTGCTTCGCCTTGAATTCAAAATCGTGAACATCGGTGTTCGGATGAAACCGGAGCTCCTTCACGAGGCTTATGTGTTGATGTTTCTTCTGGATTTTTTCTTTTTTCTGAAGCTCGTACTTGTATTTTCCGAAGTCCATGATTTTACACACCGGAGGCACGGCATTCGGCACAACTTCAATAAGATCTTTTCCCTTCTGCTGCGAAATTGTGATCGCTTCTCGCGGAGTCATTACACCAAGTTGTTGCCCGTTGTCGTCGATAACGCGGATCTGTGCCGTGCGTATTTCTTCGTTGATGCGTGGTCCTTTACTTTTGATGCGGGTATCTCCTATACAGTGAGTGATTTCTGCTGAACATCGTGATGGATTTGTTCAATAAATTTCTCGAGGGCGAAGCTTCCCAAATCTCCTTTTTTGTGCTGCCGCACCGATACCGTACCGGCCGTTTTTTCTTTATCTCCCAGGACAAGCATGTAGGGGACTTTTTTCAACTCCCAGTCGCGAATTTTATAGCCGATTTTTTCGTTCCGGTCGTCAAAATCAGCCCGAATATCGGCTTCTTTCAACTTCTCGAAGATCTCCTGCCCGTAGGTTTTTTGTCCGTCAGTTATGGGGATCACTACGGCCTGCACTGGAGTCAGCCAGAGTGGAAATTCGCCAGCAAAATGTTCGATGAGTATGCCGATGAATCTTTCGAACGACCCGAACGGTGCGCGATGAATAATTACGGGTCGATGCTTTTGTCCGTCGCTGCCGGTGTATTCAAGTTGAAATCTCTCGGGCATAACGTAATCAACTTGAACGGTACCGAGCTGCCATGTTCTACCGATTGCATCCTTGACCATGAAGTCGATCTTCGGTCCGTAAAAGGAAGCCTCGCCAATCCCGATGAAGTAATCGAGCTTCATCTCGTCGGCCACTTCTTTGATTTCGCGTTGTGCCTGTTCCCAAAATGCGGCCTCTCCGCCGAATTTGTCAACATTTTTATCATCACGGAACGAGAGCCGAGTGGTGACTTCCATCCCGAACGTCCGAAAAACGAATTGGGTAAGTTCCACCGTCCGCGAGATCTCTTCTTTAAGCTGCTCGTGTGAACAATAAATGTGCGCATCATCTTGAGTAAAACCGCGCACGCGCGTAAGGCCGTTCATTTCACCGGATTGCTCGTAACGGTAAACTGTTCCGAATTCCGCCAAACGAATCGGGAGGTCGCGATACGATCTGGGTTTTGCAGAATAAATCTGATGATGGTGGGGGCAATTCATCGGTTTCAAGAGAAACTGCTCGCCGTCCTCCATCGTTATGGGCGCGAATTGCGAGTCTTTATAGTATGGATAATGTCCGGAGGTCTTATACAATTCCAAATTTGCGATATGGGGAGTAACAACGGGCAAATATCCCCGTTTCCGTTGTTCTTCACGCAAGAATCGTTCTAATGTCTCCCGAACTATCGTCCCCTTCGGCAGCCATAACGGCAAGCCGCTTCCCACTTTCGGCGTCAGAAGGAATAATTCCATTTCGGCGCCAATCTTCCGGTGATCGCGGCGCTTAGCCTCCTCAATCCTGAAAAGATATTCATCAAGTTCCTGCTTCGTTGGAAATGTTATGCCATAAATCCGCTGAAGCATTTTGTTCTTTTCGTTGCCTCTCCAGTACGCGCCGGCGACGTTCATCAATTTGATGAATTTAATTCTCCCGGTGGAAGGAATATGAGGGCCGTAGCAGAGGTCGGTGAAATTTCCTTGGTGATACATACTGATCGCTTCCCCCTTGAACTCATTCAGCAATTCAAGTTTGTATTGGTCCCCCTTCTTCTTGAAATAGTCTACTGCTTTTTCCCATGAGACTTCTTCGCGTTTATACGGAACGTCGCGAACAGCAAATTCCCTCATTTTGGATTCGATCGCTGCGAGGTCTTCATTCGTGAGTGAATGATCCCCCATATCAATATCATAATAAAACCCGTTTTCAATGGATGGACCTATGCCGAACCTTGTTCCCGGGAACAACGCTTCCACCGCCTCAGCCATCAAGTGGGCGGAGCTGTGCCAATATGTTGACTTACCTTCTGTCGTATCCCACGTATTGATCTTAACGGCTGCATCGGTAGTTATAGGCCGGCTCAAATCCCAGACTTCTCCGTTAACGCTAATCGAAAGTGCATTCTTTGCCAACCCACGGCTGATGCCTTCAGCAATCTGAGCTCCGGTAACGCCGTCGTCAAACTCTTTCTTATTGCCGTCAGGAAATGTTATTGAAACCTTTTTCATTACATCACAATCCAAAAAATAAAAAATCGGAGCGAGCAATCTCCGATGCACATTTTAACACGTTCTCATTGAATTCCGTTATGAGTCACTTCCAGTAATTGCTCCCTTATTTA
>JBAUMC010000131.1:0-3125 GCA_049578505.1 Bacteroidota bacterium | reverse complement strand
AAGAGCTGACGCTTGCACAATCGTACGAGGAATATCTAAAAGCCTGGTTCGCGCTCCATTTATTGAACGACGTTTTCCATTTTTCTCCATTGGGCAAGGGAGCATTCGTTTTCAACATGAGCGTCGGATACACGCTTGATGGTATCAAAACTGAGAGAATGAATGCCTTCATCGACGCTCTCAAAGATTCGTCAACGCACTCATTATTCCGTGCTTATAAATCAATCATCAAAGACCAATCAATGGCAGGAGTACTCTCGCACTTTATAGAAAGCGATGATGCCAGGAAACAATGTGTTCAGAAGATTGAGGACATTTCTCCTTTCGTTGCAGGGTCAGTTACTCTCTCTACTATGCATGGATGCCCTTCCGATGAAATCGAGGAAATTGCGAAATACTTCATTCGCGAAAAGGGGTTACACACTTATGTAAAATTGAATCCAACACTGCTCGGATATGATGCCGTCAACGATATCCTTCAGTCGCTTGGCTATCGTTATATCTCGTTGGAGAGAGAAGCCTTCATGCACGACCTTCAGTTTACTGATGCAGTTCAGATGGTTAAGCGTCTGAAAGACTTTTCTGCAGTTCATAAGAAAACATTCGGCATAAAGCTTTCGAACACACTCGGAGTGAGAAACACGAAACACACTCTTGCGGGAGATCAGATGTACATGTCGGGAAGGTCACTGTTTCCGGTAACGATCAACCTGGCTCACAAGTTGGCAGAAACATTCGACGGCTCGCTCAACATCTCATTCTCCGGCGGAGTCACAATCAACAATGTAGAAAAGATTTTCGACGCAGGTCTCTCGCCAATAACTCTTGTGACAGATTTATTGAAACCGGGAGGGTATTCGCGATTATTCCAGATGGCCGAAAAGCTTGAAAACAATATGGTCCGCCGAGGAAATTTCACCGGAACAATTGATCTTACCAAACTCAAAGCATTGGCCGAAGGGTGTTTAACCGATGAAGGGTATCGGAAGAGTAAAAGAGAGATTGAATCAGTCAAAGTTTCCATGAAGCTAGAGAAGTTCGATTGCTATATTGCTCCATGTGCAGTTGCCTGCCCTATCCATCAGGATGTTGGGGAATACATTCGGCTCGTTGAAGAAGAACGGTATGCCGACGCGTTCGAAGTTATTGTAGACAAGAATCCGTTGCCGCATATAACCGGCTATATTTGTGATCACCAATGCATGAACAAATGCACTCGTTGGGATTATGATGGTCCTGTTCAGATTCGAGACTTGAAAAAAGTTGCGGCGGAACGCGGATTTGAAGAATACCTGCAGCGCTTCAAGAACAATTCCTCCCATCCAAAAAACCACATCCCTGTAGCAATCGTCGGAGCCGGCCCCTCCGGTTTGGCGGCAGGATACTTTCTGGCGAAATCGGGGTTTGATATTACGATCTTCGAGCAACGCGATAGGGCAGGCGGAACCGTTCAGCATGTCATTCCGGAGTTCCGTCTGCCGCAATCAGCCATTGACGACGATGTTGAATTCATCAAGAGACACGGCGTGAAATTCGAGTTTGACTCGATGAAAGATTTTTCGGTACGCCAACTGAAAGCGGACGGATTTAAATATATTTATCTTGCCATCGGGGCACCGAAACCCAACCATCTCCCCCTTACGGGGAACAACAAAAATATTATCGACGGCGTTGATTTTCTGAAACAATTCAGAGACAATGCACCGATCCAATTGGCGAAAAAGGTCGCCGTCGTCGGCGGAGGAAATTCCGCTATGGATGCAGCACGAGGGGCGCTGCGGATAAGAGGGGTTGAGAAACTCTATCTCATTTATCGCAGGACAAAGGAATTCATGCCGGCAGACAAAGAAGAGTTCGACGCCGCTCTTCGGGAAGGGGCAATTTTCAGGGAATTGCTGCTCCCAATCGATTTCACCGGGAATGCGTTGACATGCCAGAAGATGCAACTTGCCGAATCGGGCCCGGACGGACGCAGGAGAGTTATTCCGATTGAAAATGAATTTGAGACGATAGAAACCGATTCTGTGATTTCTGCGATAGGTGAAAACGTCGACACCGCGAATCTGCGACAAAACGCGATACCATACGACGAACGAAAACGCGTCAATGTAGTGCGCGAGACCAATGAGACAATGGTCGAAAATGTGTACATTGGCGGGGATGCACTGCGAGGCCCGTCGACCGTTGTCGAATCAATTGCCGATGGAAAGAAGGCGGCGGAAGCGATTATTCAGAAGGAACATCTTGAGTCGGTCGAAACGCTGAAGCTTAATTCGTTCTTTCAAACCGACAATCGGATGAAAGATCTCCTTATCGCGAGAGGAAATGTCATAACCAAATCGACTAATACCGGCCAGAATTTCCTTTCCACCAAAGAAGCCTCCCGATGCTTAGGCTGTAGTTTCGTCTGTGATAAATGCGTGGAGGTGTGTCCGAACAGGGCGAACGTTGCGCTTCGGATCGGCGAATTCAAAAACATTGCACAAATCCTTCATCTTGATGCCCTTTGTAATGAATGCGGGGATTGCGAGACTTTTTGCCCTTATACCGTCGGTTCACCTTACAAGAATAAGACAACATTGTTTTGGAACGAAAAAGAATTGCTTGAAAGCAGTAATGACGGATTTTATCTTGACACGCGGAATCTTCCTCAAAATCATTTTACGGCAATGGTGAGGTTCAATGGCGAGACAGGCACAATGGTCTGTGATTCAAAAGGAACGCTTCTTCGATGTTCTTTACAGGGTTCACACACTTCACCCGAGTTGGCCACATTCGCGCGCATCATTGCGAATGTGGTTACAGAACATTCTTATCTCTTAGCCCCTGCAATCCATTAATCCACCGCTACTTATGCTCGTACTGAAAAATGCCAATGTTATCCAGTTTTATCCCCCCCTCGTCCGCGAAAGTGTCGATGTCGTTTTAGACGGCGGTTTCATCGTTGACGTTGGGAAAAACATATCAAGCAAATATCATGCGACGAAAACGATTGAGATGGCAAATAAATACCTTTCACCGGGCATCGTCTGTTCTCATAACCACTTCTATTCTGCCCTTGCTCGGGGAATTCAAGCAGACATTAAGCCGTCGCAAGACTTTATCGGAATACTCAAAAACTTGTG
>JBAUMC010000130.1:0-16989 GCA_049578505.1 Bacteroidota bacterium | reverse complement strand
CGTGTTGCCATCGCGCGCGCGCTCGTCAACGAGCCGATCCTCCTTTTAGCAGATGAGCCCACCGGCAACCTTGACCCCTCAACTTCGCTCGACATCTTGAAGCTGCTGAAAGACATTAACGCACACGGAACTGCAGTGCTGATGGCAACACACAATTATGATTTGGTCAGGAAAGCACAGGGAAGGATTGTACAGATTAAAGAAAGGAAAGTATTCGATGTGAAATTGAAAGGGTGATACAGCTTTACATACCTCGCAGTGTTATTGACCCGCCACCGCCTCGACCCTCCTCACCTCGGGAATTTTCAACATCAACGCCCGTTCGATCCCCCCGCGCAGGGTCATGATCGACATCGGACACGAAGCGCACGCGCCGAGGAGCTTCACCTCCACGATGCCATCGCTCGTAATGTCAACAAGTTCAACATCGCCGCCATCAATCTGTAAAAACGGACGAACGACTTCCAATGTGGCAAGGACTTTTTCTTTCATCAATTTGGCTGCGCCGCCCCCAGAGAAATCTCGATCGACGGGGCAGCGTTGTGCGATAAATTCTTAATACTGATCTGCGCCGCAAGGTTACGGGCGATCTGTGATATAATCTTCGATTGCGGGCTCTTCGGGTCTGATTCAACGATAGGCCTTCCGACATCGCCGCCGACGCGGATATTTGTGTCGATCGGTATTTCTCCGAGGAACGGAACGCCAAGCTCTTTCGATGCCTTCGCACCACCTCCGGCGTCAAAAATATTTTCGCGTGTACCACAGTGGGAACAAATGAAGTAGCTCATGTTCTCGATAATCCCGAGGATCGGCACATTCACTTTGTTGAACATCATCAAACCTTTGCGGGCGTCGGCAAGAGAAATTTCCTGCGGCGTCGTTACGATCACTGCCCCTGTCAATGGAATTTGCTGGACCAGCGTCAATTGAATATCGCCCGTCCCGGGGGGCATATCGAAAATCAAATAATCGAGATCTCCCCACTCGACGTCGGACATAAATTGCCTCACAGCACCGCTTGCCATAGGCCCTCTCCAGATCACCGCCTGCATCGGATCGACCAAAAAGCCGATCGACATAACCTTGACACCGTACTTTTCGAGCGGCTGAAGTTTTTGATTATGGAGCTTCGGTTTTTCGTTGATGTTGAACATCAGCGGAATACTCGGCCCGTACACATCGCAATCTATAAGGCCGACACTCGCGCCATCCATCGCAAGAGCCACGGCGAGGTTGACAGCAACCGTCGACTTCCCCACGCCTCCCTTGCCGCTGGCAACTGCAATCGTATTCTTCACACCTGTCAAGAGGGCCGCCGGCTGTGCCGATTGGCGTGATGTAACGTTCGACGTCATCGCAATGTCGATTTTCCCAACATTAGAAATTAACGAACGAATTGCCTTTTCCGATTCGGCTTTCAACTCGTCGCGCACAGGGCAGGAGGGCGTGGTAAGCTCGATAGTGAACCGAAGATCGTTCCCGTCTATTTTTACTTCCTTGACAAAATTAAGGGTGACAATATCTTTATGAAGGTCGGGGTCACGAACATTCCGCAACGCCTCCAGCACGTGATCTTGAGTGAGTGTTTTCATTCGCCGTTATTATTTATGGAAAAATTTAGCCTATTTCTTGCTTATAAACTGATGTTACGTTTGATTTAAAAGGGTTGCCGCTAAGACACCAAGACACAGGAGTTTTAAGGAAAGTCCAATTTTGTATTCTAACTAATTAATAGGAGTGCTTTTCTTAGGGACTTTGTGACTTGGTGGCAATCGTTACGCAATGCATCGAACGCCGGTCTATTCAACACCTTTACCGGTCAACGTCAACAGGGCCTCTCTATACAGCGCAGCCGTTTTCTCAATAATTTCTCCGGGCATCATCGGCCCAGGCGCACGCTTATTGAATTTTATCGCAGTAAGATAGTCTCGGACAAATTGTTTGTCGAAGCTCGGCTGGCTTCCCCCCGGCTTGTAATTGCTCTTCGGCCAGAAGCGGGACGAATCGGGGGTCAGAAGTTCATCGATAAGAATCAATTCATCGTTAAGAGTGCCAAACTCCATTTTTGTATCTGCAATGATAATGCCTTTCGACTCTGCGACAACCGACGCCTTGTTAAAAATCTGTACCGCGGTATTTCTGACACGATTGCTGATAGTCTCCCCCTCGAGCTTCACCATTTCTTCAAACGTGATGTTTTCATCGTGGACTCCCAGTTCGGCCTTTGTCGATGGGGTAAAAATTGGAGATGGCAATCGGGAGCTTTCAACCAAGCCGGCCGGGAGGGAGATGCCGCAGACGCTTTTCGTCTTCTGGTATTCAGCCCAGCCGGATCCAGAGAGATAGCCGCGAACAATGCATTCAACGCCGAGGGGCTGCGTTTTCTTCACCAGCATGCTTCGTCCGCGGAGCTCATCGGCGTAAGGCTTACACTCGGCGGGAAAATCATCGACGTTGGTCGAGACCACGTGATTCTTGATGATGCCTTTCGTCAGGTCGAACCAAAACTTGGAGATTTGTGTCAGCACTTTTCCCTTATCGGGAATGCCCTGGGGCATGACGACGTCGTACGCAGAGAGTCGGTCCGTTGCCACAATTAAAAAAAACTCCCCAACCTGGTACATATCGCGCACCTTGCCCCGCTTGATGAAGCGGAGCTTAGCATATTTTGTTTCGATGATTACTGGGGTCATAAGTCAGTGAAAAATGAAAAGTTAAAAGTGATTAAAATGAGGGTGCAGGAAAATCAAAATGTCCTATGAAAATGTTCGGTTAAGTTGAAGCGCTGCATGAAGCCGGCCTAAATACTCCCGCTCTGATATTTCCACGGCACCAAGGCTTTGAAGATGCGGCGTCATAAACTGCGCATCGAGCAAAACAAACTGCCGCTCTTGCAGATGGTGAACGAGTCCAACAAGGGAAACTTTGGATGCATCCTTCATCCTACTAAACATCGATTCCCCGAAAAAGGCTCCTCCTTGAGCCACGCCATATAATCCGCCGGCAAGTTCGTCGCCGTGCCATGCCTCCACCGAGAAGGCAAAACCTCGGCGATGAAGCTCGCAGTAACTTTGAATAATCGCCTCAGAGATCCAGGTTTCCTCGCGTTCTGCGCACATTCGCATAACAGGCTCGAACGATGTATTGAACCTGATGTCGAATATTCTTTTCCTTATCGTCTGCCGTAGGCTTCTCGATATTTTAAGCCCATCGAGAGGAAATACTGCCCGAAGTTCCGGCTCGTACCAATGGATTTCTCCGTCCTTGCTTTCCGCCATTGGAAATATCCCGGAACGGTACGCGTTGAGAAGTAGCTCCGGGTCTATGATATCACGAGCGATCGTTTCGGTCACCTTAGCTCTCACTCAATCACGCGCCCTCCCGTTCCGACGTCGTTCTGAGGGGCGTCGGCGGAAGGTTGAGAATTTCATCGGGAAAATGTTCGACGATATACGAAATTACATTCTTCACAGAGAGAATGCTGACCGGTTTTCGCTGGTCGTCGACGATAGGAATGTGACGGTAACCGCCGACCGACATCAAGTTCATCGCGTACGCGATCGAATCGTCCAGACGGAGCGTCTCCGGCGACGGCTTCATCACCTCGCTCACTTTCAGTTTATACAGGTCGACCTTCTTATTGACGACTTTCATCAGGACATCGCGCTCGGTAAAAATCCCGGCGAGCAGGCCGTCGTGCACCGCAAGAACTGAGCCCGTTTTCCGCTGCTGCATCAATTCGATTGTAGTACCGACGTTTGCCGAACTCTCAACGATCAGAGCACGCCCCAGTTCGAGTACCCGAATCGGCTGTTGAATTGTCTCGTTCGATAAGACTTTTTTCAGCTTCTTCTCATGCTCGAACATTTCCTCCATCTCATCATCAAGTTCATGAGTGCTCATGCCATCCTCCTCACAGTTAGTGAAAGACGTCGTTTGTCCATGCCGTTGTCGCTTCGAATGTTAACTCTTGGAAGATTACACAATGGACGCGAAGGACGCAAGGATTTCTTACTGTTGTCACAAAAACGTTTTCGCGGCCCCGGCGTCCTTTGCAGTGAATCAGCTTTCATGTTCGGCACTATTTCTCAAACAACTCGCTCGACGGCACGATCCGGAATTTTTCTTTGTTGATATTGACCGTCAGCGATTGGATCACCTTATCCTGTTCGAGAATCTCCGCCGGAACGTTCGGATTATTGTATTGAATCGGCGAGGGAGCGTTTGACAAAAGAGCTTCCTTCAGCGGTCCTGCATCTTTCGCCACAATTGATAGGTAGTAGTTTTTTGCCTGAAGGTGCTTCTTGATCGCCGCATTAACTTCATCGACCGTTAACGCCGACAATTGTTGAGCGACATAATCGACATAATACGGAATCCCATAAAACTGCGAATCCATCACATACCCAAGCCTCCGGCTTTGGGTCTGAACCCACAGCTTGGAATAATTGATGAGAAAATTTCTTGTCGTTTCGAAGTCCTCTTTCGTCAGCCCGTTATCAACGAGAAGCTGAACCTCATGCATCGCCGCGCGAATGGCGAACTGTGCGTTCTTCGGCTCGACCGGGCGGATCCAGACGCTGAAAAATTGCTCCCTGCGGGGGATGTTCGGATCGGGGAACGTCGAGCCGCCGTCCTGAATAAAATTCTCGATGTAGGAATAATCACCGTAATTTAATCCGCGGTCGCCCCGCAAATGATTCATCAGCACCCCGTTGAATGTCCGGTGTTCGCCGAGATAGGAATTTGCAACGAGGAGCGCGTAATAATCTTTGTCCGCGCGAGTAACATCGATCGGATAGCCGAAAGAAATGGCCGTCGCGCGATTCTCTTTTTGGATAATCATTCCTTCAACGCCGACAGGCGGCACCGGATTGGGAAGAGCAACCTCGGTGAACGAACCGAGCGGCAGATCGGCAAGCCCTTTTTTTACCTGCTCGATGAACGCTTTCGGATAGCCGCCGGCAATGCCGAAAATAATCCGGCTTTGCGAATACATCGCATGATGGAAAGCTCTGACATCGTCGAGTGTTATGGAGTTCAGGCCTTGGACGGTTCCCTCAACGGCTGTCCGGTACGGATGATTGGTGTACATCAGGAGGTTCAACCCTTCTTTGCCCAGATTCTCGTCGTCGTTTCCCCGAAGTGTATTTTTCAGGTAGTTGATCTGCTCGTCTTTGTTCCGGGCAAAGTCGTCGGAATCGAATCGAGGAGATGCGATCAACTCCCAAAATATTCCAAAAAATTCCTGCAGATGATCGCGGTGCACTTCGCCGATGATCGTCGTCTCTTCCTTGTCCGCCTGGACACGGATCCTCGCGGCCCAGGGATAAAGCTTGTCAACAATCTGCTGATACGAGAGAGAGCGTGAGCCCCCCTGTCCGATCATCGTGGCGGTCAACGCGTTCAAGCCTTCTTTGCCGGCGGGGTCGTTAATCGACCCGCTGCGAACGACTACACGGAACGAAACAAGCGGTGAATTCGGTACATACACCTCGGTAATCCGCGGTGCCTGCTGTGAGGAAGCAAACATTGGGACCATAAGCATCATGAAGAAAAAAACGGTGGAGGAATAGGCTCGCAGGTTCATTGGGTTGCCTCGTGTTCAAGGATGACGACGGTGCGATTATCTTTTGTGAAGTACTTTTGTGCCGCGTGCATGATATCTTCTGCGGTCACCTTCTCGTAGAGAGCATAGACTTTATTCATTGAATCATAATCTCCGGTGAGGGCGATATAGGAAGCTACGGTCACGGCAACATTGTCGGGTTTGTTCAACTCCATCGCAAACGCGTACCTGACATGCGACTTGATATCTTCAAGTTTCTTCGCATCGACGGGGACTGTTTTGGCGTTTTCCAGCGCCGCGTAGATTTCATCCCGGACAGAATCGATATTCTTTGCATCCTTGATCCTCGAGATGACGGTGAAGAGGAACGGGTCCCGATGGTCGTCGGAACTGCCGCTCACAAATTCCACCAGCTGCTTTTTTATCACGAGAGACTGGTACAGCGGCGAGCTCTCGGAGAACACAAGCTGTGAGAGGATATCGAGCGATGCACGCTCGACGTCCGCATCACTGAAGGCCGGGACATGATATCCGACGAGAAGATAGGGCAGCGTTTTGTTCTTCCATGGCACGCGGACAACCTTCTCTTCCTTTTGCGGCGGCTCTACAGGAACCTGAACTTCATACGTTCCTCTTTTCCAGCCTGAGTAAAACTTTTTCACTATTCGCACAACATCGTCGTTTTTCACATCGCCGACGACGATCACGGTGCAATTCTCCGGACGATAGAACCGGTCGAAGAACTTCAGACTATACTCGTACTGGTTCGGCATATCCTTAATGTCGGCGAGGAAACCCATCGTCGTGTGCTTATAGGTGTGGGTTGTAAAGGCTGTGTTTTGCAGCGTCTCGAACATCGATTCGTACGGGATGGAGTAGTTCTTGTTATACTCGCCGAGAATGGCCCCGGATTCCGTTTTGAATGCCTCTTCAGAATACTTCAGGTTCATAAAGCGGTCGCTCTCAATGTCAGCAAGTGTTTCGAGCGCATCGGAACTGGCTACGATATGGTAGCAGGTCCAGTCGTCTGTCGTAAAGGCATTGGAATCTGCGCCGAGACGTTTCAGAATATCGTTGTACTTTTCGGCCGGATATTTCACTGTGCCGCGAAACATGCAGTGTTCAAAGAAATGAGCAAATCCCGAATGCCCCGCTTCGATCTCATTGCGCGAACCCGTTCGCACGACGGTATAATACGCGACAAGCCCCGGGCTGTCGTATGGAATTGTCAGAATTGTAAGACCGTTCTCCATTACTGTTTTGGTAACGGGGTATGGAAAAATATCGGCTGATTTTATCGGTTCGCCGGCCCGGCTCGACGAGACAAGAGCCAGAACTGCACCGACGAACATTATCGCGGCAAAGGATTTTACCATTATAGCACCCAAGATAAGTGAATCAACAAAAATCCAGTGAGTTAAAAGTTCCAACAGCAATAGCATTAATGAATATTCGATGGAATAGAAACCGAGCATTCCCTACACTGGCAGAGGCTTCGCAAATACTCGAACGTATAAATACCGGAACTGTGTCCGTCTCCCCACACAATTTGAATTGCATACTGCCCCACCGGAGTAGCCGACGCAATCTGAAATTCTCCTGCTTTGAAAATCGGAAGGAGAACCTTGCTGCGATCCGTTTCGCGCTCGATTTTGCACGAGGCACACGGGCACGATTTGCGCAGGTGCTGAAGCGTGTGCCTGCTCGAATGCCCGTTGTCCCATTCAATAGAGAGTTCCGAGGTGGAGGTCTGCTGTATACGAACTGGCTGCACGCAATAATTTAGGTAATTCCGGGATAAAAAAAAAGTACTTCCTCTATCGGCACATGCAATCAGATGGATTATTTGGTGCAGGGATTAGTTTCTGTAATAATGAGGAGAGAAATATTAGGCCGGGAGATTCGGCCCCTCGGCGGTGTCCCGATTTGAGTTGTTGTATGAGTATCGTCATTCTGAACGGAGCGAAGCGGAGTGAAGAATCCACGCTGGAACATGGGCATGGATCCTTCTCCCGCCAAAGAGCGGCGGGATCACGATGACAGTGTACTGCATTTTCATCACCTGACTATTCACATCTGATTACTACCAGCCACCAGGGGTAATTCTCCTACAAAAAGCAAAGCAACGCTAAACTATTTCCAGACACCTAATTCCTAAACGCTCCCTCAATTCCCGTAAAAATTCCTCACCCATTTGTGTTTTTTCAATTCTTTCAGGAGTTTTTCAGAGAGATGTTTGCCGTCGGAAACAGCGGTGTTGGTTTCAACGTTGGCGATGGTTCGCATGCCCGGGATAACGGTCGATACCGCAGGCCGCGAAAGGACAAACCGGAGCGCTAACTCGGGGAGTGTTTTTGCTTCACTGCCAAGGAGCACTTTTAGCTTTTCAACACGGTCGTTGAGTTGTTGTTTTCTGTCGCCCCGGAAGTACTTGTTGCGCCAATCTCCCGCAGGAAAAACGGTCCCTGGCCTGACGCGCCCTGTAAGTCCGCCTTCGTCGAAGGGGACGCGGACAATAATTCCGATATTATTTTTCTGGCAGTATGGGAATAATTCTTCTTCCGGCGATTGGTCGAAAATATTATAGATGACCTGAAATGTGTCGACCATGCCTGTCTTCGCAGCTTTGAGCACCGATGCCGGCTCGTGGTCGTTGATAGAAATCCCGAATGCCTTGATCTTCCCAGCCGCCTTCAACAATCGAATCGCTTCCCAAATTTCTTCGACACCAGCCCATTCATCACTCCACACATGAAACTGAAGGAGGTCGATGCAGTCCACTCGGAGATTCTTTAGGCTTTGATCGGCCGATTGAAGGATGTAATCCTTTGGAAATGTGTCGCTGAACGGTACGCCCGATCGCGCCGGCCATTGGCGGTTTTTCGGCGGGACTTTCGTTGCAATAGATATTTTTCCGACACCGCTGCGGAGGAGTTTTCCGAGAAGTTGTTCGCTGTGTCCTTCGCCGTACGCGAGCGCGGTATCGAAAAAATTCACTCCCAGTTCGACAGCCTTCCGCAGCGCAGCCGTCGACTTTTCGTCATCCGAGCCTTGCCACATGTCGCCGCCAATCCCCCAAGCGCCGAAGCCGATCTCAGAAACGTTAATTCCTGTGTTACCTAATGGGCGATATTTCATGGCGGGCACTCCAAGCTTATTGCAGGTGGTAAGTTCTTTATGGATGCGTGTAACGGAAATTCGTTCCCCTTCCATTAAGAAAGAAGGGGGGCGGGCATGATCACTTCTCGAACGGATTTTTCATCTTCGGTTTCGGTTTCAGCTCTTTAATTTTCTCATACAAAGACTGAAGCCGTTGCTGCGAAAGCTCGTCGAGGTCTTCGTCGTCTTTATCCCGTTTCACGAACATATCGAAATCGGATACATCCTTCCCCTTCATAAACCGCGTGTAATCCTTCAACTCATCGATCATTTTATGTTGTTCAACTCGCGTCATAAAATCAATCCATCAAAAGCTCGAACCGCAAAGGCGCCATGGCACAAAGTGTTGAAATAAGTTTTCAAAAATCTCTTAGCGACATTGCGTCTTGGCGGTTCGTAGTTCTTTATTATTCGTCCCCAAAATTTATTCCGACAGCGCGAGCCGACTTTACGATTTCCCCGTCGACAGGAACCAGGCGTTGGTGTGCGATAGCTTCGGCGATGGGAACAGCTGTTACGTGAAGTCCACGGAGGCTGACCATGTGTCCAAATTTTCCATGCATGGCGAGTTCAACGGCTTTTGTCCCATAGCGCGTTGCAAGAATCCTATCGTATGCAGTTGGACTACCGCCTCGTTGAAGGTGGCCGAGCACGGTGACCCGAGACTCCAACCCGGTCTCTTGGGTTATCCTTTGGGAAACGTGTTCGCCGATCCCTCCGAATCGAAGAGGGTCCGTTCGCTTAATATCAGTTTCTTTGACGACAACATCTTCATCAGCCGCCTTTGCCCCTTCCGCAACGCAGACGATGCTGAATCTGTTGCCGCGCGTGCTCCGTTCGATCACTTTTTCGAACACTGATGCCCACTTAAATGGTATTTCCGGAATCAGGATTATATCCGCGCCCCCCGCCAGCCCCGCTTGCAAAGCGATCCACCCGGCATACCGTCCCATCACCTCGATCACCATCACGCGGTGATGCGCGGATCCTGTGGTATGAAGCCGGTCGATAGCTTCTGTCGCTATCGAAAGAGCGGTATCAAATCCGAACGTCTGGTCAGTCGCTTCAAGGTCGTTGTCGATTGTTTTCGGCACGCCGATAATGTTCATTCCCATCTCCCCAAGCTTATTTGAAATGTGCATCGTCCCGTCGCCGCCGATGGCGATAAGACAATCAAGCCCCCATCCTTTGTAGTGCTTCAGCGTTCGTGCCGATGCATCGACAATTTCAATCCCGCTATTTCCCTCGGTCGGATAGTGGAAAGGGTCTCCCTTATTCGACGTCCCGAGAATCGTTCCGCCTAATCCTATGATGCCCGAGACTTCCCTGCGCGACAGCTCGTGCATTCTTCCTTCGACAAATCCTTCGAACCCATCTTCAATTCCCACGACCGTCATTCCATGGTCGTTGATAGCGGACTTGCCGACACCGCGGATAACAGCATTCAGTCCCGGGCAATCGCCGCCTCCGGTAAGAAGTCCAACTCGTTTCACTCTCTTTTCAGACACGTATTTCCCTTCTCTTTAGTTGTGCGCCTTATTTCTTTTCAACCTATAATGTACGAAATTTTTCATACATCTTAAAGGGGAAAAAGGGCCCGTAGTGGCTTAATTTGAATAGAAAATTGTCATGCCCACGTTCCGAAGGAATCCCTTCGACGCGCGGGAATGACAAATTGAGCCACTACCAAGAGGCCTTGGACACCTTGTCAAGGATTAAAACCTTGACAAGGTGTATCTACCGAACCGTAACATCTATTTCTTCCTGCGAATCTTGCGTCTTGACGCTCAGCAAGTGGAGAGATGAATCGAACATCCACCCTTCCTTCACTCCTGAGAACGAAGAAACTTCTGTGACTTTCGTTCCGCGAACCGTTACCGAAACCGGTTTCAGGGCGACACCGTTAATGGCAAACACTACCGAGCGATCTGCCGGAACAAACGTTCCTTCCGCCCCAGAACGTTCGACAGTAATAGCTGAACCTTGCACCGCCGCTTTAATGCCGACCGTCCTGGATTTTCCATTTTGATAGTCGAAGCTGATTCCATCGTCTTCGTAGCATAAGCCTTTCGCTTCATTGGACGGAAAAATCTCAAACGTCAGCGGATCGATGGGGGCCTGGTCGGTGTACTGCACGACCTGCTGCATCGGAACGACAGCACCGGCACGGACGAACACGGGCATCACGTCAAGCGGAGCCTTTGCATCGATCCATTTTCCGCCGGCGATTTTCTCCCGCGTCCAGAAATCATACCACTCCCCCTTCGGCAAATACATCCAGCGTGTTTTTGACCCTGCTTCGAGGACCGGCGAGACAAGAATATCTTCTCCGACCATGAACTGCGTGTCGATTCGGTAAGTCGTTTTATCGTCGGGAAATTCCAACATGAGCGGGCGCATAATCGGGATTCCTGACACCGAAGCTTTATAGAATTCCGTGTAGAGGAATGGCAGCAACCGGTAGCGTAATTCGATGAACTTCTTATTGATTTTTTCAAACTCGTCGCCGTACATCCACGGTTCTTTGTCGATGCTGCCTTTCACGGAATGGGACCGGCATAATGGGAGGAAGGCGCCGTACTGGAGCCATCGCGTGTACATTTCTCCCGTGGGGGTGCCGATGAAACCGCCGATATCGGGGCCGACGAAAGGCTGTCCCGACAGCCCGAAATTCAGGCACATCGGGATCGCCATTGCAACATGTTCCCAGCTGCTGACATTATCACCGGTCCACGCAGCTGAATACCGTTGTGTCCCGGCGTATCCTGCTCGGGTTAGAACAAACGGACGTTCGTTCGGTTTGAGCCGGCGCACGCCTTCGTACGTCCCGCGCGCCATCTCCATTCCGTACACGTTATGAATTTCTGCATGCGTACGAATGTCGCCGTCCACATTGTGGTGAACATTCAGCGGAAATGTTTTGGAAGGAACGTCAAACACCGACGGTTCATTCATATCGTTCCAAAAACCTTTGACACCGACGTCGATCAATCCTTTGTAGAGCGTACCCCACCAGGTAAGCGTCTGCAAGTTCGCGAAGTCAGGGAATGCGCATTGACCCGGCCACACCGGACCGATGAACAGCGTGCTGTCGGGATTGAGAACAAAATGTTTTCCCTTCAAGCCCTCTTTATAGACCCAGTACGTCGAGTCTTGTTTGATGCCCGGGTCGATGATCGTGACGATTTTGAAACCGTCGCGTGCCAGGTCAGCGATCATCTTTTTGGGGTCCGGAAAATTTTTATTGTTCCATGTAAAGCAGCGGTAGCCGTCCATGTAATCGATGTCCAGATAAATGACGTCGCATGGAATTCCGCGCTTCCGGAAATTGGCGGCGATATCGCGCACCTTGGATTCGGGATAGTAGCTCCAGCGGCATTGCTGGTACCCGATCGCCCATTTTGGCGGAAGGTTCATCCTTCCGGTCAGTTCGGTGAACCGTCCGATCACCTTCTTGGGGCTTGGGCCATAAAAGAAATAATAATCGATCATCCCTCCTTCCGCTCCGAACGAATAATAGCGGTCAGATTCTTTTCCCATATCGAAGGAGGTGCGAAACGTATTGTCGAAGAATATTCCGTAAAAATTTCCGTTCTTCATCCCAAGAAAGAAAGGAATCGATTGATACAGCGGGTCCGTGGCGGGAGTATAGGCGGGGAAGTCGAAATTCCAATCGGTCATCGCGAGTCCGCGTCGTTCGAGCATACCCGCTTTCTCGCCGAAGCCGTAATACAGTTCATTCTCGGGCATCTTTTTCCAGACGCGAACTTGGTCCCCATCCCATGCCATTCCTTTTGATGAGTCGTCCTGATTAATCACTTCTCCCTCCGGAGTCAGAAAAGATATTCTCACGGGGGATTTTGTAATCCTGATCGTGAAATCCTTGAGAGCAATTGTGATGCTTTTCTGGTCCTGAGTAAACTCGTGTGTCGGCAAGTCCCACTTTTCTTTTGCGATCGCCCATGAGCCGGGGTTATTTTTTCCGGCGCTTCGAACGAGGCGAATGCGCACCATATCGTTTGCGAAAGGCGTTATTTGAACGTCTGCATCGCCGCAGTGAACAGCGATCTGTTGGTCTGAATTCAGCACAACTTGGGCATCGCCGATCGATTTCCATCCTGCCTTGACGGTTGTGAATGCCATACAGAGTAGCCCTAGCAAAATAATTTTCACGATTCAACACTCCGATTAGTTATAACTCCCAAGAAGCCATTGGAGAAAGATTTTAACAACTTCGGCTGATTAAGTTTTAAGTTTTAGGTTTTACGTTGTACGCTATTCTTGTTGTCTTAGTGCCTTCGTGGTTTAACCCTCTCCCCTCATCGCCGCATCGAGCACGATTTGATTCTTCAGGCCGACGATCCCCGGGGCGAACGGCTCCGTATCCTCGATGATGTTTGCAGAAAACTTTGAAACCTGCTCGATATACAGATTGGGGACGTTGATGTCCTCTACCCTTGCAGGTTCTTCCTTCCCATCTTTTCCCATCGTTATAGAAAGAGGAATCGTTGTATTGTTTTGAGTAAACCCATATGCAGAGATAATTCCCTTTGTACCGATAAACTCGATAAACGTTCTGCGCAGCGGCGCTATGAACGAGCAGTAGATTGATGCAAGCGTCCCGCGGGAAAATTTCAAAATGATGTTGGCGCTTCCCTCCGTTTTCATCGCCGTCGGGCGGGGAGTTAAATCGCTTTTCGTCGATACAACATCGTCATCCAGAATAAACCGGAGAGTATCGAGTCCATGCACGCCGATATCGAATATCGGCCCGCCTCCGGCGAGCTTTCGCTCGAAAAGCCATGTGCGTTGACTTGTCCGTGAGTCGTAGACAAAATCTGCACGGGCAGCCGTAATGTCCCCGATCATCCCGGATTGAACGATATCCCGCATTCGGCGAACCAGTGGAGAAAGCCTCAGCATGTGACCGACCATCAGCTTCACCCCGTGCTTTCCGCATGCGGCGATCATTTTCCGCGCTTCCGCAACATTCATTGCCATAGGTTTCTCGACGAGCACATGCTTCTTCTCACGTGCTGCTACGATTGTTGACGGACAGTGAAAAGCATTTGCGGAAACAATGTAAACAGCATCGACTTCATCGTGTGCAACCAGTTTTTCCACCGAATCAAACGCAAATGGAATTCCGAGTTCTCTGGCTTTCGCTTCCGTTGCTCCCATTGAGCGCTTTTGGATCGCGACCAATTCAGAATTGGACGACGCCCGTATTGCCGGAGCGATAGCACGCTCTGCAAACAAACCGAATCCGAGAATGCCGTAACGAATTTTACGAGGTGAGGATTTCATGGTGAGGGAAGGAAAATAGTACGGGTGATTAAAGACTTGAGAAGTATGTTCTCTCCGTTTAATACTTGGAAAACAATATCTGGAAAAAGTCGAAGAGAATCAAGCAGATCACGATAATGAAGCGGGCGGCTTATCGATTGCATACCTGGATCACCATATAGTATTTCTGTTTCCCCGATTTTTTTATTTGCCACGCAATGTCGCTAAAAGGCAAACCACTTTAAAAGGAAAACTCGCACGGCTTTGCGCCTTTGTGCAAGCAGTTTTATGGGAATTGTACCGAAGTTTGCACTTATTTATCAAGCGGGCTTCGAACCGCGAGCCCTCCTCTATTAAGCACGTGTGTATAGATCATTGTAGTTTGAAGATTTTGATGTCCGAGCAATTCCTGAACCGTGCGGATGTCGTATCCTTGTTCAAGCAAATGTGTTGCAAACGAGTGTCGGAAAGAGTGGCAGCTTCCGTTTTTGCGAGGGCATGTAAGAAGCATTGCCTCCTTAACAGATCGTTGTACAGAGCTTTCATCAAGATGGTGTCGCAATTTTTTCTTGCTGTGAGGATCGGTAGAGAGCTTTGAAGCAGGAAAAACATATTGCCAGGCGAATTCTTTTCCTGCGTTTGGATATTTTCTTCCCAGAGCATCCGGTAGTAGCACTTCGCCGTATCCGTTCATTAAATCCCGTTCGTGAATTACCGAGATCATCTTCAAGTGAAGCATAAGTTCTTCTTTTATTTTTTCGGGAAGAGGGACGATGCGATCTTTATTTCTTTTTGCCTCCCGCACAATAATAAGTCCGCGTGAAAAGTCGATATCTTTCACCCGGAGCCTGAGGCATTCCTGAAGGCGGAAGCCTGAGCCATAGAGAAGGCTTGCGATTAATTTCGTCGTCCCGTGCAGCCTGTTCAGGATCGATTGCACTTCTTCTTTTGTAAAAACGACGGGGAGTCGTCTTGGCCGATTCGCCCGGACGACATTTTCTATATGTCCGAGTTCGCGCCCGAAGATAGTTCTATAGAGGAAAAGTAAAGCATTAAAGGCCTGATTTTGTGTCGAAGCAGAAACTTTTCCAATAACTGCTAGGTGGGACAAAAAAGCTTCGACCTCTTTTTCTCCCATTTCGCGCGGATGGCGTTTATTGTGAAACAGAATGAATCGTTTGATCCAGTAGATATATGCTTGTTCAGTTCTCATGCTAAAGTGTCGAAGCCGTACACGAGTCCGGACCTGGTCGAGAAGTTTACCTTTTTCCATTGGGATCCCCCCTATTGAAGTTGCATTTGTATCTGGAATGCAGTAGTTTTGCGGTAGTGATTATGGGAAGATACTAAACCTCACAGAAATAAGCGAGGGGGCGTTCAGAGACCTACCAGGCTATCCCTCCATTATTATATTATCCTGCGGGGAGCAATCTATCACATTAAAAACAAGCACATACCTGCTTTACACAATCTAATCATAGTTAGGCAGCAGAAAGCGATCTTGTCAAGTCAAGAGGTTATATAAGAACATCCTCTTGCTCTTTTTCACAAACGTAACAAATAACTTCAAAAGGAGATTTGAATATGAAACTCAACATCAAGGCATTCGCGCTGACTTGCGGCATACTTTGGGGTTTAGGGCTATTTTTTCTTACTTGGTGGGCCATTGCATTTAGTGGCTCCACAGGGCATTCCACACTCATCGGCAAAGTGTATCTTGGTTATACGATTTCTCCAATCGGCAGCGTAGTCGGCTTAGTATATGCGTTTTTCGACGCGTTGATTGGTGGAGCAATATTTGCGTGGCTCTACAACAAAATAGTAGGATCCACCGAAACTAAGCAGAACTAAGACAAACGTTTTGCCTAACAACTGTTGCTCAAAGAATGGAAGGCGTGATAAACTAATTGGCTGCTGCCTAACCAGTCGCTCAAGCTGACGGAACTAGCCGTCGATGATTTTGCACGCGCGAAACAGCCAGTTACTATCGGACGGGACTTAGCTCGCGCGGACTGGATTCCGTCGCTGCGGCACTTCGTTGCCGCAGCTTAGCTCCGGTCCGTTAGGCGGCTTTCCCCGTGGAAACGGGAGTTGCATTTGATAGAAAATAGTATATATTGAATATATATGAATTTAAACTTGGAAATTATCAGTTTTGAATGGGATCAGGCTAACCAAACTAAGAATTGGGCTAAACATAAAGTTTTATGGCAGGAATGTGAGGATGTTTTCTTTAATGAACCTCTTTTCATCCTTCCTGATATAAAGCATTCTGAGAAGGAAGAAAGATATCATGCACTCGGCCACACTAATAAAGGCCGATTGCTATTTATCTCCTTCACAATTCGAAAAGAGAAAATCAGGGTCATCTCAGCACGGGAAATGAGCAGAAAAGAAAGGGATAGCTATAATGAACAAAAAGAAAAGTATACCAAAATTTAAATCTGAGGCAGAAGAGAGGAATTTCTGGTCAAAGAATGACTCTACTGACTATTTGGATTGGAGTAAGGCAAAACCTGTTCGCTTTCCTAATCTAAAGGCTACAAGCCGAACTATTTCGATACGATTACCGGAATCATTGATTGAAGAGATCAGAGTCTTGGCAAATAAACAAGATGTTCCCTATCAATCGATGTTAAAGATACTGCTCGCTGACAAAGTACGAGAACAAACAACTCTCCATCGCGGTAAAGGGAAAGCCGCCTAACCAGTCGCTCAAGCTGACGGAACCAGCCGCCGACGATTTTGCACGCGCGAAAGAACCAGTCACTATTGGACGGGAATTAGCTCGCGCGGACTGGATTCCGTCGCTGCGGCACTTCGTTGCCGCAGCTTAGCTCCGGTCCGTTATGCCTCGCTGGCGGCGGAATGAGCTTTGAATAAAGAAATGGAAATAAAAGATAAACAGCTCTCAACTCTCATGGCATCCTTTCTTCACTCAGCAGCGAAAGGTCTGTTCCCGCCGCCAGCGA
>JBAUMC010000129.1:0-4384 GCA_049578505.1 Bacteroidota bacterium | reverse complement strand
ATATTAAAGCATCGCGGGGTGGAGTCCTCCTACGGAGGACTCTTGTAAGATTTAAGAGTTTTTTTCTATCGCGGGGTGGAGTCCTCCTGCGGAGGACTCTTGTAAGATTTAAGAGTTTTTTTCTATCGCGGGGTGGAGTCCGCCAAGGCGGACTCTGATAAGATTCGACAAGTTTTTTCTATCGCGGGGTGGAGCAATTGGTAGCTCGTCGGGCTCATAACCCGAAGGTTGTAGGTTCAAGTCCTACCCCCGCTACTAAAAAGAAGAACCCGACCGTCAGGTTGGGTTCTTCTTTTTAAGAGCAACCGGATTGATTGGGTTCAAGCTGAGAGGTGCGTCCCTTGCACCTCGAAGTGCGCCGCTTTTGGGCGCACCCACCCCCGCTACAAAGAAAGGTTCTGGCTGATGTCGGAACATTTTTTATTTGATGGAAGTGCGTCGATGGCTCATACCCCGACGAAATCGGGATGGAGGTTCAAGTTGAGGCGCAGAGCCGAAGGCGATGCGCTGAAATCCACCATCTTCTCGGTGGATGCTACCCCCGCTACAATAAGAAATGCCTGGCCAAACGGTCAGGCATTTCTTTTAGAGCAATTGGAAAGCCTTGATTTCTCCGTAATATGAAAGGGTAATCCTGACTGTAGATTATTGTAGACTATAGATTTGAAGGGCCCCTAATGGCTCTTTTAAATCTCGATTACTACCCATTTGACATTCCCTTAATTACTGCCTAACTTCGGTGCAGCGTTATAGCCCCTTCCATTGAATATGCCTTTTCATCGATAATTTTTCCGTACTTGCGTACAAGGTAACGTAGTTTGCTTCTCGATCGTCGTCATCGATGCGGTGTCGTTGTTCGATGAGAAGGCAGACTTTAGCTAGCTCTTGCGTCCGCTTCCGGATAAATTTGTTCAGAGCTCTCTCGACAATTCTATCCGACTGCTAAAAAGGAATCATCAACAATTTACTTCGCTATCATCGTCACAGGAGGACAAAACGATGAAGAAAATATACGTGACGCTTCTGACATTGGTACTATTGCCATTGTCGATTTGCGCACAAAGCCCGGATAGCGTCACTGTCACATTTCGTTTTGATGATCCCAATCATTCTTACATAAGAGTGTTTGTCCCCAGCGTATTTAACAACTGGGGACCCCAGCTGGGCGACGGCACAATCGCGTCGGATGCCCCATCATTGATGTCGTTCGATTCTGCGAACGGTTATTGGCAAAAGCAAGTGCGGTTGCAAGCCGGGCAATCCTATGCCTATAAATTTTATTATTATACGAATCAATCCGGATCTGAATATATTTGGGTTCCAGATCCGTTGAATGCTGAAACTGACGGTTCTCAGTACGGCAACTCTCTGTTTACCGTCGGCGATCCGATGGTTTTCGAGGTTGCGCGCAAAGTGAACGCAACTGGATTTATTCGCGGGGTGCTAGCGGGAATTTTCTCATCGTTACCTCTAGAATCTATCAGCGTTATCGCCAATGCCGATACGCTCCCAGGATTGAGTTCCTATAATGCATCGACGGGACTGCTGAATCTCAATTTTGGCCGAACGTATGACACCTTGCGACTCTCTCTCAATATCACAGCATCGAACAATCAAGGGACTGTCGCATCCTGGGACACGGTGCGGGAGAACTGGGAAAACGAAATATTTTACCAGATATTTCCCAGAAGCTTCCGCGACAGTAATGGCGACGGTATTGGCGACTTTAACGGCATCATCCAGGAACTCGATTACCTTCAGAAACTCGGCGTCACGGCGGTATGGTTGAACCCAATCACGCGTGCCCATACCTACCATAATTATTTCTCGGATAATTTCGATTCAACCGACGCCAGTTTCGGATCGAACGCGGATTTTACAAACCTCGTAAAAGCCCTCCATGCCCGTGGGATGAAAATTTTTATCGATATGGAAACGCAGTACATTTCACGGTACCATTCCTGGTATGTTAATTCTTACATGAACCCCTCATCGTCCTACGGTTCATACATCGTGTATAAGGGGCCCGGCAACACTATACCCGATAGCTTGTCGTTTTGGGGATACGATGGGGAGTGGCTCACCAACATGGTATTGAATCTTCGGGATTCCGCTCTCCTCGCCTATCAAAAACGAATGTACGCTTCATGGGTCGACCCTAATGGCGACGGGAATTTTTATGACGGCGTGGACGGATTCCGGCTCGACCACTTTATGGATAACCTTGACGGCACCGGAGAGAATCCTCACATGTACACCGACTTCTGGAAGCCGATGTTTGACACACTGCGGAGCATCAACCCCCGCATCTTCTTTTTAACTGAACAGGCTGATTGGGGACTCGGCTCGGAACAGCTCACCACTGCAAATGCCGACGCGGTCTTCTCCATACCGCTTATGTTCGACATTCAGTCCTTCGATAAGAACACCATTCTCAGCGGGATTTCTCAAACCCTCGCCGCTACGCCGCCGGGAAAATTCCAGTTCACAATCATTGAGAACCACGATGTGAACAGGTTTGCATCTGTAGTGGGAAATGATCCGGGAAAACTTCGGATCGGCGCGGCCCTTGTACTTTCGTTGAAGGGCGTCCCCTGCCTCTATTACGGTCAGGAGATTGGAATGCGTGGGGTGACAGGAACCTGGCTGAGCAATAACGATGGCAACGATATTCCGAAGCGCGAAGCGTTCAAATGGAACAAGATCGTTTCGAGTCCCGGCACGGCGCTCTGGTATAAAAATACAGGCCCGTGGTGGACATATACAACGCTGCACGACAGCGATGGAACGTCATTAGAAGAAGAGCAGGCCGACAGCACTTCGCTCTGGCATTATTATCAGAAGTTGATCAGCATACGAAAAGGCTCAACCGCCCTCCGCATAGGAGGCTATGCGACCATCAACACCACGAATGCAAATGTACTGACATTCGTCCGTTCGTACAGTGCTGATACAATTCATCAGAACATTGCGGTCGTTATCAATTTGTCGGATACTGTCCAGAATGCAAACCTTGATTTTACTTCCACGCCGGCCCTCGTTGCCAACAGCCAAATGATCGACCTGATGGGATCTCGAACCTTTCCGCCTCTATCAGCCTCAAACATTTCCTCGTACCCTCTCTCAATTCCGGCGTATGGAGTTTCCATCATCAATGTGCAACCTCCAACGGTTCTCAACAGTGTGAAGAATGCGATGTATGTATTGCCGAAAGCGTATCGATTGCAACAAAATTATCCCAATCCGTTCAATCCGACCACGACAATCTCCTTTGACATTCCATCATCCTCGTTTGTATCATTGAAGGTCTTTGATGTCTTGGGGAGAGAGGTATCGACTCTCATTTCGGGAGCACTGCAGGCAGGAAGTTACACCTGGCAATGGAATGCATCGGTCTTCGCAAGCGGGGTGTACTTCTATCGATTGCAGGCGGGGAGTTTCGTGCAGACAAAAAAGCTAGTGGTAGTGAAGTAAGCGTAGGCCACCAAATGCATCTTCGGGCAATTGACCCTGCTTCATCTTGAATGGCTTTTTTGACGATTCTTACCCAATACCTCTGTCTTTAGACCTCACATCGGGCCCCCGCTACTAAAAAGAAAAACCCGGCCGTCAGGTTGGGTTTTTCCTTTTAAGAGCATCCGGATTGATTGGGGTCAAGCTCAGAGGTGCGTTCTTTGCACCTCGAAGTGCGCCGCTTTTGGGCGCATCTTACCTGCCCCAGCGTTTTTGTCGGGGCCCCGCCACTCCATAATCCAACAACTCCCTTTTTTTCGGCGGGCAGCTATTTTTTATCTCCTTTCTGATTGTGGATTGTCTTCTGGGGGCATGTCAATTCTTCGAGCCTTTCTCATGAATGCCTCGTATTCTATCTTCAGAATTTGCACCATATCGCAATCACACTCCTTACTTTGTCAAAACCTTTCTCCGCATTCATACTCATCGCAAAAGCAATTACATCAGTGCTTCACTCGACAATCTTGGACAGTGAAAGAGACCGAATGATCACCGTTAAAAATAGTTGATACTCATAACCGTTTTAATGGCGTTCAACGGTGTCAATACGACGAGCCTAATCCCTTGCTGAGATTGGCGCTGAAACAATTACGATACTGATGCCGGAACGCGTAACTTTTTTCCTGATTTTTCGTATCGGTTACATACTGTATTCCCACTCTAAACGCCCGTTACCGCAGCAGTTTTATTGGAAGAAACGCTTTGTTATTTGGCAGGTCGTTCGTTCAACCATAAAAACGGTCGGCGGCGACGATGCACATTTACACTCTTATCATTTCACTATCACATACCGGAGGTAGTATGAAGAAAATTGTGATGTTGGCCGTTGCATGTATGCTGTTGTCTAGTACCGCAGCTCGATCTGCAGAGA
>JBAUMC010000128.1:0-12368 GCA_049578505.1 Bacteroidota bacterium | reverse complement strand
TTTTCAATTACGTCGGTTATGAATTCTCTGCTGCGCTAACAATCCCTGCGGCGTTGATCAGCGGGTTGCTGACCATCGGTTTTATCAGGGTGCATGTTCACCAGCCGATTTCGCGAAAAAAATTTCTCCTCGTTCTCCTCCACTACATGACTGTCAACGGCGTGCTGCTGCTTATTCCGCTCGCGGTGATGTCTTTGAACGCTTTCTCCGTAAAAAATTGTTCGTTTACGCGCGGGCTTGAGTACTTTGTGCTGCTGCCAATCTGTTCGATGATCTTTTCGGTGTCGCTGGCCCTGCCGATAGGAGTGGTATTCCGGCGCGCGCGTCTAATTTTCATTGCGGTCATTACCGCCGTACTCCTTCAGATTGTTGTTATTACCTATACCGAGCCTCAGCTCTTTGCATACAATTTTGTACTCGGATATTTTCCCGGCATCACATACGATGAAACGCTTAGCGATCTCTCGACCCTCGTGCTCTATCGCGAGTTTACGCTTGTTGCTTCCCTCTTCTTCATTACTCTTTTTTTTATTACCGTCAGGATGGTATGGTCGGATTATAAACTGTACGAGAATATTCAAACGTTCAGGATCAGGAAGGGAGACCAAATCCTCTACAGCGCAGCGGTCTTCTGTTTTTGCGTGCTCGATTATGGCCATCTCCAGCGAAGCGCTCTGGGGTTTGAATTCCCAGCATCCGACATCCAATCGGAGTTGGGCGGAATGGCGACCACGACGCATTTTGTTATGTTTTACCCGCGGGAAGTAGTGTCCAACCGCGATGTCCGGTTTCTGAGGGCGGAAGCGGAATATCATTACGGTATCGATGTTTCCCGGATGGAGGAATCACTCGCCCCCGGTGAAAAGATTTCGGTATACTTATATTCTACGTCTGAGGAGAAGCGCCGTTTTATCGGGACAGCAACTACCAATATCGCGAAGCCCTGGCGGAAAGAGATCCACCTAACGCTCGATTCGTTCGATGATACTTTCCGGCATGAATTGGTCCACGTGCTGGCGGCGAACATTGGCCTGCCGGTCATCGGTGCGAGCGACCGGATGGGCCTCAACGAAGGCTTCGCGACTGCCGTCGACTGGAACTGGGGAGAATTCTCGCCTCATGAGTACGCAGCGGCGATGCAGCGCGAAAAATTACTCGGGGACCCGGCAGCACTCTTCGATTATACGGGGTTTGCCGTGCAGCAGGGATCGTATGCCTATGTCGTGGTCGCTTCGTTCACTCGCTATCTTATCGATCGTTTTGGTGTGAGGAGCTTTAAGGAGGTATTCCCTTCAGGACATTTCGTTGATGTCTACGGGGTGTCCCTCGATGTCCTCATTCACGATTGGGAGGGCTTCTTAAAAACCGTCAATGCGTCTGCGCTTTCAGGGGAAACCGTAAAGACTCTTTTTGCGCAGCAATCGATTTTTCGGAAGACGTGCGCCCGCGTTACGGCTGATAGAAATTCGATTGCCGTACAAGCAATTCGGGTCAAAAATTTTGCGAAGGCTGAAAGTGAATTTTCGGCGTCGTTCGACGATGCGCCGACGGCGTTTGCACTTCGAGGATTGTTTCAGTCCCTTCTCAATGAAAACAAATTTAATGATGTCGTGAATGGCTACGATGCGCTCAATGAACGTTCGATGTTGCGGTATAATCCCGGAGTCCTGCTTATGTTCGGAGATGCGTTATGGTTTCTTGGAGACGTTCCCCGGGCGCTTGGGATTTACCGGCACCTTGAAGAAATGAATTACAGCGAAGCATTTTCCGAAGCCGCTGCATTGCGCCGAATGATAGTGCGGGAGCCCCGGCTGAACTTGGGACTTCGCAATTATTTTTACGGTAATACCTCGGACTCCTCGCGTGCCGGTATGTTGAGAGAGCTTTCTGGGTTTGAAGAGTCCCGCGTTGTCGCAGAATATCTCCAAGCGGCCGAATTTTTCCGCGCGAAACATTACCGCGAAGCGGGCGCTGCGTATTTTTCCGTCTCAGGATTGCTGACGGATAATGGTCTTTCTCTTCGATGCTTGATGAACGGTGCAGAGGCGATGTACCGGGCGGGAGAGTTTGAGAAAGCAAAAAGCATGTTCTGGGATGCTCAAAATTTTACACAATCTCCAACGATGATAAAGCAAATTGGAGGATGGATCGAGCGATGCGATCGCATTTCCCAAGAGATGGAGTAGCTATTCCTGTTCGAGCGATAGCCCTCATGGTTACTTTTGCCATTGGGCTATTGCTCTCCGGATGCGTGTCGAGCATGGAGCAAGGCGCGCAGTGCTACTACACCGCCAAAGCGATGCAGCAATCGCTGCCGACAGGCGAGACATTTATGCTCAACGTCAATACAAAGGATGGAAACAGGCTCGACATCTACTTCGAAATTCCCTACTCGCGAATTCATTTCGAAAAAGACGCTGATGTTTTCAAAGCATCGTACACCGCATCGTTTGTCCTGCGGGATCAAAGCGGGGAGGTTGTTCGCACCAACGATGTCGACCGGACGGTTGTTGCACGATCGTATGCTGAATCGATCTCCTCTCTCCATGATGCATTTCTTAAAATGTTTTACGTTCCTCCGGGCGAATACGCACTTGACATTCTCGTTCTCGACAACCGGACGCACGCGGAATCTCACCGCCGGCTGAGGGTGGGAGTGAAAAATTTCCCCAAAGAGAATTTTTTTGCAAGCGATTATTTGTTGTTTAAATACACCCGGCCAGGACAACGGGAGATCTCCCTCAGGCCGATCTTTCCTTCCGAGCTTTCGTATGTCAGAGATTCGATCGGCATGTTTCAGGAGATTTACAACCTGCGGCGGGGCGATACGGTTCGCCTCTCGCTTACATATTCCATCTCCGGTCGGCATGATACCGCCGATACAAAACTCGTTTCGTACCTGCCGCCGTACTATCTGAGAATGCTATTCTGTATGCGCGCTCCAGATTCGATTTACTACCGTTCCGATTCGGTTTTTGTTTCGCCGGCGGATGGAGTTATCCAGGTGTTCCAATATTTTCCGAAATTGGCTGAAGGCGTTACTACGCTGACGAGAAAGATATATCTTAATAGAGGCGGGACCATCGACAGTACCTTCAGCGTGGCTAAGTTTCCTGTTTATACACCCTCCTTTCCTTACCTCGATGGCATTCAGGAAGAGATTGCCGCCATTTCATACATCGCCCGGCCGGAAGAAGTTGACAGCATACGAGCTGGGGCGTCGCCGGACGAACAGGTCAACCGATTAGGCCGATTTTGGGAGGACCATGGAGGCAGAGAGCGTCGGAAGGAGTTTCGCGATAGGGTAAAGGAGGCGAATGAACTATTTTCCACCTGCACCGAAGGATGGAAAACTCCGATGGGAATTTCGTATATTGTCTGTGGTCCTCCGGATAACATCGATTGTCAGGGGCTCCTCAACGAAGTATGGTACTACGACATAGGGGGTAACGCCAGTTTTGCAATTCCATTTCGGCAAAGCTTTGAGCTCGACAATGAACGCTATTTTGAGATCATTCCTTATTCAGTGAACGACCTTATCTGGGACGAGTTTGTCAATCGATGGAGGAGACAGTGAGTGCGGTAGGGGTAGGAAGTTTTAGGTTTTAAGCTATAAGTTTTAAGTCATGCGTTTTAAGCATCGGTCAAATCAGATATAACAACCTTCAACTTATAACTTAAAACTTATAACTTTTCACTCTCCACTTTTCACTATGCCAAAGCAGTACAACCGCATTCTCCTGACACGCCTGAAATACATCGGCGATATCGTGCTAACGACACCGCTCATCCATACGTTGAGGGAAACCTTCCCCGACGCATACATTGCGTACCTCGGTGACAGCAAAGGTGTTTCGTTGCTAGAGCACAATCCGTATCTCGACGAAATTTTTTCAATCGATTTCGGCAAAAATACGACCCTGCAACAATTGAGGCTAATGTACCAGCTCAACCGAAAACGCTTTGACCTTGTCGTGGACCTGTTCTGCAATCCGAGGAGCGCACTCCTTTCATACGTTACACAAGCCCCTGTCAGAGTTGGGGGGGACCTGCATGGCCGGGGAAAACTGTACACTGTCCGCCTGCATGACGACGGCATCCCGAAATCAGCGGTTGAATTCCATTATCAATCGCTGAAAATCATCGGCATCGAGCCGAAATATTTTGCCCCTGAAATTTTTTTGACCGAGGATGAAAAGAAAGAGTCTCGCCGTTATTTGGAGTGGCAAGGGATCGATTTATCCAGACCTTTAATCGCCCTGCACCCGGGGGGAACCTGGCCTGCGAAATTGTGGCCTGCCGAACGCTTTGCCGATTTAGCCGATACACTCATTGCCAAATCTCGCGCCCAAATTGTCCTCACGAGGGGGCCCGCCGATGGGGAAGCTGCGGGATGGGTGGAAAGAGCAGTTGTGGGAGGAGTCCTTTCGTTGCCCGTTCTTCCTCTTCGTCAATTGGCCGCGATTCTGTCTCTTTGTGCAGCCTATATTGTGAACGATTCGGGGCCGATGCACATCTCCGCTGCTGTGGGAACGCCGACGATCGGACTCTTCGGTCCCGGGGAAGAAAATATTTGGTTCCCATACACGTCCGCATTTCCTGGCGGGTCGTCGAAACATATTCCGCTCAGAAAAGATGTGACCTGCCACCCGTGCCATCTCAACGTCTGCAACCGAAGTGGCAGCGAGTATATGGAATGCATGACCCTCCTCTCGGTGAACGAAGTTTTTAACGCTGTCAAAGCGAGAATTTGATAATGCATTCCCTTGCCTCCGTGCAGCTCTGTGCCGCCTCTGTGTCTTTCCGTGAAATAGTTTTTAAAATTACACAGAGAGCCACGGAGATTCACAGAGTGACACAGAGATAGAGTTTACTTTATTTTACATTTATTATAGAAGGGGGAAGAAACCCAGACTATGCCGCTTCAAACAGGACGTCAACAACTTACACTTCGGGGAACCCTTCACAAGATAATTTTCACGAACAACGAAAACGGGTATCTTATCGGCGCGCTGAAAACCGCTGACGGCACTGTCTCCATCGTTGGGTATATGATGGAACCGCGCGAGGGGGACGAGTACAGCATCTCCGGTTCATGGACGACGCATCCGAAGTACGGAAAACAATTTCAGTTTGAAAACTATGAGGTAAAGGAGCCGACAACGCTGCACGGCGTCGAGGAATATTTGTCGTCCGGGCTTATTTACGGCGTTGGGCCGGCGCTGGCATCGCGAATCGTAAAAAAATTCGGCGCTAAAACGCTTGACGTCCTCAACAAAACTCCTGAACGACTTTTGGAAGTTGAGGGGGTGGGAAGAAAGAAACTCGACAAAATAATTGAGTCGGCCTCGGCGCTGCGGGAAATGCAAGACGTCATGACATATTTGAAATCCTATAGCGTAAGCACGAGCCAGGCAATTAGGATATTCAAAGCATACGGCAAAGGTGCTATCGGCGTCGTGAAGAATAATCCATACCAGTTGATTCAGGATGTTCAAGGCATCGGATTTCAAATTGCAGATTCGATTGCACAGCGCGTTGGAGTTCAACCCGAAAGTATCTACCGCATCGAAGCCGGAATACGTTTTGTCCTGAACGATGCATGCCGTGCAGCGGGACATTGTTTTCTTCCGAGAGAAGAATTGGCCCGCCGGTCGGCAGAACTCCTGATGGTCGACGAAACAAAAGTCGAGCGCGCGGTCGATGAAAGCATACGCAACGGATTTCTTGCGGCGGAAAACGACCGGCTATTCCCATACCTCCTTCATCAGGCGGAGAAAGAGTCGGCCGAAAAGATCGGGCAGCTTCTCCGCAAAGGCTCGAAACCTTTTTCAGAGAGTAAACTTCTTGCTTCACTGTCACACATCGAGAAGAGGCATGGGATTGAGTTTGATGCCAAGCAGCGAGATGCTATCCTGCATTCAATACAAAAACCGATCACAATTCTCACCGGCGGTCCTGGTACCGGAAAAACTTTATGCGTTAACGGCATCATCGAATTAGCGGATGAGCTGGGAGTAAACTATCTCCTCTGTGCGCCGACAGGGCGGGCAGCAAAACGGCTCTCCGAATTGTCGAGCCGCGAAGCAAAAACGATTCACCGGCTGCTGGAGTACGAGCCGCAATCGGGAATGTTCAGGCGGGATGCAGACTCTCCTCTTGAATGCGACATGCTCATTGTCGACGAGGTTTCGATGGTGGATATCGAGTTGTGCGCTGCGCTTCTCGCCGCAGTCAAGCCGGAGGCTCAACTGGTTCTTGTCGGCGACGTCGACCAGCTTCCTTCGGTCGGACCCGGCCAGGTGCTCCGCGACTTGATCGAGGCAAAAATAATCGGGACGGTACGGCTCGACACAATTTTCAGGCAGTCTGAAGAAAGCACGATTATTGCAAATTCCCATAGAGTGAACGCCGGGGAAATGCCTGTTTTTTCGCCCGATTTCAAATTTCTCGACGAGACATCCGGCGAGCATATGCAGGAAACAATCGTGCGTCTCTCCTCCACGATTCTTCCCCAAAATTATCAATACGACCCATTTGACGATATCCAGGTTCTATCACCTATGCACAACGGAGCTGCGGGGGTGCGCGACCTCAACAAGGAATTGCAAGCGGCTTTGAACGGTCATTCAAAAGTCTGCTGGCAAGGGAGCGAACGAAAATTTCTTATGGGGGATAAAGTGATGCAGACGAAAAATAATTACGATAAAGACGTCTTCAACGGCGACATTGGGCGGATCTCCGGCGTTGAGAGAAACGATGGAATTCTTATTGTAAACTTTTACGGCAAGAAGATAGAATATACCTTTGAGCAGCTGGACGAACTGACTCTGGCGTATGCCATGACAATCCACAAGAGCCAGGGGAATGAGTTCAAAGCGGTCATAGTGCCTGTTTCTATGGCTCACTATATTATGCTTCAGCGCAACCTTGTCTATACCGCTGTGACACGAGCGCGCGAACTCCTTATTCTTGTGGGTGAAATGAAAGCCCTCGCGATTGCCGTTCGCAACGACGAAGTGCGGGAGAGAAATACCATGCTGCGGCAACGGTTAGAGCAATTATAAATTAGGAATTATGAATTAAGAATGATTTTTGCTGAAAGATCCCACTTTCCAATTCTTAATTCATAATTCTTAATTATTAATTGCTCTCTGCGCCCCGTCACACACTCCGCAATCGGCCTTGACATTTTATGGGTGTTTGGGTAATTTGATTCAAAGTTTGGACCACTCCAGTTTGCTGAATATCAACCTCTTATGACAAAATCATTTTCCCATTCGCATTGCGATATGAAAGGTTAAACACATGAAACATATCCTTACATTTTTGTTAGCTGCTCTTATTGCTATGTTTTTAAGCGCCACGGCTTGGGGAGTAACTAAAACAAGTACCGGCTCAGGCAGTTGGTCCGCCATCACCTGGAGTCCGAGCGGCGTGCCCGGATCTTCTGATGACGTCGTAATTGCCGCCGGGAATACGGTGACACTTGATAATTCATACACAGTAGGAAGTTGTACGGTCAACGGAACCGGAATCCTGGATGCTTCAACATTTACGTTGACAGTTTCGGGAGCTTTTACACTACAGAGCGGCGCAACGTTCGAGCAAGGGGGATCGGTATCCACCGTACCTGGCGGATCGCAAGCATTTGACAATAATAGCACATATATCTTTAACGGTTCTCAATCCGTATTGCCGGGAGGTACGTACGGCAACGTGACTTGGAGTTCCTCAGGGTCTCCCGCGCACGTGAGCAGTGCTCTTACGGTAAATGGCAATTTATCTCTTCTGAATTGTGCGGATCTGCAAGGGAATAATTCAAGTGCCAAAATTCACACTGTCGCCGGCAATGTTACTGTAGACGGCTCGTCAGCCGTTTTGGAGGGATCAAGCGGTTCCCTCGCAGGGTCATGCACATGGAACATCACTGGAAATGTCACAACACAGAATTCCGGTGTTCTGAGAGGGACAAATGGCGGAACTACACCCGGGAATACAACATATAATATCGGTGGTAACTTCGTAAACAACGGAAGTGTAGATTTCTCGGGCGGTGCTAATTCCAATGCAAATACGGTTGCGTTTAACGGGAGTTCACAACAGACAGTCTCTGGCAATGCTATCTCTGCGACTAACTCTGATTTTTTCCAGAATCTAACCATAAATAATAGCGCAGGTGTAGTTTTGAGCACCGACGTAGAGATGACCGGTGCGCTTTCATTGCTAAGTGGAGTGTTGACCAACAGTACACACCTCATCCTCGACACTCAATCAAGCATTGCGCGTACTGCCGGTTCACTTAACTCTTCGCAGACTTTTCCATCAGGATTTTCTGTCACATACTTGGGAAATGTTACAACTGGCTCCGAATTGCCGACAGTGGCGAGCGGTGATTTGGGAGATCTAACTATTAATACAAGCGGCACTGTCACGCTGAGCGCAGACGCGACTGTTAATGGGGCGCTTACGTTTACGAGCGGAAAGCTTTCTACCAGCAGCCATACACTTACCCTGTCTTCAGGAGGCAACGACATGGTCGGTGAAGGTGCAGGTCAATATGTTATTGGAAACCTAACTGTTACGAAGGGCGTTGGGTCGAGTGCTTCTACACTCGGAGGAATCGGCGTATCAATCAATTCTGGAGCCGACAACCTCGGCAATGTTACCGTAACACGAGTCTCCGGAAGCGGTGCTGCTGTGACAATCAGCGGCAAGACCGGCATTAACCGTAAATGGACAATCAGCTCAAGCACTCCTCCGACGAGCGGTCGTACGCTAACATTCACTTGGGTGTCGGATGATGACAACAGCAAAGACATGACAACTGCACGCGTGTGGCAAAGCATCAACAGCGGCACAACATGGAGTGCAGTGGGAAGTCAGACAGATGTTTCAAGTTCCGATCCGCGCTCAATCCCATTCACTACTACTTCATTCGGTCAATGGACGGTCGCCGACGGGGCAGATCCTCTTCCTGTCGAACTCACCTCCTTCACTGCGACTGAGCGGAACAATGAGATTGAACTTGCATGGGCCACAGCGACGGAGGTTAATAATTTGGGGTTTGATGTAGAGCGAAGTACAATCAACAATCAGCAATCAACAATCAACAATTGGACGAAAGTGGGGTTTGTAGCAGGGCATGGAACGACGAATGCGCCGCAGAGTTATTCATTCACCGATGCGTCGGTGCGCGTAGGAACATATTCATATCGGTTGAAACAAATCGATCATGACGGCAACTTCGTGTACAACAAAGCAATTGAAGCAACGCTCGGCGTCACGCCGGGCACTGTTTGGCTCGATAATAATTATCCGAATCCGTTTAATCCTTCTACAAAAATATCGTTTATTCTCGGTACGGCGGGACGCGCGACATTGAAGGTGTACAACATTCTTGGCCAGGAAGTTGCCACCCTCGCCGACGGACAATTCAACTCCAATGAAGAGGAGACATTTAGCTTCGATGCTTCAAAGTTATCGAGCGGCATCTATTATTACCAGTTGAAGAGCGCCGACGGGACGCAGATAAAGAAAATGATGCTTCTAAAGTAAGACAGACTTTTACGAACGTTGCTCGATCTTTCTTGACCGATAAGCCTCCGCTAACCCCGGAGGCTTTTCTGTTGCAGAAAATCTCATCGTTCAAAAATCGAAAATCGTCAGTCGGCAATCGAAAATCCGAAGTTGCTTCCCTCCTCGATCCTCCATATATTCACTCAATAGCATCGGAAAGGAAATCATGGAACGCCTTTTTTCGCCGTGGCGGTCGGAATATATCGCATCGTTTTCCAAAACAAAAAAAAGTGGTGGATGTCTTTTCTGCGAAGCGGCAGCAGAAAAAAACGATTCAAGCAACCTGATTCTACTCCGCCGGCCCTTCTGTTTCGTGATGATGAATTTGTACCCTTACAACAGCGGCCACGTGATGATTATTCCGTACACACACACGTCGGAGTTTGGCCGGCTTTCAAAAAAAGAATATGCCGACATTATGGGCGCGACCGCGACAGTGATGGGGGCTCTCGACAAAACAGCGCAGCCGCACGGATTCAATTTTGGCGCGAACCTTGGTCGGGTTGCGGGGGCCGGCATCGACCAGCATATTCACTTTCACCTTGTGCCGCGTTGGAACGGCGACACGAATTTTATGCCGACGCTTGCAGACACGAAACTGGTCTCCGAATCAATTCAAGCGACGTACAAAAGGCTGAAGAAAAATCTCGCCACATAAAGATAATTGCCGATTACCGATTTACGAGTTACGATTGCCGAATTACGATTTGATTCCATCTAAAATTGCCCCTCTCTGCCTGGAAAATTATATGAAAGGGAAGAGAGGGACAGGGGTACGGTGTCCTAACTGTAGAAATTTGCGAACTAATGTCCGGAGGTTAAATTGAAAGTTTTTATCAACCGTTTAAGCTTTCCCTTCTCGCGGTTAACTATTCACATTTCACTTTTCACCCTCTTGTTTTTCCCCTCTTCGAACGTTTTCCCTCAATCGGGGGAGCCAAATCGATACAATGATGCCGCATCCAAGATAACGAACAAAGGCCTGACAGAGCTGCGTGCATTTACGATGCTTTCCGACCTGACGGGTAACATCGGCAATCGTTTGAGCGGCTCGCCGCAAGCGGCGAAAGCAGTCGAATGGGGAAAAGCTATGATGCTACAGTTAGGGTTCGACAGTGTCTACCTTCAGCCGGTGATGGTTCCTCACTGGGTAAGAGGGAGCGTAGAGCGGGCAACAGCGCTCGATAGAGGAAAAAAAATACCGCTAACAATCTGTGCTCTAGGCGGAAGCATTGCAACGCCGAAGGAAGGTATCACAGCAGAAGTCATCGAAGTTCATTCGCTTGATGAAGCGAAGAATCTCGGTGAAAAAGCAAAAGGGAAAATTGTTTTCTTCAACCGTCCGATGGACCCGACGAAGGTACAGACAATGGAAGCGTACGGCGGAGCCGTCGACCAGCGCTTTGACGGAGCAATTGAAGCAGCAAGGGTCGGCGCTGTGGCCATGCTCGTGCGATCGATGTCGCTTGCGATTGACGACGTTCCGCATACCGGCGCGATGCGTTACCTCGACACCATTCCAAAAATTCCTTCCGCGGCCGTGAGTACCGCGGGTGCAAACACGCTTAGCGAATTGCTGAAGTCTGGAAGAGACGTTCGAGTAAAAATCACTCTGAGTTGTCAAACGCTTCCCGATGTCGAATCGGCGAATGTTATCGGTGAATTGAAGGGGACCGAGAAGCCGAATGAGGTCATCGTGGTCGGCGGGCATCTCGATAGCTGGGACAAAGGGCAAGGAGCACATGATGACGGCGCAGGAGCTGTTCAATCGATGGAGACGCTCCGCTTGCTGAAGGAGCTTGGGTTGAAACCGAAGCGGACAATTCGTTGCGTCCTTTTTATGAACGAAGAAAACGGACTTCGCGGTGGGAAAGCGTACGCTGCAGCAAAGCGGCCGCAAAGCGAAAAGCATATCGCTGCAATCGAAACCGACGCGGGGGGATTTACACCCTTGGGGTTTGGGATCTCGGCCGATTCTGCGACGTTTGAAAAAATGAAGAAATTATCGGGTGCACTCGAAGGAATTGGTGCAGACCGCATTTTTAAAGGGGGCGGCGGAGCAGACATTTCGCCGCTGGCGGAAGCCGGCGTTCCGGTCGTCAGCTTGGTACCGGAAAACCAGCGTTACTTTGACTATCATCATTCCATAAAGGATACAATCGATAAGGTCAATCCGCGCGAACTCGAGCTTGGTGCCATTGCAATGGCAATCTTTGCGTACGAAATTGCACAGGAAGGACTGCAATAGAAGTGAAAAGTGAAAAATTAAAAGTTAAAAATCCGTTTCAAACGGGACCAGATGATCGTTACTTTTCACTTTTAATTTTTAACTCCCTATGAAGGGACGGTTAACGGCAAAAAGAAAACCGCTCGGAGCTTTCTTTACCCCCCTACAATGGGCGAGGTGGGTCGTTACCCAGAATAGTCTTTTTGAAAAGTGGATAGATGGCGCCGTGGTGCTCGACCCGACAGCCGGCGAAGGAAGTTTTCTCGAGGCATTCCTTGCTATTGCAGCCGACCGTCACGTTCCTGTTACCGGCGAAATGCTGACGCGCTTGATCGGAATCGAAAAAGAAAAGAAGTTCGTGCAAAATTTTTTCCTCAAGATGCATAGGTTGTATCGAGTCGACTTCCCAAGGCAAAATTTTAAACGTGAAGATTATATCCTTTCGAATGACCCGACGAAAGCCAATATCGTCGTCGGAAATCCTCCGTGGCGAAATTTCAACGATTTACCACCGGGCTATAAGGAAACGCTGAAGCCGTATTATTTCCGGTACCATCTTATT
>JBAUMC010000127.1:0-3558 GCA_049578505.1 Bacteroidota bacterium | reverse complement strand
TCTGCAGAATCCAGTGTAGGGTACCGATTTATTCTTGCTAGGTTTCGGAAAGCTGTTTGGAATTTAACGTCGCTTCGATGGCAGAGAGACTTGCCAATCCTTTTTGATTCAAATTAGGGCACCCTCCGGCTTTACTTTAATTTAGAATTATAATTATTTGTTTCGGATCGTAACCTCCCCCTTATGATCAAGCGGAACTGGAAAATCTTCTTTGCGCTGGTGTCCCAGCTCTTCGATCTTGCCGCTATCGCTGCGGCAGGCGGTGTGGTGTTCTTCCTCAAAGGAACCTCGCGAATAATTCTTACAACACCGCACCATAATCTTCTGATCGGCCTTACTTTTTTTGCCGTTACGTACCTGATTATCGCTTCGATGCTGGGGCTCTACCGCGGGTCGTTCCATCTTAGTCTTCGCCTCCAGAACTTCATCTGGTTTCGCGCCTTCATCCTGAGCATCCTCATAACCCTATCGCTTAATAGTCTTAGCCAGACCTTTGTAGGCCAGAAATCGGTGATCGCTTTCACGTTCTCTGCCGGCCTGTTGCTTTATCTTGCCCGGCTGGTCGTCAACAGCATAAACCTCGCCTTCCAAAAGATGGGCTTTGGGATACACAATGTGCTGATAGCCGGCGACGGGATAGAGACGGAGGAACTCATTGACCGCTTCGCGTTCTACCCGGAACTCGGTTATTCCGTCAAGGGAATAATCGTCAAGGAAAAGGGGAAACGGCCGAGCGAACTTCCACAGTACGTTCGGGAAGATCTTTCGGATGTTATCGGGACAGGCCATATCGACCGCATCCTTGTGCCGACCCCCGATTTTTCATTAAACGGTCACTCTTATCTTCAACCCCTCAGCCAGAAGTACAACATTAAATTGAAAGTGATCTCTCGCGAGGCAGAAGAAATACTCAAAATTTCCAAAATTTACGATATCGGGGGAATCACCATTGTTTCGCCTCCGCGTTACCATGTCCAGGCGGCCAAAAAAGTAATTAAGCGCCTCTTCGATATTGTCGGTTCGATTATTGCCTTAATTCTTCTCTCCCCGATTTTCCTCGTCACCATTCTCGCGATCTTCATCGAGAGTGGATGGCCAATCTTCTTCTTCCAAAGACGTACATCCATAAAAGACGGCAAGGAGTTTAATTTTTTTAAGTTCAGAAGTATGGTGAACGGTGCCGAGCAAATGAAATCTACGCTGATGGAGCACAACGAGTCTGACGGCGCGTTGTTCAAGATGAAAAACGATCCGCGCATCACCCGCGTCGGAAGAATTATACGCAAACTGAGCATCGATGAACTCCCTCAATTGATCAATGTTCTCATCGGTGATATGAGCCTTGTCGGTCCCCGCCCGCTCCCCCTTTCAGATTTTAACGAAGCGCAGGAAACGGCCAGCTTTTGGGATGCAATAAAAGAACGCAATTCTGTGAAGCCCGGGATGACGGGACTTTGGCAGATCTCGGGGCGGAGCGAAATCAAGTTTAAGGAAATGATCCTTCTCGACATGTACTACGTTGAAAACCATTCCCTCCTCTTCGACCTCGAAATCCTCTTCGAGACGATCTCCGTTGTCCTTTTCCGCCGCGGCGCGTATTGATACGCTTCTCCGCTTGGTAAGCATCTTTAAGAACCCCGATCGCTATCGCTTAGGACTGATCGCTGCAAAAATTCGCTCGCGGTACATTGTGCACATTTCGGTTTAAAATACATTTTCTTAACCGCCAAGCCGGGCTTCCATATCGAAGAGGAACAAGAATTCTCGATTCGCGGGAACGAGAAATATTTTATTGGGTCATCTACTCAAAACTACAAAAAAACCGTTAGTGACTCATTATCAATCCACTGTCATTCCGGTCGTCAGACTGCGATGGACTCGTCGAGAATCCGCGCAATTTAATCCGGATGGCCCCTTGAGAGGTATGACATCCGTTTTTGACTCAGTTTTTACAAATTGAGTCATTAGGTAATCATCTATTTTGAAGAAGAAATTGAGCGGTTGACGATTGTTATTGTGAGCGTGCGTTACTTTCTTTCCGAGTTCCCGAAGGAATGCCTTCGGCAAAAGAAAGTAACCAAAGAAATCTCTCGTCCGACGGACCCCTTTGGGGAAATCGTAACACACGGATTCAATCTCAGCCGCACCTGCTGTCAATTTCGGCGCGAGAGAGGAATCGAATAGTAGTATGATGGTCAACCGCCGAAAGTGTCCCAAAGGGATCCCTCCGGGAAAACCCTTCGATTGAATCCTTCCTACCCGCTAACCTGACGATTTCGAGTAATGTTGCAAAGGCCGCAAGTTGATATCCTCGGAATCGGCGGCAGTGTGGGTGGTGGGCGATGCGCGTGTTGAGAAAACGGCTGGGTTTGTGCAGATGGCTTGTGTGAGCCGTTTTCTCTTGTCTGTGTGAGGGAGAGCATCGCCAGCGTTCCGATTCCGAGAAGCTCTTCCCGCTTTCAAAACTATGAAAGGCGGGATCCCGTACAGCGGGACTTTGCTTCTTTCTCTGGCTCCAGAGAAAGAAGACTACCTTCGCGGCTATTAGTCAAAATGAGTCACTACCCAATCTTGCTTTTCTATTCGCTTTTGAAGTATCTTGATCCACTACATTTTGTCAATAAGCGGTACCGGAAATAAAAGTGCTAAAGATGAGATTATTCATGCGGCCTCTCGGATTCTTGCTGGTACTGTTGTCGCCGGCTGCCTCATTGTTTGCACAGGGACATTCGAATTACGGAACGATTACCGGCAGGGTGTTCGATAGCGCCACAAGAGATTCTATTCCCCTTGCAACCGTTCTGATCAACGGTTCTACGCTCGGCGCGTCCACGGATGACGCCGGTTATTTTGAGATCAAACGAATTCCCCCCGGAACATATCAGGTCCAGGCCTCCGCTGTCGGATATGCTCTCGCAATTCAGCGTGAGATAATAGTCCGCTCCTCTCAGGAGACAAAGGTTACGTTCTCCCTTACCGAGCAGTCTATTCAGGTCGGGGAGGTCCTGGTGACCGGGGAGCAAATCATTGTTCCCGATTTGCCGGTCAGCACCGAATACCTTTCCTACAAAGAGATTCATAACAGCGCCGGTGCGTTCGATGACGTGATCCGCAATATCTCGACACTCCCTGGAGTGTCGCAGTCGCGCTCGGACCGGAACGATTTGATCGTACGCGGCGGCTCTGCGAGCGAGAATCTTTTTCTTGTCGATAATATCGAGGTTTCCAACATCGACCACTTCGGAACGGAAGGGTCAACCGGAGGCTCACTCAGTTTTATCAACCTGGAGTTTGTTGACAATACGGCATTCTCTGCGGGAGGATTTGGAGTACGCTATGGAGATAAGCTTTCTTCCGTCATGTCGATAGGAATTCGCGACGGACGGACGGATGAAAATCATGTGAAAGCAACAGTTTCGGCCACCGAAGTAGGTTTGAACCTGGAGGGACCGGTTGCCGACGGCGGCTCGTACCTCTTCTCAACCAGAAGAAGCTACCTCGACCCTGTCTTCAAGTATTACGGATTTGCGTTTGCACCAGACTTCTGGGATTTCCTGG
>JBAUMC010000126.1:0-7956 GCA_049578505.1 Bacteroidota bacterium | reverse complement strand
GAAAATTTGCATGCATTGTCAAACAAACGGGCGATGATGCTCTCAAAATGCTGCGGATGAATAAAAAGAAACGGCGATTCATCGGGAACGTCTATATTAAGAGTGAGAGCCTTATTCTTTTTTATTTCTTCACGCACCAAGGCAAACCGGTTTACAACCTCGAGAGGAGCGATGCACGAGTCCCGAAAGTCGACCTCTTTTGCCACCTCGCCCGATTCGATTTTAACGACGAGTAAGAAATCTTCCACCATCCTGTTGAGCCTGAGGGTCCCGACTTTCAGCATTTCCAGAAATCCCGTGAAATCTTCGGGAGACAGCGTCTCTTTTCCACCCGAGAGAATTTCGGCCGCACCGAGAATGGACGTCAACGGCGTGCGCATTTCGTGCGAGATAAGCCTGAAGAGCTGGTTCTTCAGCTGGTCCATCTGATGAGACATTGACTCACTCAGCTGCTGGCTGCGCTTCAGCTTCCCCTTGATCGTAGAGATAAGCATCTCGGGTTCAAACGGCTTCATCAAATAGTCGTCGCTGCCGAGTTCTTTCCCCATCATAATGTGTTCAAGGTCGGTGTGACCTGAAAGGAAAACAAACGGCGTGTTTTGAAATGAGGCATCTGCGCGAATTTTCTCAAACAAATCAAAGCCGCTCATTCCAGGCATTGTAATGTCGGAAATGATGAGATCGGGAGCGGTGGTTTTCAGGATCTCCAATGCAGCGGGACCATTCAACGCAGTGATGGGTACGTACCCTTCCATCTCCAAATACGCTGCCGTAATCTCGAGCAGGTCGGGTTCATCATCCACAATAAGAATTTTTGGGCTGGGTATCGGCATGCGTTAAACCTACAAAGACTTTCGTAAAACAGCAATCATCTGATCGTGGATTTTTCCGTTCGTCGCGAGCGTGTTCTGCTCGTAAATAGTCGTCGAGTTATTTGTGAAATCTGTAACTACGCCGCCCGCTTCCTGCACCAACAAGACGCCGGCAGCCTTGTCCCATGGATTGAGGAAGACCTCCCAAAATCCGTCCAGCCGTCCTGCTGCAACATACGCAAGGTCGAGCGCAGCGGATCCGAGGCGGCGCACACCTTGTCCTTCCTTCAAAAAGTTCGCAAAATGTTCCACGACGTGATTCGGGTTATCTTTCACATTATAGGGAAAACCGGTTACAAGCAGACTATTGATCAGCAAATCGTTCGACGAAACGTGGATTTTTTTTCCATTGAGAAACGCACCCCTTCCCTTTTCCGCAGTGAACATTTCATCGGCGGACGGGTCGTAGATTGCGCCGGCGACAATCGACCCGTTCAATTCAACGCCGATCGAGACGCAGAATATCGGGAGAGAATGGGTAAAGTTAGTCGTGCCATCAAGCGGGTCGATCACCCATTTATACTCCGATTCGATATTCTGTTCGCCGCTTTCTTCTGCAAGAATATTATGCGAAGGATAATGCTGTTTGATTTTCTTGATGATTAACGCTTCGGCTCCCTTGTCGATTTCGGTAACAAGGTTAGTTTCCTGGCCTTGTTTTCGTTCGATGTGTTTAACTCTTCCGAGGTTGTATTTCAGAAATTTTCCCGCTTCGAGAGCGGCTTCTCTGGCAACATTGAGCATCGATTTGGCGATTTTTGTGATGTGATCCCGTCTGTGAGGGTCTAAGGTAGGGAATTTTTTGGCGATGTTCAAACAGAAGAAATCTGCATGAAATTCCATCTATCTGAACGGTTTTTTGAAAGGAGGGACAGTCAAATAAGCGCTCCTGGCGAGAGCATACCACCACTTTTATGGTTTTTTTATACTCTTTGCCTTCCTTTTTATGGCTTCCTCATTGCGGTCTTTCATGTCACATTTTATATTGGTGCCGATAAATTAATCATGAATTTAAACCACACGCACTTGAAATCGTCATTCAGGGATCAACAACGATAAGGATCATTATGTTTAAGAAGCAGCTTCGCCCCACGCTCGTTGTTTTCATTCTGTTCAGCCTGATTACCGGAGTAGTTTATCCTCTGGTTGTCACCGGAATCGCACAGGTTGTTTTTCCGGGAAGGGCAAACGGAAGTTTTATAAAGAAAGAGGGAAAGATTCTCGGCTCAGAGCTGATTGGACAACCCTTCAGCGACCCGAAATATTTTTGGAGCCGCTTGTCTGCAACGGGTCCGTACGCTTACAATGCGGGGGCTTCATCCGGATCAAATTATGGACCGCTTAATCCGGCCCTCCTCGACGCCGTAAAAAAGAGAGTGCAGGACCTCAAAACAGCCGATTCGCTGAACACCCAGCCGATTCCCGTCGATCTGGTTACCGCATCGGCAAGCGGTCTCGACCCTCACATCAGTGTCGCAGCAGCGCTGTATCAGATTCCGCGCGTAGCTCGAGTACGATCGTTGAGTGCAGAGCAAGTCCACTCTCTGGTCGATCAATACACCGAGGGAAGACAATTAGGCTTTCTCGGAGAATCGCGTGTCAACGTGCTGGAGCTCAATCTCGCGCTGGATGAAACTCAAACCGTATCAAAGGAGAAATAACAATGGACGACCTCATGTATATCGGTATTGTGGCGGTCTCTTTTTTGCTGACGTGGGGATTGATGAGACTTTGTGAAATTCTTGGAGAATTTAATTCGGGAGAAAGCAAATGAACTGGCTCTATCTGATATCAGGAATTATCGCTCTCGGTCTTTTAATCTATTTATTTATTGCACTACTAAAGCCGGAGATGTTTGAATGACAATCAATGGAATTTTCCAAATCGTGTTTTACATCGCCGTCCTGACGCTCTTGGCCAAACCGCTCGGCACATTCATGGCGCGGGTGTACCAACGAGAGCGGACTTTTCTCGACCCGATTTTTGGTCCGGTCGAGCGATTCATATACCGCTTGTCAAAGATAAATCCGGACGAAGAGTTTGATTGGAAAGAGAACGCGATTGCAATGCTCCTCTTCAACTTCATTGGGATTCTGGTAGTCTACGCGCTTCAGCGCCTTCAACAGTTCCTTCCGTTGAATCCGCAAGGCATGACGGCAGTTACTCCGGACTCCTCCTTCAACACAGCAGTCAGTTTTGCGACAAACACAAACTGGCAGGGATACGGGGGAGAAACGACGATGAGTTATTTGACTCAAATGCTTGCACTGACCGTGCAGAATTTCGTTTCGGCCGCCACGGGGATGGCGGTTCTGGCTCTCTTCATTCGCGGTCTTGCGCGCCATTCAGCCAAGACACTCGGAAATTTTTGGGTCGATTTAACGCGAAGCACCTTGTATATCCTGCTTCCCCTCTCTATTGTCTTTGCGCTTGTGCTCGTCTGGCAAGGTTCGGTACAGAATTTTTCGCCGTACGTCTCTACGCCCCTCCTGCAATCCACAACTGATACTAGCGGAGCAAAGGTGACGGAACAAGTTGTTGCGATGGGTCCGGCCGCTTCTCAAATTGCTATCAAGCAGCTCGGCACGAACGGCGGCGGCTTCTTCAATGTTAATTCGGCGCATCCGTATGAAAATCCGACTCCCCTTTCCGATTTCCTGGAGATGCTCGCAATATTGCTCATTGGTGCGTCACTTTGTTATACCTACGGCCTCATGGTAAAGGATACGCGCCAGGGGTGGTCAATCTTTGCAGCAATGATGGTCATTTTCGTTGTGTTCCTCGCTATTGCAGGATGGTCTGAAGAACGTGGAAACCCAACTTTCACTGCGATGGGCGTCGATCAAACCTCAAGCAGCCTTCAGCCGGGGGGTAATATGGAAGGAAAAGAAGTCCGTTTTGGCATCCCGAACTCAGTCTTGTGGGCGACTGCAACCACCTCTGCCTCAAATGGCTCAGTAAATTCGATGCATGATTCTTATACCCCTCTCGGCGGTTTTGTCACGTTAGTGATGCTTCATTTCGGCGAAGTAGTTTTCGGCGGTGTCGGCTCGGGATTATACGGAATGCTTGTGTTTGTTATTGTCGCTGTCTTTGTTGCAGGACTTCTCGTCGGACGCACGCCCGAATATTTGGGACATAAAATTGAAGCATACGAGATGAAGATGGCCTCGCTTCTCATTCTCATCATGCCGATCACTGTTCTTGTTTTGACTGCTATCGCTGTAGTGACGCCGTCGGGAATCGCCGGAATATTTAATCCCGGACCGCATGGTTTCAGTGAAGTCTTGTACGTTTTCACGTCGCAGGCGAACAACAACGGAAGCGCATTTGCAGGAGCAAGCGTGAACACACCTTTCTATAATATTACCGGTGGGATCGCAATGTTAATCGGGCGATACTGGTTAGCGGTACCGACGCTTGCGCTTGGAGGTTCTCTCGTGCGCAAGAAGTTCGTTCCCGTGAGCGAGGGAACGCTCCCAACTCATACTCCGCTATTCATTTTCTGGCTGGTGGCTGTAGTGCTTATTGTTGGGGCATTGAACTTCCTGCCGGCTCTGGCACTCGGTCCAATTGTAGAACATTTCATGATGTTCCACTGAAACGTACTTAGCATTGAAGGAAGATAGTCGAATGACAACACAGAATTCGCAACAATTAAAGAAGCCTTTGGGTCTGACCGGCGAAATGTATCGCCGCGCGATTGTCGACTCGATCATGAAATTGAATCCTCGCCTGATGGTCCGCAACCCGGTGATGTTTGTTGTTGAAGTAGGAAGCGTTCTTACGATGGCATTATGGATTCAAGCATTATTCGGACACGGCGAAGCAGCTGCTTGGTACATCGGCGGTGTTTCGCTTTGGCTCTGGTTCACCGTTCTTTTTGCAAACTTCTCCGAGGCGCTCGCAGAGGGGCGCGGAAAGGCCCAGGCAGAAGCACTGCGCAAAGCTCGCCAGGAGACCAAAGCGAAACGTCTGAAGAGTCCCAAGCGCGGTTCGGCCTTCGATGTTGTGACGTCGACCCTTCTGCACAAGGGGGATGTGTTCCTTGTTGAAACCGGCGAAACGATCGCGGTAGACGGCGAGGTTATCGAAGGGATCGCTTCTGTGGATGAGAGTGCAATCACCGGAGAAAGTGCGCCCGTAATCCGCGAATCCGGCGGCGACCGGAGCGCTGTTACCGGCGGAACACGTGTGTTGTCTGACTGGTTGATCATCCGCGCGACAACCGAAATCGGCGGCGGATTTCTCGACCGCATGATCCATTTAATTGAAGGGGCAAAAAGGCAAAAGACGCCGAACGAGATTGCGTTGAACATCCTCCTCGCAGCATTCACAATTATTTTCCTCATGGTCTGCGTGACGCTGCTCCCCTTCTCTCTATTCAGTGTTCAGGCTGCTGGACAGGGAACGCCCGTCACCGTTACCGTGCTTGTTGCGCTTCTCGTATGTCTCATTCCGACGACGATCGGCGGACTTCTTTCTGCTATCGGCATCGCAGGCATGGATAGAATGATCCGGCATAACGTGATTGCCACTTCCGGACGGGCAATTGAGGCTGCAGGGGATGTTGATGTTTTGCTTCTCGATAAAACCGGCACCGTAACCCTCGGGAACCGCATGGCTACGGAGTTCACACCGGCCCCCGGCATTACGAAGGAACGTCTCGCCGATGCAGCGCAACTCGCGTCGCTTGCCGACGAAACACCGGAAGGACGTTCGATCGTTGTTCTTGCGAAGGAGAAGCATGGTCTTCGAGAACGCAAAGTCACTGAAATCTCCGCACACTTTGTCCAATTCAGTGCGCAAACGCGAATGAGCGGGGCGGACATCCAGCCCGAAGGAAAAAACGGCAAACGGATAATCCGCAAAGGTGCTGCTGAAGCAATCAAGGTGTATGTCGAACAATTAGGCGGCCAGTTCCCTTCAGCAGTTCAACAGCTAGTGCAGGATATCAGCCGCATGGGCGCCACTCCTCTCGTTGTCGTAGAGAATAAAGAAGTCCTCGGCGTCATTCATCTTAAAGATATCGTTAAGGGGGGAATTAAAGAGCGTTTTGCACACCTGCGGAAGATGGGAATCAAAACGGTGATGATCACCGGGGACAATCGGTTGACCGCAACTGCCATTGCAGCGGAGGCAGGCGTCGATGATTTTCTTGCAGAAGCAAAGCCCGAAGACAAGTTGAAGCTGATCCGCGATTATCAAAAAGGAGGCCGCCTTGTTGCAATGACGGGGGACGGGACAAACGATGCGCCGGCCCTCGCTCAAGCCGATGTTGCAGTCGCGATGAACACCGGCACCCAATCTGCACGCGAAGCGGCAAACATGATCGACCTCGACAGCAATCCAACGAAATTGTTGGAAATCGTTGAAATCGGTAAACAACTTTTGATGACTCGTGGCACGCTGACGACATTCAGCATCGCCAACGACGTGGCAAAATATTTCGCAATCATTCCAGCGGCGTTTGCTACCACGTATCCCGCCCTGAACGCGCTGAACATCATGGGTCTTGCCACACCGGAAAGCGCTATACTCTCAGCGGTCATCTTCAATGCGCTAATTATTGTTGTACTTATTCCGTTAGCTCTGAAGGGAGTTAAATATCGCGCTGTGAGTGCGATTCAACTGCTACGCAGACACTTGTTCATTTACGGTGTCGGCGGAATCATAGCTCCCTTCTTCGGGATTAAACTTGTCGATATGATTCTCGTTGCGTTGAAATTAACGTAACGCACATTCTTGTTTCATTGTATCCTTCGCACACAGTTACCTCGTCCCGTGGATTTTGAACGGGACGAGGTGTTTTAGAGAGGTCCAAGAAAGGGCAATGACCCGTCATTATCTTTGTTTTTTATAGATTTCTTACGTCTTCTCCCTCCCTTTTTACATTTTCTTCATTGCCTACAGCAAAGGGCTATTTTAAATTAGCTAGCAATCAAGGGAGGAAACCTTTGAGCCTTTTAACGGCACCGAAATAATATTTTAAGGCAACGCACATGGTTCATCAAAGAACAAATGATCCGCGCATTTCTCCGTCAAAGACGACGCGTATGCAACACAGCGCAATGAAGAGCGATGCACTTTTTTCAACAGAGCACTTTCGCGACTTTGTTGGTAGACCGAACACAGGGAATCTCAAAGTCTTTGTGACTCGAGTTCCCCTCCCCCATCTATTTGAAGGCATGGTCAACGAAGGTAAACGTCTTCTGTCGCTGGGGGTTGACGCCGTTGTGGCATTAGACGGAGAGCGGATGGAAGTGGATTTCCCGGCGTCGAATATCGTACGGCCTCGAGAAGTCTCTTTCAAAAAAAGCAAATTTTACGAAATGGACTACGAAGCAATTCTCCGACGAGACCCAGAAGTTGTGATCATAGACAACCTTTTACATGTCAACATATCTGTTTCGGCAAATGAAATGCGTTATCACAATGTGCGTGACCTTGTCGATCAGGGTATCAGTGTCGTCACCTCTGCTTATTCTGCATTTGGGAATAATTTAAAAACTGCGGTTGAATATGTCTCCAGGAGCTTTCCCGCCTCTTTGAATCAATTGACAAGATTCCCCCACGACGATATTTTTACGCTGGTTTTCACTCGAAGGAAACCTTTCATTATGCGGAAATTAATTCTGCGGCAGGAGGAATCGTAGTTCAGTAAGACTCACGATTGGTTATTGATAAAACACACGAACCATTTACATTTCAAAGGAGTTCCAAATGAGATACACAATTCTTCTTCTTTCAGCAGTTTTATGCTGCGTTGCGATATCGTATGCAGCAGACTCCGCTGCGGCGCCGGCACCTACGCCGGTCACGTGGAGCGGTTTTGTTGACGCCTATTACAGTAAGAATTTTAACAGCCCGGCAACACAGACAAACCAGTTGAGGAACTTTGACATTCAGGAAAACCAATTCACTCTCAGCCTTGCAGAACTTGTCATACAGAAACAGGCCTCCCCGGTTGGGTTCCGGATGGATCTCGATTTTGGGCCGACAAACGATCTGGTTCAACCCGGTAACGGAAGCACATTGAACGTGCTGCAGCAAGGATACCTGACCGCAGTATTGCCAATCGGTT
>JBAUMC010000125.1:0-17668 GCA_049578505.1 Bacteroidota bacterium | reverse complement strand
GGTTTGAAATTGATGGTCGGTTGTATGACCGAGACGTCGTGCGCAATTTCCGCAGCCGCTCATCTTTCGCCGATGGTTGATTGGGCAGATTTGGACGGAGCGCTCCTTATCAGTAACGACGTTTTTGCTGGTATGAAAGTTGTCGGCGGAAAAGTAACCCTTAACGACAGCGCCGGCATTGGTGTGAAGAAATTGTAGGAGATTATCTTTATTCCAAGGTGGCTGAGCGGGATTATCTGTGCTGCATCGATCGAGAAAATCAGAAATATCCTTGCAATTCCGGCGATTCTTTGTTACATTTTACTTAATAATTTAAAAATTCGCCGGACCGGGACATATCTACGCTCGTAGTTTAATCTCGCAACAAAGTTGGGGGATTTCGCTGAGAGCAGAGCGTAGAAATTGAAACTGCGCTCGTAGCTCAATCCCGCGATGAAGCTGCGGGATTTCGCATAGGCGAAGGCTACCGAAACTGTAATTGCGCTCGTAGCTCAACTGGATAGAGCGTCAGCCTCCGAAGCTGAAGGTTTCGGGTTCGACTCCCGACGAGCGTACAAGCAAATCAAAACAACAAACATTAGTGTTCTCTTATGCTCCGTGCTCAGAAAAAAATATCAAAAAGAGTTATCAAGGAAGACACGCTTGTCACGATGTATTTTAAGACTCAGGCGTGGTACGATGAAAACAAGAAGATGGTTTCGACTGTGAGCAGCGTGGTAATCGCCCTTGCCGTCGTGTTGTGGTTTTATTCAAACAACGTACGTGCCAACGGCGAGCGAGCTACCGCCGAGCTTGCCAAGGTTTTTACTTTCTACGATAATGGCCAGTACCAAATAGCCATAAACGGAATACCGGAAAGGAATATCAGCGGGCTACAGTCCATCGTCGACAATTACGGCAGCACAAAGGCGGGCAACATCGCGAAATTTTATCTTGCCGATTCCTATTACAATTCTCAGAACTACGATAAAGCTCTTCAGTATTTCAATGACTACAGCGGCAGTAATGCGTTGATCGAAAATTCTGCGACTGCCGGCGCCGGTGCGTGCTATGAAGCAAAAGGAGATTTCAAAAAAGCGGCGGAGTGTTATGAAAAAGCCGCATTGAAGAACAGCGACGACCCGAACGCCGCCGACAATTTGGTAAACGCTGCGCGCAATTTCGGAAAATCCGGCGAAAAGGACCGGGCCGTTGATTTGCTCAAAAAGGTTAAAAAGGATTACCCGACATCGACCGCTGCGCGCGATGCGGACCGCTACATCGCTGAGGTGAGCGCCTGACGTGTGAGATATACCTTGATAAAATGGCAATGAGTTTTTATATTCACTCCGCCCATTGCTTGTTTAAATACTTCGGATTTTCCCAACGGTAAGTTTTTCATGTTGACAGATTTTGGTAGAATATTAATTTTTCTCCTTATTGGAGCAGTCTTCACCGGAGGTGGTTTCATTGCCTCGTGGGTGCTCCGTCCCCGACGGCCGTATCCGGACAAGCTGTCGACGTACGAATGCGGAGAAGAACCGATCGGCTCCTCATGGGTTAAGTTCAACATTCGTTTCTATGTTGTGGCGCTCATCTTCATCGTGTTCGACGTCGAAGTCGTTTTTCTTTTTCCGTGGGCGCTGGTGTTTAGGCAGTTTGGCATGTTTGCGTTCATTGAGATGGTTATATTCCTCGCCATCTTGATCGTCGGGTATGCGTACGTCTGGGTAAAAGGAGATCTGGATTGGGATAAACCGGTACCGAAAGTGTCCCGGTATGTGAAGGGAGTCGGCGTTGTGTCTGATGAAACCCTTGATGTCAAAGAGCAGGCAGCGTAAGGATTAAATCGATGGGATTACTTGACAAGCAATTCGACAACAGCAATATCGTTATTACGTCGCTCGACAATTTGCTGAACTGGGCTCGCCTCTCGTCCCTCTGGCAAATGCAGTTTGGCCTTGCATGCTGCGCGATCGAGATGATGGCGGCGTCGGCCTCAAACTTTGATATGATGCGCTTCGGAGTTATTCCGCGCGCCACGCCGCGCCAGGTCGATGTGATGATAGTTTCAGGAACGGTAACGCTGAAGATGGCTTCGAGGATCAAGAGGCTGTTCGACCAGATGGCTGAACCGCGATATGTTATTTCGATGGGAAGCTGCTCGAATTGCGGCGGGCCGTATTGGGAACATGGTTACCATGTGCTCAAAGGCGTCGACCGTGTCATCCCGGTTGACGTGTACGTCCCGGGCTGCCCGCCCCGTCCGGAGGCGTTAATTGAAGGATTGATGAAGTTGCAGGAAAAAGTGCGAAACGAAAGTCTCGCAAAGAAAAAAATTGCGTAAATCATAAGTCGATCGATCAGCAGTATGACTCCCCAGGAGATTCTAGACAAGCTTACAACCAGGTTTGACGCTGTCACTGATTTCGGCATCGAAGCCAAGCTTGATAACCCCGTTGACCCGTATATAAAAATTTCCCCCAATCACATCCTCGAAGTGGCAAAATTTCTCCGTGATGACGAAGAGCTGCTTTTCGATTTTCTTTCCTGTTTATCCGGCATCGATTTGAAAGGAAAACTCGCTGTCGCCTATCAGCTCTTCTCGACGGTGAAGCGGCATAAAATTACGTTGAAAGTCGAAGTCGCAACCGACGCTCCAAACGTTCAATCGGTTGAGTCGATTTGGAAGAGTGCTAACTGGCATGAGCGGGAAGCGTTCGACCTGTACGGTATCAATTTTATCGGTCATCCCGATTTACGGCGGATTCTTCTTCCGTACGACTGGGAGGGGCATCCTCTCAGGAAGGATTACCAGGTGCCCGAGTACTATAATGGAATGAAGGTTCCGTATTAAAAACCATGGCTGATACTATTGTAGCTCCGCCTACAACATCGAGCGGAAAACCTCTTCGCACTGAAGAGATGATCATCAACATGGGACCGCAGCATCCCTCCACGCATGGGGTACTGCGCCTTGAATTGGTTGTGGACGGTGAAATCGTTGTCGACGTGGTTCCACACATCGGCTACCTCCACCGGTGTTTCGAAAAACACTGCGAACACATGACGAATTACCAGCAGGTAATCCCCTACGTTGACAGGATGGATTATGTCTGCTCTATGAACAACGAATTCGCCTTCGTCGTTGCCGCTGAACGGCTGCTGAAAATTCAAGTTCCGGAACGGGTCGAATACATCCGCGTGATTATGGCGGAGCTGCAGCGGATCGCAAGCCACCTGATCGCGGTCGGAACGTACGGAATCGATATTGGCGCATTTACCCCCTTCCTTTATTGTTTCCGCGACAGGGAAAAAATTCTCGACCTGTTTGAAATGACGTGCGGCGCTCGCCTGCTCTACAATTATATGTGGATAGGAGGACTCTCCCACGACATTCCTTCCGATTTTGTTGCGCGGGCAAAAGAGTTCTGCGCCTACTTTAAGCCTCAGATTAGGGACTTCAACAACCTGCTGACCTATAATGAGATTTTCGTAAAACGCACTGCCAACACGGGAGTCCTGCCGGCGGATGTTGCAATCAATTATGCCTGCAGCGGTCCTATGCTTCGGGGGTCCGGTGTCGACTGGGATTTGCGGCGCGACGATCCATATTCAATTTATCATAAGTTCGAATGGGAGGTCGCTGTCGGAAAAGGAGAGATGGGACCTGTAGGCAGCTGTTGGGATCGGCATATTGTTCGCATGAAGGAAATGGAGCAAAGCATTCGGATCATCGAACAGGCACTTGGACAAATTCCGGAGGGAGATGTCCAGTCGGCAATTCCGAAGCGCATCCGTCCGAATCCCGGTGAAGTCTATGCCCGTACCGAGTCGCCTCGTGGTGAACTTGGGTTTTACATTGTAAGCGACGGAACAGCTACACCGTACCGCATTAAAGCGCGTTCGCCGGGGTTCGTCAATTTGAGCGTTATCAACGAAATTGCCCGCGGGGGGATGGTCGCGGATCTCGTTGCTATTATAGGCAGCATCGACATTGTGCTCGGCGAAGTAGACCGGTAAAACAGTGAACAGTTATCAGTTATAGCTTGCGATAAACATTTTTGGTAGTTACTTACTGTTTACTGTTAACTGCTCACTGATTACTTATTACTGAAGACTTGATGGAACAATATTTACAGTCTCTTATCGGCTATCCGCTCGTGGTGCACGTTATCATGGCGGTGATCCCGTTGCTCTTCATTCTGCCCTACGCGCTCGTCGTTATTTATCTGGAAATGAAAATTGCCGCGCATATGCAGGATCGTGTCGCGTATATGCGCACTGGTTGGCACGGCACGCTGCAGCCGATTGCCGATATGGTGAAGCTTCTTCAAAAAGAAGATACAATTCCCGCCGCCGCTGACAAGATGTTGTTTATCATCGCCCCCTACATTGTGTTCATCGGAACGTACGCCGCGTTCGCTGCTCTTCCGTTCAGCTCAGCGTTCGTCGGCAGCAATATTAACATCGGTATATTCTACATTGTGGCGATCTCGTCGCTCGTTGTGGTTGGATTGTTGATGGCCGGATGGGCTTCAAACAATAAATGGTCTCTTTTCGGCGCGCTTCGTTCTGCTGCACAAATCGTCAGTTACGAAATCCCTTCGGCATTCGCTATCCTCGGTGTAGTGATGCTCGCCGGCACAATGAGCTTGCAGGAATTGAGCGCGGTCCAAACCGGAGGTATCATGCACTGGATGATTCTCGGTGGGACACTTCCGCTGATGAAAAAGCTTATCGTTATTCCGCTGATGCTCATTTTATTTGTGGTCTATTATGTATCGTCGATGGCGGAAGTGAATCGCACGCCGTTCGATATCCCCGAGGCGGAGTCCGAACTCGTGCAAGGGTATAACACGGAGTACAGCGGAATGAAGTTTGCGATTTTTTATCTGGCGGAGTACGCAAATCTTTTCGCCGTCTCGGCGGTTGCCACCGTCCTCTTTTTTGGCGGATGGGCTAGTCCGTTCAAATCTTTTATGACCGGTCCATGGTGGAGCGCCTTCTGGTTCATATCGAAAGGGATGTTATTTGTCTGTTTGAATATCTGGCTCCGATGGACGCTTCCGCGGCTGCGGGTCGATCAGTTGATGTACATGTCGTGGAAAGTGTTGACGCCGTTTGCGTTTGCCTGTGTGCTTGGGCTGGGTTTGGTATTAGTCTGGTAATAAAAGGTGTCTGACACCTTGCTGATTCGAGAGGAACGAATGAATCCGGTAGTAGAGTATTTCGGTGATATTTATCGCGGCATCAAGACGGCCACCGTCGGGATGCGTATTACGTTTAAGCATCTGTTTACGAAAGCCGTGACAATTCAGTATCCGACGGTAAAAATGAAGCTCCCTGAACGGGCGCGAAACCGGTTGTACGTCAACATGGACGACTGTATCGGGTGCGACCAATGTTCGATGGCATGCCCGGTGGATTGTATCTACATTGAAACAATAAAATCGGCTCCCGAAGATAACTTGGGAACGACGTCTACCGGTCAGAAAAAACGTCTCCACGTTCCCGTCTTCGATATCGATATAGCAAAATGCTGTTACTGCGGATTGTGTGTGTATCCGTGTCCGACTGAATGCATCAAGATGACCGATGTTTATGAGTTTTCGGAATTCGACCGTCACAATTTAATATATAGTTTCAGCACCATGACAGCTGCCGAAATTGAAACCGCTAAGGCGAAAGCAAAAAAGATGGAAGAAGAAGCCGCCGCAAAGAAGGCGGCCGCCGCGGCTGCAGCAAAAGCCGCTGCCGAAGCTAAGGCTGCTGCACAGGCAGCTGCCGCACCGCAGCCTGGAGATTCACAGCAAAAACCAGAATAAGCATGGAACAACTCTCATCTCTTCAGCTTTTTGATATTATTTTTTACTTCTTTGCATTTGTAACGGTCGTCTCTGCTGCTGTCGTCGTTTTTTCCAGGAATATTATCCACTCGGCTTTCTCGCTGATGTTTACGTTCTTCGGCGTCGCCGGACTTTATGTGATGCTGAACGCCGATTTCCTTGCCGTAACACAAGTGCTCATCTACGTCGGCGGCATCCTCGTCTTGATCTTATTCGGCGTAATGCTGACGACGAGAGTCATCAATGTGGAAATGAAAACCGGTACGATGCACATAGTTCCGGCTTCGATCCTTGTGGCACTGCTGGCGGGGACTTTGTGCGGTATTTTTTGGATTACCGATTGGCCTGCTCAGGCAACTTCAACTATTGAGGTACCCCCGACAACTGCAGTTGGCATCGGCAAAGCATTGATGACGACATACCTGCTTCCCTTTGAAGTTGCTTCAGTCGTCCTCCTGGTGGCCATGCTAGGCGCAGCGATGATCGCACGGCGGGAACGGAAGCGGCAAAGCTAAAAGTTGTAAGTTCTAAGTTTGAAGTTTAGTTTCTCTAAATACTGATTATTGATCATTGTTTACTGATCATTGAACACTATGCTTATTCACGTATCGTTAATTCATTTTCTGTTCGTCAGCGCCGTTCTCTTCTCTTTCGGCGTTTATGCCGTCATCACCCGCCGCAATGCAATTATGGTTCTGATGGGTATTGAATTGATTCTTAATTCCGCCAACATCAACTTCATCGCCTTCGGGCGTTACGGCGCAATGAACCTCGACGGCCAAATGGCGTCAATCTTTGTAATTATTCTCGCGGCGTGTGAGGCGGCAGTGGCGCTCGCCATTGTCCTCAATATTTTTCAACAGTTCAACACAGTGAATGTGGACGAAGTCGACTCGCTGAAAGACTAAGAGTATCGCTTATTCGGTGCCGTATAACATAATTCATCTTTGACTCCTTTTTTATGACTCAAGAATTACTGCTTCAGCTCTCGACGGTTATTTTACTGCTGCCGCTGTTCAGTTTTCTGCTTCTGATTTTCTTCGGGAAAAGACTTCCCCGGCAGGGAGATACGATTGCGACCTCCATTCTCGGCCTCGCGCTGCTGGCATCCATCGGCATTCTCTTCGCGAAGTTAATCTTCTATCACGACGAACTGCTCAACTACACTTTCACATGGGTTGACTTTAAAACTGTTGCCGGCATCGGCCAGTTGAAACTTGACCTCGGCATCATGATCGACAATGTTACCGCGATTATGCTTGTTGTAGTCACCCTCATTAGCTTTCTTGTCCATTTGTTTTCTACCGCCTATATGAGCGGCGATGTTCGCTATTCGCGTTACTTCGCTTATCTCGGTTTTTTCTCCTTCTCCATGCTCGGTATCGTTATCACGAATAATTTTTTCACGATGTACGTTTTCTGGGAACTCGTTGGTATAAGTTCCTATTTGCTCATCGGGCATTGGTACGAAAAGAAATCGGCTTCCGACGCGGCGATGAAAGCGTTTATCGTTAACCGTGTCGGCGATGTCGGCATGTTTATCGGTATCAATATTTTGTGGGCGAACTTTCATACGTTGACGTTCGAAGGAATTTTCTCGGCTATCGGAAGCGGGCATATTCCGTTTAACAGCAACCCGTGGCTGACCGCGGCAGGCATTTTGATTTTCTGCGGAGCGATCGGGAAATCGGCCCAGTTTCCGTTGCATGTCTGGCTCCCCGATGCGATGGAAGGTCCTACGCCGGTCAGCGCCTTGATCCACGCCGCAACAATGGTTGCGGCCGGTGTCTACCTTATCGCGCGTGCCTTTCCCCTGATGACCGCCGATGCACTTGTCTTCATTGCGTACATCGGCGCGATCACGGCCTTCATAGCAGCGACAATCGCTATCGCGCAAAACGACATCAAGAAAGTTCTGGCGTATTCTACAGTGAGCCAGCTTGGGTACATGGTGATGGGATTGGGAGTCGGAGCCTATACGGCAGGCTTTTTCCATTTGGTGACCCATGCTGCGTTCAAAGCCGGATTATTTTTAGGATCGGGTTCAGTTATTCACGCCATGCATAATGCGCTTCATCATCAGCACGACCATCAAACGGATGCGCAGGACCTTCGTAATATGGGAGGCCTGAAAAGTAAAATGCCCGTCACCTTTTGGGCTTTTGTGATCTTCACGCTTGCGATTTCCGGTGTGCCGCTCACGTCGGGCTTCTTGAGCAAGGACGAGATTTTAGCAGGATCGCTGGCCTTCGGAAATCTCACCGGCCACACTCTAATACCGATCATCGGTTTTTTTGTCGCTGGATTGACTTCGTTCTACATGTTCCGTGTTGTGATCCTCACTTTTTTAGGAGATCATAAAGATCCGGCGCGCGTCGAACACCTTCATGAATCGCCGAAAGCGATGACGGTGCCTTTGATCGTTCTTGCGTGTTTGTCCTTCTTCGTTTTCTATAGCTTTAACCCGATCGGAGCCTCGAGCGGATGGTTTTTCCACGCGGTCGAGAGGCCTATGAGCGTTGTGCCGAACACGGTTGCTGCAGCTTCCTCCCAAATGTTTGAAGAAGCTCTTCACGAAGTCCATGTCACGGCGATGTTGCTGTCGTTGTCGGTTGCCGGCATCGGAATTCTCCTTGCCTTTGCTACGTATTATTGGAAAAAGATCAACGCCGACGCAATCGCGAAGGCACTTTCTCCGGCCCATTCGTTTCTCGTCAACAAATGGTACTTCGATGAATTATACCATGCGACTGCCGTTGCTGGGACTGTCGGACTTTCGCGTCTTCTAGCTTGGTTCGATAGCAGGGTGATCGATGGCGTCGTCAACGGTGCCGCTTCGGTAACGCGTCTAACGTCGTTCGCTAGCGGCAGGTTCGATAGTATCGTCGTAGACGGCGTTGTCAATTTTCTTGCATACCTTACAGGGCTGTTCGGGCTGATGTTCCGGAAGATTCAGACAGGACGTGTGCAAACATATATTGCATTCGTGTTGTTCGGCGTGATGATGTTCTTTTTTATCTATCGCGCGGTATAAAGAAAAGTTTTGGTAAAACAAACTATTAGGAATCTATCGCTATGGCATTTTCGATTCTTGGTGTCGGCATACTTACCTGGATAACATTCCTTCCGATTCTTGGAATGATTGTTGTCCTTATGCTTCCGAAGAACAACGATACTTTAACGCGCTGGACGTCGCTTGCAGTCACGATTCTACAAGTTGTTCTCGCCGGAGTTATTTTCGTAAAGTTCAACCGCGGGATGGCCGGTATCAACAACGCCGACACGATGCAGTTCAAAGAACTCTTTACGTGGATAGATATCAAAAGCATTTCGTGGTTTGGTCGTATCCATATCGATTATTTCGTCGGCATTGACGGCATTAGCGTTCCGATGGTTCTTCTGACGGCGCTTATTTCGTTCGTCGCCATCATTTCATCGTGGAAAATTGATAAATCGGTAAAAGGCTATTTTGCGCTTCTGCTCCTGCTCGACACTGGCATGATGGGTGTTTTTGTTGCACTGGATTTTTTCCTCTTCTATGTTTTTTGGGAGATCATGCTGCTGCCGATGTATTTCCTCATCGGGATCTGGGGAGGACCGAGGCGTGAGTATGCCGCGATTAAGTTCTTCATTTACACACTGTTTGGCTCGGTCTTAATGCTCCTTGCCCTGCTCGCGCTCTATTTCAGCGTGAGCGTTGTCGACCCGGCAACAGGAGAGAAAATTCATACGTTTAATATGCTTGCGATGATGAACCCTTCCAATTTCGAGCCGGGGTCGATTCTTTCAGGGCTCAATACCTACTGGCGCTATGTCGCTTACGTTGCTCTTTTTATCGGGTTTGCAATCAAAGTGCCCCTCTTTCCGTTCCATACTTGGCTTCCCGACGCGCACGTCGAAGCGCCGACAGCGATCAGCGTTATCCTCGCAGGCGTGTTGTTGAAGATGGGAACGTACGGCTTGATGCGCGTGGCTTTTCCAATTTTTCCCGATGCGGCAATGCACTATTTGTATCCGCTGGCGTTTATCGGATTCATCAATATCGTCTACGGGGCTTTGTGTGCGATGGCGCAGAAGGATTTCAAAAAACTGATCGCGTATTCTTCCATCAGCCATATGGGTGTTGTTATTCTCGGGTTGACTGCGATGAACACTCAAGGAATGATGGGCGCAGTCTTCCAGATGTTCAACCACGGAACGATCACCGCAATGCTCTTTTTAATTGTCGGTGTTATTTACGACCGAACGCATACGCGCGGGCTTGACGACTTCGGCGGGTTGATGAACCAGATGCCGAAATACTCCGCCGTCATGGTGATCGCATTTTTCGCTGCTCTCGGACTTCCCGGTTTGAGCGGGTTCATCTCCGAGGCGTTCTCGTTCCTCGGAGCGTTCCAAAACTTCCGATGGTTGACGATTGCATCAACGCTCGGCATCGTTCTGACAGCAGCGTACATGTTGTGGACACTGCAGCGTGTATTTCTTGGAACTCTTCCGGACAAGTGGAAAGAATTGCCCGACATTAACGGGAGAGAGTTGGTCGCCCTCGTTCCCCTTGCGATTATCGTCATTTTTTTGGGAATATATCCAACACCGATGCTTGACTTAATGAACGCATCCGCGAATTATCTTGTAGACTTCGTCCGCGGAGGCGCGGGGATGGCTTTACTCGGCAGGTAAACTCAACGGGAAAGAAGATTCAATCTCATGCTTGATCAAATCCTACAAAGTTTAGGCTACGTCCGACCTGAATTCGCGCTCGTCTTCACATTCCTCAGTGCGATCGTTGCCGACCTCGTGTTTAAACGGAAAGCCATCGTTGCCGGAATTGTGCTCGGCGGATTAGCCGCGACTGCGTATTACGTTATCGATGAGGTAGGAGTCAACGTCTCGACGTTCAATAATATGCTCGCTGTTGACCCGTTTTCAGTATTTTTCAAATGTGTTATTATAGCAAGCGCCGTCATTATAGTAATGTTTTCACTGGCATCGAATGAAGTGAACTCATCCCTCAGGCGCATCGGCGAGTATTATGCGTTGCTGGTGGCGATGACAACCGGGATGTTTCTGATGGTAGGATCTACGAATCTATTAATGATGTACCTCTCCCTCGAACTGACGAGCATAAGCTCGTACATCCTCGCCGGTTTTACGAAAGAGGCTCCCGACTCTGCCGAGGCATCTCTAAAGTACGTCATTTATGGTGCGCTCTCGTCGGGCTTCATGCTGTACGGAATTTCCATCATATACGGGCTGACCGGGTCGCTGGATATTTATTCTATCAATCAGGTGCTATCGCAAGGGGAGACGGGGAGGCTTGCGCTGCTCATCGCGGGAATCCTTGCGCTCGCGGGTTTCGGATATAAAATTTCCGCCGTGCCGTTCCATTTTTGGACGCCGGATGTGTACGAAGGTGCGCCCGTAACAATCACGGCGTTTCTCTCCGTTGGGTCGAAAGCGGCAGGCTTTGCGATGCTGATGCGTTTTTTGAAAGTGACGTTCGTCAATAGCTCGATTCTCAATGTTCCCCTTGGAATGTGGGCGACGATCAAAGGCTATGAATTGACGAATGTCATTATCATTATTTCGGTGATGACGATGACGCTCGGCAATCTTGTGGCTATCTGGCAGGATAACGTCAAGCGGCTTCTCGCATATTCAAGCATTGCACAGGCCGGTTACATGCTGCTCGGGCTTGTGGTCCTTGGAAACGACGGCTTTGCCGCAACGATGATTTATTTTGTCGTCTACCTGTTTATGAACCTCGGGGCGTTTTATGTTGTCATGCTCGTCTCCAATAAAACCGGGAGCGAGGATATTCGTGACTATAAAGGACTCGGCTCCAGAGCTCCGTTCCTCGCCGTCGCAATGGCAATTTTCCTCATCTCGCTGACTGGCTTGCCTCCGACCGCAGGCTTTATCGGGAAGCTGTATCTCTTCGCAGCGCTGATCAGAGCGAAGCTGATTTGGCTGGCAATCGTCGGGGCGTTGAACAGCGTCGTTTCCCTCTATTACTACGTTAGAATTTTCCGCAATATGTTTCTCCGCGACGCCGAAGGCTCGACAGAACATCTAACGTTCGAGCCTGAGAACTTTGTTCTGCTCATCGTTCTTCTTGTGCCGACAATTGCACTCGGCCTTTACTTCGGACCGCTCGTCGAATTTGCGCAGTACTCGGTGGCGATGTTCGGAGTAAAATAGGACGATAATGCTTTTCATTTCCAAAATTTATCGTAGAGTGTTTCAAGATGTGGCGGATCAAAGTCCGCATCATTTCTTTTAATTTTACTATTGGCGAACTGAACGAGGTCTCTTTCTTAACCCGCCACCTAAGGAGCTGCAATAAATGGCTGTGCTCCTTTTAGCTCCACGGCTACTTTTTGAGGGAGAAAAAGTGCCATGATTGCCCATCCTGCAATATACGCTCTTCATCAAGCATCCCACCCTTCATCTTCTAATCACTTTCAGCGTACCGATAAAGGTGTAATGCCGTTTGCGATTAGACCATTTATCGCAATCTTGGTTGTTGTTAGCCTTCTCACGGTTCTTACGCGACAAGAGGCCATCTCACAATCGTTGGGACAATGGTATCGCGTGCCCTCACCGGGAGATGTGCAGAAAGTTTTCATCACATCCGATTCAACACTTTTTGCTTGCACGACCACCGGGCTTTACAAAGAGAATTTGCGCACGGGGGATTGGAAGTTTTACTCCAGCGCGGATGGGTTCATCGGAAATAATGTTTATAGCATTACACGAGATTTGGCGGGAAACCTGTATTTTGCTTCTTCGCCAATTGCGGTTTTCAGAAGTGATTCTTTTGGCTCTTTTCCGCTCGACTCGGTACCCGAGGCGGCAGATGTTCTCGTAGATAAAAAGGGGTGGCTTTGGTGTGCTGCTTGGAATAGTGTTTACGAAGACGGATCGGCAGGCTGGAACCAATTTACGAATGGGATCGGTGAAGGCAACCACCTTGTGCTCGCTCTGGACAGCATCGGGAATGTTTGGTGTGGGGGAGGCGACAGCGACATCAGTTACCATGATAGTCTCGGTTGGCATCTTGAACAGTTTTTTGAGCAAGGAATCAGCGGCACAGTCAGCGCACTCACTGTTGCGAGCGATGGGACAGTTTGGGCCGGCACGAGCGGGTGCAATTTAGGACACCGATTGAATGGAACATGGTTGCTTTCGGGGAAAACTCCTTTTCCGTGGTATCTTACCGGAATTGCGGTGAGCAATGACACTGTGTGGGTGGCCGCGCGCAGTTTGTTCCGTGGGGTCGGTTCGTCTTGGATGCAGTTCACGGTAAGTGATGGCCTAGCAGATAACAACCCCATCAGCGCGACGTTCGACCGCTGGGGACAACTTTGGATCGGACATCCGGGAGGTCGTCTTTCGGTATTGAGGGATAGGGCGTGGTATGTTAAAACGCTCAAGAGCGCCTTGCCGGACTTTCACGCTTCAAGCGTTGCCATAAGTTCTGGCGGGCTCATGTGTGTGGGGACTGAAAACGGCGGAGTTGCGCTTTTTGACGGAGTATCCTGGCAGACAGTTCAATCAGGGCTGCCATCGGACACCGTGAGTGTCGTCCGATTTGACAATGCTGGAAATCTCTGGGTGGGAACGCCGAATGGAATCACAATGTATAATGGAAGCACGTGGAGACGATTTACGACAGCCGACGGGCTCCTCTCGAACATTATAACCTCTGTTGTTGTGTCGAATAAAGATTCAGTCTGGTGTTCGACCGGAACATCCATTGCACGGTTCAACGGTAATTCGTGGAACTCATTTTCGATCCCTGCAAATGTGGGCGTAGAGACTCTAAGGGACCTTGCCGTCGATTCCGCAGGCACGATCTGGGCTGCATCAGATTCCGGAATCGTTCGATTTGATGGCGGTACGTTTCAGCATTTTTATCCCATAGTAAAACATAGCGGAATAAATTCTATTGCCGTCGATCGACACGGTATCAAATGGTGCGGCAGCGACAGTGCTGGAGCCTGGCAATTCAACGATTCAACGTGGACACCCCTCGATTGGCGCGACGTTGGTTCCCAACCAGTCACTTCAGTTCGGATTGGCCCTAATGGTGATATCTGGTTCGGTGCATCAAATGAAGGGGGTATGTATCAGTTCGATGGTTCAACGTGGAATCATTTTTCGGAAACTGGCGGACTTGCAGGCGGGGATGTACACGACGTTGCCTTCGACAAGCATGGGAACGTGTGGATGGCCTCGGAGTTAGGCGTCAGCGCATACAATAAGAGCGGTGTTGTGTTATCTGTACCCTCCTCATCAATATCACAACTTCCGACGAATTTTGAGTTGAAGCAGAATTTTCCCAACCCTTTTAATCCGACGACTCGGATAGAGTACACAATTGCCGGCAAAAGCTATGTCGAGATTTTCGTGTACAACATCCTTGGTCAGGCAGTGAGAAAGTTAATTCAGCAGTGGCAGGAACCCGGAAGCTATGCAATTGATTTTGGAGGTACCAACCTCTCTAGCGGCGTCTACTTCTATCGGATGTCGGTTTCCGGCCAAGCAGGTACATTTGCTAGAACTAGAAAAATGGTTTTGCTGCGATAACAGAAAAGCGCAAAATCTTGAAGCGGCATCATTAATCAAAACGTAGACAGCTCGTCGTTGAACGAGCCGTTTGCTTGTTGCCCATCGATCATGCGGCAAGGTCATATAAGAATACAATTCGTCCGGTACGGCGAATCAGATGATAAATTTCTATTTCTTCTTCCCGGCCATCTTTTCGACGATGATCCGAATTCCTTCCAACACGAGTGTCGGTTCGTGCTTGTTGATGATTTTTGTATGCTTCATGATCAGCTCCGAAAATCCTCCCGTCGCGATAACCGTAGGATAGTCATCGATTTCTTTAGAAATGCGCCGGACCATTGCCTCCATTGAATCGAGCGCCCCGTACAGAATTCCGGACTGCATGCTGCTCACGGTATTTTTTCCGATAATAGTTTTCGGGAAATGGATATCGATCTTCGGTAATTTAGCTGCCCGGCGGTGGAGTTCGGCGGCCGAAGTTTCAATACCGGGCGCAATAACGCCGCCGAGGTATTCCCCTCCTTTGGAGATGACATCGAATGTCGTAGCGGTTCCGAAGTCGACGATCACGAGCGGGCCTTTATATTTGGCAAACCCGGCCACGGCATTGCAGAGCCTGTCTGCACCGACAGACGATGGGTCGTCGACCTGTAGTGTGATCCCGAGAGGAAGGGACGATGAAACCACGGTCGGCTCAAGGCCGAAATATTTTTTCGACATCCGCTGCATCACGCCCGTCAAATTTGGAACAACGGACGAAATTCCAAACGCAGAAATCTTTTTTGCAGAAATGCCCGCATCTCCACAAAATGTGCGCACGAGCGCCCCGAATTCATCTTCTGTTCGCGTCACGTAACTTGTCACGCGCCAATCGCCAAGCAGTTTTTTCTTATCGTAAATCCCGAACACCGTGTGTGTATTTCCAATATCGACTGCTAGTATCATGATATCCTGTTATGTTTGTTTCTGTGAATGTAGCTTTTTTAAAATTCCTAATTTCTAATTCCTAATTTTTAATTCTTAATTGTTCATTACCCAATAGTCACGTCTCCGGCGAAAACCTCGCGGCGGTTTCCGTTCATTTCTTCGATAACGAGAGCGCCGCTAGGCGCCACGTCAATTGCCGTGGCCTTAACTGACGAATGGTGTTCGACAAGCGTTATCATGGAACCCAGCATGGTTGTGCGTTGCTTCCATTCGTCGAGCAGAGTCTGCGGCGAAAACTGCCGTAATTGCTCGAGCCGATATTCCAATTCTTGCAGGACAGCAGTCAGCAAGCGGACGCGGTCGACGTCCCGGCGTAAGTGGAGCTTTAATGAAGTCGCTTTGCCTTTGATATCGGCCGCGAATTCGGTTTGATTGACGTTGATTCCAATCCCGAGGATCATGCTCATGACGGCATCGTTCTGTGTTGTCGTCTCGATCAACATTCCCGCGACCTTTTTACCCCCTATCAACAAATCATTGGGCCACTTGCATTCAATCGCAACCCCTTTTTCCTGTTGGATGCCGTCTGCTGCAGCCAGCGCTGCGGCAAATGGGATGACCCGGACCTTTTCCTGGACAAGGAAATGGCGGATCACAACAGAGAAAAGGAGATTCTTCCCTTTTTGGGACTGCCATTGTTTCCCCTGGCGTCCCTTCCCCGCAGTCTGTTCGTCGGCAATGACGAGTGTACCGTTGGGACCTTGGTCGTCTTTAAGAGACCGCGCAAATATGTTTGTCGAATCAATTGAGTCGAAAGTATAAATTTTTTTCCCAAGTGATTGTGTGCGCAGAGATTTCAGTATGTCATTTCCGTCTATCATCTTTTTCCGGATGGGGGTGACGTGAATCCCCCCATGTTCACAACCGGACGAAAGGCAATATTGGCCAGCTTCCATCCCGTGTAGAAAATCAAACGCGCTCGTTTTGTAAGAATGCCGAAATTTATTTTTTCGACCTTATCAGTCGGCTTGTGATAATCTGCATGCTCTCCGTTGAAATAGAAGATAATCGGAATATTCTTTTTCGCGAAATTATAATGGTCGCTTCGGCGGTAGTATTGGTGTGGGTCTTGCTCGTCATCATACGTATAATCGAGATTGAGTTTCATGCTTTCGTCGTTTGCTTTTCGGCTGATTGAATCCAACTCGGTGCTCAGTTTATCAGAGCCGATGAGGTACACGTAATTGGTGTCGTGCATTTGTTCATGTTCGGGGTCGAATCTTCCGATCATGTCGGCATTCAAATCTGTAATAGTTTCTTCCAGCGGAATTGTCGGGTGCTCCGTATAATACAGCGAACCCAGGAGGCCCTTTTCTTCTCCCGAAACGGAGAGAAACAAAAGGCTTCGTTTCGGTGGCTGTTTCATCGATGTGAATGCATGTGCGATCTCAAGGAGGGAACATGTTCCAGATCCGTCATCATCGGCGCCGTTGTAAACCTCGCCGGTTACAATGTTTTTGCCGAGGTGATCGTAGTGAGCTGAGAAAGCAACATACTCGTTTTTTAATAGAGAATCTGAACCGGGAAGAACGCCTATGACATTTTCGGAAAAGACTTCTTCCTTATGCAGGAGAACCGTTAGTGTTATTTTTGCATCCTTTATGGGAAACGACTCGGGCTCCTCCGTCGAATCAATTGTTCGTTGGAGATCGTCGACGTTTTTCCCGGAAGAGCGGAGCAATTCGTTTGCAATATTTTTGCTGATGGCAAACATCGGAATTCTAGCGCGAAGTCGTTGAGGGATAGTAATAATTCCTCGGACTAAATCATCCTGATGATCGCCGAGCGCATCTTTCATCGTTCGGCCCTTCAAGTCCTCAACCATTAATATTGCAGCCGCTCCGTTATTCTCGGCATACATTCTCTTGGCATAGCCCGAAACGGCTGCGTCGTTTTTTGCTAATGCAATTGCCGAATCATCCTTGGAGGGGGCACCTCGCAGCGCGAGGACAATTTTTCCCTTGTAGCTCTTGGAGGGGTCGTAATCAGAATACAATAAGATTTTTGAATTGATTCCGTAACCCACGAACTCGACTTCTCCAGAGATTGTCGTATCTCTGCCGGAAGAATACGGAACATACTCTGCGCCGAAACCGGTCCATTCTTTCGTTCCAGCCGGGGTTGAAGTTGTCAAAAAACTTCTCGTGTCTATGGTAACATGCATTACCGGAAAGCGTTGAAAGTACGTTCCGCTGTCTCCCTCGGGTTGAAGGCCCATAAGTTCGAACTGCGATGCGAGGTAACGAGCCGCTAATTTCTGTCCCCGAAACGATGTTTCG
>JBAUMC010000124.1:0-37644 GCA_049578505.1 Bacteroidota bacterium | reverse complement strand
TTTTCAATTTTCTGGAAGGAAAAATCTATGCGTGCCACGACGATCACTTCTCTTATTATCACTGCTTTCATTTTCGCTCAAACCTCGATTGCCCAGCCTCCCGACGCCATCGTTATCGTTCGCCAATCGACGTTGAACGGTTTTTTTGATGCCATCGGTCCGGTGAGCGGAAAGGCCCCATACGATGTATTGGGGATGAAAGGAGAATACACATGGACCGTAAAGAACGCACATATCGACCTTAAACCTAACGCGGCAGGATTTGCCGCTGACGCCAGTGTAAAAGTGGGGATCTTTTCGTACGGATCGGTTGCCAACGGTGAAGTGGAGATCAAATATCATCAAGAAACGAACAGGATATCGGTCAAAGTGTTGAAGGCATCATTCGAAGTGTATACAAAATTCTTTGGCAAGAAAATACATCTTGGCGACGTCGATATTTCAAAGTTTTACCGGCCTGAGTTTGAATTCGCCGGGCCGCAACCCGTGCAGCCGAGTGTTCTCGTCGCATTGCCAGGCGACCAAACGAAAACAGTTTACATCACCCCCTTCAATCAGAATTTGAGAGTGGAACAAGAACAAATCGTCGTTACTTCAAATCTCAAATTCTCCGATCAACCCCCATCAAAGTAGCCACAAAGCTCATCGATGGCCACTGCGCGCCATTATTCAAGCAAACACGTTAGCTTGCTTACAACTCCCGTGCTTGTTCGCCAAAAGAGTTCAATTTTTTCAGACTTTCATTTGTTCAAAACCTCCCGCACTTTTCTTGCTAGCGAGCGGGGTGTAAATGGCTTTTGGAGGAAGTTGACCCCTTCGTCGAGTATCCCTCGGTGGGCCACGACATCTGCCGTATAACCGGACATAAAGACCACTTTCATACCCGGCTTTAGCACGTCGAGCCGTTCTTTCAATTCTTTGCCATTCATTCCTGGCATCACCACGTCGGTGATAAGAAGGTCGAATTTCGTGTTGCTCCGTTCGCACAGCACGATGGCATCGCCCGGAGATTTTGCGATAAGGACAGTATATCCGTACAATTCCAACGAGCTTTTGGCAAGGTCAAGTAATTGTTCCTCATCCTCGACCACGAGTATCGATTCTGTCCCTTTGAGCGGAATATCTTCTCGCTTTCCGGCCGGCATTTCGATATCTCCGTAAAACCGCGGGAAATAGATTTTGAATGTCGTTCCTTTGCCAGGCTCGCTGTAGACATTAATGAACCCGTTATTTTGTTTCACAACTCCGAATACCGTCGCGAGTCCCAGTCCGCTCCCTTTGTCCTTGGGTTTCGTTGTGAAGAACGGCTCGAAGATTTGGGCAATCGTCGCTTTGTCCATGCCACAGCCGGTATCGCTAAAGGCAAGCATAACGTACTCCCCCGGATGAAACTCCAGATGTTCCTTGCAGTAGTCCTCATCAACGGTAATGTTTGAAGATTCAATCGAGATTGCGCCCACGTCGGCAATGGCGTCGCGTGCGTTTGTTGAGAGGTTGGCGAGAATCTGGTCCACTTGTGTCCGGTCGATTTTCACGTTCCAGAGGTCTTTCCCGGGTTTTAATGTGAGAGTAACATCTTCACCGACCAACCGCGTGAGCATACTTTGAAGGGAAGTAAGAGCGTCGTTCAAGTTCAACACCACAGGAGCAACGACCTGCTTGCGCGCAAATGCAAGGAGCTGTCTTGTAAGGTCGGCGGACCGCTCTGCGGCCGAGATAATGGCCTGCACCTTCCGCGCAATCGGATCCAAGGGGCTGATCGCGTGCTCGATGAGCTTGGCGTAACCGAGGATCACGGCAATCACGTTATTGAAATCGTGCGCAACGCCCCCCGCAAGCCTTCCGATTGCCTCCATCTTCTGCGCCTGCATCAGTTGAGCATGCAGTAACCTGCGCTCTGTTTGATCGTTGAAGACGAGAACAACGCCAATCGTTTCACCTAACTCGTCGCGGATCGGCGCTCCGCTGTCGGCGATCGGACGCCGGACTCCATCTTTGGCGATCAATGTTGTGTGGTTGGCGAGGCCAACGATGATCCCTTCACGAAGGACGCGGTAGACGGGATTCTCGACGGAGATCCCGGACTCTTCGTTGATGATGTTAAAGACTTCAGTAACAGACTTTCCAACTGCCTGCTCTTCGGACCATCCAGTGAGCGACTCTGCAACTGGGTTCATCTGCAAAACTATTCCCTGAATATCCGTGGTAATCACTCCATCGCCGATGCTGTAGAGCGTCGTTCTGAATCGCTCTTCGCTGATGCGCAGGGCTTCTTCCGTCCGCATGCGCTCGGTAATATCCTGAATAACTGTTCGAATTCCGGTAACTTTTCCTTGTTCATTCTTCAGCAAGCGTTCTTCCATCAGCGTTGTAAAAGAAGTACCATCTTTACGGAGGTAGTACCGCATAGCGCTCTTGGTCGGCGGCAGTTCGCCCGATAGTTTTGCCTCAACTCGTTTCCGCGACGATTCGCTGTCATGAACGAAGAGCCATACAGGTTTTCCTAACATCTCTTCCCTGAGATAACCGAGCATTTCCAATTCTGTCCGATTTACGTCGACAATGCGTCCATTATTGTCGATCTCATGGTAACCGATAGGAGCGCTGTCGAACAGCTCCCTGAATCTCTGCTCGCTCTTGGTAAGCGATTCCTCTGTTTGCTTTTCTTCGGTGATGTTCTCATACGTACCAAGTATTCCCTTGATGGTCCCTTCTGCGCCGAGTAAGGGGACCTTCGTAGTGCGCAGCCAGATTCGTTGGCCATCGGGGGTTGTCTGCGGTTCTTCGTAATTGAGTCGTGGTTTTCCGGTATCGATAACAAGTCGATCGTCGGCGCGATATGCTTCAGCCAGGTCTGCCCAGCCCATCGCCCAGTCGTTCTTGCCGACAAGTTCTTCGGGTGAAGTCAGCCCGGAATCGCGCGCGAACGATTGATTGCAGCCCAAATAATTGGAATCGGTGTCCTTCCAAAAGACCCGCACCGGAATAGTGTCCAGAACGAGGCGAAGCATCTGACGAGATTCATGCAAGGCCTCCTCGGCCATCCTGCGTTGAGTGACGTCGGTTCCAGTAAGCACAAGTTGAACAATTGTTCCGCCGCCGTCAATGAGGGGGCAAAGGGTGTTCGTAGTTCGGCGTCCTCCCGTCATGATTTCAAAGTCTTCAGGCGTTCCGGTCGATAATACTTTCGTCATACGATCGCTTAACAAAGCAGCATGCTCAGGTGATACGACCCTGCAAATTGGAAAACCGACCAGCTCGGAAATCGTTTTGCCTGTCGATTCGCTAAATGCCCTGTTGGCGAAGAGAATGCGTCCGTTTCTCTCGATGATCACGATCGATTGTTCGTTCGAGTTCTGCGACTTCACGGCTTCAGCTCTGGCGTGAAGGTGAATTGTTGGTGGGTTTACTTCTTTTGGGGCTTTTCGTTTTTGCATGGGGTTTTCCTCATCGATAACTCATCAGTGGCCTCATCGAGGTTCATTTCCCGTTGGATCGGACGATGAGCTGCGATGTCAAAGCTAGGTCTCCTCTTGCAAGTACGCGCGGGGATGGCATCAGGCTGCGTGTCACCCAGAGGAGAGTTTCCGACGGAGAATTAAATGCAGCTGCAGAGGGTCCGTGTTGTTCTTGGTGCCCGAAGACCGCTATTCAATGCGGGGACGGCGCTGTCAAACGTGGCGGGGATACACTCATGCCTAAATAGGATCTCAGGATAGAAGGGATGATCTATGATGAACAATTTTATGTTCATGAAATGTTTCGGAAATATTTCTGCGTCAATAAGGGCCCAGCGTCGGTAACTCTGATCCCGGTAAAATTTAAAACTGAACATTTTCTCCGCCATCTAATATAGCATTTAATGTCCCATACGCAATACATCGGGGAACGTATACGCGAAAATACGGTGGAAACCGGAATGACATGGTGATCGCGAACACCTTGCCGAACTAGTTGTCGCTCGCGTAAAGTAAATTGCAAATTGAAGGTCATGCCTGCGATTGAAAATATCCTCTCAGTTCTCTGCCGTAACTCTACCAGATTGCAATCGAAGTTTTTTTTTGCTAAATTTACTATCAGGTTATAGAAAAGTTGAAGTAAATTCGCGGAAGCGGTGGTTCGGTCCCAACGGGACTTCGCTAAACATATTCTCTAGATTTAAAGCGGCGGGGTAGCTCAGCTGGTTAGAGCGTCGGAATCATAATCCGTAGGTCGTGGGTTCGAATCCCTCCCCCGCTACAGCGAAAACAAAGTCGGAGTAATCCGACTTTGTTGTTTATGGTGGGTTGAGGAGGAGCGAAGCGACGACGAATTCCGCTGTTTTCTGGCGGATTCGAATCCCTCCCCCCGCTACGAGAACCAATGGGACCTTCTTCTGGTATCGTAGAGAGGATCGGTATTCGGTTGTTGACCTACACTATCCACATAATAATGCCCTTAGTTTCAAATCATCCCTCTTCAGATTAACTTTTCGGCATTTTTGAACGTAATTCTTGCGCGATAATCCGATGCAAGCAAGGCATTCTTAAGTTCAGGTACCTTGTTATCAATCTCGTCGCAATGATCATTGAGTTGGCCTTTGTCAATTGGCAATCAGTTCTATCTGTCGGCTTGAAACACGATGGATGGTTTTGTGAAAGATTGAATTATTCCGATGCGACATGGGCTAATCCAACGGATGTTCCGTTTCTGCAGCCCTTTGCTTGTCAAAACTCTTGAGATTAGCTTCATTTAATTACATTCACTATTACATTATTCAACATCTATTTTTTAAACAGTGTAAAGACCATTACCTAGAAATATTTTCATCGTGTGCATTTTTTTACGTACTTGTTTTTTTTTATCCATATATTATTCCCGTTCCTCACGCTGAGGATGACGCGAAGGCAGTCATAATAATTTGTTTTGGGCAACATGTCTGTTTCCTCTTGTTTATGCGATCACGATAATTGCAGTATCAGCAAAAGTGTTAACTCGGCAATGATTGTTACAAACCAAAACGAACACATTTCGATTCTTCTTTTGAATAGTCAATCGCTGCGGACTTGACTTTAACAATCGAGCAGCGGTATTGACCTGACCGCTTTCACCTTCCCTCCGCTAAAAACGCTGTAAGCGTTTTTAATTTGGAGAAATAAATGTCTGAAGCTACTCTTCAAGGGCAGGCTACATCTCTCGCCGACCTCCTTTTTCATACGTCCGGTGTATCGGTACAGCGATGTTACCAATGTGGCAAATGCTCTGCTGGATGCCCCGCAACAAGCGAGATGGATTTTACACCTAGCGTTGTTCTGCGATTGCTCCAAACGAAGACAAAAGAAGGAGAACGCAAAGTTCTGGGCAGTTATGCCATTTGGTTGTGCCTCGCATGCCAAACTTGCGTTGCTCGCTGTCCGATGGAAGTTGACCTTCCTAAAGCTATGGACGTACTTCGTGCAGAATCACTTCGCCTTAACCTCGTTCATCCTGACGCTAAAGATATCGTTGCATTTCACACCTCGTTTCTTCATTCGATCAAACGTTTCGGAAGATTGTGGGAAATTGGACTGGTTGCAGAATATAAACTTCGCACGCGACACTTCTTGCAGGATGTGGTTGTCGCGCCGCTGATGCTGCAAAAAGGGAAGCTCTCTATTTTACCATCATTCAATGGAAAATTAGTCAGCCGAATTTTTTCCGGGATGAAGAAGCTAAAGGAGCATACATCATGAAGATCGGGTTATACCCCGGCTGTTCCTTCGAAGGCTCCTCGCGTGAATATGCCGAGTCGCTTCGTGCGATTGCGCCGAAACTAGGCCTGGAATTGGAGGAAGTCGAAGGGTGGAATTGTTGTGGGGCAAGCTCTGCGCATTCGCTCGAACATTGGTTGTCGCTGGCTTTGCCGGCAAAAATTCTCGCGCAGGCAGAATTCCAGAAGATGGAAGAATTGGTAGTTCCATGTGCCGCCTGTTTTAACCGGCTTGCCTCGACAAAAACTGAGCTCTCCGTTGATGCAACCGCGCGTGCAACGGTTGCCAGTATGATCAACATGCCGTATGCTGGAACAATAAATGTGCGGAATATTTTAGATGTCCTCAATCGGGTTCTTACGCCCGAAGCGGTTAAGTCTTTCCCCAAAACTTTTTCGAATAAAGTTGTCTGCTATTACGGATGTTTGCTTGTTCGTCCAAAGAGCGTGGTCCACCATGAACGGATGGAAGACCCGATGGAGATGGATGATCTCATGAAACGCATCGGTGCGACGCCGCTTGACTGGGCGATGAAAACGGAATGCTGCGGTGCAAGTTTTTCGATCACACGCACTGATATCGTCGGTCGGCTCGGCGGGAAGATTTTGGAGGATGCCGCTGTACGCGGCGCGGAAGCAATCATCGTCGCCTGCCCGATGTGCCATTCCAATCTCGACATGCGCCGAAAAGCTATTGAGCGCGCGACGGGAAAGAAATTCACTATTCCAGTCATCTATATTACACAGGCAATCGGAATTGCCCTCGGAATAGAACCGACGGCATTAGGATTACAGCGGCATTTTGTTCCTGTTACATTGGAAGCGAAGAGCAAGGTTCAACAAAATATGCCGATCCGCGCAACAGCGGCGGTGTCGTAAGCGAAGCGGGGTTAAACGATGTCACGAATCGGAGTTTTTATCTGCCATTGCGGCGAGAATATCAGCGCGACGGTGGATTGTGAAAAAGTCGCAAAGTCGATTGCAAACATCCCGGGCGTTGCGCACAGTGTCGACTACAAATACATGTGTTCAGACCCGGGACAGAACCTCATCCGCCAGGCGATCAAAGAGAAAAATCTTACGGGTGTTGTTGTTGCTGCATGTTCGCCCCGAATGCATGAACCGACATTCCGAAGAACGTGCGCAGAATCCGGGTTGAACCCGTTCCTCTGCGAAATGGCAAACCTGCGCGAACATTGTTCGTGGGTGCATACCAAAGGAAATGCGACTACAGAAAAAGCCGCCGACCTCGTTTCGATGATGGTGGAAAAAGTGAAACGCGACAAGCCGCTTTTTCCAATCAAAGTTCCCGTCACGAAAACCGCCCTGGTGATCGGGGGAGGCATCGCCGGCATCCAGGCCGCTCTCGATATCGCCAACGCGGGACAAAAAGTGGTGATGGTGGAACACGATCCGTCTATCGGAGGGCATATGTCCCAACTGTCGGAGACTTTTCCCACGCTCGACTGCTCGCAATGTATTCTCACGCCCCGGATGGTCGAAATAGCGCAACATCCGAATATCACCCTCTATACGTACGCGGAAGTGGAGAGCCTCACCGGCTTTATCGGCAATTTCACGGCGCGTATCCGAAAGAAGGCAAAAAGTATCGACGAGAAAGCATGCACCGGCTGCGGCGAATGTGCGACGGCATGTCCCATCAAAAAAATTCCAAGCGAGTTCAACACCGGACTCGGTTTGCGCAGCGCCATTTACATACCATTTCCGCAGGCAGTACCGAATAAGCCCGTTATCGACCGTTCGCGGTGTTCGTACTTCAAAAACGGCAAGTGTAAATTTTGTCAGACCAAATGTCCGGCAAATGCAATCCATTTCGACCAACAGGATGAGTTCGTCGACGTAGAGGTCGGCTCGGTCGTCGTTGCTACCGGTTTCAACATTAAAGAAGCATCATTCTTCCCCGAATACGGATACGGAAAATACAAGGATGTCCTGACCGGACTGCAGTTCGAGCGCCTCCTTTCCGCCTCCGGGCCAACACTGGGTGAACCGCGGCGTCCATCCGACGGGACGGTTCCTAAAAAAATCGTTTTCATTTCCTGTGCAGGTTCACGCGACCCGGCAAAAGGAATTGAGTATTGTTCTAAGATTTGCTGTATGTATACTGCTAAACACGCAATGCTCTATAAACACAAAGTACACGGCGGCGATGCATATGTATTTTATATGGACATTCGTGCCGGGGGAAAAGGCTACGATGAATTTGTGCGCCGCGCGATCGAAGAGGACCATGTCAATTATATTCGTGGACGCGTATCGCGCGTGTACGAGAGTGGAGGGAAACTGATCGTGCGCGGAGCGGACACGCTGCTCGGTGCACAGCCGGTGGAGATCGAAGCCGATATGGTGGTTCTCGCGACAGCAGGCGTCGCCAACGAAGGGGCGGAAGAGCTTGCGCAAAAATTGCACGTCAGCTACGATGCACATCATTTCTTTTCCGAAGCCCATCCGAAGTTGCGTCCGGTGGAAACGAATACAGCCGGGATATTTCTTGCCGGTGCATGCCAGGCGCCGAAAGATATTCCCGATTCCGTGGGCCAGGCGTCTGCAGCGGCGAGTAAAGCCCTCGGATTATTCTCTGCCGACGAATTGACGCGTGAGCCGGTAATCGCCGTTGTGAATCGTTCTGCTCCCCCCGCATTTTCAACGTGCGTTGGATGCTTCACCTGCCAAACGGCATGTCCATACAACGCCATCGAGCCGGAAGAAATAAAAACACGCGATGGCAAACTCATTAAGACTGTTGCGAAGGTCAATTCTGGATTGTGTCAGGGATGCGGAACCTGCGTGGCCTTCTGCCGGTCTAAGTCAATCGACCTCCAAGGGTACAGCAACGAACAATTATACGCAGAAGTGATGGAGGTGCTCGCATAATGGACAACCCATATGAACCGAAAATCATCGCGTTTGTCTGCAACTGGTGCACGTATGCCGGTGCTGACCTGACCGGAACGAGCCGCATAAAGTACGCGACGAACGTGAGCATTGTGCGCTTTCCATGCACGGGTCGCATCGATTACAATTTATTGCTGAAAGCTTTCGCGCAGGGCGCCGACGGCGTTATCGTTTCCGGTTGTCATCCAAACGATTGCCATTACACATCTGGTAATTTCCATGCTCGACGCCGATGGATCGTCTTCCGAGAAATGATGGAATACATGGGCATCGACATGCGCCGCGTGAAATTCTCATGGGTGTCCGCCGCTGAAGGAGCAAAGTGGGCGGACGTCGTGAACTCCACCGTTGAGGAAATCCGCAAACTCGGCCCGTCGGCAGCATTCCAGGCATTGACCCGGGAAGTTGCTTAGTCATTTTTTGAGACAGAATAGTTTTCTGTCGTCTGAAAGAACAAAACCGATGCAAGCGTTACACCGAAAAGCAAAAGAGCTTTTAGAATCCGGCAGAGCAAAAGTGATTATCGGCTATGGCGAAGGCTCCGGCGGGAAGGTCCGGCCTGTTTTCATCCGTAATGATGCTGATGTTTCACTGCTGCTATGGGATCAGCGATGCCGGCAGAATCTTGCCGTCTATCTTGCCAAACCGGAAATCAAAAAGATGGGAACACCGGCTATTGTCACCACGCCGGTTGTGGTCCGATCGATCGTTCAGCTGATTGCAGAACGGCAAATCAAAAGCACCGATCTTATCGCACTGGCAATCGAAGATACTGACGTCACCGAATTAACTGAGAATGCCTCGCTTGAAAAGTATGTTGCAAGCCACCCCGTGGGCTTCCCGCCGCATGTCACTAAAGAGATCGAAACTCTTAGAGCAATGTCAATAGAAGAGCGGTTTACGTATTGGCAGGAAGAATTGTCACGGTGTTTCAAATGTTACGCGTGCCGTTCGTCGTGTCCGTTATGCTACTGCGAACGCTGTATCACGGAATGCAACCAGCCGCAATGGGTCAATGCCGCGCCGCACGCGCTCGGCAATTTTGAATGGCATCTCAATCGCGCAATGCACCTCGCGGGACGGTGTGTACAATGCGGCTCGTGCAACATCGCATGTCCGGTGGGGATTCCGATTTCGCTTCTGACGATAGAAGCATCTCGGATCGTCGAGCGGGAGTTTGGACAGGAGGCTGGAACGCGATGCGATATGCCTGCAGCATTGTCATCGTTCCGCGTAGAAGACAAAGAGACCTTTATCTTGTAATTACCGAATTCAGAAAATGACTCCTTATTCTTTATCACACGAAAACTTGTTGAAATTTCTTGATGCTATCGCGGCATCCGGAAAAATGATTTACGCGCCCCAGCGCAAGGGAGAGAAAGTGTTTTTTGCTCCGGTGGCAGATGTGCACGCCGTAGTGTTTGATTACGTTCAAACAACGGAATCACCAAAAGACTTGCTGTTCCCAAAATATCAAAAACTGATTTCGTTTGAATATCAAGGCGCCGAGTTGCGCGTGAAGGATCATGCGGAGACACTGCCGTCTGAACGCGTGCTCTTCGGCTCACGCCCGTGCGATGCTTCAGCGTTACAGCGGCTTGCGGATTTCTTCAGCCGTGATATTTCCGATGCATTCATAGCACAGCGACAAAATGCCTTGACAGTCATCAGCATGAGCTGCACCAAATTTGATGACGACTGCTTTTGCACGTCAACCGGCACTTCGCCCGGCGACACTAATGGAAGTGATATTCTCTTGACTCCCATTGAGGAGAGCTCGTATTATGTCGAGCCTCTTTCGGGAAAAGGGATTGCATTGATTACATCCTACAAAGAAATGTTCGAAGAGAGTACCCCCGTCGATAAAGAGAAATACCTGCCGAAAATCGAAAAGACGTTTTCGCATGAAGAGATCACCAAAAAACTTGCCGGCGCATTCGGCAACGAAATTTGGAATGACGCGTCACTACGCTGCATTGGTTGCGGTACATGTGCTTTTGTCTGTCCGATGTGTTCGTGTTTCGATATTCAGGACGAGGGCACTTACAGAAAAGGGGACCGCGTGCGCTGCTGGGATTCGTGCGGGTTCTCGCTGTTTACTCAGCATACATCCGGACACAATCCGCGCCCTATCCAAAGTGAACGTTGGCGCCAGCGGGTAATGCATAAATTCTCGTACCAACCCCGTCAATATGAATTACTCGGTTGCGTTGGCTGCGGGCGCTGCTCGCGGGCATGCCCGGCGGATATGAATTTGAAGGAACAACTTATTGATATTGCTGCCAAGGTCGAAGCTGTTTGATAGCGCAGAGTCTGTTCTATATGAAAATGCCAATCATACTATGTAGGAAAGAGATCGAAAAGGAATAATGTTGTCTGCTAATACATACAATCCGTATTTGATGCGGATCCAAAAAATCACAGACGAAGCACCCGGCGTTAAAACCTTTCGGTTGAATTTCATCGATAACGCCGATCGCGAGCATTTTACTTTCAGCGCTGGACAATTCGGAGAGTATTCCGTTTTCGGGGAAGGTGAGTCAACTTTCTGTATCGCCTCGTCGCCGACTCGCAAAGAGTACATCGAATGCACGTTCCGTCAAACGGGGCGAGTAACATCCGCTCTTGCGCAGAAGGAGGAAGGCGACCTTATTGGATTCCGTGGGCCGTACGGAAATATTTTTCCGCTGGGGGACTGGAAAGGGAAAAATTTACTCTTTATCGCCGGCGGTATTGCTCTCCCTCCGATGCGGAGCGTTATCTGGAATGCGCTCGATTTGCGCGATTGGTTCAACGATGTCACAATTGTGTACGGAGCTCGTTCCGTTGCCGATTTGGTATACAAACAAGAACTGGGGGAATGGGGCAAACGATCGGATATGAAATTAGTGACAACTGTCGACCCGGGTGGAGAAAACCCGGAGTGGGAGGGCAAAATCGGGTTTGTCCCGAAGGTTCTGGAGGATCTTGCTCCGCAAAGCGATAACACAATCGCCATCGTGTGTGGTCCGCCGGTAATGATAAAGTTCACATTTCCCGTCCTGGAAAAACTCGGCTTCTCTCCCCAGACAATGTTCACGACGCTGGAGAACAGGATGAAATGTGGCGTGGGTAAATGCGGACATTGCTCTGTCGGACCGGTGTACGTATGCAAAGATGGACCGGTATTTACGTACGAGCAACTCCAACATCTACCGTCAGAATATTGACTGGAGGAAACCGCTGAGATATCCGGCGCATTGGAAGTGCATGAAAGGGTAATTATTCTGTCGACAATTTATGGACCACGTTCCCTCTTCTTGACAAGCGAAGACCAATGAGTAGTGGTTGCGCCTCCCGGTTGAGAGAAAAAATCCCTTCGGATTGAGATCGAGGGGATTTTTTCGTTTGAGGCAGGAGCTTAAGACAGCAGACTCCATCGCTGTGCTAGCTAGAATACATCTGTATATCCCTCCAATAATTGGGTGAAATTCCTGTGGCAAAAGCGGTAAGAATTTAATATATTTATAGATAACTTGTTCTATTGTGCGGTCGGCCATTTCAATCGATTTGAAAGACGATCGGGAGATTTTTTTAGCGAGTATCGATGTTGCCATGGAAAAGAAATTTCGCTCGCCTGCGCTCTATGAAGGGTTTAAACGTTTTGTTCGGGCCCAAGGCCTTCTCCACCGCGGGAACACGGTATTAGTCGCAGTCAGCGGGGGAATCGATTCTGTCGTTTTGCTCGATTTGCTTGCGATGCTCTCGGCAGAGTGGCAGCTGCATCTCGTAATCCTTCATGTTAACCATCAATTACGGGGACGTGAGGCAGCTGCAGACGAAAAGTTTGCCGGCTCGTTGGCAAAGCATTACAGCCTTCGCTTGTTTGCAGCTCGCGTAGAAACAAAAAAGGAAGCGGAGAGAAGAAAAATTTCTGTGCAGGAAGCGGCAAGGGACCTTCGCTATTCTTTCTTTCTTGTTAAGAAGTCGGAATTGCGTGCAGATCTCGTTGCGACGGCACACAACGCTAACGACAACGCCGAAACAATGCTTCTGAATTTTATCAGGGGAACGGGGATCGATGGGATTGCAGGCATTCCCGTTCGACGGAGTGATGCATCGATTATCCGTCCGTTACTCTTTGCCACGAGGCAGGAGATCGCCGCGTATGCGAGTGAGAGGGGTTTGAAGTTCCGTGAAGACTCTTCGAACTTGACCGACAAGTACAGTCGAAATTTCCTTCGAAGGAAAGTGATCCCCCTGCTCGAAAAGAGGGTGAACCCGTCGCTCGTCAAGTCGCTTTCGAGTTCGTCGGCTATTTTTAAAAGTTGCGCCGAGTATCTCCGAGGACATATTCAAAGCGCATGGTCGTCTGTGGTATCCGAAAACGACGGAGAGGTTCTTTTTCTGAAAAAAGAATTGATAAAACAGCATCAGTATATGCAGCACATGATCGTGCACGATGCATTTCTTGGAAGAGGCATCGAGCCGTCTGCCGAGCGAATTGCCGTTGTGCTTTCTCTCCTTGATGCCGAAAAAGGGTCTCGCGTTGATTGCGGGAACGGATGGAGGGCGGAAAATGAGTCGAACCATATTCTTCTCTCCGGACGAACTGGAGCTACCGGTTTTTCATTTGTTTTAAAGAAGGAAGGGATGGTGACGAACGATTTTTTTTCGCTTTCTGTGAAAAAATGTAAAATCGTCCCCAATAAGTTAGGAGCTCATTCGTCTACAGAGTATGTTGACGCCGGCAAGGTAAAATTTCCTTTATGCGTTCGTTCGTGGAAAGAAGGAGATTCGTTTGTCCCGCTCGGGATGAAACACAGGAAAAAAGTAAGCGATCTATTTATTGACATGAAAATTTCCCGGGCAGAAAAAGGGAGGATTCCGATCCTCGAATCCAACGGAGACATTGTATGGGTAGCGGGCTGCCGAATTGATGAGCGGTACAAAATTACTCCAGCATCCACCGAAGCGTACAAACTTTCGATCAGCAGCGCATGAAGAAGAAAATTTCCGTCAACAACGAACCGTTCGAGCTCTATCTCAGCGAGAAGAAAATCCATGAGCGTGTAAAGCAGCTAGGGAAGAAACTGAACGGCGACTACAAGGGGAAGACTCCGATTTTTATCGGCGTGCTCAACGGGTCGTTCATATTTTTTGCCGACTTGATCCGGGAAATCACGATCGATTGCGAGGTGGATTTTTTCAAGCTGTCGAGCTACGGCGATGCAAAAATTTCATCGGGCGACGTGCGGCTATTGAAAGACCTGAACTGTGAAGTCTCCGGCCGTCACATCGTAGTCGTTGAGGATATCGTAGATTCGGGACTGTCGATCGATTTTATCAAGAAGCTCATCCTTCAACAGAACCCAAAATCGTTCGCCGTTGTTACATTGTTGTATAAAAAGGACGCGGTGAAAATTCCGTATCCGATTGAGTATGTCGGTTTCAAAATTCCGAGCGATTTTGTCGTTGGCTATGGATTAGACTATGCGCAGAAGGTCCGAAATCTTCGAGCGGTGTACAAACTTGAAAAATAATGTTGTCATTCTCAGAGAGGAGTACGTTGGCCATGGCTGACGAGAAACATCAACAGGAAGAAAAAAATGAAGGCGAGAACCAGAAGCCGAACGGCGCGCAAAAGCGCCGCCAGTTTTTGCCGCCAAAAGGATTGAAAGGGAGAGGCCAAAAGCCGATGCTGCGCGGCGAAGACGATTTCAACTGGGGAAAGGTACTGCGAGTCGTTCTCAGTTGGTCGGCGATCATCATGGCGGTTTTTTTGGTAATGACCCTTTTCAAAGGACAGGAAGCGACCGAGTACGAAGTAACCTACACGCAGTACCAGGAATTTCTTTCCGCCAACAAAATTGGAAGGGCGATCATCAAGAAATCGAACTTTAACGATTTCGATTTTCATGGTACACTCAACGAGCCGGAAGACATTACCCTTCCCACCGGGAAAAAGGTCCGGGTGGAGAAATTCACCCTCACACTTCCGTATACCAATATCGACGATGCGGTAATTGGAAACTGGTCAGCGCATCACGTTAATTTCAATATTACCAAAGAAGACAATGTCTGGATCAACGCACTGATCGGCGCGCTGCCATGGATATTGCTCCTCGGGATCTGGCTGATCATTTTCCGCCGTATGCAGGGAGGAGGGACAAAGGGAATCTTTTCGTTTGGGAAGAGCAGGGCGAAAATGCTGAGCGAAGGATCCATCCGCATCACGTTTGCTGACGTGGCCGGTGCTGACGAGGCAAAGGCAGAGCTTCAGGAAATTATTGAATTCCTCAAAGAGCCGGGGAAATTTCAAAAACTGGGGGGTAAGATACCACGCGGTGTGCTGTTGCTCGGTCCTCCCGGCACTGGCAAAACGCTGCTTGCGCGGGCCGTTGCAGGCGAAGCAGGCGTTCCTTTCTTTTCCATAAGCGGTGCCGATTTTGTCGAGATGTTTGTTGGAGTCGGTGCAAGCCGCGTTCGGGATCTCTTTGAACAGGGAAAAAAGAGCGCTCCATGTATTATTTTCATCGATGAGATTGACGCAGTCGGCCGCCATCGAGGCGCAGGACTGGGGGGAGGTCATGACGAGCGTGAGCAGACGTTGAATCAATTGCTCGTTGAAATGGACGGCTTCGAACAAAACATCGGCGTGATCCTGATTGCGGCGACGAACAGGCCCGACGTTCTGGACCCGGCGCTTCTGCGGCCGGGCAGGTTCGACCGGCAGGTTGTTGTCGACAGGCCGGATGTGCGGGGACGCGAAGGAATTTTGAAAGTCCATACGCGCAATATCCCGCTCGGGGAAGATGTGAAGCTTGACGTGTTGGCGAAAGGGACGCCTGGACTTTCCGGGGCAGACCTTGCGAACATGGTGAACGAAGCTGCCCTTCTCGCTGCACGGCAAAATCAAAAAGAAGTCTCGATGCATCATTTTGAAGAATCAAAAGATAAAGTGATGATGGGAATGGAGCGAAAGAGCCTTATTATTTCGGACAGGGAAAAACGCGTTACCTCATACCACGAATCAGGTCACGTGCTCGTGGCAAAAATGCTTCCTGAGGCCGACCCGGTACACAAAGTGACAATCATTCCGCGCGGTCGCGCGCTCGGCGTTACCACTTATTTGCCGATGGACGAAAAGCATACCTATTCCAAACAATACCTCGAAGCGATGATCACATACGCGTTCGGCGGCCGTGCGGCGGAAAAATTGATTTTCAACGAATTGACAACCGGTGCGGGAAACGACATTGAACGGGCGTCGCAGCTTGCCCGCAAGATGGTGTGCGAGTGGGGAATGAGCGACAAGCTCGGTCCGCTGACCTACGGGGCGAAGGAAGAAGAAATCTTCCTGGGCAGGGAAGTGACGAAACACCGCGACTTCAGCGAAGACACGGCCAACGTTATCGACGACGAAGTGAAGAAAATTGTTACGTCGTGCATGAAACGGGCGGAAAAAATTCTTTCGGACAACATCGACAAGCTGCACCTCCTTTCGAACGCGTTGCTGGAACGCGAGATCCTCGACGGCGAAGAGATAGACAAGGTTCTCCGAGGTGAAACGCTTCCTCCCGTTGAACGAAAGAACGGCAACGGTGAGAGCCCTGTTATCGCCGGGTTGACGATAACTGCGGCCGCAACGGTTCCATCCGGACATCCTTCGAACGGCGCTCATCAGGAGAACAAAAGCATCAAGACAAAACCGCGGTTAAAGAAATAAACATGATCGACCAGAGGAATATCGATTACAAAGCCGAGGTTATCAGAAAAAGCATCCACCTTTGTTCGCTGAGTATACCGATCGTTTATTATTTCATATCGCGCGATGAAGCATTGATGCTGCTTGTGCCGATCACTCTGGCTTTCCTTTTCGTCGACCTTCTTCGGCATTTTCATTCATCGACCGCAAAGGTTTTTTATAGCGTGTTCGGGCGGCTCTTGCGCACGCACGAACATGACGGGGAGAACAAGCGCCTCAACGGCGCTACTCATGTTCTTATATCGGCAACGCTGTGCGTCATTATTTTTCCCAAGCTTATTACGATCACCGCCTTTGCCGTCCTTATTATTTCGGATTCGGCAGCGGCACTGGTTGGGCGGAGATTTGGCAGGAAAAAATTTCTGAGCAAAAGCGTTGAGGGGAGTGCGGCTTTTTTCCTGTCGGCGCTCGTCGTTATTGCCGCAACACCGAAGATTTCCGCCGGTGCCGGGGAATATTTCATCGCGATAGCCGCTGCCGCCATCGGTACGGTCGTTGAAGCATTATCGGTCGGTATCGACGATAATTTGTCGATCCCGATTTCCATCGGCACCGTTATGTGGGTATTGTACGATCTTTTTTATCCTTCACTCAATCTTCATACGCAACACTTGGCAGGATTATAAACGGCGATGAAACTTAAACTCGGCGTTCCCAAAGGAAGCCTGCAGGAGTCTACGTTCAATCTTCTCTCGAAAGCCGGTTTTCATTTTTCCGTCAGCAGCCGATCCTATTTCCCGTCGGTCGACGACGAGGAACTGGAGGCGATGCTGATCCGCGCCCAGGAGCTTCCCCGTTACGTTGAAGACGGTGTGTTCGATGCGGCGCTTACGGGCTACGATTGGATCGTCGAAAGCGGCGCCGATGTGATCAGCGTCTCGGACCTCGTCTACTCGAAACAGAGCATGCGCAAGGTGAAATGGGTTCTCGCCGTCCACGAAAGTTCGACGGTCAAGTCCGTCAAGGATCTGGAAGGGAAGCGTATCGCGACCGAAGTCGTAAGCATCACCAAAAATTATTTGGCGAAGAACAACGTCAATGCAACAGTGGAATTTTCGTGGGGAGCGACTGAAGTAAAAACCCCCGACCTCGTCGATGCGATCGTGGAAGTAACGGAGACCGGAAGTTCTCTTCGCGCGAATAAGCTTCGCATCGTTGACGTCGTGCTTGAATCGAACACTAAGCTGATTGCGAACAAGAAAAGCTGGAGCGACGTTTGGAAACGGGAGAAGATTGAAAATCTCGCGATGCTCCTTCAAGGCGCCATCAATGCCGGGAACAAAGTCGGGTTAAAGATGAACCTCCGCAAAAGCGACGTTGACAAGGTGCTGCAGCTTATACCCGCTCTCCGGAAACCGACGCTTTCACAGCTTGCCGACGATCAATGGGTTGCGCTTGAAACGATCATCGATGAAGAGATAGTCCGAAAGATTATTCCGCAGCTTAAGCGCGCGGGCGCGGAGGGGATCATCGAGTACCCGCTTAACAAAGTGATTTACTGAGCTATCCTCTCCGCCGGCCGTCGTTTGCATTTACCCGCCACACTCCGTACATTGACCAAAAATTTTAAAGGATTCTTTGTCCCAACTTACGATTCGTATTTCACGAATTTCGTCCGGCGCCTCCGACGTTCCGCTTCCGCAATATTCGACGGAAGGCTCGGCGGGGATGGATGTGTGCGCTGCGGTCGCAAACGATGTTACGATTCAACCCGGTGAAACAGTCCTTATACCGACAGGCTTTTCTATCGAGATCCCCCCCGGGTATGAAGCGCAGATTCGTCCGCGGAGCGGTTTGGCAATCAAACATCAGGTAGGTATTCTTAATTCGCCGGGAACGATCGATTCGGATTATCGGGGCGAAGTAAAAATTATCCTCACAAATTTCGGTAAAAATATTTTTACTGTAAAAAAAGGGGACCGCATCGCTCAGATGGTCATCAGCACGTATACCAAAATATTGTGGGATGAAGTTGATTCATTGAGCGAAACGGCGCGCGGTGCCGGCGGCTTCGGTCATACCGGTACGAAGTGAGATGTTTCTGATAATTACTTTTCTCTATGCCACAACAAAAGAAAAATAAGGCGCTGCTGAACGAGCCTGCGCCTCCTTCTCCTGCTGCAATAAACACGGTAGACGCGATTATTTTTACTGCCGGTATCGCGCTCTTTCTGTATCTCATTTATATAATAAGGGATATTGCCTCGCCCTTTATCGTTCTTGGAGCAATTCTTTTTCTTCTGTACCCTCTCCGGGCGAATATCATGGCGCGAAAAATTATGTGGCTGTCCGTCCTGCTCTTCTCGTTCTGGTTCCTCTATTCTATTGTAGGGATCCTTGCACCGTTTGCCGTTGCCATGTTGTTCGCGTACATTCTCCATCCGCTCATCACAAAAGTTGAGACGTGGGGTATTCCGCGCTGGGCATCCTCGCTTGTCATTATACTTTGCGGTATCGCCGTCCTGATTGTGGTTGTCCTGCTTGTGTTGCCGATTGCGTTCACCCAGTTCTCGGGTATTTTGGAAGCCGCATCGATGATCACGAACGATTTTACAAATTGGATGTTTTCACACAAGATGGAAGTTTCTTTGCAAAGGTATGGAATTTCTACCCAGCAATTACGCGATATGCTCACGACCAGTTTTGCCCCGCGCCTGGAAGTTATTATGAAAGGGCTGCTCGAAGGAGCATTCGGATTGGTGAGCGGACTCTCAACGGTCGTCACCCGGATCGTGAATATGGTGATCATTCCGTTCCTTTCGTTTTACGTGTTGAAGGATTTTCCTCTCATCAGGCATCGTGTAAAAATGCTTCTCCCGCGGGCAAAACGGGGACAAGCGAGCGAATATTACGCCAGCGTGGATGAACTCCTCGGCAGGTACATTAGAGGTGCAATCACCGTTGCAGCGATCAATGCCGTGCTCGTGACCGTCTTCTTTTCTATTTTCGGCATTCAATATCCCCTCGTCCTGGGGATTGTTGCGGGCGTGCTCGATTTGATTCCGTACTTCGGGCTCATTATTATGCTGGTCCTCTCGGTGATCGTAGCCTCGTTCAGCGCGTCGTTGGTCGCAGGACATATGATTCTCGCCGCGTCGACAATCGGCGCGCTTCATATCTTTGAGGCCGCCGTGTTGTCGCCGAAAATTATCGGTTCAAAAGTCGGAATCCATCCGGTGCTTCTTATTCTGTCACTGCTCGTCTTCTCTTTCTTCCTCGGTTTCATCGGGCTGCTTATCGCGGTGCCGACGACCGCTATCATCATCATGTTTGTCCGGGAATGGGAACGGAGAAAAAAGAATCGTTCCCAATTCGCCCCTATCCTCGGGAATGAAATGTCACCCGAAAAAACTCAATGAAAGGTTTGCTCTATCTTGTCGCGACGCCGATCGGCAATTTTGCCGATATGACCTTTCGCGCCATTGAAGTGTTGAAACAAGTCGATATTGTGGTGTACGAAGAACGCAAGGAGGGAGGGCGTTTGCTGCGGCATTTTGGAATTGATAAGCCGGTGGAAAGCCTCAACGAACACAACGAAGCTGCGGCAACGTTTATCATCCTTGATCATCTATCCAAGGGAAAAAATGTCGCCGTAGTGTCCGACTGTGGAACGCCAGTCTTTTCCGATCCCGGCCAGCTGCTTGTCCGGAAAGCTATCGATGCAGGAATTAAGGTTGTCCCGATTCCCGGCGCATCGTCTCTTATGCCTGCGTTAACCGTCTCCGGTTTTTCCATCGACCAGTTTGTTTTTTATGGATGGCTCTCGCCGAAGCGTCCTCGGCGCATTGCAGAGCTTCAGCAATTGAAGCGCGAACGGCGCACGATCGTGTTAATGGATACTCCATACCGCCTCCTCCCTCTCCTTAAGGATATCAGCGAAACATTCGGTTCTTCACGTCGTCTCTGCGTCGCATTCGATCTGACGCTCCCCGACGAGGAAATATTTCATGGCACCGGACCCTCGTTGCTCGATGCGCTGACAAAACTTGATAAAAAGGGGGAATTTGTCGTTGTGATCGAGAGCAGCAGTCCGTTGTAGGTCATACGTTGTACGTTATACGTTTTAAGCTATAAGTTTTAAGCTACATGAACGGGGAGATTTATCGATTCTATTCGATTCTTCGAGAAAACGTACAACCTATAACTTAAGACTTATTACTTACGACTCAAGACTCAGAACTTACAACCTAAGACTCCCTTTGCACTTCCCCATGGATTTAGCTATATTGACGCAACCATGAAACAACTTCCCACACAAAAAGTGCAAGCGCCCGAGATCTACGGCGATTTTTGGTTCAATTCCGACCCTCTCACAATTCGTGCGATGCAAGGACAGGTTATTCTCCTTTGTTTCTGGGACTACACTACGGAAAATTCACTTCACACGATGAAGTTAGTCGAGGAATGGGGTCAGCGGTATAACGAGATGGGCCTAGTCGTCATCGGCCTTCACTCCCCGGAGTTTTCTTTTGCGCGCAACCCAAAGTTTGTTGAAGCCGCGCTCCAAAAATACGGTTTTCACTTTCCGGTCGCGACAGACAATACCTCGATGATGCGCGATGCGTACAGGGTGCAGGAAATGCCGACGTTGTTCTTGCTCGAAAGAGACGGGAGTATTTATTTGACCCACTCCGGCGAAGGAGGCTACGAGCGGGTTGAACGGGCCATTCAAACACTCCTGCGTGAGGCCGGCTTCCATGGTGAACTCCCGTTGTTGATAGGGTTTTCGCGCGCTGATGAAATTACCCAATCGTCGTTCGAGCGGGCAACACCCACTATCCGCACAGGCTATCTACACGGATCGCTCGGCAACGTGGAAGGGTACAGCCCGGAACTCCCTGCCGATTATGTCGATGCCCGAGTGTACATCGAGGGAAAGTTCTATGCCCAGGGAAACTGGTTCGCGAAGAGCGAGGCGTTTGAATACGAAGGGGGCGCGAATGAAGGCCACATAGCGCTTCGTTACGCGGGTAATAATGTCAATGTCGTGATGTCCGCAAAAAAAGAAGGTGCAATTGTTCTTGTCCTCCAAGATGACAATGCGTTGACTGCGCAGGAGTATGGCGATGACATCGTGACCGATAACGAGGGGAATACCATAATCGTTGTCAACGAACCGAAACTGTTTCACGTCGTCAAGAATAAGAACTTTGGCGATCGCTCACTCAAATTGATTCCGCTCGACAAGGGGACGACTTTTTATTCATTCACATTTGAAGCAAATCCGGCTTCCGTGCTGCAAGAATTAGGAAGCCATTCCTACCGAAATAACTGAACCTTCCACGCGCGTTATGAAAACGCGAATCACTGAATTGCTTCGTATCGAAGTTCCAATCGTACAAGCCGGCATGGTTTGGGTTTCCGGATGGAAGCTCGCCGCGGCAGTTTCGAACGCCGGTGCCCTCGGTTTAATCGGATCGGGTTCGATGACGCCTCTCCTTCTGCGCGAGCATATTCAGAAAACAAAAGAGGCCACCCGCAAATCATTCGGTGTGAACATTCCATTGTTGCGCGGCGATGCGAACGAATTGGTTCAGGCTGTCATCGATGAAAAAATTACGATCGTATTCACGTCCGCGGGGCACCCTCTAAAATACATTGACAAACTAAAGTCAGCCGGGTGTGTCGTTGTGCATGTGGTAGCTTCGGTAAAGCATGCTTTGAAAGCCGAAGAGGTAGGAGTCGATGCTGTTGTTGCCGAAGGGTTTGAAGCCGGCGGACATAATGGCATCGATGAAATTGCAACGCTAACACTTATTCCACAAATCGCAGATGTCGTCTCTATTCCGGTAATTGCAGCCGGAGGGATTGCCGATGGCAGGCAGATGCTCGCTGCTTTTGCTCTCGGTGCGGAAGGGGTTCAAATAGGAACGCGCTTTGCTGCGACCACTGAATCTTCTGCGCATGACCGATACAAAACCGCAATCGTTGAAGCAAAAGACCGCGATACGATTCTTACTTTAAAAAAAATCGCTCCTGTCCGCCTCATGAAAAACCCCTTCGCTCTTCGTGCTCAAAAAGAAGAATCGTCGGGAAAATCGAAGGAAGAATTGCTTCAACTCCTGGGCAAGGGCCGCGAACGGATGGGGATCTTCGAAGGAAATTGGGAGGAGGGAGAGTTCGAGATGGGACAAAGTTCCGGGCTGGTGAAAGAAATTCTTCCCGCCGCGGAAGTTGTTCGCAGGACAATGAAAGAATTTGAGAATGCCAGGAGCCAAATGGCAAAGAAATGATAGTAAAGCGCTGAGCATTGGCGATTAGCTTTTAGGCGTGCAGTAGCGCATTTCGAAACTAAGGTAGATTATCTGCGTTCTGTTGAAGAGCAAGCTGCGCCTTTTGCCCCTTGGCGTCATTTGCGGTTTTCTTTTAACCGCCAAGGACGCGGAAGACGCCAAGTCACGCAAAATACACCACGGCCTTTAGGTGGACCTAGTTGCGATTCGCTGATTTCTTTTGTACATTTAGATGTGGCGATTTGAATCGACAGCTTGCAGCCACGCACTGTGAATAGCTAAAGCGTCGGACAATGAGTTTATGCCTATTGGACCCCGACGCAATGAGTGTTGGGGTTTTTTGTTTTGGCGGGGAGACGGTTCTAAGTTTTACGTTTTTTTGGAGGGATTGGCATGCAGGATTTTCGGAAACTCAACGTCTGGGAAAAGGCGCATACGTTGACGATAGAGATTTATCTTGTTTCGAAGAAATTTCCAAAGGATGAACTATTCGCACTAACAAATCAAATACGGAGAGCGTCTTCATCGATCGGTGCCAACATTGCTGAAGGTTGCGGGCGAATGTCGCAAAAAGAGTTTCGTTACTTTCTCTCGATCGCGGTCGGTTCAGCGAGCGAACTCGAATACTTTCTTCTTCTCGCAAAGGACTTGAATTATATTGCAGGAAACGAATACGATAAATTAAACGAGCATGTAAACGAAGTGAAGCGAAAGCTGATTTCTTTACTAAAAAAGAATAATAAGAGCTAAACGTAAAACGTAATACTCACAACGTAAAACCATCATTCTCCAGAATGAACTCCTTCAAACAGCTCCTCCAAGAAAAAATCATCGTCTTCGACGGCGCGATGGGAACGAACATTCAGGCGCAAAACTTGAGTGCCGATGATTTCGGCGGCGAACATTTCAACGGATGCAATGAGTACCTCGTCGTAGCAAAGCCGTCGGCGGTTGAAAAAGTCCATGCGGACTTTCTTTCTGCCGGCGTCGATGTTATCGAGACCGATTCATTCGGATCAGCCTCGATTGTCCTTGCTGAGTACAACCTCAGCGCCCGCGCATACGAGTTGAATTTCAAGGCGGCAGAACTTGCAAAGAACGTAGCTCAACAATTTTCAACGCCGTCGCATCCGCGATTTGTTGCCGGTTCGATAGGGCCGACGACGAAGCTTCCTTCGCTCGGTCATATTTCGTTCGGCGAGATGAGCAAATCGTATTACGAACAAACGGCCGGACTCGTTGAAGGAAGCGCCGACCTGCTGATCGTTGAAACTTGTCAGGACCTCCTGCAAACGAAATCTGCTCTTGCAGCTATTTTCAATTACTTTTCAGATAAAAAAGTTCACGTGCCGGTTATCGCTTCAATCACCATTGAAACCATGGGGACGATGTTGATGGGGACAGAAATCGGAGCCGCTCTCACGGCGCTACAGCCGTTCGACATCGACGTTATCGGTTTGAATTGTGCCACTGGCCCGAAGGAAATGTCGGATAACATCCGTTACCTCTGTTCCGCGTCGCCGCTCCCTGTTTCGTGTATCCCGAACGCAGGCCTACCCGAAAACATCGGCGGCCATGCCCACTACCATCTGACACCTGAAGAATTTGTGCAGTATCTGAGTCATTTCGTTAAGAATTTGGGAGTCAGCGTTGTTGGAGGGTGTTGTGGAACTCGCCCAGAACATCTCAAACAACTTGTTGCCGCGGTCGGAAATCTTTCCCCCAAGAAACGGTCTGTGGATTTTATTCCGTCGTCCTCAAGTTTGTACATCAGCGCACCGCTTCACATCGAGCCGCCTCCGGTGATCGTTGGTGAGAGGACCAATGCAAATGGTTCGAAGAAATTTAAAGAACTGCTGCAAACTGAAGATTACGATTCAATGGTCAACATGGCAAAAGAGCAGACTAAAGAGGGTGCCCATGTGCTTGACCTTTGTGTTGCGTATGTCGGGCGGGACGAAGTCCGCGACATGAAAGAAGCTGCGTTTCGCTTTAACACGCAAGTGACGCTCCCGATCATGATCGACTCGACCGAGGCGCCGGTGATCGAACAGGCGCTTCAGCTTTTTGCCGGAAAATGTATCGTCAATTCCATCAACATGGAAGACGGCGAAGAGCGCATCAACAAAGTAGTGCCGATGTGCAAAAAGTACGGCGCCGCGGTGGTCGCTCTCACGATTGATGAAAAGGGAATGGCAAAGACTGCGCAGGCGAAGCTCGAAGTCGCAAAGCGAATGCATGATTTATCCGTGAACAAATACGGAATGAAGCCCAGCGACCTTATTTTTGATACGCTCACGTTCACACTCGGGAGCGGCGATGAGGAATTCCGCAAAGCCGGTATCGAGACGATCGAGGGGATCCGGTTGATCAAAAAAGAATTTCCGGAATCGAAAACGCTTCTCGGCGTCAGCAATATTTCGTTCGGATTGGCGCCCCATATCCGTCACGTGCTCAATTCCGTGTTTCTCCATTATGCCATTGAAGCCGGCCTTGATATGGCGATTGTCAACGCGCAGAAGATTATGCCACTTTTCAAGATCGACGAACGGGGCAGGGAACTGTGCCGCCAGCTTGTCTTCGACGAGCGAAAATGGGAAGGGGAAAAATGCGTGTTCGACCCGTTGACGGAATTAATGGCCTATTATGCCGATAAAAAAGGGGAGACAAAAAAGGAGAAAAAATCTCTCGGCTCGACGGTCGAAGAGGTGCTGAAGAACCGGATCATAGATGGGGACAAACAAAATCTTCAAGCCGACCTGGATGAGGCCCTGAAACGATACTCCGCCCTCGATATCATCAACAATATTTTGCTCGATGGAATGAAAGTTGTCGGCGATCTCTTCGGCCGCGGCGAAATGCAGCTGCCGTTCGTCCTGCAGTCCGCTGAGGTGATGAAGGCCGCCGTTTCATACCTCGAGCAATTTATGGAGAAATCCGAAAGCACCAGCAAGGGCTCGATGGTGCTTGCGACGGTGAAAGGAGACGTCCACGACATCGGAAAAAATCTTGTGGATATTATCCTCACCAACAATGGCTACAAAGTATATAACCTCGGGATCAAACAGCCGGTTGAAAACATCATGCGGGCGTACGAGGATTATAAAGCCGATGCGATCGGCATGAGCGGCCTCCTCGTGAAATCGACGCTTGTCATGAAAGAAAACCTCGAAGTGTTGAATGAACGGGGTCTGAAACCGCCGATCGTTCTCGGCGGAGCTGCACTGACGCGCCGTTACGTAGAACAAGATTTGCGAAAATTGTATCAGGGTCTTGTCGTTTACGCCAACGACGCCTTCGACGGTCTCCATTTTATGGAGCAATTGAAAACGAAAGGTATTGCAAGCTTCCAAACGCAGACGACGTTACACCAGGCAACCGAAGAAGAACCCGAAGAAATGCTTACGGGTTCTGAGGCGAAGATCGCGCTGATCCTTAAAGAGAGGTTTGGCGAACATGCCGGTTTGCATGGCGCGGCTCCTTCCAAGGTGTCTCGGGAGGTTACGATCCCCGTTCCGCCGTTTTGGGGGACGCGGGTGGTGGAAAGCATTCAGCTCGACACTGTTTTCCCCTATGTCAACGAAACTGCCCTCATCAAGGGACAATGGCAGGTTCGCAAAGGAAAGAAAACGGAATCGGAATACAACCAGTTCCTCGTCGATAATATTTATCCAGAGCTTAAAAGATTGGAACTGCAGTGCAAGACCGAGAAATTGCTGGACCCCAAAGCAGTGTACGGGTACTTCCCTTGCCAATCCGAAGGGGATGATTTGATTATTTACAACGAGAATCGGAAATCGGAACGGCTCCGCTTTACATTCCCGCGGCAAACCGGAGACCGATACTTATGCCTGTCGGATTATTTTGCGTCGGTCGATTCAGGACGGATGGACGTCGTTGCATTTCACCTGGTGACGATGGGAGGGAGCGCCTCGAAACATTCCGCCCAACTCTTTGAGTCGAATAATTATAAGGAGTATCTCTACTTTCACGGATTGAGCGTTGAGTCAGCAGAAGCTCTTGCCGAGTTATGGCACAAGAAGATCCGGGAAGAACTGGGCATCGCTGCAAACGATTCGCCCGATATCAAACGGCTCTTTAGCCAGGGATACCAGGGCTCACGGTACAGTTTCGGTTACCCCGCATGCCCGAATCTTGAAGACTCTACGAAGCTCTTCGAACTTTTGCAACCGGAACGGATCGGCGTCAGGTTGTCGGAGGAATTCATGATCGAACCGGAACAGTCGACCGACGCGATTATTGTCCACCATCCGGAAGCGAAGTACTTTAATATAAAATAAACTGCCAAGGCGCCAAGACGCGAAGAAAACAATTCTTGGCGTCTTGGCGGTTCAAATCCATATCACTAAAGGAAAACCACGACAATGGCAAATCTCATTCTTGTTCGTCACGGCGAATCACAGTGGAATCTTGAAAACCGTTTCACCGGCTGGGTTGATGTTCCTCTTTCAGCAAAAGGAGAACAGGAAGCCCGGGCAGCAGGCGAAAAATTAAAAGCGTACAAGTTCGATGAAGCGTTTTGTTCCGTTCTTCAACGGGCAAAGAAAACGCTATCGATTATTATGCAAGTGACCGGTCACCCTCCTGTCCCAACGGAGTTTGACCAGGCGTTGAATGAACGCCACTACGGAGCGCTTCAAGGACTTAACAAAGAGGAGACGGCGAAGAAGTACGGAAAGGAACAAGTCCACATCTGGCGGCGAAGTTACGATGTCCCTCCGCCGAAAGATAAGACCGAGTTGAACCCCGAAGGGATCAGCGAGAGCCTCAAAGATACTGCGGCCCGGACTCTACCGTACTGGGAGAAAAAAATATTTCCCGAAATCGTTAAGGGAAAAAATATTATCGTCGCAGCCCATGGCAACAGCCTTCGTTCCATTGTCATGCACCTCGACAATTTAACCAAAGAGCAGGTCCTTGAATTAAACATCCCGACCGGGGCACCCCTTTTGTATGTGTTTGATCGAACTGGAAAAATTCTGGAACATCGCTATTTGTAGGGAATTTGTTTGAGAGAGGGCATTTTTTAGTTGAAATTTCAGCCGGAATTTACTATACTTTCTCAAAGGGAAAGGTTCGAAAAGGGTGTTGAGTTGTTCAACAACCGTCACTTTTTTGAGTGCCACGATGTTATTGAAGATATATGGATGGAGTGGAGAGGAAGCGATCGAACTTTTTTTCAAGGAATCATTCATATCGCTGTCGGCTTTTATCATCTCGACAACGAGAATTATCGCGGCTCACGGAGCCAGTTTTCAAAAGGGATAGCAAAACTCGAGCGGTTTCAACCCGCGTATTACGGCATCGAACTGAATACTTTTTTAGCTCAAACATCGGCCTGTCTTCAATGGGTAGTGCAGCGTGAGCAGGGCATGGAGGTGGCGCCGTTCGACGCGGCGTTAATTCCGATCTTACAATTTGTGAATCAAAAATAATTTTGAATATTTTAGAAATGAAGGAGATACGTTTATGGCAACAATGATCACCGAGGAGTGTATTAACTGCGGCGCGTGCGAGCCGGAATGTCCAAATACGGCAATATATGCAGGCGGGGCTCAATGGGAATTTAAGGGCACAATGCACGACGCATTGTCGAACGACTTTTACTATATCGTCCCCGAAAAATGCACGGAATGTGTCGGACATTTCGACCAGGAACAATGCGCGGCAGTATGCCCGGTTGATTGCTGCGTGCCGGACCCGAACCATGTCGAAACTGAGGAAGTCTTATTCCAACGGGCTAAAGAGATTCACCCGGAGCGTGCTTTTACCGACCTTGCTCCTGCTACTTCCCATTTTAGAAAATAATCGCTGTAGATAATCATAAAGGTCGGTTCTTCCTTTGGGAGAGCCGACCTTTTTTGTTTCGTTTGCTTCCTGGAGATTCGAACTATGAAAGTCGGCGGTTACGAAATTCACTCGATTGAAACCGGGCGATTTGCACTCGATGGGGGCGCGATGTTCGGCGTTGTGCCGTGGGTGTTTTGGTCGAAAACAAATCCCCCCGATTCCCGCAACCGCATCACCCTCGCGGCACGGTGCCTCCTTCTCATTGGCAACGGAAAAGTCATTCTTGTGGACTGCGGCAACGGAACGAAATGGACTGAAAAGCTGAAAGATATTTACCGTCTTGACACTTCACAGTTTGAACTGGAAAAATCCCTCGCAAAGCGTGGAGTTTCTCCCGGTGATATTACAGACGTTGTTCTCACACATCTCCATTTCGACCATTGCGGGGGCAGTACGAAAGTTGAAAATGGAAAGGTTGTGGCGGCTTTTCCCAACGCCGTATACCATCTTCAGCGCGAGCATTGGAACCTGGCACAGCACCCGACTGAGAAAGACCGCGGAAGTTTCATGAAGGAAGATTTTACGCTGCTGCATGAGAGCGGATTGTTGACATTGGTCGACGGTGAGAAGGAATTGTTTCCAGGAGTCCGGATGATCGTGTGCAACGGTCATACATCGGCGCAACAGCTCCCCTTAATATCGGACAACTCTACCAAGATTCTTTTTTGCTGCGATTTAGTTCCGACGGCGTCTCACATTCCCTTCCCTTACATTATGGGATATGACGTCCGCCCCCTTATTACACTCGACGAGAAAAAGAGGATCCTGCCCAGAGCTGAAAAAGAAGGATGGATACTGTTCCTTGAACACGATCCGGAGACCGATGCCGTTACGCTGAAACAGGGAGAAAAAGGACTCGTTGTTGATAAAAAATTGTTTCTGGAATGAACGAATCATTGCAAGAGTATAGAATAGCAAAAGTACAAGATTTAAGAGAACGGAAGGGCTTTCTTGCAAGGGTCCGCGGCGAGGAGATCTCCGTTTTCAAAATCGGGGGGGAGTGTTTTGCGATCGGCAACGTTTGCCCGCACCAGCATTTTTCCATGTTACACGATGGCGAGGTGAATGGATTCACCGTCACCTGTCCGATGCATGGCTGGACATACGACTTGCGCACAGGCATTTCGACAAACGCCAGCGGGAAAGTCAAAACCTACGAAGTCGAGATACGAAGAGACGAGGTTTTTATAAGGAAGCATGGCCACACTGACTAAGCAAATAAAAGCGAAAGCGCTGGAGATCGGCTTCTCCAAGGTCGGGATCGCAAAAGCCGAAGCCTTGACGGAGGATGGGAAGAAGCTCGAAGAATGGCTTCGCCGAAGGTATCAGGCGTCGATGGGGTGGATGGAAAAGAACGTAGAAAAGCGAATTGACCCGAAAGAAATTGTCCCGGGTGCGCGGTCTGTTATTTCTGTTGCAGCAAATTATTACACTCCCGCCGAACATCATCCGAAATCGGACGAGGGGAAAATTTCGCGGTACGCATGGGGCGATGATTACCACATTCTCGTCACTGCACGAATCAAAAAGCTCTTTGAGTACATCAAACAAATAGCGCCCGAATCGGACGGACGTTATTATGTCGATACCGGCCCAGTGATGGATAAAGTGTGGGCAGAGCGGGCAGGCATAGGATGGAGGGGCAAACATACGAACCTCATTACGAAAGATTTCGGCTCGTGGGTCTTTCTCGGCGAGATCATTTCGACGTTGGAGCTTGAGTACGATACGCCAATGGAGGACTTTTGCGGATCATGCACGGCGTGCCTTGATGCGTGCCCGACAGAAGCAATTGTGGAGCCGTACGTCGTCGATTCGAATAAGTGCATCTCGTATCTTACGATTGAGCATCGCGGCGAGATAGACAAATCACTTGAGCCGATGTTTGATCGATGGGTCTACGGATGCGACATTTGTCAGGATGTCTGTCCGTGGAATAAGTATCAGCAGCCGACACCGGACAATGAGTTTCTCCCACGCGACGGGAACGTTACACCCTCTCTCGACGGTTTAACATCTTTGACACAAAGAGATTTTTCGGAAAGATTCAGTAAAAGCCCTGTCAAGCGCACGAAACGAGAAGGGCTGATACGGAACGCAACGATTGTGAAAGAGGCAAAGAGACAATTAAAAGGGAAAAGTTAAAAAGTAAAAATTGGAAAACAGTAACGCAAAAGTTTATAGATTTTTTACTTTTTAACTTTTAATTTTTAACTTATCATTGAGAATATGACAGACAATTATCATAAAGTCATTATCATAGGTTCGGGACCGGCCGGACTCACGGCGGCGGTCTACACCGGGAGGGCAAATCTGCATCCACTCGTTTTCGAAGGGCTCCAACCCGGCGGGCAGCTGACGATTACGACTGAAGTTGAAAATTATCCGGGATTTCCAAAGGGAATTATGGGACCGGAGATGATGGAGTTGTTCCGCGAACAGGCGCAGCGATTTGGCGCTAACACCCAATTCAAGGAAGTTACCGCCGTCGATTTCTCGAAGCGTCCATTCAAAGTTGTGGTGGATGATAAAGAATTTTTCGGAGAGACAGTAATCGTCGCGACAGGTGCTTCGGCCAAGCTGCTCAATATTCCGTCCGAGGCTCACTATATGGGCTACGGTGTTTCAGCTTGTGCGACGTGTGACGGATTCTTTTTCAAGAATCAGGAAGTGTTTGTTGTCGGCGGCGGAGATACGGCGATGGAAGAAGCAAGTTTCCTGACAAAGTTCGCGTCCAAGGTAACGATCGTTCACCGACGCGATCAGTTCCGCGCTTCGAAGATTATGCAAGAGCGAGTGTTGAAAAATCCGAAAGTCGCTGTTGTTTGGAACTCGATTGTCGACGAGGTGCTCGGCGAACAGCTCAACGGGAAGAAGATCGTGACGGGCCTGAAGCTGAAAGACGTAACGACCGGCAAGGTTACGCCGGTAAAAGCGGACGGTCTATTTATGGCGATCGGGCATCAGCCGAACACACAGCTCTTCAAAGGAATTCTTGAGATGGATCAAAAAGAATACTTGAAAGTGCAGCCGGGTTCAACGAGAACAAATATTCCCGGTGTATTTGCGGCCGGCGACGTCGCGGATTCGTACTACCGCCAGGCAGTTACAGCTGCGGGAAGCGGCTGCATGGCTGCTATTGATGCAGAGCGGTTTCTGGAAGAGCAGGGAATACACTGACGTTGCACTCACCTTGTCCCGACTTCCTCGTGACATCCCTCTCCTATATGGTGATGGACTGAAGGTGAGGGTGTTGCGTTCTCATTTTCTCTCACCGAATTTTTGTCACACCGTCTGCCGTTCCTTCATAAAAAAGCAGTTGATTTGTCAGTCCTCTTGCCAGCCTGTCTGTCGGCGCAAATCCACATTTTTCCCCCTGCCTATATTCCTTCAAATTTCAACTAATTTGTTTGGCATGTCGTTTGAAAGTTATAGCAGCATGAACAATCACCAAACAAATTAAAAACAATAGGAGGCAGTTATGTTGTTCAGGTATGAACCAATAGTACTCGACGATGTTTTCTCGCGCACATCACCGGTCGAGTGGGAGTTCCCACGGTTGTTTACTCAATTTTCATTCGTTGACCGCGTGAACAATTATCCATCCGTCAATGTCGCGGAAGACAACGACGGTGTGCAAGTCGTTGCAGAGATTCCCGGCATTCCCAAAGAAGAAGTGAAATTGCAGCTTCATGACGGTACGCTCACGATCAGTGGCGAACGAAAAGTGCCTGTCGATGTGAAGGATTCAGAACTACTGCGGAGTGAAATCCGGTACGGGTCATTCTCGCGGACGATCCAGCTGCCCGAAAACGTTGATGCAGAGAAGGCCTCGGCTGAATATGCTAACGGAGTGTTGAGAATAACGATCCCGAAGCATGAAGCATCAAAACCGAAAGAGATTTCCATTCGCTAAGTGCAAAGGAGAATTGAGATATGACAAAGGAAGTTGAAAAAACAAAAGCCAACGGGACGGAACAAAACATTGCAAGTGCGGTTCGCATTCTTCACCCGACGGTCGATATTCAGGAATTAGCCGATTCGTACGTCGTGCGTCTTGATATTCCCGGCTCCGACAAGGAGAGTATTGTTGCCCAAATAAACGCATCGACCCTAACGGTGTCGGCAAAATTTCAGGAGCGTTTTAAACAGGAAGCAGCGGCAGTGTACCGCAACTCGTTACCGGCCGAATACCGGCGGGAGTTTTCTCTCGCGGATGATGTGGACACGCAAACAGTTGACGCAGTGTATGAATTGGGTGTTTTGAAGATTACGTTGAAGAAGAAACAGCAATTTCTTCCAAAGGAAATAACAATTGCTTAGTGCGCTTAAGATGATGTTCATGTAGAAAGGAGAATCACTATGTCACTCATAAAGAGAAATCCAGCGAAAGAGATTGAGGTTTGCAACAGAGACCTCCCGATTCCTCGTGCTCTTGACAGACTGCACAACGAGATGAACCGCGTGTTCGGCGATTTCTTCCGCGGCGATCTGGTCGATGACGGTTCTTTTTTCAGTGGTAGTTGGGCCCCGGCGGTAGACCTGTCCGAAACTGATGATTCCTACATTATTCGTGCGGAAATCCCCGGGATGAAAAAGGACGATGTCAAAATCACTTTACAAGATGCCCTTGTCACAATACGTGGGGAAAAGAAGAACGAAGTTGAGGGAAAAAACGGGACCTATCATCGCATCGAGCGAAGCTATGGTTCGTTCGAGCGCTCATTCGAACTGCCCGGTGCGGTGAAGAGCGGCGACATCGAGGCAACGTATAATGACGGCCTCCTGACGATCACCCTTCCCAAAACGGAAGAGGCCAAAGAAAAGGTCATCGACGTCAAGGTGAAATAGCGTTTCTGATTGCACAGATGATTCAGATCTAGCTCTGATTTCAGATTCCTCAGATAAACGGCTCAAACAGAGAGGCTTAAAAAAATGCCCGGCATACGCAGTCCGGGCATTTTCATTTTTGTTTTGTCGGGACGTTATTTTATTGACAACAGCTCAACTTCGAAAATGAGCGTTGCGTTTGGACCAATCGTTTGTCCCGCTCCTCGCTCACCGTACGCAAGGTTTGACGGAATAAACAACTGCCATTTTGAACCAACTTTCATATGCTGCAGCGCTTCAGTCCATCCCGGAATGACGCCGTTTACAGGGAAGGTAGCCGGCTCTCCGCGTTTATACGAGTTATCAAATTCCGTTCCGTCGATCAACGTCCCACGGTAATTGGTCGTGACGGTATCGGTCAAGGCTGGCATATTGCCTTTTCCTTCAACGATTACTTTGTACTGAAGACCGCTGGCCAGCGTGATAACGCTGTCTCTCTTTTTGTTCGCATCGAGAAATGCTTCACCCTCCTTTTTATTTTCATCTGCGAGCTCTGCTGATTTTTTCGACTGTTTATCCATCATTTCCTGCTGGAACGCTGCCATCACCTGCTGAATTTCAGAATCGCTCAAAACGAGTTTCTCGTTCGCAAATGCATCTTCGAAACCTTTAAAAAGAATCCCGGGGTCAATGTCGATCCCCTGTTTCTTCAGGTTCCTAGCGATGTCGGTGCCGATGATGTAACTGACCTTCTCCTTCTCCGTTGTTAGCTTCGGTTTTGTTTGCGCGCTGAGCTGAGTAGACAGAGCGACAAGGCAAATCAGCGCGATGCACATTTGTTTCATCAGGTTCTCCTTTGGGTAATAAAAATTTTACATATGCAGGCTATTCCTCCTAAGAACTCGGCGATCGGGGTAGCATCCGAGGCTGTTAGGCAGGCAACTAAATCAAAATAGCATTTTTTTTTGACCTTTCCAAGTTCATTCCGAAATTTGAGAAGGAGGATCGGATCACACGTCGTTGCTCGATTGTCTATATTATTTTTTCATGAACTTGGAACAAAATCACCCCCTCATTCGTATAATCAAGTATGTAGGTATGGTTGCCTCTTATCAAGCCGTTCAAGATTTGTTCCACCTAGAGGCCATCTCAAAAATGGTCGCGGAAAACCGCAAAAAGAAGAAGGGCTCTCAACAACGGGCCTAAGAAAATTTTGCGGTTTTACGAGAGATCGCTTTTTGTTCTCATGCAAATTTTTGAGATGGGCTCTAATAATTCTACCATCATATTATACAACGGAGGAAAAAATGAAAAAACTCTTTTTGGCCTCAATGCTGATCATTGCGGCTAACTTTACCCCGGCGTTGTTTGCCGATACCCCAAGCGACGTTGCCTTCCAGCCGAATCTCGAGAAACTCGACAGCGGCGATGGATGGAAAGTTGTCAATCGAAATGTTCAGCTCATGACCGAAAAAGGTGTAAAAATCGCCCATTTAGATGACAACGCAGGAGCTGGGATTGCGTGGGTAGAAAATTATCAATTCTCAAACGGGGTTATTGAATTTGATGCGAGAGGCAAGAATGATTTTCAGAAAAGTTTTTTGGGGATCGCCTTTCATGGAGTCGGAGATATGCAATATGAAGCAGTTTATTTCAGACCGTTCAATTTTATGTCTGACGATTCGGTCAGAAAGAATGATGCAGTACAATATATTGCCCCTCCCACATACGCGTGGCAGAAGATACATACCGAATATCCCCACGTATATGACCAGCCGGTCCAGCCCGCTCCGGACCCGAACGGTTGGTTTCATGTCCGTATTGTTGTCGATGGTTCCAAAGTAAGTGTTTACGTGAACAACTCACCAAAGCCGAGTTTGGAAGTGGCGCGGCTAAGCGATGTGACGAATGGAATGGTCGGGTTATGGGTTGGCGACAATTCAGGCGGTGACTTTGCCCATTTACGGATTGTTCCGGCTCAATGAAGCGGTAGAGAAAATCTTCGCAGATTTGAGCGATTTCAGATTGCAAATGTTCTAGACAAGGAAATGCCCGAGCAATTATTTGCCGGGCATTTTTATTGTTTGTGAAAAGTAAATTATTCCGATCAGGACTGGAGTTCGATCACGTTGCCTTCGGGGTCGGTCACATAGCACTATATCACTTTCGCGCCAATCGACAACTCCATCGCAACGATATCACCGACGGCTTTTCCGCCTCCGGCGAGAACTCCCTCCCTGGCCTCTTTTACGTTATCTACTCCGAAAGCTCTGTGCCCGAATCCCGGGCGATTCACGGCGGTTGCATCGCGATGCGCTGGCGTGTTGTAACTAATAATCTACAATGTTGGTCCGTCTTCAAAGTGAGTAAAGCAACGAAGATTTGCATGGTGCCAGCAATTGACAATGCTAAAAATTACACGATAACAATTCTTCTATTAAATTTATAGGCTTAGTTTTTGTAGACCTTAAAATAGACCCAGACCGCATTCATCAGCATCAATGCACTCGTAATAAAAAATACATATCTGATGCCCAAGTAGGCTGCCACTTGTCCGCCTAGGACTGAACCTCCGAAGCCGCCTAAATATGCTGCCGACATACTAAAACCAAACACTCTTCCTGCTAGGTGATCCGGTGTAATTCTCTTGATCAGGGTGTTTACAGAAGGATTCAAACCCGCAGTTGCTAATCCTAATAAGAAACGGAGCACCAGCAGCTGCCATGGGTTCGATACAAATGCCTGGGGGATAAAAATAACTCCTGCAACAATAAGTGCAGCCAGCATAACTTTCTGGGGTCCAATCCTATCGGCTATTTTTCCCAACCGAGGAGCTGCAACAATATTTGCCAGGCCGGAGGCCGAGAATACCATTCCAGCAAATAATGCAACATGCCCAGCATCGTTGGATAATTGGGAAACGTAAACCGTCATAATTGGTTCAATTGAATATAATCCCAGGGTCATTACAAAAAAGGTCACAAAAATCGTAATTGTCAAACTTCTCTCGGGAACATTATTCCATACCTCCTTCATGCCAAGAGTTTTTATGTCTGGACGCCTGAAATGCTCTTTCACGAAGAAAAGGGTCGTTATAAATGCAATGAACATTAACCCGCCTGTTATGAAAAATACGCTTTGTAATCCGAGTTCCTCCGCTATGTAACCACCCATCATCGGACCAAGCAATGAACCTGCGATACTTGATGTCGACAGCGTTCCCAATGCCCATCCGGCGTGTTCTCTATCCGTTTGAGTTGCGATCAAAGTAATGCACGCCGTGCTATATCCTGTAATCGCTCCCTGCAATAATCTTAATCCGATCAGCTCGAATACATTTCGCGCAAACCCCATGCTGAATACGATGACCGCCATACCGAGGCTTGCCCGCAAAAGCATTGGTTTTCGTCCGAATCTGTCGGCAGCATATCCCCAGATAGGCGAGAAGACAGCTGACAGTACAAAAGTGATGCCAAAGGCAATTCCTGAATATTGTTCAATTAACTCTGTGCTATCAACTCCAAGATGCCTAATAAAGAGAGGCAACACAGGAGCAACTTGGCTCATTCCTACGCCTGTTACAAACATCCCAAACCAACAAACAATTAAATTCCTTTTCCAAATTGGCATCAATATCAGTCTTCCCTCTTTTCTTGATTTTTAGATTTGGTCGAGAATCACAACGATGCCGTTGGTAATATCTCCCGCTTGTCCGTGAAAATCTACCTGTAATCGATGGAACAGTCAAGCTATACTTCACCCCCGTGGCGCTTGAACACTCTCTTCATGTCCCCGATAGAAGTTCCTTCGTACGTCGTCTGCAGCTCTCGCTCAACCGATAGGGGAATGCAGCGCATGTTGTGATAAAGAAGAATCGTGAAAATAGATTTGGCACCGGACGAATATCGGCCTATATGGATCGAACTTGGATAACGGGAAAAGAGAACCGCGTGAGGTTAAGCGGATTCTTCAAGGAGGGCCACAGCTGTTGCGAGTAAATCTACAATTCGTGAAAGGATGTTTGCCTTTTCTGTCGTTTAATACTTATGCGGGTAAAGGCAATAAGAAAGCTTAGATGGGTGCGCCTGTGGATTCCCACTTGCGCTTTCCATCGTGGTAATAGCCGATTTAATTTGAACGTTTGTAAAGGGAGTAACGCCTGGATGATACAGATATTATCGAGCCCAACGGTTTACAACTCTGTCTACAGCGAGGAGGTTTTCGGTGGAATATGCTTTTTTTTGCTGCCCCGCTAGGGTTCGAACCTAGACTCTTCTGATCCAGAGTCAGACGTGTTGCCAATTACACTACGGGGCAAG
>JBAUMC010000123.1:0-14611 GCA_049578505.1 Bacteroidota bacterium | reverse complement strand
CAGCGAGGAACGTTTTCGCACGATATTTGAGAACTCCGCCGATGCAATTCGGTTGACCGATCGCTACGGCAGAATTGTCATGGTGAATTCGGCCTATTGCGACCTTGTCAGAACTTCGCGTGAAGAGCTGCTTCGTGATTATACCGCTGGAGACAAAAATCTTGAGGAGAGGTACAGCGCCAATTCCGCATTCCGAAGCCAGTTCGATGCGGGTACGTTGAAGATGCCCGCTTTTCAAACTATTAAGCGAGGGGGAGGGGAAGACGTCCCCGTAGAGGCAAGTCACTCCTTCATTAATGTGGATAAGGGAGAGAAGCTGTTGATGAGCATTTTCCGTGATGTCGGTGAACGTAAAAAATTAGAGATGGAGTCGCAGCAAGTACAAAAGATGGACGCCCTCGGCGAATTTGCCGTCGGAATCGGGAACAACCTGAAAAATATTTCCGGTATTGTGATGAACTCCTCCGAGATGATATTTAAGGAATCGCTCGGCAATGCACAAGTGGAACAGTACGTCACTATGATTATCCGCGAATCGAAACGGGCGTCTGAGCTCGCAGACGACCTGCTAGTGTTTGCTCGGTCGAAGAGTGCGGAACAAAAGCCGATTCTCGTGTTCAAACTCGTTCATCAGGTGCAGAAGATTCTCGAGCATTCTCTGCTTCGATCTATCACAGTTTCGGTATCAATGAACGACAACAATGCCGTCGTGACCGGTGATATTCATCAGCTCCATCAAGCGATTGTCAATCTTGCCCTCAGCGCGAAGGAACGCATGCCCGACGGAGGAGCATTATCGCTGACGACGGCGATTGCCGTTCCGGAATCGGTCAAAGAGCGCTTCCCGTTAACCGACGGGCGGGAGTTCGTAGAAATTACGGTGGGCGACAACGGGAAAGAACTGGATGAATACAGCCGGCGTCGAATTTTTGAACCGTTCTTCAACGCGCGAACCACCGACCAGAGTTCAGGATTGAGGCTTTCAGTCGCCTACGGGATCGTTCAACAACATGCCGGGTTCATCGATGTGCAGAGCCGGCCGGGAAAAGGAACGATGATTTCTCTCCTATTGCCGGTAACGTATCATCAAAAGGACGAAGAAGTACAAAAAGCCGGAGAAGCAACCCAAGGGGGAAACGAGTGCATCCTCGTCGTAGATGACGAGGAGTCATTCCGGCAGATTTATGAACAGACTCTCGTCTCGTTCGGCTATAAAGTCTACACGGCGGAGGACGGCGATGAAGCTCTCGCCATATACGAGCAACATCGTTCCGAAATCGATTTGGTCGTAAGCGATTTGACCATGCCCAAAATGAACGGCGAAGAACTGTTCAAAAAACTCCTTGCACTCAACCCGTCCATAAAGGGGATTCTTGCGACCGGAGCGATCGACCTCAAAGCAAAAAATGAATTCTTTAAGATGGGAGTTCGCGACATCATCACGAAACCTTTCCTGTTCGATGAACTAATGGCAGCTATTAGAAAAGTACTGGATAGTCAATAGATGAATATCCTCTTCGTTTGTACCGCAAATATTTGCCGAAGTGCAATGAGTGCAGCGATTCTGAAGAAAATGATTTCAGATAATGGCTTGCAGCATTCAATTCTTGTAGACTCGGCCGGGACCGAAGCGTTGGTTGAATCTCCACCCGAAGAGGTTACAATTTCCATCTGCAATAAACATGGTATCGATATCTCAATGCATAGGGGACAACAGGTAACGAATGTAATGGTTCAGGATGCATCGATCATCCTTTGTATGGCGGAGCCGCACAGAAGAATTATTCGGGGCATTTTTCCGCAATGGGAGCGGAAGATCTTGCTGTTGAAGGAATTCGGACTGTCAGGTACTCCGCAGCATACCTCAATCGAGGACCCTACAGGGAGATCGAAAAGAAAATACGACAAATGTTTTATGGAACTCGACAGCGAGATTAACAGGATTTTCCCAATCCTCCAGGAACTGGCTCAACAGGAAAAACTTCACACGCGGCCTCATTAATCTTCAGGTAGACCGATTCTCCAGCCTTCCTCCGTTTAAGCAATGCGGCATTTGTCAAGCAACTAGCTCCGGCGTGCCTTCGGCATACGCAGCCTCATTTCTGAATACTCGCGCGCAATTAAAAAAAAGCTTTTGTATATTTGCGGTACAACAGTGAGGGCGGTATGTCAAGCCGCAACGACCATCTATGGGGAATCATTCTCGCCGCCGGCGACGGGAAACGGTTAAAGCAATTTATCCGTTCACGGTTCAATTCCGATCGTCCAAAACAATTTTGCGCTTTTACCGGGACCCGATCGATGCTTTCGCACACCATCGCCAGGGCGGAATTGCTTATTCCGCCGGAGCGGATCATCGTTACCGTCAACGGTCAGCATCACGCATTTGCCGTTCAGGACGTTGCGAGAATAGAACAGCGGAATGTCATCGTCCAGCCTTCGAACAAAGAAACGAGTGCTAGTATCCTTCTTCCGTTGCTTCACGTTTTCCGAAGAGACCCAGATGCATGCGTTGTCATTTTTCCTTCCGACCACTTTATTATTGAAGAAAATCGGTTCATGGATAACGTCGCAGCCGCGACGGAATTTGTCGATCGACACGCGAAATATTTGCTTCTTCTCGGAATGGAGTCGCAGGAGCATTACACCGACTATGGCTGGATTGAAACGAGCATGAAGATCGCGGATATCCGGGGTTTCGAGGTTTTTCGCGTCAAGCAGTTTTTAGAAAAACCAAATAGCCAAAAAATTAAGACATTGCAACAAAATCATTGCCTGTTGAACACGATGGTTTTTGTCGGAGCCGCCTCATCGGTATTGAGAAAATTTCGACTCCTCACACCGACAATTTTTAATGCGTTCAAAAAAATTGATACCGACCTTCTCTCACCTTTTGAAGCATCGACGGTAAATGAAGTATACGCAACGCTCCCTTCTATCGACTTTTCTGCAACAATTCTGGAACACGACGCCCACGGGCTGGCCGTGCTCCGCGTGAAAGATGTATACTGGAGCGATTGGGGGAATCCCGAGAGAATTCGCGGAGACATTGCGTGGATGAAAAACAGTATCGAAACCTGAACTCTGGTGCGCTGACGGCGCAGTAGTAACGGCTCATCACTTTTTGAAAGGTACAGCGAATGGCAATCAACGCAGGATATCTTTTGTTAGGTCTTCTCGCGGGCATTCTCAGCGGATTTGTCGGAGTAGGAGGCGGAATACTGATTGTTCCGGCGCTTGTTTTGATTTTCGGATTTTCCCAGCATCAGGCACAAGGGACAAGCCTCGCATTGCTCCTCCCCCCGATTGGTATTCTTGCGGTATGGACGTATTACAAACAGGGATTTGTTGATGTTAGGGTTGCAGCAATCATTATTGCTGGGTTCATTGCCGGGAGCTGGGTTGGCGCAAAGTATGCTACAGAAATTTCAAACGAAGTTCTGGGAAAAGTATTTGGAGCCGTGCTGATGATTATCGGGCTGAAGATGATAATTGGGAAATAATTGAGAGGATACTAGTAGAACCGATTCCTGAAAAGAAGCTTACTAAGGATGCAAAAAAGTTCTAGACAGCAATCAAATGGATGCAAGAAATACCCACGTTTATTCCGCGTGATTTGGATACTCTGCTGATGCGAACAGCTACTGCAATCGATCTTCGAAAAGGAGATGAGTCGACCAGAAAATTTCTTCAGCGGGTCTATTCTGCTTTCCGCCAGTCGATTTCTCGAAAACGATCCTCAATCAGAATCTTCTTTACTATTCATCCCCTTAACACTGTATCGATCCCTGTCGCTTTGACGTGCGGATATATGGATTTGTAGACAGGATAAAGCGGTGCGTATTTTTCACGGTTCTCATTGTTTGGCCTGATGATTCTGTCAATCCTGCTCATCGCGTTCGCAGCTTTGCGGAAAGTTGGGTACCAGCCGGCGCCCACTGCGGCGGCAATTGCGGCTCCGAGGGCGGACGCTTCTCTATTGCGTGGGATGCAGACATTCTTGCCTGTGATATCAGCCAGAATGTGGCACCATAATTCGCTCGTTGCACCGCCACCGATTGCGATCAAATCGCTCACGCGCGATCCAACGGCTTTCTCTACAGATTCAATTGCGAACAGTTGCTCAAAAGCGATTCCTTCAAGAATTGATCTAAATAAATGTCCGCGCTGATGGGAGGACGAAAGACCAACAAAAATTCCCCTCGCATTCATATCCCAGTACGGATTCATCACGCCGCAAAAATATGGCACGTGCAATAACCCGCCGCAGCCGGGGGAAATTTGGTTTGCCTCCTGTTCAAGTTGCCGGTATATTGCAGGTTGTTTTTTTGGATCAATGCCTAATATGTTTTGAACAAGCCAGTCAACCGCAAAGGTCCCAGCTCTGAGACTGCATTCATAATAATAACCGTTCTCGGAACATGAGCACATCGTGCGAAATGCTTTGCTCGTCCTGTAGTGGGGGCCGTACACCCCGGCGACGACGGCCGTACCCAGGTTAAGATAAGCGCATTTTGGAGATAGCGCATTCGCTCCAACCCCCGCTGCTTGTCCATCCCCACCACCTGCGATGATCGGGATGCCGCTGGGGAGATCCGTCAACCGTGAAGCGTCTCTCGTTATCTCCCCAATTTTAGAGCCGGGTCTGCATAACTCCGGCAACTGATTTGTTGTCAATTCAAGAGCCCACAGAATTTCCGGCGACCATCTTTTCTTCTGAATATCAAATAGTCCCAGAGGATCCGCACTTGCCCAGCTTGTCGAAAATAAACCTGTAAGCTTCGATACAAGATATGACTGGACGTCGCAAATCATCTTCGTCTTCTTGTAGAGATGAGGCTCGTGTCGTTTCATCCAGGCTAAGCGATAGACAACGGGCGCATAATCCACAGGCTTACCGGTGATCCTGTGAATTTTTTCCTTTCCTATTTTCCGTGAAAAGGGTTCAACTTCATCTTTGCATCGCTCATCTAGCCAGACAATAGCACGTCGGAGTTGTTGCATGTTTTTGTCAAGCGGAACAAAGGTCTCCCTTTGATGTGCGATAGCAATCGCGGAAATCCTGCCTGGATCAATTTGCTGTGCAATTCTTTTTAATACCGCTCGCGTTGCATTCCACCAATCGAAGGGTTCCTGTTCATAGTAGTTCGGTTTAGGGGAATAGAGGGGAATTGTCGCCACCGCCTTGGCCAAAGCCTTGCCATGCCTGCTAAACGCAACCGCTTTCGTTCCCGTTGTGCTGCAATCAAGGCCAATGACAACAGCGAATTTTGCTTGTTGTGGGGATGCCATTGCTAACCGGGACCTATTCGATAGAGATCATTGCTTTCATGACGCCGTCGCTCCGATGTGCCACAAGATCGAACGCCTCCGCGGTCTCCTCGATCCCGAAGCGATGAGTTATCATACTGTCTGAAATGACCGGCTGTTGGGCAATCATGTCGATCGCTTTTTGTGTGCAGTGAGACTGTCGGCGGACGTTAATGATCGTAAGTTCCTTCCTGCGCAATTCGTGAATCGGAAATGAAATTTCATCAGTCTCGGTGATTCCCACGATAACCAGAGTTCCGCCCGGCTTCAGAAGTTCAACGGCTTGACTGATTGCCGCGGGATCGCCGCTGCACTCATACACAATGTCCAGCAACAGCGGTTCATGCTTCGAAATTTCGCCGATGATATTTGAACGATCCGGATTTCCAGACCACGCGGGGTTCAATTTTTTTGAAAATGTGAGGCGCTCCTCAATTTTATCGGTAACATAAACGTTACCAATGCTCTTTGAGCGAAGCGCGTAGAAAACAGTCATTCCAATCGGACCGACGCCAAGAACGGCAACGTTCGAACTCGGACTACGCGGAGATCGTTCAACGGAATATACGCCGATCGCCAGCGGTTCGGATATAGTTGCTTGCTCAAACGTCAGCGATTGATTTAGAGGATAGCACGAACTTTCATTGATAACAATGAACTCGCACAAGCACCCATCCAACTGGCCTGGGGCACCCATGAATCGCAAGGTACGGCATGTGTTCTCCCTCCCACACTTGCATTGATCACAATGACCACACGAGACAGCCGGATCGATAGCGACTTTCTGTCCGGGAACAACCCTCGTTACTTTTTTCCCCGTTTCCTCGACGACCCCGGACGCCTCATGCCCGATGATGAAAGGAAAGCGGACAACCTGTGAGCCAATCCGGCCTGTGGTATAATAGTGAATGTCTGAACCACAGACGCCGACGGTTTTTATGCGAACAAGGACGTCAAAGTCGTCCACGAGTTTAGGCTTAGCCACCTCTCTCGTTTCGAATTGGCGTATTCCAGTCAATAGCGATACCTTCATCAATGAGCTCCGATCGGATTTCTGGTATTTTCAAGGTTCATTTTGCGGCTGAGAAACCTCGGTCAATATGCAAAATGTTTCGGTAAAATGTCACAAGCAAGACGTTGTGGTGCTGGCTCAATTTGAGAAAGAATATGTCATGCCCACGTGCCGAAGGCATCCCTTTGGGAAAAGTGGGCATCCATTCTGCAATAAAAAACACAATACTGGATTCCCGCTTTCGCGGGAATGACAAATTGAGCCAGCACTGACGTTGTGACGACATTGACTCTTTGTTAAAACGGGATTCCAATAATGGAGAGGGTGAGAAATGCGGGAGAGAAGGTCTTGGTTTATCGCACGATCTCGCCCGTACCTTACAACACATTGCCACAGTTATGCGCGGGTAGTGGTACACTTTCAAGGGAAATATCATTCCGGGCGTCAGGCTGCAGCGGAATCGTCGAGCGAAAGCCGGTCGAGGGCTCGACTCGCCGAGAATTCATTCAATGAGACCTGGACTTTTTCCCCTAGGGGCACATGACAATTCCTTTTTTATCTTGAACACTCAAAGGAGCCCACTGCCTGCGTGCAGTTGGTGTTGATTTTGTTTCTATGTTCAGTTACTATAGAAATATCGGAAAGGTTGAACATCGTAAGTTTTTGTTAGACAGAGTAAGCGGTTTCGAGTGTAACCAATTGTTGTTCTCTCGGATTTTTTGGAGTTGAATATACTGGTAGTGAAATAGTTTATCGTCGAGGAATTATGGACGTTTTTTTATATGAAGTGTTTGAAGAAGAAGCAGCATTGTTTCGGCAATATGCCGGCAAAAGATTCTCGTATGAAACGACGAGCAAGACTATTCAGGAAGCTTGTCATAAAGAACCTCCTGCCAAACTTATTAGCATCAGAACTCAATCCCATATACCGCGAGAGTGGGCCAATAGTCTCAGCGGGATTCTTAGCCGCAGTACAGGATATGATCACTTAATTGCTTTCAAGCAAAAAACGGGAGCGAGAATACCGTGTGGTTATCTCGATGAGTACGCCACCCGTGCCGTTGCTGAACATGCAGTGCTGCTCATCCTAGCACTCTTCAGAAGACTTACATCGCAGATCGCAAAGTTTCAATCGTTTAATCGCGATGCGATAACAGGGATGGAGTGCAAGGGAAGAAACCTGCTCGTGGTGGGAGTTGGGAGGATCGGCACTGAAATAGTTGAAATCGGGCGGGGGCTTGGAATGAATGTGCGCGGCATCGATATTGTGCGAGATAAACGGGAGGTGGAATATGTCTCAGTTGAGGAAGGCATTTCATGGGCGGACGTTATCGTATGCTCGATGAATTTGACGGAGGAAAACCGCCGGTACTTTTCCTACGACCTTCTCTCTCAATCTCGTGTTAATGCCATCTTTGTTAACATTGCTCGTGGTGAACTTTCACCGCTCAAGGATCTCCTCAGACTTCTCAAAGAAGGACACCTAGGAGGCGTGGGATTGGACGTGTTTGAAAACGAGGGAAAACTTGCACTGGCCCTTCGCTCAGGTCAGGCATCGGAAACAAATGAAGTCGTCCAGGAGATGATGAACTACCCGAACGTCATCATGACGCCGCACAATGCGTTTAATACGTTAGAGGCGATTAGACGTAAAACGCAAATGAGTATAGATCAAATACTATATTTCCTGAAGAATAAAGATTTTGTCTGGAAGCTGTAACAAAACGACGGACTGCTAACTAATCAGTGCCCCTGGAGGTGAGCCGACAATGGCGTAGAGTTATTCCATTCTGCGATTTCTGTCATTTCGTTGCCTACTTTCTCGCTTGAGTTAAAGCATCTCTGTTCCCGTTACCATACGTCTGCGTTGCTGACAAGTCTTGTGTGTTGGGGGATACAAAAGTTCTTTAATGTCTACATCTCCATGTGGCAGTTTTGATATTCATCATCGCTTACTGGCGACAACCATTCCACTGCACCACTTTTGGAATTGTTGGTGACAACGATGTGAGTGAAACCGCTGTCGTGTGCGGCGCCATGCCAGTGTTCTACGTGAGAGGGAATGACGACAATATCGCCTTTCTTCAGCAGCCGCGGCGGTTTACCCTTCTCCTGATAATATCCTTTTCCATCGGTAACGAGAAGGATCTGTCCTGCCGGATGTTTATGCCAGTTGTTTCTGCAGCCCCGCTCAAAGACGACATTGCCTATTGCATAACTTCCGGTTTCATCCTGCGGAACTAGGATATTCACCCATGCACTTCCGGTGAAGTAATCAGCTGATGCTTTCTCACCTCTCGGGAAAATTACGCTTTGATTTCTTAAAGTTTCCATATTAGCTCTTTCATGTTTACAGTCCTGTTCTCTTTTCTAATACTTCCGGATAGCGGTCGCCGGCTACTTTGATTGTCTCGAACGCCGAAGCAATATCGGTCAGTTCTTCCACGCTAAGTTTAATTTCGGCTGCGCCGATGTTTTCCTGCAGACGATTCGGTTTCGTTGTTCCAGGGATCGGAACGATCCAGGGCTTTTGAGCGAGGAGCCATGCGAGCGCAATTTGTGCCGGAGTCGATTTCTTCCGACTTCCAATCGCGGCAAGGAGATCAACGACAGCCTGATTCGCCTTTCGATTCTCCGCGGTGAAACGAGGGACAATGTTTCGGAAGTCGGATTTGTCGAACGTCGTCTTCTCATCGATCTTTCCCGTGAGAAAACCTTTCCCAAGCGGGCTGAACGGAACAAACCCGATCCCGAGCTCTTCAAGTGTCGGTAGTAATTCCGCTTCAGGTTTTCTCCACCACAATGAGTATTCGCTCTGAACTGCAGTGACAGGTTGTACTGCATGTGCCCTGCGAATCGTTTTAACCCCAGCCTCAGAAAGACCAAAATGTTTCACTTTCCCTTCATGAATTAAATCTTTCACTGCCCCAGCCACGTCTTCGATTGGCACGCTAGTATCAACGCGGTGTTGATAGAACAGGTCGATGGCATCAATCTTGAGTCGTTTCAGCGAGGCTTCAGCGACTTGCTTGATGTGTTCTGGCCGGCTATCCTGGCCGATCTGCTCTCCTTTGGGGCCGTACTTGAAGCCAAATTTTGTGGCGATGACAACCTTTTCGCGGAAAGGAGCAAGCGCTTCACCCACAAGTTCTTCATTTGTGAACGGGCCATATGCTTCAGCGGTGTCGAAGAACGTAACGCCACTTTCAACGGCAGCTCGAATCAGTGAGATCATCTCCTGTTTGTCTGGGACTGGACCGTAGGCAAAACTCATTCCCATGCAGCCAAGCCCCAGAGCCGAGACTTCTAAACCACTTTTCCCAAGTTTACGCTTCTTCATTGTTTCTCCTTTCAATTATTTTCCATTCCTCGTTCTTTTGATCCTGCAATTTTCTACAACAAAGATAGAAATTAGCATGCTGGGAAACTATCACATTGCTATTAATTGATTGCCTAATCCTCCTAATGAGTGGAGTATTATGCTATTATTACGTAGACTACACTAAACGAAGGAGTGAAAAATGATGAAGACGACAGGAACTGACATTACAAAAAGACTTCTCGCTACGGCACTTCAGTACTGCAAAGGTGAAGGGGTACACCCCACATCCCTGCCGGGACTCTCAGTGATCAGAAGGGACAGGACGACGGACGCTACCCCTGGAATGTATAACCCTGAAGTTTGCTTTGTTCTGCAAGGTGAAAAGTATGTATGGACGGGGAATAAGGTGTACCGATACAATCCCACAAACTATCTGGTCAGCTGTATGGATATTCCTGCTACAGCACAAATAGTGGCAGCATCACCAAGACAACCCTTCATTTGTATCAAACTTGAGCTTCAGCCATCGGTGGTGTATGAGATATTGCAGGGGACTCCCTCCGCTGAACTTCAGAATGAAAAAGCAGAAGGAGGGTTTTTTGTGGAAAGGGTGACTGCGGAACTTGCCGACGCGTTTGCACGCTTGATGAGAACGCTGCAGAACAAGAATGATCTGAAAGCGCTGGCCCCTTCTATCATCCGCGAGATTCATTACCGTTTGATGAGCTCTCGGTTTGGCATAAAGATCCGTCAGCTCGGAGTAGTCGGGAGTAAGACGCAGAGGATCGGGAAGGTGGTAGAACATCTTCGGATGGACTACGCGGCACCGCTAAGAGTTACTAATCTGGCACGAATGGCGAACATGAGTCCATCGACTTTTCATCTTCATTTTCGACAAGTCACAAGCATGAGCCCGTTGCAATATCAAAAACAGATCCGGCTTCAAGAAGCCCGTCGGCTGCTGAGCATTGATGCTTTAGATGCGGCGAGTGTTGCCTTCAAGGTCGGTTACGAAAGCCCGTCTCAGTTTAGTCGAGAGTATAGGAGACTTTTTGGGCAGCCGCCGATGCGCGATATGGATCGCCTTCGGATGATGGTGCCCGCTCAAGATTAAGAGGTCCGGTGGAAGGAAATAAAGAACCGGACGGCGAATTGAGTTCGCAGATCCGGTTCATTTGCTCCGTGAGTCCCGACAAAAAGCGTCGGGATAACAGCCGCATTATTTAAAAGTGATTTTGCCTCGGATAACTTTTTCGATCCTGGAGCGACTCTTCCACGATTTCACCTTTCGTTCAGCCATTTGGGCTTCCTGCTTACTCGAGAATTCAAGCGTGAAGACAAGTTCCCAAGGTCGGTATCGGGAAGTAAATCCCTTTTCGATTGTGTTATGAAACCCTAACCGTCTTGCAGGATTGTCCGAACTACCGATGTAGAATCGGTCTCCGTTACGTGAACAAAGGATGTACAGCGAATACCCCATAAGCAAAAAAATCCCACCTGTGGGAGTGGGATTTCGCTCCGCGAGTAGGGCTCGAACCTACAACCCTGCGGTTAACAGCCGCATGCTCTACCATTGAGCTATCGCGGAATGGTTTCCGAAATTCAACGCCTAAAATATATCCAAAACGACGCGGAAAGTCAAGGCGCAATTGGCCATTAAACGATAAAATCGCAGAATCCTTGCGCTCAAACCGATTTCTTGACACCCCTCCTATTTTTATATATATTGACAAGAGAGAAATGCCTTGAAACCTCTTTACAAAAAAGAGTGTTTGATACAGGGGAAGATTCACCACAATAATTCTGAAGGAAAGTAAATGGAAGGAAATTTCTCCAACCGCGTACAAGATGTCATCCGGTTAAGCCGCGAAGAAGCTCTCCGCCTGGGCCATGATTATATCGGCACAGAGCACTTATTGCTTGGGATAATCCGAGAAGGAGAAGGAATTGCGGTGAAAATTCTCCGCAATCTTGGGTGCGATTTATACAAGTTGAAGAAGGCGATTGAGGATACTGTCCGCACATCGGGGGGGACGTTGACCATCGGAAATATTCCGCTGACAAAACAGGCCGAGAAGGTGCTGAAGATTACGTATCTCGAGGCAAAGCTTTATAAATCCGACGTGATCGGGACAGAACATCTTCTCTTGTCACTTCTGCGCGATGACGACAACATTGCAGCGCAGATCATGCATCAGTTTAACGTCCATTATGACGTCGTGCGGAACGAACTTGATAATATTATCAGCGGCAAGCCGTCGGCGCCGCCGCAGGCTCATCAGGCGACAGAAAAGAAACAGGATAAGTCGAAGACACCCGTGCTGGACAACTTCGGACGCGACCTGACGAAGCTGGCCGTCGAGGGAAAACTGGACCCTGTTGTTGGCCGTGAAAAAGAGATTGAACGGGTGGCGCAGGTGTTGAGCCGCCGTAAGAAAAACAACCCCGTGCTGATCGGCGAACCGGGCGTCGGCAAGACCGCTATCGCCGAAGGCCTCGCAAATCGAATCGTGCAGAAAAAAGTTTCGCGAGTCCTGCATGACAAACGGGTGGTTACGCTTGACCTTGCCGCGCTTGTTGCCGGGACGAAGTACCGGGGCCAGTTTGAAGAGAGAATGAAAGCGGTGATGAACGAGCTTGAAAAAGCAAAGGACGTCATCTTGTTCATCGACGAACTTCACACGATCGTCGGTGCCGGGGGTGCTTCGGGGTCGCTCGACGCATCGAACATGTTCAAACCGGCGCTTTCGCGCGGAGAACTGCAGTGCATCGGCGCTACGACGCTGGACGAATACCGTCAGTATATTGAGAAGGACGGCGCGCTCGACCGCCGTTTCCAAAAAATTATGGTCGACCCCACGACGGTTGATGAAACGATTCAGATACTAAAGAACATCAAACACAAATACGAAGAGCACCATGGCGTGCGTTACTCCGATGAGGCGATCATCTCTGCTGTTCGGTTGAGCGACCGCTACATTACCGACAGAAACCTCCCCGACAAAGCGATCGACGTGATGGATGAGGCCGGTGCCCGCGTGCATCTCGCAAACATTGTCGTTCCAAAAGAAATTCTCCATCTCGAAGAAGAAATCGAAAAAATAAAGCAGTCGAAAAATCAGGTTGTGAAGAATCAGAACTTCGAAGAAGCCGCACGGCTGCGCGACCTGGAAAAGAAATTATTGTCCGACCTGGAAATCGCCAAGCGCGAGTGGGAATTGAAAGCACAGGATACGGTTTACCAGGTGAGCGAAGAGAATGTCTCCGATGTCGTCGCGATGATGACGGGCATTCCTGTTAACAAGATTGCCGAGTCCGAGTCCGAGAAGCTGCTGAAGATGGACACCGTGCTTCGCACACAGATCATCGGACAGGATGAGGCGTTGACACAGTTGACCAAAGCGATCCGGCGCACGCGTGCCGGACTTAAAGACCCGCGGCGGCCTATCGGCTCGTTCATCTTCCTCGGACCGACAGGCGTCGGCAAGACCGAAATGGCAAAAGCTCTCGCCCGTTATCTGTTCGATTCGGAAGATGCGTTGATTCGGATCGACATGAGCGAGTACATGGAAAAATTCTCAGTCTCGCGGCTTGTCGGAGCGCCCCCCGGATATGTCGGTTATGAAGAAGGGGGACAGTTGACGGAAAAAGTTCGCCGAAAACCGTATGCCGTCGTTTTGCTCGATGAGATTGAAAAAGCACATCCGGATGTTTTCAACATTTTGCTCCAGGTGCTCGATGACGGAATCTTGACCGACAGCCTCGGAAGGCGTGTCGATTTCAAGAACACGATACTGATTATGACCTCGAATATCGGCGCGCGCGATATTAAGTCGAGCGGAGGTTTCGGCTTCGGTGATAATACAATTCAGGATAAATACAAGGCGATGAAGAACGTGATTGAGGAAGCGTTGAAACGGGTCTTCAATCCGGAATTTCTCAACCGTGTCGATGACACGATTGTTTTTCATTCGCTGGAAAAATCGCACATTATGCAGATCATCGACATTGCGACGAAGGATTTGTTCAAGCGGATGAGCTCGATGAACATTACCATCGAACTCAACAAACCGGCAAAAGAATTTCTTGCGGAAAAGGGCTTTGACCCGGCATTCGGAGCGCGTCCGCTCCGCCGAGCACTGCAGAAATATGTGGAAGACCCGGTTTCGGAAGAGATTCTGAAAGGGAAATTCAGCGACGGGAGCAAAATTAAGGTGAAGTTTAACAAAAAAACCGAACAGCTGAAGTTCGTGGATGCGAACAAGAACCGCAAGAAGAAGGAAGAACCAAAAAAAGAGGAGGAGAAAAAAGCGGACGTTGCATAGCTAGCAATAATCTGAAGTCATTAAAGCCCGTCGAGCAATGCTGGACGGGCTTTCTGTTTTTATCCGGTGTTACTTCTTTTGCCGGTAAAATCCGATGAGATCGGTGTTTGCCGGTGTTCCTCCAAGTTGGCGAATCATCGAAGCGATTTGTCCCCGGTGGTATGTGCCATGATTGACGAGATGCTGGAGCGTGTGCCACAGCACGTTAGCCACCGGTTCGCCTTTGATATTTAAGAATGTCGATGTCTGCTGAAGCTGTTCTTCAGTGAGAGAATGAACGTAGCTAAGCATCCTGTTCTCTACCTCCTGCCATTTTGCTTTGATTGCGCTGTAATCCGGCAAGTCGGCGACCTTAAGGAATTTCGGATTGGCCGTGCCGGTGAGCCGCTGCAGCCAGATATCTTCCGCGGCGCAAATGTGAACAAGCGTTCCGTGGAGAGTCCCGAAACTAGTTTTCAAATCGTTGTAAAGCAATGCCTCCGAAAGCGAATCAACCGCCCCCAGCATTCTTCCTTTTGACCAATAGTTGTATTCGTAGAGAAGATGGATGTCGTTAAGGTTCATAGGTTCCTCTTTATTGATGTAGTGAACTATTTTCTTTCAACTTTGCCAATAGCTTCAGTGCTTCGAGGGGTGTCAATG
>JBAUMC010000122.1:0-2299 GCA_049578505.1 Bacteroidota bacterium | reverse complement strand
GGAAGATGCTGTCCGTGCGGGGAAGCACGGCGTTGACCTGCTTCCCGTTGAAAAAGAAGCATGGCGCGGCTCCTACCGTCTTGCTGACCTGGCGCGCATTTATGCGATGACCGGGGATCAGGACTTGGCAGTCGATGCGCTTGAACGTCTTTTGTCGATACCATGTGAAGTTTCTGCGACGTTCCTGAAGATCGACCCGCGGTGGATCTCACTCAGAGAAAATAAAAAATTCCAAACGTTAGTAAATAATCATCTTTGAAAAACCATATGAGCAGGCTACGAGCATGATTGGTCAGACAATTTCTCACTACAAAATTATTGAAAAGCTTGGCGAAGGGGGAATGGGGGTTGTCTATAAAGCGCAGGACCTGAAACTCGACCGGACGGTAGCGATCAAGTTTCTTCCCTCGCATCTTTCCGCCTCTGCGGACAGCAAGGCACGATTCCTACAGGAAGCAAAAGCGACGGCCGCGCTCAACCATCCAAACATACTCAACGTTTACGAAGTCGACGAGCAAGAAGACGGAATGTTCCTCGTGATGGAATACCTTGACGGAACGACGCTGAAAAAATATATGGTGAACCTGAATTCGGGAACCGGCGTTGCGGTTCACCAGGCGATCGAATGGGCATCGCAGATCGCGGAGGGACTAAAAGCAGCGCACGGCAAGAATATCGTCCATCGCGACATTAAGCCGGAGAATGTGATGCTCACGAATGATGGGAAACTCAAGATCATGGATTTCGGGATCGCGAAGCTCAAAAGCAGCTCGGGGTTGACAAGAACCGGCACATCGCTCGGAACGTTGTCGTACATGGCGCCGGAGCAAGCCCAAGGAGAGGCAGCAGATCACCGGTCTGATATCTGGTCTCTCGGCGTCGTCCTCTATGAACTTCTCACTGCCGACCTGCCGTTCAAATCTGAGCATGAAGCTGGTTTACTTTATCTGATCGTCAATGAAGATCCCCCCATCCCAAGCTTGATGGACAGGAAGATTCCTCATCAGGTCGATGCCCTCATTAAGAAAATGCTGGCGAAGAACAAGGCGGAGCGCTTTCAGAGCATGGACGAAGTACTCCACTCGCTTCAGGAAACACGTCGACTCATCGAAAGCGTCCCCTCGCAGTCACAGGCAAAAGCGATCGCCGTTCTTCCGTTCGGGAATATCAGCCCGGATAAAGAGAGCGACTATTTCAGCGACGGCCTCACGGAAGAACTGATCATCAACTTATCGAGGCTGAAAGATATCCGGGTTGTCCCCCGCACAACTTCGATGCAGTACAAGGGAACAACAAAGGATGTGAAGGCGATTGGGAGAGAACTTGGAACGAGGTATATTTTGGCGGGAAGTGTGCGAAAGTTTCAGGACAACCTTCGCATTGCCGTAGAACTTGTAGATGTTGAAGCAGACGCTCAGCTTTGGGCGGAGACCTATAAGGGGAAACTCGAAGACGTTTTCGATATTCAGGAGAAAGTCTCAAAACAGATCGTCGATGCGCTGATGGTGAAACTTACTCCGAAGGAACAGGTCGTGTTGACAAAGCGTCCAACCTTGAGCGCCCAGGCTTTTGATTGCAACCTCAGAGCCCGTGATTCGTTGTACCGGTTTACGAAGAACGGGGTGCAGATCGCTATCGAACTCTTTCAGAAAGCGATAGAGTACGATGCGCGCTATGCGGACGCCTATGCGGGCATGAGTGAAGCGTACGCACATCTCTACCAGCAATTCGACAGGAACGAGGCCCATCTTGACAAAGCCCTAGAGGCCGGGCTGAAGGCATTGATGTACGACCCTTCTTTGTCCGAGGCGTATTCAGCGCTCGGTCTTGTGTACCTCTATAAGAAATCCCATGATGAAGCACTGGATGCAAGCAAGAAGGCCGTCGAGCTCAATCCAAGCAATCATACCGCATATTGGATACTCGGCCGAACGTACGTCACGACAGATCGCATACGCGAAGCGGCGGATCTTTTTCGAAAAGTCATCGAGCTCAATCCAGACTTTTATACTGCATACGGCGACATTATTCTTTGCTACAACCGGCTGGAAGAGAAAGAAAATGTCAGCCAATGGCTTGAAGCGTCGATGACGATGTTCCCGAGATACCTGTCGCTGCATCCCGACGATGCCCGTGCCCATATTTTTTTCGCTGTTGCATTGGTGAGAAGCGGTCGCATCGATGAAGCAAAGATTAAGGCGGCGAGAGCAATTGAATTGAGCCCAAACGATCCTCTCATGTTTTATAATGCGGCTTGTTTTTATGCCAACGTGGGAGATAAGACGGCGGCACTCCAAAC
>JBAUMC010000121.1:0-4159 GCA_049578505.1 Bacteroidota bacterium | reverse complement strand
GGTTTGAACCTGGAGGGACCGGTTGCCGACGGCGGCTCGTACCTCTTCTCAACCAGAAGAAGCTACCTCGACCCTGTCTTCAAGTATTACGGATTTGCGTTTGCACCAGACTTCTGGGATTTCCTGGGAAAGGTAAGTTATCAGTTCGGCAAAAATGATAAACTTGAGGTGCTCGGCCTCGGAGCGATAGACCGGATCAACTACTTCAACAACAACCGGCAAAACGATTCAGCTAACGCGCGTCAGCTTTTTTGTAATGAGAATACCGCGGTAGGCGGAGCAACGTGGCGGCATGGGTTCGAATCGGGATACACGATGGTAACACTTCGACAATCGTACATGGATTTCAATTATCTGGAGCAAGGATACGGCGGAGGTCGATATCTTTCAGGAGCCTCATATGAGCGAGAATTATCTCTGCGGGGAGATGCGGTATTCGAGGCGACAAAATCAACTGAGCTTTCTGCCGGCGTCGAGGGACGAATTCCGAGGCTCAACGATCGGCTGGTTACAACTGTCATTACGACCGGCTATACTACCGACCCTCTTGTCATCCCTGTCAACATCAAAGGAGATACCTCGAGCCTGAAAGCCGCGGCATACGCGCAAGTGTCTCAAACGATCGGGCATCTTCTCCTCACTGGAGGCATTCGGGAAGATTATCTCGAAATGATCAAAGAGAAGACCGCGTTCACTCCGCGGTTCTCAGCTTCTTACTCGATTTCTTCAATGACAAAGATCACCGGTAGTATCGGGCAATACTCCCAGGCACCGGAATATATCTGGATGATGATGAACCCGTACAACCGGGGGTTGACATATTTGAAGGTGAACCAGTACGTCGTTGGGGTGGAACATTACCTCGAGAGCGATATTAAAGTAAGCCTCGAAGGGTACATCAAAAATTATTTCAATTACCCGGTGAGCATCACACGTCCTTATATCGTGATGGTGAATACCGGCACCGAAGTGATGGAGGTTGCCGAAGCGTATACAGCGTTCGGGCTCGATTTTCTGCAAAGCAGCGGGACCGGTTTTGCCAATGGGGTGGACCTTTATATAGAGAAGCGTCTTTCCGAAACGCCCTTTTATGGGAGACTGACGTTGAGTTACGGTGAAACGATGTTTACGGCGCTCGATGGAGTCAGCAGGCCGAGCGATAACGACGAGCGTTGGAAACTGAACATTGGAGGAGGATATCTTATCGACGAGCGATGGGAAGTGACGAGCACGTTTCGATTCTTTACCGGGCGGCCGTACACGCCTATGACGACAGAACAGTGGGAGAGGACCAGCACAGACTATAATCTTTCACGGGTTGGCGTCAATCACGATCTCGATCTTCGCGTTGCTCGCCGATGGACATTTAACGCTGCGAACGTCAATTGTTACGTCGATATCACTAACGTCTACAACCGCAAACAACTTGTCCCGCCTATTTGGAATCCCACGAAAAATGTATGGGAGCAGCCTCCGGAAATCGGAATCGTTCCGTCGGTCGGAGTAAGCGTTGAATTCTGACTTGTGGGGTAAGCAGAAAGTCTGAGCGCAACTGTAGCAACTATGAAGTGCTGGCTCAATTTGTCATCCCCGCGTTCCAAAGGCCCAAAGGACTCAGACTTTGTGAAAAGTCCATTTAGGTGTCATCCCCGCGTTCCAAAGGCCCAAAGGGCTCAGACTTTGTGAAAAGTCCATTTAGGTGTCATCCCCGTGTTCCAAAGGCCCAAAGGGGCTCAGACTTTGTGAAAAGTCCATTCAGGTGTCATCCCCGTGTTCCAAAGACCCAAAGGACTCAGACTTTGTGAAAAGTCCATTTAGGTGTCATCCCCGTGTTCCAAAGGCCCAAAGGGCTCAGACTTTGTGAAAAGTCCATCTAGGTGTCATCCCCGCGTTCCAAAGGAATCCCTTTGGGAGAAGCGGGGATCCAAACCCTGCGAAAATAAACCGGATTCTCCGAAGGATTCCCTTGGCACGCAGTCATGACATTTTTTTTCAAAGTGACCCAGCACCAACTATGAGGCAGGCTTGACTGAAGTTGATAAAGGGTTTTTCACGAAACGGCCGCCCCGATACTTGACCGCTTATAGATAAACGTCGTTTGCGATGACCCGTTCAATGGGAGAAGGAGCGTCAACGTCAGCGTATTCCCATTGTTCGATAAGGAATAGGTTCCCGTTGCGATGTACATGGAATCGACGGTGTGGGATTTGTATACTCCCTGGATTGAAATTGCGCCGCTTCGCGCAGACTCGATATTAAGCGTCAATGACCCCGTCACAGTATCCTGCGGCGGTGCGTATTCAATTTTGCCCTGGGCAACATCTAGGTTCTTCATCGTCCCATCGGCCACGATCTCGAATCCAACAGAATCAACGCTATTATACCATACACCAACCAAGGCCGGATCGACGGCCGGCGGCGTTACAGGATTATTTTTTTTGCAGCCGGAGAAGAGTGCAAAAGCTGCTGCGAGGAGAAGGCAAATTGGGATAGAAGTGCGGGGCATTGTTTGTTAGGAATGAAAAATGAAAAATTAAAAGTTAAAAGTTAAAAGTGAAAGGTTAATCTCTCAGGTAGTGGGCTACTTTGAGTATTCAAGATAATAAAGGAATTGTAATGCCCGCGTGCCAAAGGCATCCCTTTGGGAAAAGCGGGCATCCATTCTACAATAAAAATCACAATACTGGATTCTCGCCGAGTCGAGTCTTCGACCCGCTTTCGCGGGAATGACAAGTTGAACCAGTACTTTTCCCTGTAATGGTGGACTTTTAACTATTTTGTGAGCAGCATTTTCTTTGTTTGGATCGTGCCGCCGGCCGAAAGCTGATAGAAGTAGACACCGGTTGACAAGGAGCGCGCATCGAATTTAACGTCGTACGATCCCGAACGCAATTGACTATTTACCAGCGTTGCAACTTCCTGTCCCAAAACATCGAATATTTTTAAAGTCACAAATCGTAAATCGGCAATCGTAAATCGTAAATCCGTCGTTGGATTGAACGGATTTGGGAAATTCTGTTCGAGTGTAAATTGGCGTGGAGTTGCCGCATCGTCCCGCACAGATGTAATCGATGCCGATTCGAGCACTCTCACAAAGCCCGGCAGCTGAGTTTTGGCGACGTTGTAGAGCGGATCATTGTTCAACGGGTAAAAGGTCGAAGGCTGGATTTCTTCGACAAGCCAATGGCCTTTTGATACATACCAGGTGTTTACAAGCTGGAACAGCGGAACTTCAATGTGTCCGAGCGGGGCAACGCTTTTTGGAAGGTTTACAAAAAGCGTATCCCGGAACGGCGTCGCAAGGTGCGTTCCTGCAGGAACGGTGATCGAAGTATCCGGAAGTCTCGTCGTTGTTACATAAATGATAAGAGTTAGGGGGTGTCCCTGGAACTGTACGGTTTTGTTCTTTATATAGAGTAGCGTGTCTCTAACGCCGGGCGTCAGCGCGAATTTCATGTACGGATACCAATTCAAATAATCCCAGACAAAACTGAGACCCAGTGAATCGACAGGGAGCATCGTGGTAATCCGGGGAAACCCTGCATCAAACTCGGATATTGTAGAGCCCTGGACGTTGACGAACGTTGTGTCGAACTGGGGCTTCGAACCGCTGAGAAGGAAAAATGCTGCAGTATCTCTCACCGGTCCCGTGGCGCCGAGGCTGTCGGAGACGATTGTCATCGAGTTTATAATCGGATTCTGAAGCGTGTCGAGTGAAAATCGCTCGTACTTCCAGGTATTGCCAGTGTTTGACGGAAAATAGTCAGTGGCATTTTGTGCCGCTGTAAATGAGAAGGAAAGCAGCCACGAAAGCAGAATGCCTGCAAAACTCCTTCTTCGAAACAATTGTGCAGCGACATCTTTCATAACTGATTACTGTTTACTGATGACTGTTTACTGATCACTGATCAAACAAAGCTACTCAACCATTGGACGTAAATCAAGCCAACCCGAATATAAGTAGTGGTTCAATTTGAGAAAAAATATGTCATGCCCACGGAAGTGGGCATCCATTGTGCAGTAAAAAATGAATATTTGGATTCCCGCTTTTCCCGTAGGGATTCCTTCGGAACGCGGGAATGACAAATTGAGTCAGCACCCGAATTTAAGTAATGGTTCAATTTGAGAAAAAAATTGTCATGCCCACGGAAGTGGGCAT
>JBAUMC010000120.1:0-16357 GCA_049578505.1 Bacteroidota bacterium | reverse complement strand
CGTAGCGGTCGCAGATGACAATCTTCGAGTCGAGGAGCGCCGGTTTGATTACCTGACCGATCAGCTGAGCCCGCGCCGCGGAGAAAAGGAACAGCTCGGTAATTTGGCTCATGCCGAGATTTTTTTTATCCAACAATATTTCCCGGATTCGCTCTGAAATTTCTGTTCCGCCCGGCTCCCGGAAAAATTCAACGATATAATTTTGACCGCGGAGCTTTTCGGCGAGGAGAGTTGCTTGAGTGGTTTTGCCCGAGCCGTCGAGTCCTTCAAAAGAGATGAACATTCTGCCCTACCATGTGATCATTGAACAATGGTACTTAAATTACGTTGATTTTGCAAGGAATGAGAAGGTGCGGTACTGGCTCAATTTGTCATTCCCGCGTTCCGAAGGAATCCCTTAGGGAGAAGCGGGTCGAAGACTCCCAACGGGTCTGGGTCTATCGACCCGTAGGGTCCTAGACGACTCGGCGAGAATCCAAATATTCACTTTTTGCTGCACAATGGATGCCCACTTCCGTGGGCATGACAATTTTTTTCTTAAATTGAACCATTACTGAAAATGCAGAATTGAGTACACATTCAAGGTCAATGTCGTTCCGGCAGAACCCGGCCCGAAGATGCATATCTCCCACTTAAACGTTGACACTGCATTCCGTATTTACTATAATTGTGCCGAAACGCTGGATTCTCACGGGAATCATTTAACTCACACTTGTCTTCCTACCGAAAGGAGTCAACTATGGATGAAGTCAATGCTACGCCGCCAGTCTCAGAAGAAAGCGCCGAAATGTCCTTCTCTGATAAATTGATGAACGTATTTTCTGCCCCGGGCGAGCTATTTGAAAACGTCGCAAAAAGCGAGAAGCAAACTTCGAATTGGTCGCTGCCGCTTATTCTCACAATGATTGTAAGCGTGATCTTTGTATTGGTTGTGTTTTCGCAGTCACCGATTCAAGACCAGATGCGGGACCAACAAGAAAAGTCGTTTCAGAAGCAAATCGATAGTGGAAAGCTAACGCAGGAAAAGGCAGACCAGGCCGCGGCGGTGATTCCGAAGGCCGGCTCACCACTGTTCATGATTATAGGCTCCGTGTTCGCAGTAGCCATAACGGCGATCATGTTGTTTGGCTTTGCTCTTGCATTCTGGCTTATGGGGAAATGGGTATTCAAATCGACTGCGACCTATGGAAAAGTCCTCGAAGTCGTCGGATTATCGATGTACATTTCCGTGCTTGGATCGATTATAACGTTGCTGCTTGTCGTCGCAATGGGCTCGCTTTACGCTACGCCGAGCCTTGCCCTCGCGGTCTCTCAGTACGATCCGGCAAATCATCTGCACAAGCTGCTTAGCTCCATAAGCGTATTCACATTTTGGTTTCTTTTTGTTATCTCGGTAGGATTGGGAAAGATTTTTTCGGTCTCAACGGGAAAAGCGCTCGGCGCCGTGGGTGTATTGTGGGCGCTCTTTACAACGGCTTCCGTGTTTATCAGTTTTGGCGGTTAGATGCGTTACATAATTCCCTGTGGATCGACATCGACGATGAATTGAACGCCTCGTCGAACGTCGGCAGATGAGGACATTTCCTGGACGACCCGAGTGACCGCGTTCCGAACGGTTGAAGAATTCGGGTCGTGCGTTTTTACTGCTTTGACAATAATCTGCCATCGATAATTATTTTTGATTTTTGAAATTACTGCTGCTGCCGGCCCCAAAATAATTGATTGCGGGGAAAGGGCGTGTATGCGAGCTGCAAATTTTTCAGTTGCATCCCGGACGTTCTTTTCATCTGTCCCTTTGCACTCGACCAGCACAAGCCGTGCAAACGGCGGGTACATTGCAGATTGTCTGTACCGTGACTCCTCTTTATAGAAGCCTCGATAATTGTGGTCGATGACGTATTTCAGACTGTAATGGTCTGTCTGGTAGCTCTGTATAATAACTTCCCCCTTTAACGAGCTCCGACCAGCTCTGCCGGCGACCTGCGTCAAGAGTTGAAACGTCCTCTCCGCAGAACGAAAATCGGGCAACAGCATTTGCGTGTCGGCGGAAATTACACCGACGAGCGTTACGCGCGGAAAATCTAATCCCTTCGCCACCATTTGTGTTCCCAGCAAAATGTCCGCCTCCCCCCTTCCAAATTGCTGAAGAAGCTTGTCATGAGAGCCTTTTCGCGTCGTTGTATCCAAATCCATTCGCAGCACTTTTGCCTGTGGAAACAATTCCGCCAGATCCTGTTCAACGCGTTGCGTTCCGAACCCCTGAAGCTTCAGTTGAATCCCGTTACATTGTGGACAAACGCTGGGTAGAGGCTTCACTGATCCGCAATAGTGACAGCGCAAATGCTTCTTAGCGAGATGGTAGGTAAGTGTGACGTCACAGTGTTCGCATCGTTCGACATGTCCGCATTCGAGGCATTCGATGAACGGCGCGAAACCTCGCCGATTTTGTAAAAGGATAATGCCTTCGCCTTTGCATATCCTATCGCGGATCTTTTCTTCGAGCAGGAAAGAAATAGAATGGAATCCCTTTTCAAAAGCTTTTTTCCCGATTTTTGCCGCCTGCTCTTTCATCGCGGCATAACGCCGCTTATGTTCCTCACCCATGTTCACTAGGCTGATCGAAGGGAGTACGGCGCTGTCAATTCGATCAGGCAATTCAAGGAGATTGTATTTTCCAGTCTGCGCATTATGAAACGATTCTATCGAAGGTGTCGCAGATCCGAGAATGGTGACGGCGTTGGCGAGATTCGCACGGATAATCGCGACATCACGAGCGTTATAGCGGGGAGAAGCGTCGAACTGTTTATACGACGCTTCATGTTCTTCATCGACGACTATAAGTCCGAGATTCGCAAGCGGCGCAAAGATCGCAGAGCGGGGACCGATGACAATCTTATATTTACCGCTGCGGCAGAACCTCCATGCGTCGTAACGCTCGCCGTCCGACATTCGGCTGTGCATAACGGCGACCAAGTTTCCAAAGTGCAGCCGGAAACGCCGCACAATTTGCGGCGTGAGAGAAATCTCGGGGACAAGAACAATCGCAGTTTTTTCTTTCGCAAGCGCTTCGCGTATTGCTTCGATGTAGACTTGCGTTTTGCCGCTTCCCGTGATTCCATACAACAAAAATGTTCCTGAGGTGCCCGACTTGATGGATGCGCTGATTTCCTGCAAGGCACGTACCTGATGGCGTGTTAATTGCACAGGCAACACTGGCGATGCCCCCGCTTCAGCTGGAAACAATAGCGACCGTTCAACTTCTTGTTGAACGACCTCAGCGATATTTTTTTTAATCAAGCCTTTCAGCGAGGAGAGTGAAGAGCCCGCTTCCTTCAGGAGCGAACGAAGGGGATATGGTTCATCCGTCATCTGCTCGATGCGGGCGAGAAGTCTTTGTTGTGATTTTCCCGCAGGAGTGAAATTGTCCGGGATGGTCTTCTTGAGAAGAAAGCTTTCGAGTTTTGGTTTTGTCCGCGCCGTCGACAAACGGTCGGTTATCCCGATGATACCGGCGTCGGCAAGCTCCGACAAAATAGAGTAAATCCCCTTGATTTTCGTTTTCCTCTGGAGCTGCAAAACTGAAAAGCTTGCCTCTTTCGATAATACGTTGATGACTTTTGCTCGTTGCGGTGCAGAGGCTTCGAAACGCGAGAGTACATGCGGTTCGACGGGCCGTCTCAGCGATATCGACTTCTTATTCTCAATCGAAATCCCCTGTGGAAGTAATGCTTTCAACACCTCTCCAAGCGGCGCTGCATAATAATCTGCAATCCACACGGCGAGTTTCATTAACTCTTGGGAAATAGCAGGGGTAGCGTCGAGCGAATCGTGAATCGGCTTCAACGTCGTGATGGATGATGTAGAAGGAAATCCGACAACGACGCCGGAAATTGTTTTCTTGCCAAACGGGACGAGGACTCGGCTTCCCTTGCCGATGCGTTGGGCGATTTCTGGCGGCACAATGTACGTGAACGTTTGATGCAGCGGGACAGGGAGTGCAACGTCAACGAGAATTTGTTTCATGGCAACAAAATGGAGGGGCGAGCAATGCTTTACAACAGTTCTGCCTCGACACGTTTATAGACGTCGAGCAAGGGAATATTTTTTTCGATGGCAACACGCTTGCATTCTTCAAATTCCGGCGAGAGCCGATCCGCGCCATCGATGGTAATGACCTTTACTTTCATCTCTCCAAACCGGGTCATTACAGTTTTTGAGGAGCGCTGGAGCTTGCGTCGTTCCACCGGTTGAATGCGTACACCGAGAGTACTTGTTTCCGCAAAGACAATTTTCAGCACGCCATCAAGTTTTCCCCTGTTGACGAGCGCCGAAAGCAGGATTCCCGGCCTCCCCTTCTTCATGATGATTGGAATCATGAAGGCGTCATGCGCTCCCGCCGATAGGAGCCGCTCAAGCACGAAAGGATAAACTTCCGGGTTCATGTTATCAATATTTGTCTCGACGGTAACGAGTTCGTCCTGTTCGTGTCCCTCTTCAAGTTCGCCGATAAAAACGCGGAGCAGGTTCGGCAGTTGCGGGATGTCTCTTGTACCGGTCCCGTAGCCGATCGACTTTACGCGGAGGTGTTCCATCGACAGCATCCCCGACGAGAGCGCCTTGATTATTCCGGCGCCGGTCGGCGTCGTGAGTTCGTATGGAACATCGGTCAACACAGTCTTGTAGTCTTTCAGAATATCGACCGTTGCTGGAGTAGGGTTAGGCATCTTTCCATGTTGGGTGTTTACAAAACCGCCGTTTCCGAGCTTGATGGGAGAAGAATAAACAGCTTCGATCCCAAAATATTCCATGCAAATTGCCGTGCCCACAATGTCTACGATTGAATCAACGGCTCCTACTTCATGGAAATGTATCTCTTCGAGTGTTGTATTGTGAATTTTTGCCTCCGCCGTCCCGATAACGGTGAAAATTTTTGATGCCCGCTCACGGACTCTCGCTGGAAGAGGCGATTTTTCTATGAGTGCGAGGATGTCTTTCAGTTTTCGCGAATGATGTTGATGGACGAGGCTACCGTGATGATGCGAGTGGGCGTTGGTAGTTTCATGGTCATGGGAATGCGATTCGGCAATTTCGGTTTCTCCATCGACCGTAACGCTCAACTTTACCGCTGCAATCGCATTCCGTTCGATGATTTTTTGTCCGAGCGAATATCCCTCCACTGGAAGCTTTAGAAGTTCTTGGCGTAAAAATTCCAGCGGTACGCCGGCATGAACAAACGCTCCCAAGGTCATATCGCCGCTAATGCCCCCTACGGTATCAAAATACGCAATCACCATATAATCATATCTGTCTTCATCAATTTATTGTTGCAATATAGTAATTTCCTCCGAAGAACACGAGTAGCGCCGAGAGGAGGTGCTGGCTCAATTTGTCATTCCCGCGAAAGCGGGAATCCAAATATTCAATTTTTGCTGCACAATGGATGCCCACTTTCGTGGGCATGACAACTATTTATTCAAATTAAGCCTCTACTCGAGAGGAAGATCGATGATCGTACCAACTAGAGCGGTGTGAGTAGGGGTGTAAGATATTTTAAGAACCGATCCGTAGCCCCGAGGTTTTTGTCCACCAGGTGCCGGGCCTTCTTGCCGGCCTCTAACCTCTTCGGTTCGTTTTCGAGGAGCGTACGGAGGATTCGGTACAAATCTTTTTCGTCTTTGACAACGAACCCGCCCCCTTGTTCGGCGAGTGCTATGGCCTCTTGCGAATTGGTATGCTTCGGCCCGTACAGAACAGGGAGAGAAAATGCGGCCGGTTCCAGGACGTTGTGCACGCCTTGGCGAAAACTTCCACCGACATATGCTACCTGAGCATATTTATAAAGAGGGACGAGAATGCCGACGCTGTCGACGAGAATTACTTTTTCGCCGGCGTATTGATTCATTCCGGAAAAGCGAATGAACGACGTTTCACCTTCGAGCCGATTTTCGATCTGTTCGAGGTGTTCGATGGTCGGTTCGTGCGGTACGAGGATTGCCAGCAGCTCGGGCATTCTTTTTTGTATTTTAAATAGGACCGGGAGGACAACGCTATCATCGGCATCCCAGCTTTGGCCGACGACGAATATTTTCTTCCCTTTGATGATCCGATTGGGAAGGATCTGTTTCTTTGCAGCTTCATCGCTGCGTATTTTCACCTGGTCAAAGCGTGTATCGCCTATTGTTTCGATGCCAGGGTGCGACAATGCAAAGTCGCCGAAAGAGATCTTGTCGTTGTCCGACACGGTGAGAATAAACGTCAGGCAATTGTATAAACCGCGATGAAACTGTCGGACAAGAAATAATTTTCTTATCGAATCTTTTTTCATCGTCGCATTTGCGATCATCGTAGGAATATTTCTTTTCTGCAATGCCCAGATTAAATTTGGCCATACGTCATAGCGCACCATGATGACTGCGGTCGGTTGAACGGTGTCGACGAATTCGTTAACTTGTCGGTAGGAGTCAAACGGAAGGTATGAAATAATGTCTGCCGACTTGTACGATTTTGAGTGTTCGTACCCCGACGGTGAAAAAAATGTAGCGATAATGCTGACGTCCGGGTGTGATTGCTTTATCGCGGTGATGATCGGCTTTGCCTGTTCAAATTCTCCCAAAGACGATGCGTGAAACCATAGACGATGGCGTGAGCGCAAGCGACCGACGTCATCTTTGATAGTTTTCAAAAGGTCTTGCCGCCCCACAATCCCGCGGTGAATCTTTTCGTTGAAGAATCCGCCGAACTTAAATGCGAACCACATTGCCGGAACGATGAAAAAATTATAGAATAATTTCCAGGCCATTGCGCAATGAGCGGGATAAGGTTCGAGTTCGTGAATTGCGAGCCGCAATACATCAGCCCCGTTCTCGTGGGGAGAAGAATCGCACGTCAAATATAGTTACGTCAAGCTATTTGTGCAATAAAAAAACCGGGATATAATTTTCCGCCCCGGTTCGGTTGATTATCGAGGGGGAGTTCGGTATATTAAAGTTCCAAAAAAACAACAACGAGAATGCGAGCTATCATTCCGGTCGCCGGAGTTGGAAGCAGACTGCGACCACATACGTATACAATTCCCAAAGTGCTCCTTAATGTGGCAGGAAAACCGATTATCGGCCACATTATGGATAAAATTATTGCGGGGGGATTTGACTCGGCGACAATTGTCGTCGGCTATTTAGGCGATAAAGTTAAAGAATATATCACAGAAAATTATTCCATCAGCGTAGATTTTGTTGAGCAGGAAGAACGTTTGGGATTAGGTCACGCAATCTATTTGTCGCGCCACACCATCTCAAAAGATCCGGTCTTGATCATCCTCGGCGACACGGTATTCGACGTGAATCTTTCAGCAATGACAAAAGGGGAGTACTCAAGCATCGGCGTGAAGGAAGTCACAGACCCTCGACGTTTTGGTGTCGCCGAAACGGCCAACGGCTTTATCACAAGATTAATCGAAAAGCCTGAACAGCCGACAAGCAATCTCGCGATTGTCGGCCTCTATTTTATCAAGCGCCCGGATATTTTACTCGAATGCCTAAAAAAAATGATTAAGGGGGATGTACGAACCAAAGGCGAGTATCAACTCACCGACGGTTTGCAGTTAATGATTGAACAGGGGGAGAAGATCAAGACGTTTACCATTGATGGATGGTACGACTGCGGAAAACCGGAAACGTTGCTTGAAACGAATAGACATTTGTTGAACCAGAATTCGACCCATGATTCTCCGGAGGGCGTCGTCGTTATCCCACCCGTTTTTATCTCCCCAAAATCCATCGTGAGGAATTCTGTTATCGGTCCGAATACCACCATTGCCGCCGGCGCGACTGTCGAAGACTCTGTCGTGAAGAATTCCATCGTCAGCGAGGGCTCAACTGTGCAAAGCGCACTGCTTGAAGGGTCCATCATCGGCAGCAATGCTTTGGTGAAGGGGGGCTACAAGAGAATTAATATCGGCGATTCGTCCGAATTAGAGTTTTACTAATCACCGCATCATCGACAATCCAATTACTACAAGGAGTAAAAATTAAATGAGGTACCTTTTTACGTCGGAATCCGTTTCCGAAGGTCATCCCGACAAAGTATGCGATGCGATTTCAGACGCCGTTTTGGATGCATTGTTGAGACAGGACAAGTATTCGCGCGTTGCATGCGAATGCTTCGTGACCACCGGTTTGGTTATGATCGGCGGAGAGATTACGACAAATGCGTACGTGGATTTCCAAACCCTTGCACGTGAGACCGTTCGAGAAATCGGCTACACAAAAGCAGAATACAAATTTGATGCGGATTCTTGCTCGGTTATTTCTAGTATTCACTCGCAGTCTGCCGATATCGCACGCGGGGTGAATACCGGCGGCGCCGGCGACCAGGGAATGATGTTCGGTTATGCGAACAATGAAACTCCGGAATTGATGCCGATGCCTATTATGTTTGCTCACAAGCTTGTCCGCCGTCTAGCTGAAATCCGTAAGAAAAATCTTCGCTTAATGCCTTACCTTCGGCCCGATGCGAAATCGCAGGTAACGGTCGAGTACAACGGCGGCACTCCTGTTCGCGTCGACACTGTCGTTGTCTCCACGCAGCACGACGGGGATGCATCGCAGAAGCGAATTCGCGAAGACGTGATTCACCATGTAGTGGGAAAAGTAATTCCGCAACATTTACTCGACAAGAAAACGAAATACTATGTCAACCCGACCGGTCGCTTTGAAATAGGCGGCCCCCATGGCGACAGCGGCTTGACGGGACGAAAGATCATCGTCGATACGTACGGCGGACGAGCACCTCACGGCGGCGGTGCATTTTCGGGAAAAGACCCGTCAAAGGTCGACAGAAGCGCCGCGTACGCAGCCCGACATCTTGCGAAGAATATTGTTGCCGCCGGTTTGGCCACTGAATGCCAGATTCAGGTGGCGTATGCAATCGGCGTTGCGGAGCCGGTCTCGATTTATGTTAATACATTTGGGACAGGAAAAATACCCGACACTGAAATCTCCCGGATATTGAAAAACGAAATCGATATGACTCCCCGCGGAATCATCGACCGGCTTAATCTTCTCCGCCCAATTTATAGAAAGACGGCCTCCTACGGCCACTTCGGTCGCGACGATAAAGATTTTACATGGGAAGCGCTCGACCTGGTGCCACTATTAAAGCGCGCTGCAAAGTAATTATCACTATAATCGATCTTAATCAAAAACTTATTATCGGATTTTGGAGAAATAATGAACGAGAAAAAAGAACGTTATAAAGTCAGCGATTTAAAATTAGCAGCAGAAGGGCACAAGCTTGTCGAATGGGCCGAATCCCGTATGCCGGTACTTATGGCATTACGCGAGAAATATAAGACGACAAAACCGTTGAAAGGCTTCCGAATTGCTGGATGCCTCCATGTCACAAAAGAAACAGCCGTGTTGGTGAAGACTTTTGTCGAAGCCGGCGCTCAGGTTAGCTGGAGCGGATGTAATCCGCTCTCGACCAACGATGCGGTCGCCGCTGCTCTTGCGGATGAAGGCGTCTCGATCTTTGCATGGCATGGAATGAACGTGAAGGAATTTTACTGGTGCATCGATGAAACGCTTAAGTTCAAGCCCAACCTTACGCTTGACGACGGGGCCGACTTGATCTTTACCGTTCACAACAAGCATCAGGAGTTGATCCCGGAAATTATCGGCGGAACCGAGGAAACAACGACGGGCGTTCATCGGCTCCGCGCGATGGCAAAAGATGGCGCGCTGAAATACCCCGTCATCGCTGTAAACGATGCCGAGACGAAATGGGATTTCGACAACGTCTACGGAACAGGACAATCGACGATTGACGGTGTCATTCGCGCCACAAGCGTTCTCATTGCAGGTAAAAATGTCGTCATTGCCGGCTACGGACATTGCGGCCGGGGCGTTGCGATGCGTGCAAAAGGGCTTGGAGCAAATGTTATTGTCGCCGAAGTGAAAGCGACCGCAGCGTTAAAAGCTACCCTCGAAGGGTATCGGGTCATGACTATGGATCAGGCGGCTAGGATCGGCGACATCTTCATCACCGCAACCGGAGTGAAGGACATTATCGTCGATCGTCATTTCAAATTGTTAAAAGACGGCGCTATCATCTGCAATACCGGGCATTATGATTGCGAGATCAATCTCGGTGATTTGAAAAAACAAACGAAGAGCGTTCGCGAAATCCGGCCGAATAATGAGGAGTACATTACAAAAGATGGCCGGCGCATTTATGTCCTTGCTCAGGGAAGGCTTGTAAACTTAGCCGCCGCGGAAGGGCATCCCTCCGAAGTAATGGATATGTCCTTTGCGAATCAATTTATGTCGCAGCTGCGCCTCGCTGAAGTCTTTAAGAAGGGAAAAAGATACGAGAATAAAGTGTATGACATTTCTGTGGAGCAAGATCAAGAAATCGCGGGGGTAAAATTGGCTACGCAAGGTATCAAGATCGATACGCTGACGCCGGAGCAAAAATTGTATATGGAAGATTATAGCGCCGGAACGTAGAGCGTAACTATATCAACAACGAAAAGAGGGTTTCATCGGCAGCGATGTGACCCTCTTTTATTTGGAACGTACTCCTTTTTGTATGCGTTATCATAATGTCCCTCACAACAGGAAAGGAAAGACGTCGATGAAGAGAATAACTGTGTTGGCAATAGTTCTGGCTTTAGGCGCAGCAGTTTCCGCCAAATCGCAAGACACTACTTCGGAGAAGAAGACTATGGAGAAAACTACGGGGGTCTACAACTATACGATGAAAACGATTGACGGCAAGGATAAATCGCTCTCCGACTACAAAGGCGACGTATTGCTGATCGTTAATGTTGCGTCATTCTGCGGAAATACTCCGCAATATAAGAACCTCGAAAGCCTTTATGAAACATATAAAGATAAGGGTTTTAGGATTCTTGCATTCCCCGCAAACAATTTCGGCGAACAGGAACCCGGAACAAACGCGGAAATTAAGTCGTTCTGCGACAATACATACCATGTATCGTTCGATATGTTTTCAAAAATCAGCGTTAAAGGTGACGACGAGCATCCATTGTACCGGTACTTGACGACGGGAACCGATTTCAAAGGGGACATTGGCTGGAACTTTGCAAAATTCCTGGTTGATCGAAATGGAAATGTTGTTGCGCGATATGCACCGAAAAAAATACCCACAGACGACGATGTTGTCCAGAAAATTAAAGAGCTGATCGCCCAAAAATAGCATTACCAGATATCGGACACCTTAACGGAAAAACACGATATGCCGAACTACTTGGCAGTGTAATTTCAATAAGGTGTCCGACATTTGCCCACCGATAGCGCCCCCCCTTATACCAATTCGTTGATTGTCGTACGATTTATAAGTATATTTTTTGCAGATTTTTTTCTAAGGATTATGATACGACAATTCGATGTTCGCAGTTCGCGTTCTTATGCCCAGGCTATTCTTCGAAACTCCCGTGCGTCATCTCCGGCCGTCGCTAAAGCAGTTGCCACCATTCTTCGCCGCGTTGAGCTAAACGGCGACGATGCGCTCCGATTTTATTCCAGAAAGTTCGACGGTGCTGCGCTGAAATCTCTCGTTGTTTCGGAAAAAGAAATTCGGAAAGCTTTGGCAAGCGCTGACCCTAAATTTACTCGTCTTCTTCTTGAAGCGGCGAAAAACATAAAACGATTTCACATCCGTCAGCGCCGGTCGTCTTGGAGGATGCGGGAACGGTTTGATTCCGACCTTCGGCAGCGGTATCTTCCGGTTGAACGGGTTGGCGTTTATGTGCCGGGAGGGAAGGCTGTCTATCCATCCACTGTGCTGATGAATGTTATTCCGGCACAGGTTGCCGGCGTGAAAAATATTGTCCTTGTTTCGCCCCCTGACAACAAAGGCAATGTACATCCCGATGTTCTTACGGCCGCAGCTATTCTCGGGATAACAAAAGTCTTCCGGATTGGGGGCGCACAGGCTATTGCGGCTCTTGCATACGGCACAGAAACGATTCCCGCCGTAGACGTCATTGTTGGACCTGGAAATATTTTTGTTGCAACGGCAAAAAAGGTGCTCTTCGGGAAAGTCGGTATCGATAATGTTGCCGGCCCGAGTGAAATCGTCATCCTCGCCGACGATAATGCGCGCGCTGATTTTATCGCCTCCGATATGATGGCGCAAGCTGAGCACGACCAGTCCGCTTCATCAATCCTTATTACGACAAGTCCGCGGCTTGCAGGCGCTGTGAAGGAAGAGTTAAAAATAAAGTTGGGTACTCTTCCTCGAAAATCAATTATTGCGTCGTCACTCAAGAATCGAGGAGCAATTCTTCTCGTGAGAGATTTGCGACAGGGGGCGGAGGTTGTCAATCAACTTGCGCCGGAACATTTGGAAATAATGACAAAAAACGACGAGGCAGTGCTTAAGGAGATAAGAAATGCAGGCTCGATATTTCTTGGTAACTTCTCCCCCGTAGCCGTCGGCGATTATTTTGCCGGGCCGAATCATGTTCTTCCTACTGAAAGAACAGCGCGGTTTTTTTCTCCCCTTTCAGTCGATACATTCATAAAGAAATCGAGCGTTGTCCGCTACTCCAGGCGTGCGATGGAATCCGTAAGCGAGAAAGTTGCACGGTTTGCCGAACGTGAGGGGCTTACGGCACATGCTCTCTCAGCCCGTTTGCGTGGAAAGGAGAAACAGGGGTGAATTTCATTGATAAAATAAAACCAAGTGTGCGGGCATTGGAGACGTATGCTGTCAAAGGAAAGACTCTTCAACCTGGATTGATCAAGCTGAATCAAAATGAAAACCCGTTCGACATACCCGACGCAATCAAGCGCGAACTGACCGAAGAATTTCGAGCTAAGCCGTGGAATCGATATCCGGAAGTCTTTCCTGCCGAGCTGGTGGAAGCTTTGTCAAGATACGTTCGGCATCCTGCGGAGGGAATTATTGCGGGGAACGGCTCAAACGAGTTGATGTACACAATCTTGATGGCAATAGTGTCGAAAGGGACAAAAGTACTGATTCCGTCCCCCTCATTTTTTTTGTACGAGAAGGCCGTAAAAGTGTTCGACGGGGAGGTTGTCGCGGTAAAGATGAACGACGACCTTTCATTCTCAATGGAAAATATTTTGCGTTCTGCCCGAAAAGAAAACCCGGCAGTCATTGTGCTCGTCTCTCCCAATAGTCCGACAGGCCAGTCGATTTCGGTTGAGGATGTGGAAAAAATTCTTACCGGCACTTCCTCGATTGTTCTTGTCGATGAAGCGTATATAGAATTCTCTGAAAAGAGAAGCGTTCAATCGCTGCTCGAGAAACACGAACGGCTCATAATTTTGCGCACATTTTCAAAAGCGTTCAGCATGGCCGGCCTTAGAGTCGGATATCTTCTTGCCCGGCCGGCATTATGCGCCGAGCTGTTGAAGCCGAAGATCCCGTTCAGCGTCAACGCCTTCTCAGCATCTGTTGCCATAAAACTTATGCAAAGGAAGGAAATCATCGACGAGCGGATTGCGTTCATCAAAAATCAAAAGAAGCATCTATTCGACACGCTCCGTTCGTTCAAGGGTGTTGACGTATTTTCTTCGGACACAAATTTTCTTATCTTTAGGACGCGTCATGAAGCAAGCACGCTGTTTCAACGGCTGCTTCAGCGTAATGTCCTCGTCCGCGATGTCAGTTCGTATCCTATGCTGGAACGGACGCTCCGCGTCAACGCCGGTACAGAACAGGAAAATCAAACGTTTCTTACCGTTCTCCAAGAAATTCTCTAAACTCCTTTTTGACATCTATGAAAATATTGGTCTTCGTTAACCACGTTCCCGATACCGAGACGAAAGTAAAGGTCGCTGCCGATGGAAAATCCATCGATATGTTGGGGGTTAACTTCATGCTCAACCCGTACGACGAGTATGCCGTAGAAGAAGGTCTGAAGCTGCGTGAAAAATTTTCCGGGGAAGTCGTAGCCGCGACGGTTGGAGGCGACACACACAGAGAAGCGCTTCGCAAGGCGTTGGCGATGGGATGCGATAAAGCTGTATTGCTCAAAGATGCGACAACGCGCGATTCGTTTGCAGTTGCGCGTGCGCTCGCCGACTATGCAAAAGAAATTTCGCCGGATATCGTGTTGTGCGGCAAACAATCCATCGACTACGACGACGCTCAGGTGGGCGGACTGGTTGCCGAGATGCTCGGTGTGCCCTCCATATCGGTCGTCGTAAAATTGGAAGTTGCAGGAAGCGCGGTTGTGGCAGAAAGAGAAATCGAAGGAGGCCATGAAGTCGTTCATTCCAGACTCCCGATCGTTATCATGGCCCAGAAAGGCTTGAACCAGCCTCGATACCCGTCGCTGAAGGGGATAATGGAAGCCAAACGCAAGCCGATCGAAGAACGGTCGATCACTCCAGTCGAGTCAAAAATCGAGGTTCTCGCATTAAAGAAACCGGCTCCGAAGGCCTCGGGCAAGATAGTTGGGACTGATGCTTCTGCCGTTCCGGAGTTAGTGCGTCTTCTGCACGAAGAGGCAAAAGTGATCTAATCCCAAGGTGAAACGGTAGAGATATGAAAATTATCGCGTTTGCGGAACAACGAAATAATCGCTTCAAAAAGACTGCATTTGAAGTTGTCAAGGCAGCAAAATTGGTAGCAGACCAGCTCTCGGCAGAGCTCGTTGCGCTGGTCGTTGGCGGAAACGTTTCTTCGATCGCAGGAGGTGTTGGTGCGTATGGCGCTGCGAAGATATTTGTCGTTGAAGACCCTCGGCTCGAGAATTATTCAACGACTGCATACGCGAAGGTCGTTGCAGAAATTGTCCGGCAGGAATCTGCTGAGATAGTTTTTTTTCCGGGGAGCGCCATGGGAAAAGATCTTTCGCCGCGGGTGTCGGTGAAGCTCGACGCAGGGTTGGCCACGGAATGTACTGCCCTTCGTATCGACGATGGTGAGATTGTGGCAACGCGCCCCGTATATGCCGGAAAAGGATTGATCGATGTGCGGGTGAAGTCGCGCGTGAAACTGTTTTCTCTTCGGCCAAACGTTTTTTCAAGCGGTGCGCCGTCGTCGCTTTCTGCCGTTGTAGAGAACAAGAGCATTACGTTAACCGATGATGATTTCGGCGCAGTGACGAAAGAAACAAAAACTTCGACCGGCAAGAAAGATGTTGCGGAAGCAGATATCATAGTATCCGGCGGCCGGGGTTTAAAGGGCCCAGAAAATTTTTCCCTTATCGAAGATCTTGCTTCGACACTGAATGCGGCGGTCGGAGCCTCGCGTGCCGTCGTTGATGCGGGATGGAGGCCTCACGACGAGCAAGTGGGGCAGACTGGAAAGACCGTAGCGCCATCCCTTTATATCGCCGTTGGTATTTCAGGCGCAGTGCAGCATCTTGCGGGTATGTCGTCGTCAAAATGCATTGTCGCGATCAACAAAGATAAAGACGCACCGATATTTTCCATTGCCGATTACGGCATCGTAGGCGACGCGTTTGAAATCGTGCCCGCTCTGACGGCAGAGGTCAAAAGAGCGAGAGAAAAATAAAATACAAATGTGATATGATGAGTTGCTATTCAGAGTACTTTTTTATATACTCGCTTTAGATGGTGAATTTTTTTAAAGAGGATATTGCGTGGAGAAAGTTCAGGTTGATATCTTAGGGTTATCGACGAGCCCCTCGAGCGGAGGTGCGTACGCTTTGATCCTGAAAGAAATGAACGGCAATCGCCGCCTGCCGATTATCATTGGTGCGTTTGAAGCTCAGTCGATTGCGCTGGAGATGGAAGGGATTAAACCGCCGCGACCGCTGACTCACGATTTGATGAAAAATATTATCGACGCGTTCGGCGTGTCGCTGCAGGATGTGTACATCAACGAACTGCGCGATGGGACCTTCTATGCGAAAATCACGATTGAGGGAGTAAGCGACAACCAGGAAGTCGATTCTCGGCCAAGCGATGCGATCGCCCTTGCAGTACGATACGGAGTCCCGATATTTGTCGCAGAAGAAGTTTTAAATGAAGCCGGCATTGTTGCGGACGGAGAGGAAGAAGAAGCGAGTAAAGAGCCGAAGACGGACCCTCCCGCGGCGATCAAAAAGCACACATCCAAGCTCGAACAACTGCAAACGTCGCTCCACGAAGCGATCGAGAAAGAAGAATACGAAAAAGCTGCTAAGCTTCGCGACGACATCCGCAAGCTGACGATGGGGGACTAGTTCGTTGTTTGAGGGGCCGGCTCAGGCATGACCAACAAGATTCCGCATTTCCTTTACCGCTTGTTCCAATCCTATAAACATCGCACGTGTAATAATGGCGTGGCCGATGCTCATTTCATCAATAAAGGGAATATCCGCAACAGGGGCTACGTTGGCATAGTTCAAACC
>JBAUMC010000119.1:0-31258 GCA_049578505.1 Bacteroidota bacterium | reverse complement strand
CCGGCGGGGATAAAGCGATAAGGGAACCACGACGTGCGGCGGTCGGCCTCCTATTTGAAATTTTTGGTGAATCATTATTCCAGCGCCTTGAACTTCATCCAATGAAAACCTTCAGGGATGAAGAGTTGGTTCTCCTCCAACAGATGTTGACGAAAAAAATAAACTCTCCATTGACTTCGAGCGCCGGGAGGTTGTTCGACGCAATTGCTTCGCTGTCAAGTATTCGTGATGTCGCAAAGTTTGAAGGGCAAGCTGCGATGGAATTGGAATGGGCCATTGGAAAGACGATATCAGATGGGGAATACTTGTTCACGACCCCCAATTCAGAATTGCCTCTGGTGATCGATTGGGAGCCTATGCTACATGAAATAATTGAGGACATACAGGGCTCGGTTTCGCCGTCTTTGATTTCCGTTAAATTCCACAACACCATGACGGCAATGATTATTGAGGTTGCAAGGAGAATTGGTGAGAAGCGTGTCGTACTGACGGGGGGCTGCTTTCAAAATAAATATCTATTAGAGCAGACCGTTCGCCGGTTGCAGGAGGAGGGTTTCCATCCATACTGGCATCAACGCGTTCCGCCGAATGACGGCGGTATCGCGCTCGGACAGATCTTCGCAGCGCAAAGTAGGATAAAAGCAGACTCGAATATTATTGCTGAATCAATATTTACTGAATCGCTCACATCAACCTAAAGGAGTGGATGCCATGGGTGTGCTGACAGGAAAGATCGTCGAAATCTATCTCGAAGACGGAAGGACAATGGGAAGAATCCGTGTCGGAGCCGCGACGACGAATGTTGGGCTTATGCTTTTGATGGAAGCAAAAGTTCATGACCGGGTGATTTTTGACTCGGGTATTGCCCTCTCGAAGATAAAAGAAGAAAAGGTTTCCGCCGACTGACGACATAACATCGCCGGAGACAGTCGTTAAATTTAATATGTGAAAAATAATGTGCCTCGCAATTCCTGGTCAAGTTGTTACAATTGAAAACATCTCCGGAGAAGTCGGGAGTTCACCGCTCATGGGAACAGTCGACTTCAGCGGGATTCGTAAGTCGGTTTGTCTCGACTGGGTCTCCGACGTAAAAATCGGTGAATATGTGATCGTGCATGTCGGGTTTGCCATCAGCAAAGTGGACGAAGAAGAGGCGCGTGAAACGCTGAAGCTTTTCGAACAAATTGCTGGGTCTCTAGATGAATTGAAATACAGCGGCACCGAAAAGAATGACCTTCAATGAAATACGTCGATGAATACCGAAGCGAATTTGCAGCCCGCAAATATGCGGACCTCATCCGGAAAACCGTAACCCGCCCCTGGACGCTGATGGAAATTTGTGGCGGCCAAACTCACACCATCGTTAAGTCCGGGCTTGAATCGCTTTTGCCGAAAGAGATCACGCTTGTTCATGGTCCCGGCTGCCCTGTCTGCGTTACCCCCCTGGAAATGATCGACAAAGCGGTTGCTATCGCTTCGAAACCCGATGTCATCTTCACTTCGTTCGGCGACATGGTAAGAGTTCCCGGCTCGCACAGCGACCTCTTGACAGTTAAGGCAGAGGGGGGAAACGTCCGCATGGTATATTCTCCACTCGATGCAGTAAAAATCGCGCAGCAGAATCCCGGGAAAAAAATTGTATTCTTTGCGGTAGGGTTCGAAACGACGGCACCGGCAAACGCGATGTCGGTGTGGCAGGCGAAGAAACTCGGGTTGAAAAACTTCTCTATCCTCTGTTCCCACGTGCTTGTTCCTCCGGCGATGGAAGCGATATTGTCGTCTCCTGAAAATCAGGTTCAAGCATTCCTCGCTGCGGGTCATGTATGCACGGTAATGGGATATGAAGAATACGTACCGCTTGCCGCAAAGTACAATGTTCCTATCGTTGTAACAGGGTTTGAACCAGTCGATATACTCCAGGGCATTTTCATGGCTGTAAAGCAGCTTGAAGAAGGAAGAGTCGAAGTTGAAAACCAGTATGCCCGTTCTGTTCAACGTGAAGGAAATCGAGCGGCACAGAAGCTGATCTCGGAAATCTTTGAGGTAACGGACCGCGCATGGAGGGGTATCGGTGAAATCCCCTTGAGCGGATACAGAGTACGGCAAGGTTATGTCGAGTTCGATGCAGAAAAGATTTTTGATGTGCAAACGATTCATGCCCAGGAATCGGCTTTGTGTATTGCAGGGATCATCCTTCGAGGACTTAGGAAGCCGCGCGAGTGCCCTGTGTTTGGTACACAGTGCACGCCCGAACATCCGGTCGGCGCGCCTATGGTTTCGTCCGAGGGGGCTTGTGCGGCGTATTACCACTATCGAAGAGTTTAGCTGAAAAAAATATCGCGCGGTGTTATCTATGGTGTTCGCCAAGTGGAGATGAGGATGAAGGATAAAAAGACATTGGATGTAAGAATGGGATTGTCTTGTCCGGTTCCGATCAGTGATTACAAAAAAGTCTTGATCGCACACGGAGGCGGGGGGAAGTTGTCCCAGCAGCTCATTCAAAAAATGTTTGTCTCTCAATTTAGCAACGAATACCTCGATCAGTCTCATGACGGGGCAACTGTGGCACTAAAAGGCTCACGTCTCGCATTTACAACCGACTCATACGTAGTTAATCCGATTTTTTTCCCCGGGGGCGATATCGGGATGCTTGCCGTGAACGGCACGGTCAACGATCTCGCAATGTGCGGTGCTAATCCTCTCTACCTGTCCGCTGCTTTTATCATCGAGGAGGGCTTTTCGATGGATGAGTTGTGGAGCGTTGTGCTTTCGATGCAGAAAGCCGCAATTCGGGCAGGAGTTAAGCTTGTCACTGGGGATACGAAAGTGGTGGATAAAGGAAAAGGGGACAAGATTTTTATCACCACCTCCGGAATTGGGGAAATACAAAACGGAATCGACATCAACCCAAAGCGTGCTCGACCCCGAGACAAAATTATTGTCAGTGGAAACATCGGCATCCATGGCATCGCAATCATGTCGGTAAGAGAGGGGTTAGCCTTCGACACCAATATTGAAAGCGATTGTGCTCCATTGAACGGTCTTGTGCAAACCATTTTCAAAGCGAGCAAGCAAATACATGTCTTGCGCGATCCGACTCGCGGAGGAGTTGCGAGCTCGCTGAATGAAATAGCCGAGTCTGCGAATGTCGGAATGCTGATTTACGAAGAGAGAATTCCAATCGACGAGGCAGTTTCAGGTGCGTGCGAGATTTTGGGATTTGATCCTTTATATGTCGCGAATGAAGGAAAACTCCTTGCGTTTGTACCTCCGGAAGATGCCGACAAAGTTCTGGCTGTCATGCGTTCGCATTCACTTGGTAAAGATGCTGCAATCATCGGAGAAGTTACCGACGAGCATCCGGGAACAGTTCTTATGAACAGCCGTATCGGCGGAACGAGAGTTGTCGACATGCTTTCCGGAGAACAATTGCCAAGGATCTGTTAGGTGGAAGATTCGATTCCTTGGTCGTTGAATTACTCAACGTCGGGCTTATTGGAATTAAGAAGCCCTTCCTTATTGCTTCTTAATCTTGGCAAATATTTTTCCGATCCGCCTGAAAAGTTGAGCCATTCAAAGACTTTGACTTCAGTCCTGATGGCATAATAGTTGAACAATCTCTGAGCATAAGAATAGCAGACATCATTGCAGGAGTTACTCATGATACGTGGAACCGTCCTCATCAATCGGGATGTATGTAAAGGTTGTGAGCTTTGCATCCCAGCGTGTCCGCAAAAAAGTCTCGGATTATCGGATCAAATTAATCGCCACGGATACCGTTACGCCCAGTTAGTGCAGGACAATTGCACCGGCTGCATCATCTGTGCGCTCGTGTGCCCCGATAGTGCAATAACCGTTTATCAACAACCAAAAGCGAAACCGAAAACCTCTGCGCAAGCAATTCCTGCGATGTAGTATTAGTCACAATTACCGACTGTTTACGGAGTATGTTTTATGGAAACTGCGTCACGGTCAGAAGCTCGTTTGATGAAAGGAAACGAAGCGCTTGCCGAAGCGGCAATACGAGCGGGAATGCAAGCGTACTTTGGTTATCCCATCACGCCACAATCTGAAATTTTGGAATACCTCACCATCGAAGCTCCCAAACGTAATTTCGTTGTCCTTCAAGCCGAAAGCGAATTAGCCGCGATCAACATGATTTATGGAGCAGGGGGTGCCGGCGCGCGTGTCATGACCTCGTCGTCAAGTCCGGGCATTAGCTTAATGCAGGAGGGAATCTCGTACATGTCGTCGGCTGAAATTCCTTGTCTCATCGTAAATGTTCAGCGCGGCGGACCCGGCCTCGGTACAATTCAGCCGTCACAGGGAGATTACTTCCAGGCGACCAAAGGCGGAGGGCACGGAGATTACCGACTTCTGGTTCTTGCTCCGGCTTCTGTTCAGGAGATGGCAGATTTTGTCTTTGAAGGCTTTCGACTGGCAGACAAGTACCGAAATCCGACGATGATTCTTGCTGATGGAGCCCTCGGTCAGATGATGGAGAAAGTAATTCTTCCCCCCGACGGCTCGCTTCCTTACACGGAAAAACCTTGGGCAACTACCGGCAAACCTGTCAAAGGGGATCGAAGAATTATTACCTCGCTTCACATGGAACCCGAAAAAATGGAGGAGATCAACCTTAAGCTTCAAGATAAATACAGGATGATGAGGCAAGACGTCCGGTACGAACTGATCGGCGACGATAAACCGGAAATAGTTCTTGTCGCTTTCGGTCTCACAGCCCGGGTTTGTCAAAAGGCGATCGAGCTCGCGAAGCAACAAGCTATCCGAGTCGCATTGCTGAGGCCGATTACTCTCTATCCATTTCCCGCCGATGCAATTCATTCTTTGGCTGCGAACGCTGACGCATTCTTGACCGTTGAGATGAATGCAGGGCAGATGGTTGAAGATGTGAGGCTTGCTGTGAACGGCAAGTGCCCTGTTTATTTCAAGGGACGAATGGGGGGGATGATTCCGTCTCCTGAAGAAGTTCTTTTTGAGATTGAAGCAATCGTGGAGAAACAACAAACGACAAAAGTGTTATGAGGTGATCCATGGAAACCGCAACAGCCCCGATGCAGCTTGTCTACAAGAAGCCGGAGACCTTGACCGACACTCCGATGCATTATTGCCCCGGTTGCGGGCATGGCGTCGTTCATCGAGTGTTGATGGAGGTGGTGGAGGAAATGGGAATTCAAAATGAGACCATCGGAGTCGCGCCGGTCGGGTGTTCTGTCTTTGCATACAATTATATGAACGTCGATATGCAGGAAGCGGCGCATGGGCGGGCCAGTGCGGTTGCGACCGGAATCAAACGCGTCCTGCCTGAGAAATATGTCTTTTCCTATCAAGGCGACGGCGATCTCGCCGCAATCGGAACCGGCGAGTCGATCCACACGGTCAACCGCGGAGAAAATATTCTGATGATTTTCATCAACAATGCCATCTACGGTATGACAGGCGGGCAAATGGCACCAACATCAATTCTCGGCCAGGTGACCTCGACCTCTCCGTACGGAAGGAACTCCGACTTAATGGGATTTCCGTTGAAGTTGACGGAGCTTGTCGCGCAACTCCCCGGCGCGTATTATGTAACAAGACAATCGGTTCATTCGGCCGCCGCGGTCAGGAAATTGAAGAAAGCTGTCGAAGCTTCGTTGAACTATCAATCGCAGAAAAAAGGGACATGTTTCATTGAGGTCGTCTCTAATTGTCCGTCGGGATGGAAGATGACTCCATACGAGGCAAATGTCTGGATGGAAAAAAATATGTTCCCGCTTTATCCGATCGGCGATTTGAAAGTTCCGAAGGAGAACTAACTTTTGCAAGGCAGGAAAATGAAAACGGCTCATGAAATTATCATCGCTGGTTTTGGAGGACAAGGCGTCCTCTCGATGGGTCAGATCATTGCGTACGCTGCGATGGAAGAAGGGAAAGAAGTAAGCTGGATGCCATCCTACGGGCCGGAAATGCGCGGCGGCACGGCAAACTGCATCGTTATAGTATCGTCAACAAAAATCAGTTCGCCGATTGTATCTAAGTTTGATTCGGCGATTATTCTCAACCAGCCGTCGCTCGATAAGTTTGCCGATGCGGTGAAGGAGGACGGACTGATCCTGTACGAATCCTCGAGTGTCCTGACGCCGTCTTCGCGCATAGACGTAGAATCTCTGGGGATTGATGCCCAGCAAGAAGCGCAAAAGCTCAGCAAAAAACAGGTTGCGAACATGATTATGCTCGGAGCATTTCTCGAGCGTCGCCCTCTTGTGTTGCCGGAAAACGTTTTAAAAGCGCTGAAGAAGGTACTGCCGGAACGTCATCATCACTTATTGCCCCTCAACAAAGAAGCGTTGATGCGGGGTAAACAGATTGCATGTGAAGCGGCGCACGAAAGCGTTCTGTGAGTCTGTCAGGAATTGAAGAGAAACTCTAAAAGGTAGGTTCCCTATGAATCTCGAAAATCTTCGCTGTGATCATCAGTGCAGGAACACCTGCGGAATGTTAACGGCCGCGCTCGCGCAAGAAACGCTGACCGTTCGTTTCTATCAACAAGTGCTCACGCAATGCGATGAGCCGGATGTTCACAATTTTGTCCGCACTCTCGCTGAAGAACGGAGTGCATCGGTCATTCGCATCATGCAAAAGTTAAACGAGATAAAGGCTCGCTCGCAAACAATGGACGGCATTCAGTCCAGCTTCTAATCCTGATGGCATTCTGCAAAAAAGCCTTGTCAAGATTAAAAACCTTGACAAGGCCACTCTGATTATCTCCCCATAAATCTCTGAGTCTATTCCACTTCAGGCATTGCCTCCTTCGATTCTTTTGTAAAAGAAAATAGAAGAATCATGACTGCAAACACAAGGTACGCAGAAGCAAATTGGTATGGAATTCTCTGAGCCATTCCTCCCAGATTCCACGGAAGATACATCATTCCTTCTGGTGAAGCAGAATGGACGACCCCGAAGAATGCAAGCACCCCGAGGATAAATAAATAGACTGCCGATTTTTTCAAATGCCGATCGATGAGCTCGGCCAGGAACCCTCCCCATAACATTGCCGTGAGAATAAAGCCGTTTCCTAATGCAATCGTCACCAGCATCTCGGGGAGGGCTTTACCCGGCACCTCGAGCAGTCGTTGAAAATTTTCAACCGGGACGATATCGGGGTTGGTGAATTTTATCGAAAGCAGACGGGCGACGGTCGGAAAAAATGCAAACGCCACAGCAGGTGCGTGGCGCACGGGGCAGGCATGGAACGATTGCACCATAATGTCCATGGCAACAAAAATCAAAATTGGAGCCAGCACGGCGCGCGGGATGAGTTCTACAAAGAAGGAAACGTATCCGAGCACGCCTCCAAGGCCTATGAAGATTCCCGTCAATAACGTGTAGCCCGCGCGCGAACCCATCCGCTTGTATGCTGGTTGACCGATGTACGGCGTCGACTGTGCTACACCCCCGCATAATCCTGCAACCAAAGTTGCCATTGCTTCGGTCAGAAGAATTGACCGCGTGTTGAAATTGTCTCCGGCGACCCGGGCACTTTCAGTGACATTGATTCCCCCGACAACTGTCAGCAGGCCGAACGGAATTGCAATCGGCATATATTTCCATGCATGACTCAGTCCCTCCATAAAACCAAGTGTCGGGATTGGAAGTCCGAAATGCAGGTCCATTGTGGGGGCGCCTGAAAATGTTCCGCCAATCCACCCTGTCGGTCCCAGCGCATAATAAAGACAAGTTCCGAGGATGATTGATGCGAAAACTCCGGGGAAATTTTTTGGAAGTTTGATACGTGCGACTAGTGAATAAAAAATAAGTCCGAGTGAAATCATTCCGACAAGCGGCATGCTGAAGATGTCTACAAGCGGAACCAGTCCGATAAGTGCGAGTCCGATTCCGGCTAACGATCCGAGAAGCCCGGCTTGCGGTACAACCCGTTGAACCCATTGGCCGATGAAAGAAAAGAGGACTTTGATTATTCCGATGACGACCATTGTCGCCATTCCGATGTACCAGGTCATCATCGCGGCATCGCGTTCGGCCAGGCCTTCTGCTTTTAATCCCATGAACGCAGGACCAAGGACCACGAGTGCTATGCCGATGGTGGACGGTGTGTCCAATCCGAGCGGCATTGCAGTGACTTTTGTGTTGCCCGTTTTTTTTGCGAGTCGAAATGCCATCCAGGTATATACCGCGTCGCCAAAGAGAACGCCGAATGCTGTGCCGGGAAACATCCTCGTGTAGACAATGTCGGCTGGAAATTTGAATGCGAAAATCAATATTCCCGCAAGGAATGAAAGAACGGTCAAGTTATCGAACATCAAACCAAAGAAACCGTTGATGTCACCGACGCTGAACCATTTGTATTTTTTATCGTTGTCTTCCATGTTCGGAGCTTTGTACGATTAGCGAATACCAATGAACCACAGGTTAATTGACAAACATCCCTGCAATTGAAGCTGTCATCCATGTCGCAATAGTTCCCCCCAGCAGTGCCCTCAGTCCGAGCTTTGCAATGTCGCTTCGCCTGTTTTCGGCAAGCGGTCCGATGCCGCCGATCTGAATCGCAATGGATGAGAAGTTCGCAAACCCGCACAACGCGTACGTCGCAATGACGATTGCTTTTTGCGAGAGCTGATGCGCCGTCATTGCATCGGTCATTTTCGAATAAGCTACAAACTCGTTGAGCACTACTTTGATCCCCATGAGACTCCCTACGCTCAATGCATCATGCCACGGTACCCCGATGGCAAAGGCGACGAATTGGAAGATGAGCCCGGTGAGAAGCTCGAACGATAACGGCAAGCCGAATCGCGCCTGGGTAACGGCGTTCAACCCCGTCACGTTTCCCACCAATCCGAGAGCGTAATTGAGAAGCGCAATTAACGCGATGAATGCGACGAGCATAGCCGCAACGTTTATTGCAAGCTGGACGCCTGTTGAAGCGCCTGCCGCCGCAGCTTCGATCACATTCGAATGAGTTTTTTCGATTTTGAGCTTCACGGTCCCCATTGTCAACGGTTCGGCCTTCTCTGGAAAAAGTATTTTTGCGACAACAATTGTCGCGGGCCCGGCCATGATGCAAGCCGCGAGCAAATGTCCCGCAAAAAAGACTTGTGACGAATCGAGAGCCATCCCCTGTAATGCTGCGTACGCTCCCCCCAGCATCGTGTAATATGCGATCATCACTCCTCCGGAAATATGCGCCATCCCGCTCGTCATAATCGTCATCAGTTCGGATTGCGTAAGCGTCGCAAGGTAAGGTCGAATAACGAGGGGTGCCTCGGTTTGTCCCATAAAAGTATTGGCAGCCACGCACAACGATTCACTTCCGCTGGCTCTCATGAACTTCGCCATCACCCACGCCATCCCTTGAACAATGCGCTGCATAATGCCGAGATGGTACAGAATTCCCATGAACGAAGCGAAGAAGATAATTGTCGGCAACACCTGGAAAGCGAAGAAGAATCCAAAGCTGCCGGGAGATCCAACGGAAGTCGCAAGCGGCCCGAACACAAACTGAGCGCCGTTGGAAGTAAAACTAAAAAGTCGCACAAAACATTTGCTGATTGTTCCGAAGATGAGAGAGCCGATCGAGACCTTGATGACAACGAGAGCGAATGCAAATTGCATGACAATGCCGATAATGACAAGCCTCCAATTTATGGAATGTTTATCGGGCGAAAAGATGTATGCGATTCCGGTTACGACAACAAGGCCGATCAACCCGCGGACGATCGAGAATATTTCCATACAGCTGTCCTCATCGAGAAAAGAGTTATGCAGATTTTGGACGAATGAAGAACCAGGCATCAAAGTATTAAGTTTTCATTAAAAGTGCTATAGAAAAGAGTAATGACTCATTTTGAAAAAGAAAATGAGCGTCTGGCATTTGTTGTTGGTGTATGTTACTTTCTTTCCGAGTTCCCTAAGGAATGCCTTCGGCAAAAGAAAGTAACCAAAGAAATCCTTCGAAATCGTAACACGCGGATTCAATCCCAGCTGCACATGCTATCAATTTCGGCGCAAAAGGGGATTGATATACTAGTATGATGATCAAGCACCGAAATTGTCCCAAAGGGATCCCTTCGGGAAAACCCTTCGATTGAATCCTTCCCACCCGCACACCTGATGATTTCGAGTGATGTTAAAAAGGCTGCTTGTGTTAATATTCTCGGAATCGGTGGGAATGTGGGTGGTGGGCGATGCGCGCGTTGAGAAAACGGCTGGCCTGTGTAGATGGCTTGCGGGAGCCGTTTTCTCTTGTCTGTGTGAGGGAGAGCATCGCCAGCGTTACGATTACGAGAAGCTCTCTTTGCTTCTTTCTCTGCGCCAGAGAAAGAAGGGTAACCTCGAAGCTAACATTCAAAATAAGCCACCACCCAGAAGAGTGGGTGGCAGAAGTCAGGTACATTCTTAATTGATCTTACCAATCACTCTGCTATTTCCTGACTATCCGATAAGGTGTCCGACATCCGTGTGCGAGACAAACTGCACCGCCGCTCTCCTTAGATTGACTTTACCTACGACTTTCAGTATATTTTAAACGCATTTTCCCTTATTGCCGTTAAAAGAGAAGTTGTCATCCCATGAACTATGACATTCTATGGGTAGTTGGTGTTGAATCTTTTCATTCGAGAGAGGGAATTGTTTTCCCTCTTTTCTATTTTTAGAGGAATCCATGGCGGATAAACAGTACGATGTAGTTATCGTTGGCGGCGGGCCGGGCGGATACATAGCCGGCATTCGGGCCGGTCAACTCGGCTTGAAAACGTTGGTCGTCGAAAAAGATAAACTCGGCGGCATTTGCCTTAATTGGGGTTGCATTCCGACTAAAGCTTTGTTGAAAAATGCAGAGATATACAATCTTCTCCATCATGCTGATGACTACGGCTTTTCGTTTGACAACTTGAAGGCAGATTTTTCTAAGGCGGTGAAACGGAGCCGGGATATTGCTTCGAGATCATCGAAGGGGATCGAGTTTCTTTTCAAAAAGAATAAAGTCGATTACCTTGCCGGAACGGCTAAAATCGTCTCGAAGGGTGTTGTCGAAGTCGCACAGCCGGGCAAATCTGACAAAATTAGTGCCAAGCATATTATTATTGCGACCGGAGTGCGGCCGAAGACGTTTCCATCTATTAAGATTGATGGTAAACAAGTCATCACCAGCTCTGAAGCAATGGTGCTGAGTACAGTTCCAAAGACCATGGTCATTATCGGCGCTGGCGCTATCGGTGTTGAGTTTGCGTATTTCTATAATGCGTACGGAACAAAAGTGACCATCGTTGAAATGATGCCGAGCCTCCTTCCGATTGAAGACAGGGAAGTGACGAAGACTCTCGGTCGCGTCTTCTCAAAAAATGGAATCGAAATTCTGACCGAAACAAAGGTTGAAGGCGTCTCGACCGGAAAAGATGTGACGGTCAGCGTCAGCAACAAAGACGGCAAAAAAGATTTGAAAGCAGAGATTGCACTTGTTGCGATCGGCGTTCAAGGAAATATCGAAAACCTCGGACTCGAAGCCCTTGGTGTGAAGACCGACCGTTCCTTTATCAAGGTCGACCAATTCTATAAGACAAATGTCGACGGCATTTATGCTATCGGGGATGTCAACGGTCCGCCGTGGCTTGCACACGTTGCATCGGCCGAAGGGATTGTCTGCGTTGAAAAGATCGCCGGAAAAAATCCGCACCTGGTGAACTACGATAATATTCCGGGGTGCACTTATTGCCAGCCTCAAGTTGCAAGTGTCGGGCTGACCGAGGAGAAGGCAAGGGAAAAAGGATACGACGTGAAAATCGGACGCTTCCCATTCCGCTCGCACGGCAAAGCACTTGCCATCAACGATACAGAAGGTTTTGTCAAATTGATTTTTGATGCAAAATACGGCGAGCTTCTTGGTGCACATATTATCGGGTCCGAAGCGACTGAGATGATCGCCGAACTTGCCGTTGCACGAACGCTCGAAACGACCCGCGAACAAATTATCCAGACAATTCACGCTCATCCAACCCTCACCGAAGGTGTCGGCGAAGCTGCGCTTGATGCGTACGGCGAAGCGTTAAATATTTGACAAGACATCAGTGTTGTTAGCCCTGGCTCAATTTGTCATTCCCGCAAAAGCGGGAATCCAGTATTGTGTTTTTTATTGCAGAATGGATGCCACTTTTCCCAAAGGGATTCCTTCGGAACGTGGGCATGACATATTTTTTCTCAACTTGAGCGAGCACAGAGTTGTTGTGGTGAAGCTTCGCATCTCATATATTTGAATATGAATCAAATTCTCGTAATCGATCTTGGCCGAACGCGCTATGCTGATGCCTGGGAGTTGCAGCGGAAAATATTTTCGGCTCGGCTTGCCCATCGTATTCCGGATGTTTTGCTTTTGACGGAACACGAGCCGGTGTACACGCTCGGCAAGGGAGCGGATGTAAACCATCTTCTCGCTGGCGATGGTGAATTACAAGAGCGAAAAATTGAAGTGTTCAATATCGATCGGGGGGGCGATGTGACATTTCATGGACCTGGCCAATTGGTCGGCTACCCGATCCTCGATCTAAACGATCATTACCTCGATATTCACCGATACCTTCGGGACATCGAGGAGGTTCTTATTCGTACGGCGAAAGATTTTGGGATCAATGGTGAACGTGCCGACGGCTACACCGGTGTCTGGGTCAAGAACGACAAACTTGCGGCAATCGGCGTGAAGGTAAGCCGGTGGATTACGATGCATGGATTTGCGTTCAACGTCAACACCGACCTTTCCTATTTCGACAGGATTATACCGTGCGGGATTTTTCATAAAGGCGTTACGTCCCTCAAGCTGTTAACGGAACAGGAAGTCCCCATGGCGGATGTCGAAAAAGCCGTTATCCGTAATTTTGAGTCTGTATTCTCAGCAGTATCACAATCGGTGATGCTTGATGAGCTTCTCTCTAACAAACATCTTGCAGATGCTTTTACTATTGAGGAGAAGATTTCATGACAGCGAAGAAAAATGTAATGACAATTCATAAACTCGAGTCTTCGCCCAATTGGGATCCAAAGCATGTAAAAATTTCGCATGCGTCCAGCGGACAGTTAACCAATGCGCAACTTCTTCAAGCATACAGGTCGATGTACCTTTCGCGGAGCATCGACGAGAAATCGATGATTCTTTTGAAACAAGGGAAAATTTTATTCCACATCAGCGGACCCGGACACGAAGCTTGTCAGATCGCTGCGGCGATGGCGTTGAAATCGGGGCATGACTGGGCATATCCGTATTACCGCGACCTCGCTTTCGCGCTCCAATTTGGTTCAACGCCGTACGAGATTTTTCTCGAATCGATGCACCGGCTGGGTGGACCAAGCTCGAACGGTCGTCAGATGCCTTCGCATTACGGAAACAAAGCTCTTCGCATACCCGCACAGTCGAGTCCGACGGGCACGCAGTTTCTTCACGCGGTCGGCACCGCGTTGGGTGCCGTGAAAGAGGGGAAAGATGAAGTGGTGTATGTCTCATCGGGCGAAGGGGCGACGAGTGAAGGCGAGTTCAGCGAAGCGTTGAATTGGGCAAGCCGCGAAAAGCTTCCCGTTGTTTTTTTGATTCAGAATAACGGGTATGCGATCTCAGTTCCTGTGAAAGACCAAATTGCCGGCGGATCGATTTATGAATTATCAAAGGGCTACCCTGACCTTTGTCGTTTTCACGTTGATGGGACTGATTTTGCCTCCTCGTACCAGGCGGTGCGCGAAGCCGTGGATTATGCACGCGCCGGGAGAGGCCCGGGCTTGATTGAGGCTGATGTTGTTCGACTCTTTCCGCATTCATCGTCCGACGACAACAAGAAATATTTAACAGCAGAGGAGATTGAACGAAACCGGCAAAACGATCCATTGCCGAAGCTTGAGAGGATAATTCTTGATTCAGCGATCCTCTCTCAGGAAGAAGTAGGGGAGCTAAAGGCCGAAGTTAAAAAAGAAGTCGAGGAGGCTGCTGACCGGGCAGAGGAGCAGCCGAGCCCCACTGCCGACGCTGCAGAACGAAATGTTTTCTCCCCCAACGTCATCGTTCCAAAGGGAAACTTTGGGGAACGAAAACACGAAGGCAAAAATGTGGTGATGGTCGATGCCATCAATCATGCCTTGCACGAAGAGATGAAGTACAATCCGAGGATGTTGGTCTACGGTGAGGATGTTGCCGGCAGCAAAGGAGGGGTATTCACGGCAACGAAAGGATTGACAGCCGCATTTGGTGAAGAGCGCGCCTTCAATTCTCAATTGGCGGAAGCGAGTATTATAGGTACGGGCATCGGCTTGGCGATCCGCGGATTCAAACCGGTTGTGGAGATTCAGTTTGGTGATTACATTTGGCCGTCGTTCATGCAGTTCAAAGACGAGCTTGTACAGCTGCGCTACAGGTCCGACGGAAATTTTTCTTGCCCGATCGTGGTTCGTGTGGCAGTTGGCGGCTACATTCGAGGCGGGTTGTATCACAGTCAAAGCATCGAGGGCTTTTTCGCACACATGCCCGGTTTGTGGATAGCGATGCCGTCCAACGCTGCCGACGCAAAAGGGTTATTGAAGACGGCGTGCCGCGAAGAAAACCCGGTGTTATTCTGCGAGCATAAAGGGCTTTATCGCCAGGGGTTTGCTTCAAGTCCCGAACCCGACGAAAACTACCTCCTGCCTTTCGGACTTGCGAGCGTCAAGCGAGAAGGGAGTGACATTACAATTGTTGCATGGGGGATGATGGTTCAGCGTTCGCTCGAGGCAGCGAAGAAGCTTGAGGCGCAGGGTGTGAGCGTAGAGGTAATCGACCTGAGGACGATTTGTCCATGGGATAAGGAAACGGTTATGTCATCCGTGAAAAAAACGGGAAAGGTGCTGATCGCTCATGAAGACACACGCACGGGAGGATTCGGCGCCGAGATTGGAGCGGTGGTAGCGGAAGAATGTTTTCAATGGCTCGACGCGCCGATCGTGAGAGTGGCAGCAAAAGATGCACCGATTCCGTTTGCACCGGCTTTGGAAAACGCAATTCTCCCGCAAGAGAGTGACATTACGTCGGCGCTGAAAAAATTGGCTGAGTTTTAATTCGCAATTTCATGTCAACAACTGTAAAATCAAAGAAGAAATCCGGATCTTTTTCCGATCATTCGTTTAACGGTGCGAAGCAACATCCTTCAAACAAAGAACTGCTTCAGCTTTATTATTTTATGCGTTTGACCCGTGAGTTCGAGGATTCAATTCTCGCGCTGCACCGCCAGGGTAAAATTATCGGAGGTGCGTACACCGGAAATGGTAATGAGGCAACATCTGTCGGCAGCGCATTTTGTTTGAAGCAAGAAGATTACTTGTTTCCGATGCATCGCGACCTTGGCGCTCATCTCGTCAAGGGGCAAACGGTGCGCGCTCTGATGTTGCAACATTTAGGACGCGGAAACGGTCCTACACGCGGCCGTGACGGAACAGGCCACTATGCGGATCCGGCCTTAAGGATTTACGGAAATATCAGCCACCTTGCCGGAATGATTCCGGTTGCCGCGGGAGTAGCATTGGCAAGCAAGCTTCAAAAGCAAAAATCCGTTGTCATGACGTACATCGGGGATGGGGGGAGTAATGTGGGGGATTTTCATGAATCGCTGGCGATGTGTTCCGTCATGAAGCTCCCTCTGGTGTTGATAGTCGAGAACAACCAGTTTGCTTACTCGACGCCGATTGCAAAACAATTTATTGCGGATAAATTATCCGACCGTGCAATCGGCTACGGCATTCCTGGATTCACGATCGACGGAACAGATGTCAATGCGGTTTATGCAGTCTGCATGCAGGCGGTCGAACGGGCTCGCCGTGGTGAAGGACCAACGCTTATCGAGTCAGTTACGATGAGAATGCACGGACACTCGGTGAACGACGGTGCAGAGTATGTTCCCAAAAAATTGCTGGAAGAATGGAAGAAGAAAGACCCGCTCATGAAAATTGAAAAACAACTTCTGGATAAGAAAATTCTCACCGAGGCAATTCGATCGGATGTTGGAAGAAAAATAGCGGCCGATCTTGACGAGGCAACGCAGTTTGCATTGGGCAGTCCGCTTCCGCCGGCAGAAGACGCAGCGGTTGGAGTCTTTGCGGAATGAAATGCAATTATTAATTTTGAATTAGGAATTATGAATTATAAAGAACTAATACCTAAATCCTAAATCATAATTCCTAATTCATAATTTAGAATTCTCATCATGCCTGTACTCAAGTATATCGAAGCGATCAGCAAAGGGCTCTGGGAAGAAATGGAGCGCGATTCGTCGGTGTTTCTTCTTGGTGAAGACATCGGCGATTTCGGCGGTGCATTTAAAGCGACAAAAGGATTTCTTAATCATTTTGGGAGCGATCGGGTTATCGATACTGTTCTTGCTGAGTCTGCGATTCTTGGAGCGGCGACCGGCGCTGCGCTCGTCGGGATGAAGCCCGTGGCCGAGATGCAGTTTGCCGATTTTGTGACATGCGGTTTTAATCAGCTTGTCAATAATTCCGCCACGATGCATTACCGGTGGAATCTTCCTGTGCCGATGGTTGTGCGTCTCCCGTCGGGAGCCGGTATTCACGGCGGTCCGTTTCACTCACGAAATCCCGAGGCTTGGTTCTTTCATCAGCCGGGTCTAAAACTTGTTGCACCGTCAACGCCCTTCGACGCGAAAGGGTTGATCAAGGCGGCGGTTCGCGACCCGAATCCTGTGCTGTATTTCGAGCACAAGCGTCTATACAGGCATATCAAAGGCGAGGTGCCGGACGATGATTATATCGTCGAAATTGGGAAGGGAGATGTCAAGCGGGAAGGAAATGATATTTCAGTTATCACTTACGGGGCGACGGTTCACCCGGCACTGGAAGCTGCTGAGCTTGTTGAAAAAGAGGGCGTCAGTGTCGAAGTTGTCGACCTTCGGAGTTTGATACCGCTCGACAAAGAATTGATTTTATCTTCTGTGAAGAAAACGGGAAAAGTTCTGATAGTTCATGAAGATACGGTTACAGGCGGAATCGGCGGAGAGATTGCTGCTCTTGTTGCGGAGTTTGCATTTCAAAATCTCGACGCGCCCATTAAACGAGTTGGGGCGATAGATACTCCAACTCCGTATGCATCGACGCTCGAGGAGTATTTCCTGCCGAATAAGGAAAAAATTTTGACAGCGCTTCGGGGATTAGCAGCGTTCTGATAGGACCAATTTAAAAAACGTAAAGAACCTATGGCTATTGTTGACGTCATCATGCCCCAAATGGGCGAAAGCATCGCAGAGGGGACCATTACAAAATGGTACAAGAAAGTGGGGGAAAAGATTGCCAAAGACGAAACCTTGCTGGAGATCAGTACAGACAAGGTCGATTCGGAGATTCCATCCCCCTCCGCAGGTCTAGTTGCGGAGTTGCTTTTCCCCGAACAGAAAACCGTCGACGTCCATACTGTGATCGCACGTATCCAAACCGATGTGAACGCTCCATTGAAGGGTGGATCTGATCAAGCTCAATCTAAAACCCAAACCCTAAGGCCTGAATCGGGTTCAGCAACTCACGTTTCTCATGAGCGTGTAAGCGTGCGAGAAAGTGCTTCAATTAAAACGAATAGGTTCTTTTCTCCTCTCGTCATGAATATCGCTCGTGCAGAGGGCATATCTATGAATGAGCTGGAGAATATTTCGGGAAGCGGTATAGACCACCGGGTCTCAAAAAAAGATATTTTAGACTACCTTGAAAATAGGAAATTAAGAGACGGATCGGCTTCGGCTAAGAAAGCAACGCCGGGAACTCCATCCGGTAGCGTCGAAGTTATAAAGATGGATACGATGCGAAAATCTATCGCAGAGCACATGGTGCGGAGTATTCGCACCTCGGCGCATGTCGGCTCGGTAACGGAGGCGGATGTTACAAAACTCGTGGCGTATCGGGAAAAGCACAAGGCGGATTTTGAGAGGAGGGAAGGATTCAAACTTACGTTTACACCTTTCTTTGTTGACGTCGTTGTCATGGCGATTAAAGATTTTCCGATGCTCAATGCTTCCGTCGAAGGCGATTCAATTATTCTTCGGAAAGAGATCAATATCGGAATTGCCGTTGCACTGGAAAATGGCTTAATTGTTCCAGTAGTAAAGAACGCTGGCGGAAAGGACTTTGCCGGACTTGCCCGCGCAGTGAACGACCTTTCGAATCGCGCGCGGTCGAAAAAACTTATGCCGGACGACGTTCAGGGTGGAACGTTTACAATAACCAACCCAGGTATCTTCGGTAATCTCTTCGGCTTTCCGATTATCAACCAACCGCAAGTAGCGATCCTTGGTGTAGGTGCCATAAAAAAGCGCCCGGTGGTGATCGATGATGGCATTGCCATACGTTCGATGGTGTACATTTCGATGTCGTATGACCATCGGATCATCGATGGGGCTCTCGGCGGGATGTTTTTACAGCGGATTGTAGAGTATTTGGAGAATTTTGATATAAATAGGAGTGTTTGAATTGAGAATTATGAATGAGGAATTATGAATTTAAAGTGATCCATCAAAAATTCATCGTTGAAAATTCCTAATTCATAATTCAATATTCCTAATTGACAATATGGAAACGATCATACAAGAAATTCCGGTCGAACGGCCGCGCAAACCCGAATGGTTGAAAGCGCGCGTTCCAGGCGGAGAAAATTATTCGCGGCTTAAAACGCTCATCGACGAAAGCCGGCTGCATACCGTATGCGAAGAGGCCCGTTGCCCGAATATGGGGGAATGTTGGAATTCGGGCACTGCGACGTTTATGATTCTGGGCGATACGTGCACGAGAAGCTGCGGCTTTTGTGCGGTCAAGACCGGCCGCCCGGAGTTTTTGGACAAAGATGAACCGCGAAGGGTCGGCGAAGCAGTTGAAGTGATGAAACTTCGCCATGCAGTCGTTACTTCAGTCAATCGAGACGAGTTGTTCGACGGCGGGGCACAAATCTTTGCCGATACAATTCGAGAAATTCGCAAGCGTGTTCCCTCCTGCCGGATTGAAGTGCTTATTCCTGATTTTCAGGGAAGTGAAGCGGCATTGGATATTGTCCTTGATGCCCAGCCGGATATCCTCAACCACAATACCGAAACAGTTCCCCGGTTATACAAGACTGTCCGTCCACAGGCACACTACAACCGTTCGCTCGAATTGCTCTTCCGTGCAAAGCAGAAAGGTTTTTTGACAAAATCCGGGCTGATGCTCGGACTAGGCGAGACAACGGAAGAAGTGATTGACACGATGAGCGACCTTCGTGAAGCGGGATGCGATATCCTTACGCTCGGCCAGTATTTGCAGCCGACGAAAGCTCACCTGCCCGTTCAGCGCTATGTTCATCCCGACGAGTTTAGGATGCTGAAACAGAGGGGCATCGAAATGGGATTCCGGTACATCGAATCGGGCCCGCTCGTCCGGAGTTCGTATCACGCAGCCGATCAAGTGTAATTTTTTTTCATCACAAGGAGAACGAATGGCAACAGCTACACTAAAGAAGGAATCAAAGGAAGTAAGAGCATTTCGTTGGAAAGATTTAGGATTGTCCAACGCAAAACTTATCGACTTGTATCGTCAGATGCTTCTCATCCGCCGTTTTGAGGAACGCTCGGCGCAAGAATACGGCAAAAGCAAGATCGGAGGTTTCTGTCATTTGTATATCGGGCAGGAGGCAGTCGGTGTGGGCGCAATCGCCGCGTTGCGCGAAGACGATTATATATTTTCCGCCTATCGCGACCATGGTCACGCAATCGCACGCGGGATGGACCCGAAGGTCATTATGGCAGAATTATTCGGCAAGTTCACCGGCTGCTCAAAAGGAGTCGGCGGTTCGATGCATATGTTTGATGCAGCCAGAGGATTCATGGGGGGATATGGCATTGTCGGAGGCCATATACCGCTCGCTTCCGGCACGGCCTTCGCATCAAAATATCTGGGCAAAGATTCTGTGACTGTCTGTTTCTTCGGCGAGGCAGCGGCAAATCAAGGGGTTTTTCACGAGACGCTGAATCTCGCGGCACTGTGGAAATTGCCCGTTGTTTTTATTTGTGAGAACAACCGCTTTGGAATGGGAACGGCTGTTGAACGGTCGACAGCGGTATGGGATATTTATCAAAAAGCCTCGGCGTACAACATTACCCGCCAATGGGTTGATGGGATGGATGTGCTGGAAATGTACCGGGTCGTGAAAGAAGCTGTTGACCGAGCGCGCAAGAAGAGCGAGCCGACGATGCTCGAAGCCAGGACGTACCGGTTCAGAGGCCATTCAATGTCCGACCCGATTCACGGCCATTACAGGACAAAAGAGGAAGTTGAGGAACAGAAGAAGAGCGATCCGATTCCGGCGTTTGGGCATGAATTGCTCGAAACCGGTATTCTCAGTCAGGCAATCATCGATGAGATGGAGTTGGAAATAAAAAAGATCGTCGATGGGTCGGTTGAATTTGCGGAACACAGCCCCGAGCCGCCAGCTGATTTTTTATACGAAAACGTTTATTCTTAATATTGAAAAGGGAATATGAAGTATGGCAGTGATTGCATTTCGTGAAGCGTTAAATCAAGCGATGTGTGAGGAGATGGAGCGGGATCCAAATGTGTTTTTGATGGGTGAGGAAGTGGGACAGTACCAGGGTGCGTACAAGGTAAGCCAGGGCATGCTTCAGAAATTCGGAGAGAAGAGGGTGATCGACACCCCGATTACCGAAGCAGGGTTTGCCGGATTAGGCATAGGCGCAGCGATGGTGGGCCTCCGGCCCATCGTTGAAATGATGACGTGGAATTTTGCCATTCTCGCCTTCGATCAGTTGTTCAACAATGCGGCAAAAATTCGCTACATGTCGGGCGGACAATTTAAAGTGCCGATGGTAGTTCGAGGTCCTTCCGGCGCAGCGCACGCCCTGGCTTCGCAGCACTCTCAATCGCTTGAATCGATGCTCTCTCACGTTCCGGGGTTAATCGTGATCATACCGTCAACCCCGGCGGACGGAAAAGGACTTTTGAAGTCCGCTATCCGCGACGACAACCCTGTGATGTTTATGGAGAGTGAAATGATGTATGGGCATAAAGGGGAAGTGCCGGAGGAAGAATACACAATTCCGATCGGGGTTGGAGACATCAAGCGAAAGGGAGAGCACGTGACAATCGTCGCATGGTCGAAAATGCTTCATGTTTCGCTTGCGGCCGCCGATGAATTGATGAAGGAGGGAATCGAAGCGGAAGTGATTGACCCCCGGACGATTCGTCCGCTGGATGAGGATTTAATTATTAATTCTGTCAAAAAGACAAACCGCTGCGTGATAGTGGAAGAGACATGGCCCTTCGCCTCCGTCGGTGCTGAAATTGCGAGCCGCATTTACTCAAAAGCGTTTGACTACCTTGACGCGCCGATAGAGCGCCTGAACGGTGCAGACATTCCAATGCCCTATGCGACTAACCTCGAAAAGCAAGCACTGCCGAGCGTTCCGAAAGTCGTAGCAGCAGTCAAAAAAGTTCTTTATCGTTAACTGAAGTAATTTCACAACGGGAAAGCGACGAAAACATGGCTACAAAGATAGCAATGCCGAAACTGAGCGATACGATGGAAGAAGGGATTATCCTGAAGTGGCTGAAGAAGGAAGGGGAATCGGTAAAACAGGGGGAAATTATTGCTGAAGTTCAGACTGACAAAGCCGATATGGAACTAGAGGCGTACGATACCGGGATTTTGAGGAAGATATTTGTGCCCGAAGGGAAGGGTGCTGCGGTTGGAAAACCGATTGCAATCATAGGGGCAGCAACGGAAGATATTTCGTCGCTGCTTGCGGATACGAGTGCTCCAAGCGCAGGGCACGGTACTCCCACAAATGCCCCTTCTTCGTCAACACCTGTTCAACAGGTTCAACATTTCGCCGAAAGTCCGGCTGCGTCTCACGCGGACGGCGACGGTCGAGTGAAAGCATCGCCGCTCGCCAAAGCAATTGCTGCTCAGAACAAAATAGACTTGCATTCGATCAGTGGCTCCGGCCCGATGGGACGTATCGTGAAGAAAGACCTTGAAGCTCCACTGACGATGGGCGCTGCGCACGTGCCAAGGGCGTATGTCGCCGGTACGTCGCAGGAAATACCCCTGTCGTTGATGCGCAAGACTATCGCAAAGAGACTCGTTGAGAGCAAAACGACAGCGCCCCATTTTTATCTGACGTATGAAGTCGATATGAAACGCGCAATCGATCTTCGGGCTTCATTAAACACAAACGGCGATTTGAAAGTGAGTTACAACGACATCATTGTCAGAGCGTGTGCATTTGCTCTTCGCAATCACCCGAAGGTAAATTCATCGTTTGCGGGGGATAAAATAATTCAGCACGGAGCAATCAATGTGGGCGTTGCGGTTGCACTTGACGACGGCCTCATCACACCGGTTATTCGCAACACCGACATGAAGAGCCTCTTCGAAATTGCAGCCGAATCAAAAGAGCTGGCGGCAAAAGCACGAGATAAAAAGCTCAAGCCGGAGGAATTCAGCGGCGGGACCTTTACGGTAAGCAATCTTGGAATGTTCGGTGTTGAAGAATTTGCTGCGATCATCAATCCGCCCGAGGCGGCGATTTTGGCAGTGGGAACTATCGTCGAGAAGCCTGTCCTCGAAAATGGCCGGGTGGTCGCGGGCAACCGGCTAAAGCTGACGCTTTCATGCGATCATCGCGTAGTCGATGGAGCAGTTGGCGCTCAGTTCATGCAGGAATTAAAGTCGATTCTGGAAAATCCGTGGAAGCTCGCCATCTGATTTTCTTTGAAAAAAAATCTTGCATTTACGCCGTTTTTGACGTAAATTTGAAAGCTGTCTAAATTTGAAATTTGAACCGTGGAGGTTATCGTGGCTTTCGGAGACAAAAGCACATATTTTTTTAAGCAAAGTGAAATCGAACAAAAGTGGTACCTCGTGGATGCCCGTGGGCAAACTCTCGGGAGGGTTGCAACTCAAGTGGCAAAAATTCTTCGGGGAAAGCACAAACCGATCTTTACACCGAACGTGGACACCGGCGATTTCGTCATTGTTGTCAACGCAGAGAAGATCAAAGTGACGGGAAAGCGGACGGAGATGAAAGAGTATTTTCATTATACCGGATATCCGGGTGGCGCCGTGTTTGAAAGCTTTAAGGACGTGCTGAAAAAAAATCCCGAAAGAGTGATTGAACACGCCGTGAAAGGGATGCTTCCGCACAACCGTTTGGGTAAACGTATCTTCAAAAAATTAAAAGTTTATACCGGCGCCGAACATCCCCACGCCTCTCAGAAGCCGGAAGTACTCGCGGTCAAGAGTTAAATCATCAACGCCATTATGATATCGAAGGATTAGAATGCCTCAACACAATATCACCGCCGTCGGACGACGCAAAACTTCCGTGGCTCGGGTGATTCTCAAAGCGGGTTCCGGCACTATTGTCGTGAACAAGCAACCGTTCGAAAAATATTTTCCGCAGGAAATTTATCGCGCGGATATCGTAAAACCATTCAGCGTCACCGACACTGCGGGTAAATACGACGTTGCGGTAACTGTCGAGGGGGGCGGAGCTGCAGGTCAAGCCGGCGCAATGCGCCTTGGTATTGCCCGGGCGCTTCTCGAAGCAAGCGATGAATTTCGCCCTTCACTGCGAAGCCATGCACTTCTTACCCGCGACCCCCGAATGGTGGAGCGGAAAAAATACGGACAGAAAAAAGCCCGTAAACGATTTCAATTTTCAAAACGATAACAGAAGAACGGCGATCCGCGATGTGTTCGCTTTTTTCTGTTACGTCATATCAAGCATACTTTCCGACTTGTGCGGAAGTGTCCCCTTAGGGGATCCCGGATGAGGATGACGAAAGTAGAAGACTAAAACTAAACATAGAAGGAATACCATGCCACGAGTAGAACTCGCCGAACTCCTCGGTGCGGGTGCCCACTTCGGACACCTCACCCGCCGTTGGAATCCCAAGATGAAGCCATATATTTTTATGGAGCGCAATGGGATTCACATTATCGACCTAAAAAAATCTCAAGAACTGCTCGAAGAAGCGTGTACCGCCATCGCCAATATCTCTGCTGAAGGGAAGAAAATTCTTTTTGTAGGGACGAAGAAACAGGCGAAGGACGTTATTCTCGAGGAAGCGAAGCGCTGCAACCAGTATTACATCTGCGAGCGTTGGCTGGGCGGTGCCCTGACGAATTTCACTACGATCAGGAAAAGTGTGAAGCGCCTGACGAATATCGAAAAGATGGAATCCGACGGGACGTTCGACAAGATTACGAAAAAAGAAGGGCTTTTCCTCACTCGAGAAAAAGACAAGTTGAGCAAAACGCTCTCAGGCGTTGTCGACATGACACGGCTTCCCGGAGCGCTCTTCGTTGTTGACGTTAAAAAAGAATCGATAGCGGTGAAAGAGGCACGGCGGCTCGGAATTCCTGTCTTCGCCATCGTCGATACGAACTGCGACCCGGACGAGATCGACTATATCATCCCGGGGAATGACGATGCATTGAAAACTGTTCAGGTGATTACGCGAGCGTTTGCAAACGCGATTCTGGAAGGATTGGAACGGGTAAAAGCCCATCAACAAGAGGTCCCCGAAGAACATGAAAAACAGGAAGAAGTTGTGAGCAAAGAAGAAGCCGCCAAAATTGAGGAAAAAGAGTAACCTTTTATTTATTATTTATTGAAGAGAAAAGAAAACGTAGTATGGCTATTACAAGTGAAGCTGTAAAAAATTTACGCGAAAAAACCGGCGCCGGCATGATGGACTGCAAGCGTGCTCTTGAAGCGACAAACGGGGATATGGAGAAAGCGATCGAATATCTCCGAAAGAAGGGCGCGGCGACTGCGGAGAAACGTGCTGACCGAGTCGCAAATCAGGGGATGATTGTGACGAAGGTAGCGAACGGCGGAAAACTAGGCGTTATTGTCGAAATTAACAGTGAGACGGATTTTGTGGCGCGGAGCCAAGACTTCATTCAATTTGCAAACGATGTGGCGTCGATTATTGAACGGCAGGTACCGAAATCCATCGTCGAATTGCTTGCTCTCCAGTACAACGAGAAGCGAACGGTAGCGGACGCCTTGTCTGATCTTGTGGGAAAAATCGGCGAGAAGATCGAAATCAAACGATTCGATGTTGTCACTGCCGACAACAGCGTGATCGAAGCCTATACCCACATGGGAAGCAAGATTGGCGTCCTTGTAGAATTAACAACGGGGGCGGCTTCCGAAGAGGTCAAAACCATTGCACGCGATGTCGCGATGCAGACTGCCGCGATGAGTCCCAATGTTGTTTCACGAGAGCAAGTCCAGAAAAATACGATCGAACGGGAACTCGATATTTACCGGCAACAGGCGAAGAACGAAGGGAAACCCGATCAGGTCGTTGAGCGTATAGCGACGGGACGGCTCGAAAAATATTTTCAGGAAGTGGTTCTTCTGGAGCAAAGTTTCATCAAGGACGCGAGTAAGAGCATCAAGGAGGTTTTGCAGGATGCATCTTCAAAACTCAATGACAAACTCGGAGTCCGGCAGTTTAAACGGTATCAACTCGGCGAAGAAAAATAATCGTTCAAAGAAAGGTCTCCATCGAGACCTTTCTTTTTATCTAAGAGGAGGACTATGCCGAAGCCAACATTCAAGCGGATCATGCTGAAACTCAGCGGCGAGTCGTTAATGGGCGAGAAGGAGTACGGAATTGACTCGAACGTGATCGGCGGGTACGCCGAAGAGATCAAAAGCGTGCACGAACTCGGCGTGCAAATTGGTATCGTTATCGGAGGCGGCAATATTTACCGCGGCACTGAAAATTCGTCTGACGGAATTGACAAAGTAACGGGCGACCATATGGGGATGCTCGCAACTGTGATCAATGCACTCGCCCTTCAAAGCGCTCTCGAGCGCCACGGCGTATTCACACGATGCCAGACCGCTATCAACATGGAGCGGATCGCTGAGCCGTTCATCCGCCGCCGCGCGATACGCCATCTCGAAAAAGGCCGACTGGTAATCTTTGCCGCCGGGACAGGCAATCCATATTTTACCACTGATACCGCCGCAGTGCTCCGGGCGATTGAGATCGGGGCGGATGTTATCATCAAAGGAACGCGTGTCGACGGCGTGTACGATTCCGACCCGGAGAAAAACCCTTCGGCAGTTCACTTCCCGCAAATTTCCTACCAGGATGTGCTGCGAAAAGACTTGCGCGTTATGGATATGACTGCAATAACACTCTGCAAAGAAAATCATTTGCCGATAGCAATTTTCAACATGAACATTCCATCCAACCTTCGGCGCTTGGTTCTCGGAGAAAAAGTAGGGACTGTTGTGAACGACACCGCGGTTGTCATACACTAATCCAATAATAATCATTGGGTGAGGCTATGTTAAAACAAATTCTAAAGGACTGCGAAACAAGGATGCACAAAGCGGTGGATGTTGTGCGTACTGAGCTTACGAAAATAAGGACAGGTAAGGCGACGACGGCTCTTCTCGATGCGGTAAAAGTGGACTATTATGGGACGCCGACGCCGTTAAACCAAGTCGGGAGCGTAAGCGTGCCGGACGTTCATCTCATCACGATAACCCCATGGGACAAAGGAATGCTTGTCCCGATTGAAAAGGCGATTATCGCTTCGAACCTCGGACTCAACCCTGGGAGCGATGGAACGCTGATCCGGGTTCCAATTCCCCCACTCAACGAAGAGCGCCGCAAAGAACTTGTCAAGCTTGTCAAAAAATTCGGTGAAGAGGGAAAGGTCGCGATCCGCAACATTCGCCGCGACACAAACGAACATTTGAAAAAAGCTGAAAAAGACGAACATTTTTCGGAGGACGAGCGAAAACGAGGGGAACAGGAATCCCAAAAATACACCGATCACTATATCAAAGAAATCGAAAACCTTCTTGTTATCAAAGAAAAAGAAATAATGGAGGTATAAGTCAGCGGGAGATTTTTTTGCCTAAGCCTCATTCATTTCCGTGAGGCTTTTTTATTTGTCGTTTGACGTCTTGACAATACGTAAACCAAACCGTATTCTTTCTGCTAATTTATGGAAAAAGCGCCTTCCTGCCCTGTAACATTGTTCAAGAACCCTCGTAATATTGTCTGGAGGTCGGAATTTTGAAGTCTGTTACTTTAGACGACTGAGGTAATTATGGAACCGAAACGATTATTTAAATCGAGGACAAATAAGGTCATTGGCGGCGTATGCGGAGGCCTGGCAGAGTATTTTGACGTGGACCCTGTGATTATGCGGATCCTGTTTGTCCTGCTTGCTTTTTTCGGCGGTTCAGGGTTTATCCTCTACATCGCCTGTGCGATTATCATGCCGAAACAGTTGCTCAACCTCGATGGTCCGGCAGCACCGGCAGAACCGCGAGCGACAAATGCGAAAAAATTATTCGGCATCGCTCTTATCATCGGAGGTGCAATTGTATTGTTCTCGAACCTGGGATTTTTTTCTTTTTTCCACATGTGGGATATCTCCTGGAGCCTGGTATTTCCGATACTCCTCATTTTATTGGGGATGGCGATTATTTACTACCGGCAAGCCGAACGAATGCCGGCGGGCGAACAGCCTGTGGATTCCCAGGGCGAACAGGCGCCGCCCCCAGCCGCGCCGTATCGAACATTCAGGCGTTCAAGGACAGATAAAAAACTGTGGGGTGTCTGCGGCGGCCTTGCAAAATATTTCACGATAGATTCCACTCTGATGAGATTGCTCTATATTATCCTGTGCCTGGCTTCTTTCGGGGCGGGTGTGGTCCTTTACGTAACACTGGTGCTTATTGTCCCGTACGAAAATCAAGCCAATTTATAGCGAGTAGCTTCTGAATCATTTAAAACGTAGGCTTCGCAAGATACTTTTATTCAGTTGTCGTAAGAATCCATTGACTAGGTAAACTTATGGAACAGCACAATTTCAATCGGTTTCCGATTATCGGTTTGGTTCTCGTCCTCTTGGGCGTTGCCCTCTTGTTGAATCAAATGAGCGTTATCCATATCGGCGGATGGGCGCTCATCTGGCTCGGCCTCCTTGTCTACGGCGGCGCGGTAGTTATTCGTTCAATCATCAGTAACGACAGGAGCAAAGTGTTCTTCGGGACGTTATGTTTTTTTACCGGCATTTTATTCTTTTTGAGGAACGGCGGATTCATACATGGTTCATTCTCAATATATTTTCCCGCTTTCATCATCATCGTAGGGCTGACCTTTTTCATGTTGTTCGTCTTCAACGCGAAAGACTGGCATCTCCTGATCCCGTCACTCATATTTCTCGCGCTTGGGGCCGCATTGATGCTGACTCATCTTGGATATTGGTACAGCAGAGATGTCTGGCGCTCAATAGCTTCCTATTGGCCTTTGATTCTGATTCTTATCGGTGCGACGATGTTATTGAGGAGATGGAGACGTGATTGAAACTTGCGGTTGAGAGGAGAGTCGGGCAATGGCTCCTCAATGCGCCTCGAGCCAATTGCTGCCGACCCCGATTTCTACCTCGATAGGAACGTTAAGTTTCAATGCGTTTTTCATGTTCTCTCCGACTAGTTTTCGGACGGCGGTTTCTTCTTTTTTGATCACTTCGAACACCAATTCATCATGAACCTGCAGAAGCATTTTGCTCTGCAGGTTTTTCCTTTCCAGGTCGTCATGGATTTTGATCATCGCAAGCTTGATCATGTCTGCGGCTGTTCCCTGAATCGGCATGTTGATGGCCTGGCGTTCAGCATTTGCCCGCAGGTTAGCATTCTTGCTGTGGATGTCAGGCAGGTAGCGGCGCCTCCCAAGAAGTGTTGTTACATAACCGTCGTTCCGGACGTTTGCAATTGTATCAGCGATATACTTGTTGACTTTTGGAAACCGTTCGAAATATTTCGCTATGATCTCTTTCGCCTCCGCCTGACTGATCTCTAAACGCGACGCCAGACCGAATGCACCGATGCCGTACATAATTCCGAAATTTACTTCCTTCGCCTTACGCCGCATCTCACGCGTAACATCCTTCGCATCGACCCCGAACACTTTAGCCGCCGTGGTAGCATGGATGTCCTCTCCGCGCACAAACGCCTCGAGTAATCCCTCGTCTCCCGAAATATGTGCCATAATCCGCAACTCTATTTGGGAATAATCCGCCGACATGATCTCCATTTCTTTTCCGCCGGGAACGAACGCACGGCGTATCTCACGGCCGATGTCGGACCGGATGGGAATATTTTGCAAATTTGGATCGCTGCTCGAAAGCCTTCCGGTTGCCGCAACGGTCTGATTGAACGATGTGTGGACGCGTCCTGTTGCCGCATGAATAAGTTTGGGCAGCGCATCGACGTACGTCGATTTCAGTTTCGAAAGTTGGCGATAGTCGAGCATCCTTTCAACGATCGGATGCTCTTTCCGCAAGGCTTCGAGCACGGCAACATCCGTTGAAAAACCGGTTTTGGTTTTTCGAACGGTGCGCAACTTCAGCTTATCAAAAAGAATGACGGAAAGCTGCTGTGTGGAATTGATGTTGAACTTCTCGCCAGCATCGGCATAAATCTGCCCAACCAGGTTGTCGAGCTGTCTCTCGAGTTCCTTCGACATTCCAGATAGCAACTCGACGTCGATTTTTATCCCGGTGAATTCCATGTCTGCAAGAACAGCGATGAGAGGGAATTCTACTTCGCTGCAAAGCGCCTTCATACCCTGTGCTGAGAGCTTGTCATACAGAATATTTGAAAGCTGGAAGGTAATGTCTGCGTCCTCAGCGGAATAATTGCCGACATCAGCTGCGGGGATATCCCGGATATCCTTTTTGTCTTTTCCGGTGCCGGTCAATTCATCGAAGGAAACCATTTTATAATTCAGGTGCTCCTTCGCAAGGACATCAAGGTTATGCTGGCCTTCTGATCGGAGCACATAACTTGCGACCATCGTGTCGAACCCTACGCCTTGTGTCCAGATTCCTTTTCGTGAAAAGACAAGCATGTCGTACTTTATATTCTGTCCATATTTTTTAATCTTTTCATTTTCAAAAATCGGCTTGATGTCGGCGATAATTTTTTTCAGGGCAAATGATTTTTCTTTCGAATGTTTTGGATGAAGTTTTGGCGTCTCGAATAGCGAGCCATGATCGGGATTCTCTTCGTAATCAATTCGCACCGGAACATAATATGCTTTGTTTGCCTCGAAACAGAAGGATATTCCAACGATTTGCGCCTGTAACGCGTCGGTCGAAGTGGTCTCCGTATCGAAAACAAATGCTTTTCCTTTTTTTAGCTCGGACATCAAGCGCAAATATTTGGCGTCAGAATCGACGATGATGTACTCGTGGTCGGACGTGGTAATATCTCGCAGAGTGAGAGTTTGCGGGTCGATGCTAGTATCGGCAGCAGGTTCTCCTTCGTCCTCTTTGAGTCGGCGGTCAAGGCTTCGGAATTCTAATCTCGTGTACAACACATGTAGTGCCTCAACATTTTTTTGCGCCGATTTAAGCTTGTGAAAATCGATCAAAACAGGTGCGTTGGTATCAATCGTGACAAGCTTTTTGGACAACAAGGCCATATCCTTGTGAGAGCGCAGTTTTTCCTGCAGACCTTTTTGAGGAATATCATCTACGTGAGCGAGAAGGTTTTCGATCGTCCCGTATTTTTTTATTAACGGCTCTGCAGTCTTAGGGCCTACCCCCGCAACCCCGGGGACGTTGTCCGATTGATCACCCATCAATCCGAGTATTTCGATGACTTGTTCCGGAGGCACACCGAATTTTTCCATGACTCCAGTTTCATCCACAATCTCATCGTCGTTTCCACCTTTGCCGGGGCGATACAGCTTTACGGTGGGGGAGACGAGCTGCATAAAATCTTTGTCGCTTGTAACAAGGAATGTTTCGACATTTTCTTTTTCAGCACGTTTGGCAATGGTTCCGATAACATCGTCGGCTTCGAAGCCGGGGAGCTCCACCACGGGGACATTAAACGCGCGAACGACATCTTTTAATGTGTCCATCATCGCGGACATGTCTTCAGGCATCTTCTGTCGTGTTGCTTTGTATTCGGGGTACGCTTTGTGTCGGAAGGTGGGCTCGATGGTGTCAAAGACTACCGCAATATAGTCAGGTTTTTTTTCATCCAGGATTTTATTTAGATAATTCACGAAGCCAAAGACTGCACTTGTATTCTCTCCCTTCGAATTAATCAGCGGGTTTCTGATAAAGGCAAAATATGAGCGGTAGGCAAGGGCCATTCCGTCCAGGAGATAGAGGGTCGGTTTTTGT
>JBAUMC010000118.1:0-45543 GCA_049578505.1 Bacteroidota bacterium | reverse complement strand
ATGATTCCTTTCATCGATACTGCGTTCAGGACATATACAGACGGCAATAACCGTGCGATGGCAGGCTTGTCGATGGGGACATTCGTGACCAGGGTGGTCGCACTGGCCAACCTCGACAAGTTCGCCTATATCGGAATATTCAGCGGCGGTACCGTTGCTCCTGCTGATATCTCGGACAAATCTAAAGTGAAACTTGTCTTCATGAGCTTTGGCAGCCGCGAAAGAGGCGCCGATGGTCTCAAAGCCGCGGCAGATTCATTGCAGAAAGCAGGCATCAATGGTGTTTCGTTTGTTTCACCGCTTACCGCTCATGAATGGCAGTCGTGGAGACGAAGTCTGCGTGAATTCGCGCCGCTTCTGTTCAAGAATTAATCTACTAGATATGGTGAAGCCATGACAATCGCGCAATGTGAATCTACAAAGCTTTAGTGTCGTGGATGCTTCTTCCGCCGCAAAACGGCGGGATCAGCATGACATATACAAGTCAGCCTACATCGAAACCATTTTTAAAATAACTCTTGTAGGATGTTTTTAGTTGATGAATACTAACAAAATCATTTAAGGAGGTCATCAAATGAAATTCAACTGTCTAAGTATGCTGGCAGCAATCCTTTTGACATGTGGAATCAGTTTGGCTCAAACGAACAAGATTGATTCCATTGCAGCGGAGGACTTCAAGCCTGCGTCTACCAATCAACCGGGAAAGCAATATCCTCAGGTCAATTCCGAAGGCCGGGTGCGCGCAAGCATTTCGGCGCCGGAGGCACACAAAGTCCAGTTGGATATCAGCGCCGTAAAATATGACTTAACCAGGGATACCAATGGTGTCTGGACTGGTGACTCAAAACCCCAGGACGAAGGATTCCACTATTACCAGCTCTGGATCGACGGTGCTGCAGTTCCTGATCCCGGCAGTTTGTATTTCTACGGCGCCAGCCGTTGGGGAAGCGGTATTGAAATCCCCGCCAAGGATGAAGAGTTCTATGCCCTCAAAAATGTACCCCATGGCGAGATACGCGAACTTCCCTATTTTTCCAAAAGCAACAACAGCATGCGTCGATGTTTTGTCTACACGCCGCCTGACTACGATAAGGAGGCCGCGAAACGATATCCGGTGCTGTACTTGCAACACGGAGCAGGCGAAGATGAGACCGGCTGGTCCAATCAGGGAAAGGCAAATCTCATCATGGATAACCTGATTGCAGAAGGTAAGGCTAATCCCTTCATCATCGTGATGGACAACGGGACCTGGCGTATGCCGGAACAGGCGCGCCCGCCCCGTCAAGGCGAACGTCCCAGCGGCCCCTGGCCGCCGGCGGGTTGGGCTGACGGTTTCAAGAAGACCCTGTTGGAGGACATCATCCCCATGATCGATGCCAACTATCGCACCCTTGCAGATCAACCGCATCGGGCCATGGCCGGACTTTCCATGGGCGGTATGCAAACCCGGGTCATCACCCTGGCTAACCCGGATGTCTTCTCCTACGTCGGCATCTTCAGCGGCGGCAGCATCAGCGCGGACGAAGTCAATAATTCAAAAGCCTTCAAAGAAAAAAATAAACTTGTGTTTGTCAGCTTTGGCAGCCGCGAACTAGAGAACCGGAGACCCGGCGGCCCCTTCGGCGGCGATCCCAGAGTCAACACCGATTCGCTCAAAGCGGCCGGCATCAATGCTCACTTCTATGTCTCTTCCCTCACGGCTCACGAGTGGCAGAGCTGGCGGCGCGCCCTCCATGAATTCGCACCACTTCTGTTCAAAGACTAAAGGAACAAAATTATGAAACGGCATATTATTAATTTAGTTTTACTGCTGACTTTTTCAGTCGCGATGTGTTTAGCGCAAACAGACCAGCCGGCAATTAAAGAAGATTTCAAACCCTCAACCTTAAACCAACCCGGCCAGGAGTACCCGCAGGTCAACTCGCAGGGTTATGCACGATTCCGCATTATCGCGCCACAGGCCGATAGCGTTAAAGTGAGTCTGGGTTTAGGCGGACGAGGGGGCACAGTGCTTACAAAGGCTGCTGATGGTTCATGGGTGGGCACCACGGCGGGACCGCTGGATGAAGGTTTCCACTACTATCGTCTCACCGTCGACGGAGGAACATTTAACGATCCCGGTACCCTGAACTTCTATGGTTCCATTCGATGGGAAAGCGGAATTGAAATTCCGGCTCATGACCAGGACTTTTACGCCCTCAAGGATGTTCCACACGGTAAAGTGCAGCAGATTCTTTTTCCGTCGAAGAGCACGAACACATCACGCAGAGCATTTGTCTATACGCCTCCTGATTACGACAAGGATCTGACCAAGCGCTATCCGGTGTTGTACCTGCAGCACGGCTGGGGTGAGGATGAAACCGCCTGGAGTAATCAGGGGCGCGCCAATCTTATCATGGATAACCTCATTGCCGAAGGGAAGATCAAGCCCTTCCTCATTGTGATGACCTACGGCATGACGAACGAAATCAAGTTCGGCGGCCTCAGAAATTTCGATATCAAACCATTCCAAACGGTTCTCGTCGATGAGTTGATTCCCTATGTCGATGCCAACTTCCGCACGCTCTCCGATCGATCAGATCGCGCCATGGCCGGCCTTTCCATGGGCGGAATGGAAACAAAGACGATCACAACGGCAAACCTCGATAAGTTTGCGTACATCGGTCTCTTCAGCGGCGGGACGTTCTCCATGGAGGATGTCAGTAAAACGCCCGGTTTCAAGGAGAAGGTTAAGCTGGCTTTCGTTAGCTTTGGCAGCCGCGAACTCGGCGGCAACAGACCAAGCTTTTTTGGAGGAGATCCGAAGGCGAATGCAGATTCGTTGAAACAAGCCGGTATCAACAGTGTCTTCTATGTCTCCCCGGAAACAGCCCACGAGTTTTTGAGCTGGCGCCGCAGCCTGCACGAATTCGCACCGCTGCTTTTTAAAGACTGAACGGTACGATGACACAAATTATGAGTTTTCGGGAACGGCACATGAATGCTTAACATGGAGAAGAGATCTTTTCCAGTTTGCCCCCTTGTTATTTAGATGATAATAAATGCTAACAAGATGAACTCAACAATAATCACTTTACGTACATTCGTCCTTGTGGTTTTGTTTTTCCTGGTAAGCGTAATCGCCGAAGCACAGAACTTCCAGAAAACGAAGTACGGAATTAGATCAGTCATCAATTCCATCGAAGTGGATATCCAATTCTACAATCCGTCGACAGTGAGAATTCTGAAGTCGCCGCAAGGGAAAACTTTTGCTAAAAAAAGTCTTTCGGTAGTTGAGACTCCTCAAATAACGGCATTGAGTATAGCGCAAGCAGGAAATGAGCTTGTCGTGAAAAGTGACGCTGTTCAAGTAGACCTCAACACGAAAAATGGAGAGATCTCTTTTTCAACATCGACCGGACGATCGTTGTTACGCGAAGGCGAAAGCGGTGTGGCATTTAAAGATTTCAACGATGCCGGTGTGAAGACATACAGCGTCTCCCAGTCTTTTGTACTGGATAACAACGAAGCCATTTACGGTTTGGGACAACAACAGCATGGCAAAATGGTGCAGCGTAATGATACGCTCCACATGATACAGGGAAACACTGACGACTATGTACCATTTTTCCTTTCGGTAAAGGGCTACGGGTTGTTCTGGGATAATTATTCGCCGACTCTCTTTGAAGATAGCCCGGAAAGCACATCATTCAAGTCGGATGTCGGCGATTGTATAGATTATTATTTTATGTACGGCAGCAATGCGGATGGAGTCATTGCGCAAATGCGCTCTCTTACCGGACAGGTGCCGATGTTCCCGTTGTGGACTTTTGGTTATTTCCAAAGTAAAGAACGATACAAGAGCCAGGATGAGTTGGTGGATGTAGTAAGAAAGTACCGCGAATTGGGAGTTCCGCTCGATGGTATTATCCAGGACTGGCAATACTGGGGAAACAACTATCTGTGGAATGCGATGGAATTCCTCAATTCGGAATTTTATAATCCGCAGAAGATGGTTGATGATGTGCACAACTTTCACGCACACATGATCATATCGATTTGGAATTCATTCGGTCCCAAGACCAAACAGTACAGGGAATTGGACAGCATAGGTGCACTATTGAATTTCACAACCTGGCCGCCATCCGGTTCGGATAAATGGCCCCCCAATATGGATTACCCGTCGGGTGTAAGAGTGTACGATCCTTACAATCCCGAAGCTCGCGATATTTTCTGGAAGTATCTCAACAAAGGTATCTTCTCGCTCGGAATGGACGGATGGTGGCTGGATTCATCGGAGCCGGATCATCTGGATTTCAAACCTTCCGATTTGGATAATAGAACCTACCTTGGTTCATTCCGGAAAGTACGAAACGCGTTTCCATTAATGACGGTTGGCGGTTTGTACGACCATCAACGGTCAGTAACATCCGACAAACGTGTGTTTATTCTTACCCGTTCGATGTTCGCGGGGCAGCAACGCTACGGAGCCGATACATGGTCGGGTGACGTGGTCGCATCATGGAGTGCGTTGCGGAATCAAATTTCCGCAGGGTTAAATTTTTCGCTCTGCGGAATTCCGTACTGGAACTCTGATATCGGCGGATTCTTCCTCTGGAATTTTCCTAAAAAGCTCGACGACGCAAATTACAGGGAATTGTATGTGCGCTGGATTCAGTTCGGCGGATTTTGCCCGATGATGCGCTCCCATGGAACAGATGCCCCCCGAGAAATCTATCAATTCGGGAAGAAGGGGGAGACGATTTACGATGCGATCGATAAGGCGATCACCCTGCGTTACTCTCTCCTGCCGTACACTTATTCGACATCGTGGGACGTCACCGCCCATCAATCCACCATGATGCGCGCCCTCGTGATGGACTTCGCCGAGGATCGGAATGCCCTGGACATCAACAACGAATACATGTTCGGCAAGTCACTGCTGGTTTGTCCGGTGACCACACCGATGTATGTTGATACGGTGATAAGAGGAAAAGACGTCTCCCAGGCTGTGAATTTTGCAAACGTTAAGAGATCCGCAGTTTACCTCCCAGCGGGTGTTCGCTGGTACGACTTCTGGACCGGTGCGGCATATTCCGGCGGACAAACCGTACAGATGGAGGCACCGATCGATTTGATTCCACTTTTTGTAAGGTCAGGATCAATCCTCCCGATAGGTCCCAAAGTTCAATACGCTACGGAAAAGAAGTGGGACAGTCTTGAGATACGCGTGTACGAAGGATGCGACGGCAAGCTCACTTTGTACGAAGACGAAAACGACAACTATGATTATGAGAAAGAGATGTATTCCACAATAACATTTACATGGGATGATGCTAACAAAGTGCTAACCCTCAACGAACGAAAAGGCTCTTTCCCGGGAATGCTTAGTAAACGTACCTTCAATATTGTCGTGGTTTCTCAAACCAACGGCGATGGAATGAATTCAGCTAAAAAATTTGATAAGGTCGTTCCGTATAACGGAAAAAAAGTCGTCGTTAGATTATAGATAAATTTTTCAACATGAAGAAGGAACATAACACAGTTGTTTCTAATTATGGAGGATGACCCATGGTGCTCAGCATTATTCCAAAGGTGAGCATTTAACAATAGATTGACCCAATTTAACTTGATGGATTTATGAGATTTTCAACATGGGATATCGAGGTAATGGGGTCTTTTGCTTTGGATGTACGAAGTTAAAATAGTCACCCTGAGCGGAGTCGAAGGGTTTTGAATGTTTTCGTCATGGTTCGACTTCGCTCACCATGACTACATAGGCAAAAGACCCCACTACTGATATCGATTGTTCATAGGATGTCCGGCAATTTATAACAATAGTAATAATTTAACTCAGCACAATATTTCATTGCGTTATTTTGTTGATTGGAAATAGCAGGATATCGGATTTAATGACGGATAGATTGCTTCGTTCAATTAAACTTGATGACATAGTATCCTTCGAAGAGATATATAGAACATATTGGCCAAAACTATATATTTATGCCTTCAATGTTTTGAGGGAGAGAGACCTGTGTGAGGATATCGTGCAGGAGGTTTTTATTGATCTCTGGGCAAAAAGACATGAAGCTCAGATTTCCAATCTTTATTCATATCTCTACCAATCGGTCAAATATCAAATTTTCAATCACTTCCGCGAAAGTAGATACAGGAAACAATTACTGATGAAGTTCGATCTGATAAGCATAGAGTATCAGACCGATGAGGCATATGAAAAGCAAGAACTGAAATCTCAAATAAAAGCTGTAATATCCCAATTACCTGAGCAGCGCAGGGTCATTTTTGAAATGAGCAGGTATGAAGGACTGTCAAATAGGGAAATTTCCGAACATCTCAGTATTTCAGTGCAAACCGTCAAGAACCAGATCAGTGAATCATTAACTTTCATTCGCAAATCTCTGAATAGTTTGTTTCTGTTGTTCTTCTAACCCCCCCCTCCAGGCAACGGGTTCCTTAATTCCGGTTCTCTTCTGCCTTTCTGCAATAAACTCCAAAATAGTTTACAGAGCATAGTACTTTTCCCGCTTTCGCGCTACTTAACAAGTAGAGATAAATAGAAGCCATCTCAAAAACCATTAGATCGTCATTCTGAACGGAGCCCCGCTGTCGCGGGATGAACTCCGCGAAGTGAAGAATCCAAACAATTTGAATATCATGGATGCTTCGCTACGCTCAGCATGACAGTTACAGCTACTTTTCGTTAAAATCCATTTTTGAGATGGCTTCTAGTAATCTCAATTCTGAGGGAAGCATATGAACAACAGGGAATTCTCACGGTTAATTGAAAGATACAATCGGGGTGAATTGTCCCCGCAGGAAAAAGAATTACTGGAAAGCTTCCTTGAATCATTTCAAACGAATCACACGGATTGGGTCGAACTCGAAATGGGGAACAAAAGAGCAGTCGAAGAGAAAATCTTTTCCCGGATTCTGAGGAACATTAAGAAAGAGAAGATTCATCACGTCAACACAATATCCTTCTCTCCTTCATTGCTCAAAAGAGCAGCCGCAATTGCATTTTTCTTCATTCTGAGTTCAGGGATTCTATACATAACAGGAATATTCCTCGATCGAACGCGTCCAGCAGTTTGGCATGAAGCAGTTACTTTGGCAGGAGAAAAATCCGTACTAGTCCTTTCAGACGGCTCACAAGTTACCCTGAATGCTGATACCAAATTGAAGTATCCGGATCGATTTGATGGCACAAATAGAGAAGTATATCTGGAAGGTGAAGGCTATTTCGTTGTCCAGCATATCAGCGTCCACCCGTTTGTTGTCCATGCTGGCAATCTATCTACGACAGTGTTAGGGACGACGTTTAACGTTTCTGCATACCCTGAGAGTAAAACTATTGCCGTGTCCTTGTTGGAAGGAAAGGTAAAGGTCACAAGCAATGAAAAGGGAACGGTCGACAAGACAGTTGTTCTTGAACCAAAGGAGCAGCTGCTGTATGATAAGGAAAAGAATGTCGGCTCGTTTGGCCTGTTTGATTCGTTAGAATCAGTCGGCTGGAAAGACAACATATATAAATTTGTGGACGAACCTTTAGGCAAGGTATTCTCCCAACTTGAAAGAGCATATGGCATAAAATTCAAGATAACCGACCAACCGGTTTTAGTGCAGAGAATAACGGTCAAATTCGAAAAGAATTCTTTACAAACAGTGGTTGATGTTATGAAAAGTTTGACCGGACTGAATTATAGACTTGTCAGAGGTGATGGTAAGGTACAAGAGGTTGTGTTTTTCGGAAACGCCAAATGACTCCTTATCGTACCCGCAGCACAAGAGATGGGAATCATTTCGAGGAATCTTGGTGAGTGGAATTTCGAAAGAATCCTATTCGAGCTAAATATAATATGGGAAATAATGTCTCGGAGACAACGAAAACAATGATCTCTGTTTCTTTTATTCGAACGGTATTTGTTTCATTTATGGCCGGTATCCTGCTGGCATCGCATGTTCAAGGACAAGATCTTCCGGATCCAAGAGTTGACTTGAATGTAAGAAATACTCCGCTGCGTGATGTGCTGCACCTTCTGGAACTGAAAACGAACTTCACCTTCAGCTATCTGAATAAAGAATTGCATTTGAACGCGAGTGTAACTTTGAATGTAAAGGATACGCCTTTGCAGCAAATCCTTGAAATACTATCAAAGAGATATGCACTAACTTTCACAACAATTAAGAATATTATAACAGTCAAAGAGAATAAAGACGTGGATGAAGAAAATAATCAGCAGGGTTTTGGAATGCTGAGAGGAATAGTCCGTGATTCTGTGACTTCGGAAGTTTTGCCCTATGCTAGTGTCTATATCCGGGAGATCAACAGCGGGGCCAGCACCGATACTCGGGGATTTTTCGTGATTCCTTCTCTCCCTACAAAGAAAGAATATACCATCATCGTCACGTATGTCGGTTACTCGCCTAAAATGGCCACCGCGCGTATATGGGAAAATGAAATTACGGAGATCGATGTTTTTCTGGCAAAGCATGCTATTGAGATGGAGAGTGTGAATGTTTACGGGGAAAGAGCGAAGGTCGAGGAGGTGAGCGTTGAAAAATTGGCAGTTCAAGATATTGAGAACATGACTCATGGCGTTGAAACAGACGTCATGAGAACGATTCAGCTTGAGCCGGGAGTCCAATCTACGGGAGATGTCTCAGCCAGATACTATGTAAGAGGAGGTGCAAGTAATGAGAATCTGGTACTGTTGAATGGAGCGCCTATTTACAATCCTTTTCATGCCGAGGGAATCTTCAGTGTCATCGATCCCGACATGATCAACAGCGTTGAGTTTTACAAGGGTGGATTCGGAGCAAGGTATGATGGACGGCTTTCTTCGGTAATGAATATTGTAACAAAAGACGGCAACCCAAACAGCTTTGGTGGAACTGCAGCGTTAAGCGAATTGACCGCTAAGGGCGCTTTGGAGGGACCGATACCCGACGGTTCTTTTATTATAACAGGAAGGAAGAGTTACTTCAACGAGATATTAAAAAAATTCACAAACAACGAAAGTATTCCCATAGATTTTTACGATGCCTCTTTCAAAATTAATTATTCCAACCCGGAAGTTCTCCCTCTATCAAAATTTTCGGTCTTCGGATTTATAAGCAACGATAAAATCGACTATAAAAATAGTCTGCACGCCGATTATAATTGGTCAAATTCAAATATAGGTTTTGACTGGTTTAATGCAGCACAGGACGATCTTTCGTTTGTCGATTTCACCTTTTATTATTCGGGATTTTCCGGCAGCGAGATACCCTATTCCAGCAATGACCAGTATCTCGACAATAAACTCGGCGATTTTACATCTAAAATTGATTTTTACCATGTGTATAGTAATACAGACGAACTTTACGGGGGAATTAAGATGTATTACATAAAAACAGGGCTGCGTCTTAATAACTCAACCGGAATATTGAATACCGTCAGCTCGGAAGGCGAAGCATTCGGCGCATACGGAGGGTACAGATTATTTAGCCTTAGCAAACTCAGAGTTGATCTTGGTTCGCGTTTTAATTTCATGAACTTGCTTGATGTGCCTTCCGTTTTCGGTGAACCCCGTCTTAATGTAACATACGGTTTGCTGCCGACCCTAAATTTAAAGGCTGCCTGGGGATTCTATCAACAAGAACTGGTTACGATAACCGACGAAGATGAGATTCTGCCTATGTTTGAACCCTGGATTATTCTCCCCCAATATTTAAAGATCCCCAATGCAATACACTATGTTTGCGGATTTGATTATTACCCGACCGAAAAGCTTAAAGTTGATGTGGAGGGCTATTATAAAGTTGAGGACCACCTGGCCGTGATAAACGATTCATTGATTTATCCTACCGATCCGCAATTAATTGCTGCGAGTGAGAAATCTGACGGAGCAGAAATTACCTTGAATTATGAGACCGAACGGATATACGCACAGCTTTCTTATTCATATTCGTGGACGACAAGAAAAGTCAGAGACATGGTATATCATCCCCGATTTGACAGCAGGAACGATGTCAAGTTCCTGGCTGACTGCGATCTCGGAAATAATTGGAGTGCAAGCATGACCTGGATTTTTAACTCTGGTATGCCGTTTACTCAAATCCTGGGTTACTATAATAAGTATGATCCCTCAGAAATATCAAATCCATCATCGGCACTGACCGATTATTTTTATTTTCCAATTTTGGCTGGTAGGAACGCTGCACAGTTACCCGACTACCACAGGCTGGACGTGGGTATATCCAAGAAAATCTATCTTTGGTCCGTGAAAGCATCGCTGAATCTTGAAATTATAAATGTTTACGACAGGAAGAATTTCTTCTACTTTGATCAAGAAACCGGGAAACGGGTCAACATGCTTCCTTTCTTCCCTACGATCGATATTAAGGCCGAACTATGAAGAACGCTCCTTGGGATTTGCTCATCATCCTGTGCCTATTTCTTGAATCATGCAATAGCGATTTCAATATCAATGCTCCTCATCAGGATGTTTATGTTTTGAATTGTATTCTACGGAACGATACTTCCATTCAGTATGCAACAATTTCGAAGAATTATTCCACAGGAAATGGAGCAGCCCCGGCACCAAACACAATTGTGCCGAATATAAAGGGGGTAAATATACAGATCTTCAATAATGACTCGGTGTTTATTATGAGAGATACGACGGTTGAATTGACGGATTCCGGAAATTCAGTACAGGTTGATTGCTATTATTTAAGAAACCTCGTAATGAAACCGGGCGGAATTATCGGTATCGAAGCAGACCTGCCGGACGGGCAAACATTAAAATCTACAAAGCAGATGCCGGTTTGCTATACAGATCCTTCAGCCTTTACTTTTCCCCAGAGTTATTTTACTGTGGACCAACCTGAAATAGGGGTACACTCCAAGCAAACGTATATAAAATTTCCGCCCTACTCTTGGCTTTTTACAAGAGACAAAGAAGTGATTACGGACATGTTGAGTTTTCCACAATTGGAAATTGATTATGAAGAATACGAAGGAGGAACCTATGTCGGCAAAAAAACGCTTGTACCTCTCGCCTATGGTACCTATACGAACATCGACTCGACATGGCTGTCTCCAGATCTAAACTTCTCATTTGATTATACTGCTTCCACATCTCTTGAAACTGTTGACAAAATGATGCAGGAGATTTCAGGGAGCGACCCGTATAAGAACAATTATATAATCACCAAGTTCGTCTTCACCATAACCGGCATGGATCCCGAATTAACGAGGTATTATTCCGCTTACGAGGTATGGTTAAATTCTTTTACGGTTAAACTAAGACCTACGGATTACTCTAATATTGAAGGAGGAAAAGGTATTTTCGGAGTATACTATAAATACTCTGTCTCCCTTGTTGTCGACAAAGATTACATTAATTCTTTTGGATATCAGTATGATCCTTCAAGGTATTAATTGAGACTTCTGAATAACTCCGATAGTATGACTCGCGCAAACCCCGAAGGGACGGCTTCGCCAGACGCAAAGTCGCAAAATGACTCAGAAACAAAGTCTGTGCGCCTTGGGCAGAGACGATTTTTCAGATGTCCCTAATTGTTAATCCGGGTGGAAATACCCTATAATAAGATTAGAATCTAAAAAAGTAGAATAAGAAAATATTGTATGAATCGTACAAATAGAATTGTTCCGATAATTCTCTTATTAATCATTTTCTACGGAGAAAGTTACGCCCAATGGCAAAGGGCTAACCTGCCGGCTAGCGTAAAAGTAAATACCATAAAAATAAAGGATTCATTTATTGTTGCCGGAACAGACGGAGCCGGAATATTTGTATCGGCCGATGACGGCGAGAACTGGACCAGCAGTAATAAAGGACTACAGGATACAATCATCCACACTGTTATGATTTTGGGTAATACTATTTTCGCAGGAACGGAAACGGGTGTTTCAGTTTCAACAGATAACGGAGAAAACTGGAGATCTATAAATTCCGGCTTATCCGGTTTGGGCGTTTGGTCCTTGGAGATTAGTGTAGGTACAGCCGGCGATACAACAATCTTTGCGGGATCGTGGAGCGGGGTTTATTCTTCTACGGACCGGGGTGAACATTGGATAGTTACGAGGTTATCAAGCACGGCAGCGCCTGTGCATTCTATGGTTGTTCTTGATCGCTATATTTATGCGGCTACACTTACTGAAGGGATATTTCTCTCGCGCGACAATGGATTGACATGGTGGAATTTTGATATTAAACCTAAGGGTGCAACTGATTACCCTATACCTCTACTTGCACCCATCTACTCCATAACCCTATTTGCTGGTCTTGGGACCTGTATCTTAGCAGGATCTATCGGAAGTCTTTATTATGGTGGAGACACCCTTTTCCAGGCTGATACTAGTCTGGCCAAACTCACGACACAGGCTGAGCCTATATTCTGTTTTGCCAATAGGAATGATACACTTTTTACAGCCGTAGGTGGCGACCTTTTTAAACTTTCCTGGGGCTACATCTACCGCCGTGGCTTCTACGGTGACATCTTCGATAGTGTCGTTGCATATGACGCTCACCGTTTAAATATCCCTTATTTGGGAGATCTGACCGTATATTCTCTTGCATTGAATAATGCCCATATTTTTGCGGGAACAGAAGACGGTCTCTGGCGTTTGAGCTATCCGGAGGCAATGACAAGGGTAGAACACTTCCAGGACATCCCGTCCGGATTTGTGCTTGAACAGAATTATCCTAACCCATTTAACCCGACGACAAACATCAGTTATCGGTTGGCAACGAACACACTTGTGGCATTGAAAGTGTACGATATACTTGGGAGGGAAATCAAAACGCTGGTCAACGAACGCCAGGCTGCAGGTGCACATTCGGTGACGTTTAACGCAGGCACGTTAGCCAGCGGTATGTACTTTTATCGGATGCAAGCGGGAATATTCACTCAAACGAAGGAACTTGTTTTCTCGAAATAGCTTCATAACATTCTGACCATCGGGCTCAGCCCAGACTCACCTCTGGGCTGTTGCATTTGTTCGTAATTGGGTGTAGTTTTGCAGCAGAGGGGCGCTGTCAAACCTACCGGACAATCCCTCAATTATTATATTATCCCGCGGGGAATAATCTATCATGTTTAATACCAATGCCTGCCTGCTTTATGCAATGTAATTATAGTTAGGCCGCCTTTGGCGATAGCTCAACCAGTTAGTGTTACGAAATGGGGGAAAATGCAAAAGCTCCAAAGCCCCCCCCCCGCATTTTTTCAACAACTTCGTGCGAATGAGCAAGTTGCAATGTCTCTATTAAAGAGTTAACTTTTGTCCTATTGATATCCGTTAAAACGAATAAAATGCACTGAATAAGGATTATTAAATACCCAATTTGTAATACATTTGTCCCGAACTATTTCAACGAGATCGAAGAAACCGTTAGTGAATCTGACGCACGCCAATTAAAAGGAGCAAGATGAGAAGGCAAAATTTCCAAACAATTAGTTGGTTTTATGACCTATACACAAGAAAATTATTAGAACTCGATCCTCCGTACCAACGTCGAAGTGTTTGGAATCAAGAGTTTAAGGATTTTTTTATTGATACAATGCTATTGGATTATCCTGCTCCTGCCATATTTTTATTCGAAGAAGTAAACCAAAACGGGTCAACAAAATATAATGTCGTCGATGGAAAACAAAGATTGATGACAATCTTTGATTTTACCAAGAATATCTTTCCGGTTTCCGAAAAAGCTCTTTTAAACGACTTGCGAGGAAAATACTTTGAAGAGTTAGATAAAGAAACCAAAATCAAATTCTGGAACTATAGTTTCTTGGTTGAGTACTTACCATCAGCAGATGAAAGCATTATCAACAATATTTTTGACAGGATTAATCGCAATGTAGCTAGACTTACGGCCCAAGAACTCAGGCATGCTAAGTATTACGGATTGTTTATTTCATCAGCTGAAGAATTAACTGACTACTTAAATGAATTATTTAAGAATTCCCTTCCACGGATTGCTCAACAGTCTCGCAAACAAATGAAGGATGTCGAACTTACAGCGCAGCTAATGTTGTTGATCGAAGAAGGTCCTAAAGGCTATAATAGCGAGGAATTGGATAAGGCTTTTAGTGATAGAGACGCTGAGTGGGAACAAAAGGAGACAGTAAGTAGAATATTTGTCGATACTACAAGCATCATCAATGAAGTCACCGAACATGATCAAACAAATACCATCAAGAATTCTCGATTTGCTAACCAGGCTGATTTCTACTCGTTATTTGGCGCAATTGCTCTAAATCGCAAAGAGAACATTAATACTTCCATTGATATTTATATGGCAAAACTAATCGCATTCTTGAGCGACATTGAAAATGATGAAATAAAAGGTTCACACCAAAATTTGGAAACCTATTATCAGCATGCAAGAGTTGCATCGAATAGAACCACTGCTCGTAAAGAGAGAATTTCTATTCTTAGAAATTATATTAATTCATAACAATGATAGTTCCCCCGAAAATAAGGGCACGCTACGACTATACCCTTCCTTATGTGAAAATCTTATCAGATAATGTCAGGCAAGTACTTTTATCATTTTGCTCGGCTAATAATTTTGCATTCACAGACAGAATAAAGACCGTCGATTCACTATCCGAGAAAATAGAATCAGGAAGAGTTGAAAGATGGGATGAAATTGAAGACTTATATGCAGCAACAATAATAATACCATCACAGAAAACTGAACAGACCGTCATAAGATTTTTAGAAACAACATTCACAAAAGTAAAGATTAAAAAGAAAGGCAGCACGCTTAAGTCGCCTGAAGTGTTCAGGTTTGATTCAACGAGATTTATCGGGAAGCTTGAACAAAGTGGAGAAAAAACTATTATTTCTGACATACAATTTGAGTGTCAAATTAAAACGGCGTTCGAACACGCTTGGGCAGTGGCGACACATTCTCTTACATATAAGACCAATGATATAGATTGGAAATTGTTACGAATATCAGCACAATTAAAATCGTCTGTTGAACAACTAGATATGCTTGTCAACGGGGCAACTCTCTTGAATCCCTACGTCATAGAACATAAATGGCCGGAAATATCGATAAAAAAATATATTATTACGCGAGCCAACGAGTTTCTAAAAAACGAAAACGTTCCTGCTGAGTTTCGTCCCAAAGATGTATCGAGATTTTCTGACAACATATTCAACATCATTAAAAAAGGGGTAAGTAATGACGAAACAAGGTTCTATAAATTAATAGATAGAATTTTTTTTGAGTCAAATAAATATGCTAATCAGCTGGGTTATTCAAATTTTCCTCGTTCTATTTCAATGTTTCAATTTGTTTTGGGCGTAATTTGCAATTTAGGCTTCGATATTCCAAAAAGTCATTATTCTGTATTAGTAACCGATGAATTAATTTTAAATTTCCCTAAAACCAAAGAAATTGAGAACCGATTTGTTCTTGAATAGAACACTGATCGTGAAACCATATTGTTTCGTTCCATGCCTAAATTATTTACATCTCAACATTCTATATGACCGAACTCCTTTGGGAAGGCAAATACAAAGGCGACAAGAAAGTAGCTCCCGTCCGGATTGCCCTTCCCTTTCAAACCATTGAGACCGTAAACGAAAGCATACAGCAACGCCAAAAGGCGCTTGATTTTGCGGCCGCAGAGCCTAATGCGCAATACAACGAATGGCGCAACAGGCTTATATGGGGAGATAAAAAATATGTTCTTCCAAGCCTGCTGCCGGAGTTTGCCGGTAAGATAAACCTCATTTACATTGACCCGCCGTTTAATGTTGGTGCCGACTTTTCCTTCACCGCAACGATCCCTGATCATCCCGATACCGAAGAAGACGAAACAACGACCTTTATAAAACAGCCAAGTATTATTGAACAAAAAGCATACAGAGATACATGGGGAAAAGGCCTCGACAGCTACATGCAATGGTTTTATGAAACCGCCTTGCTTTTGAAAGAATTGCTTGCTGAAGACGGAAGTATTTATGTCCATTTGGATTGGCATATTGGACATTATGCAAAAGCAGTAATGGACGAAGTATTCGGATATGACAATTTTAGGAACGAAATTATTTGGAAGAGGTCAACGAATACGGGCAGCAGTAAGGTTTTAGCAAAAGGATTTAGTAATGATCACGATACAATTCTCTATTATTCAAAATCACAAGAATATACTTCAAACAAATTATTCATTCCCCACTCTGAAGATTATATCAAAACAAAATTTACACAAAAGGATGAAAAAGGTTGGTATCAACTTCAGCCTTTAAAAACAGTAAGTGATGAAAAACTAAAACAACTAAGGAAAGAAAATAAAGTCGTTGAACAGGACGGGAAATATCTCCGTTATAAACAATATTTACATGAATCAAAGGGTAGAGCAGTTAACGATCTATGGATGGAAATTTTTTCGGTAAATTCTCAAGCCAATGAACGTGTGGACTATGCAACTCAAAAACCAGAGGCATTATTAGAACGAATCTTAACGGCTAGCAGCAACGAAAATGATTTAATATTGGATTGCTTCTGTGGAAGTGGAACAACGTCAGCTGTTGCAGAAAAATTAAAGCGGAAATGGATTATGTGCGACCTCGGAAGATTCGCTATCCATACAACACGGAAACGGTTGCTCGGAATTGAAGGCGTAAAACCGTTTATCGTCCAAAACTTAGGCAAGTATGAGCGCCAGCAATGGATGAAAGCAGAGTTTGAAAACCCGGAAGATCGTTTGCAAGTAGATAAATCATACAAACACTTTATCATAGAACTCTACCACGCAAAACCGCTGGACGGTTACACATATATCCACGGGACAAAAGCGGGAAGAATGATCCACGTCGGCACGGTTGAAGCTCCGATCACTGTCGACGACATCAAAGCCGCTATCCTCGAGTTCTGGATACTTGTCGGAAAAGAAAAATCGGCGCAAACGAACGGGATCGACTTTTTAGGCTGGGACTTTGCCTTCGACGTCAACGAAACAGCCGCCCAGTACGCAGCAAGCAACAAAGTCGAAGTGAAGTTCAAGAAAATCCCACGCGAAGTGCTGGAGAAGAAAGCCGTAGAACAAGGAGACATTAAGTTTTACGAGTTGGCGTCGTTGAAACTCAAAGTTAAAAGTGAAAAGTTAAAAGTTGCAGTCGCTTTAGAGAGTTTTATCATTCCGCCGGACGATATCCCGGAAGAAGTAAGAAAGAACATCACTCATTGGAGCCAGTGGATAGATTATTGGGCCGTCGATTGGAATTATGGCAAATCCAATCCTCTCGGACAAAACGATACATTCCACAACGAATGGCAAAGTTACCGGACAAAACAAAATCCCCAAATCGACCTTACGGCAACCAAACAATACGATGAAAAAGGACAATACACCGTGCTGGTAAAAGTAATCGACATTTTGGGAAACGATACGACAAAAGCGTTAAACGTTCAATTATAGCTTAGAACTTCATGTGAAAACCCCGAAGCAAATAATCAGCTCTAAATACACGACAGAGTATGCATCCGAATATCAGCCTGGTTCGCACAATCGCGTCTTAAAGAATAAGCTCGGTATCACGCGCACACGGGAAATTGAAGACGCCGAGTTGGAAGGATATATGTATGCGGAGCGAAGGATGCTTTCGGAGTTCGCGATAGACCAGCGAATCTCGCTTGAAGATATCGACCGCCTTCATCGTTTATTCTTAGGAAGCATCTACCAATGGGCCGGGACGTACCGAACGGTGAATATTTCCAAAGGAGGATTCCCGTTTGCATCGGCGCATGCATTGCCGACGGCCATGAAGGAATTCGAAAAGAAAATATTGAAGCCGAACACCCCATGCAGCGGAGCAACACGCCAAAAGGTTACTTCAAAGATTGCGATCGTTCACGCGGAGTTTTTACTGCTCCACCCGTACCGGGAAGGAAACGGCAGAACGGCACGGCTCCTTGCAACCCTTATGGCATACCAGGCAAACTTACAGGGAATCGACTTCGGGTTTATCGGCAGCAGAGGGAAACATTTTAACGCGTATGTCGGCGCAATACACTCAGGCCTAAAAAGAAACTATGCACCGATGCAGAACATTATAGCAGAGGCACTACGCAGAGCGGAGAACGAATGAGCGCTTCGCAATTTGTGAGGCGCGTCGTTTGGCGTCCTTCACCCCTTCGATCTTTGCGGACGCGGCGGCGTGGCGAAGGATCAACCGTTCGCGGGTTTCAACATCGCGGAGAAACTTATTTGCAGTAACAAGGAAGCGTTTGTTTTTCATTGTCGTTGATATAATATACTGAAATTGTATCGGTTTTACAAGAGCAATTTTGCAATAAACGCGGTAGAATATTTCACTTTTGGCGTATGAAAACATCCTCATATATAGAAAACTACTCTTTTCTATATATGACAAGACGCTCATATATAGAAAGCCTGAACAGCTAAACATGGCAAAAAAGAAAGAAGCGAACGCGGCCCAAAAAGATATCTTCAACATTCAAGAGCAATTGAGTACTGCTGCCTGTGTTCCTGCCATACGCGAAGCTGTCAAAACATGGAGAGCCGACAAGTATAAAGGCATTACCGACACCACCAGAGAACTGCTCAATCATTGGTTCTACACCGACCATATTTCCCGGGAGGGAAAAACATTCCGCTTCCATACCGCTCAACGCGAAGCAATAGAAACGCTGATTTACATTTTTGAAGTGGCGCAAGTCCGAAACCGGAAGCAGCTTCTCGAACGATTCGCTTTCAACACGAAAGATTTACGATTACCGCCCTACGACGACTTTGCACGGTATTGCGTGAAGATGGCAACCGGAAGCGGAAAAACGTTCGTCATGAGCATGGCAATCGTATGGCAGTTTGCAAATTATCTGAGGGGTGAAAAAGGGTACGCGAACAACTTTCTCATTCTTGCCCCGAACATTATCGTCTACGACCGCTTGCGCACCGATTTCGAAAGCGGCAATGTCTTTAGAACCCTTCCTTTCATTCCGAAACATTTGTATTGGCTTTGGGATATGGACTATTATATGCGCGCCGATACGGAACGGGCACACAGCCAGGGTGCGATTTATCTTACGAACATTCAGCAATTCTATGAACGCGCATCACGAAACAGCGATCAAGAAACAGACGTTATGACAGCAATGCTCGGCAACACTCCGCCGACAGCAAAGACTGAAATCAGCGACTTTGACGAACGCATTGTGAAGCGTGAAGGAATGTTAATGGTGTTGAATGATGAAGCGCATCACACGCACGACGAAGAAAATGAATGGAATAAATTCATTCGTCGTCTTCATACTCAAAAGCCAATTACTGCTCAGCTCGATTTTTCTGCAACGCCACGCTATAGCAAAGGAAGTTTGTTCGCCTGGACCGTGTTCGATTATCCGCTCAAACAAGCCATACTCGACCGCATCGTGAAGCGTCCTATTAAAGGGATTTCAAAATTAGATGAAGCCCGAAGCAATGTTGCGAGCGTCCGGTATAGGGGATTTCTTACCGCAGGCGTTGAACGATGGAGAGAATACAACAAGCAGTTAGAGACTTTGAAGAAAAAGTCGATTCTCTTTGTCATGATGAACAGCACCGAAGAGGCCGACGATATAGGCGACTGGCTGCGAACAAAATATCCGAAAGAATTTGCCGGAGACAAAACGCTCATCATTCATACCGATAAAAGCGGCGAAGTGTCGAAAAAAGACGTTGACCTCGCAAGACGAATTGCGCGTGATGTGGATGAAGATAAAAGTCCCGTCAACGCAATCATTTCTGTTCTTATGCTTCGTGAAGGATGGGATGTGCAGAACGTTACGGTCGTCGTCGGTTTACGCCCCTACTCAGCAAAAGCAAACATCCTTCCCGAACAGACTATCGGCAGAGGCTTGCGTTTGATGTTCCGAAACATGACGGATAGTTACACCGAACGGGTAGACATCATCGGTAATAAAGCGTTCATGGAGTTTGTTGAGGATTTGGAGAAGTTGGAAGATCTGAAGTTCGATACATTCCAAATCGGAAAAGACAAACTCACGATCATTACGATACAACCTCTTGAAGAAAAGAAAAAGTCCGACATCGCTATTCCCGACATCTCCCCCTCCCTTTCCCGGAAAAAATCTCTGGCAGAAGAAATCGGTGAACTTGATGTAATGAAATTCAACATCAACAAATTGCCTTTAAAGGGTAAGGGTGTCGATGAAATGAAGACCTTCATTTATGAAGGTAGAGATATTTTAACAGACGAAAAGCTGCTGGAAAGAGAATACTCAATCCCACCCGCGCAAACCGCAGAAGAAGTGATCGGCTATTACGCAAGGCGGATAGCGCAGGATATAAAACTCCCTTCACAGTTTGCAGTTTTAGCACCGAAGATACGGGACTTTTTTGAGCATAAAGCATTCGGCCAGACGGTCGACTTGAACAACCGTAATGTCATTCCTGCTATCGGGAGTAATATTGCAAGCTATGTCGTAATAAAAGAGTTCGAGAAGGCTTTGAGAGAACTTGTCGTTGAGAAAAAAGAACCGCAGCTTCTATCTTCAAATCGATTTCTTTCTGCAACGTTACCATTTCCGACTTCAAAGAAGATATTCGAGACAAAGAAATCAGTATTCAATTACACTCCATGTGACAATGAATATGAATACGCCTTTGCAAAATTTCTTGATAAGGCAGAAGACATAAGCGCGTTTGCGAAGTTACCGGAGCAATTCGGCTTTTGCATTCAATACACCGACACACTCGCAAACATCAGAAACTATTTTCCTGATTTCATCGCTTTGAGAACGGACGGAAGCAGCTGGATCATTGAAACCAAAGGAAGAGAAGATACGGACGTAAAATTGAAGGACAACGCAGCCATTAACTGGTGCAAAACGGCATCTGAACTTACCAGCGAGAAATGGAATTATATTAAGGTTTTACAAAAAGATTTTGAAGGTATGCACGCAGATACTTTCGAAGAATTGTTAGCGGGGATCAATCCACGAACGTTGTTTGAATAACCTCCCCGCGGAGCACACACTTTTGCAAGCCGCACATGCCACCACACAATCCGAAGCTTGCAAAAGAGTGTGCTTCTTTCCCATGCAAGGGCAGAAGCAAAAAGGGCGGCTGCCTAACCAGTCGCTCCCCGAAGGGATCCCTTTGGGACAGGCTGGAACCAGCCGTCGACGACTTCGCCGCGCGCCAGAAAATTTTTTAAGGAAATGGCGACATCTGCCGCGCGTATAGTCTACATTGATTTGGCTGCACGTTGCCGCTCTACGAGTCTATGACTCGCAGTCAACGACCCTTCGGGTCGAAGACCCGTAGGGAGTCGTAGACAGCGTAGCTCCGGTCCGTTAGGGTGCAATTGTCGCTTATTAGGGAGGCCGTATGAAACATTTGATTTTTTGCCTCACTTTATGTCTTTCTTTGGCTTCGATTTCTAGTTGTAAAAAGAACGACAATCCAGTTGGTTCCAATTCCTCAACTTCGTGGAACAATGTCTTGCAAGGTACTTCTGTGTCAAGTGTATGCTTGAGCGGCAATAATATTATTGCCGGTACTCGTGGTGGCGTTATTTTCCTTTCTACTGATAACGGATTGAGTTGGAAGGGTGTAGATACTCTCCATTCTGTTGGCAGTATTAAAGGTGCTAATTTTGTTTTGATTCCGAATGTCACTGTCTATAATAATGGCATAAATCTTTTTGCTGGAGCTGGAAATGTATTGGAAGGCAGCGTAGATGTTTCTATGAATAACGGATTGAGTTGGACAAAAAGGGATACCAGTTTTGTTCAGGTTGTTAATTGTTTTGCTTCGATTGGTGAAACTGTTTTTGCCGGAACAAATAATGGAGTCTACATTTCAACAAACAGCGGAATAAGTTGGAATGCCTCAAACGCTGGGCTCTCGTTTAGCAACTATGATAGTATCTATGGTCATGCTCCTCAAGTTATGCGTATACTGGCACAGGGAACAGCTCTTTTTGCGGGAACTACGGGTGAGGGAATTTTTCGATCTGAAAATAGTGGAGCAAGCTGGATTGAGGTCGATAACGGATTGACAAATCTCGATATTTATGGTCTTGCATCAATTGGCCCATATCTCTTTGCAGGAGCTTTTCAAGATTCTACAGGTGGTGTGTTTATTTCAACCAATAATGGCATAACTTGGAGTGCCGCAAATTCTGGATTGCGAATGGTCAATATTTTTTACGCAGACGGTTCAAACCTTCTTGCAGGGACAAACATCGGTGTATTTCTTTCAACTAACAACGGCACAACTTGGTCAATTCTCGATTCAATGTTGGTTACTTCATTTGCAGTTGACAGATCAAATCTTTTAGCAGGAACAGCTAATGGCATTTGGCATATTTCTCTATAGGAAATGGAAGTCGTAATGAAGCATAATAAAAAGATTATGTATCGCTGCAATTGCGCCCTAACCAGTCATTCAGGCGAGATTAACTCATTGCCCGCTTTGCCCGAGAGCTGGACCAATGGATCCGTTACAGGCTTAAAAGCCAGGGGATGATTTGAGGTTTCCATAAGAAGGAAAAACGGGAAACTTACAGCGTGTGATATTAAATCAATTCTGGGAAGACCCTGCATCATACGCTATGGTAAGAAAACTAAAAAGTACAAGTTACAGGCTGGTAACTCAATTAGAATAAGCAGAGGGTAATGACTCAATTTGAGAAAAAAATTGTCATGCCCACGGAAGTGGGCATCCATTGTACAATAAAAAGTGAATATTTGGATTCCCGCTTTCGCGGGAATGACAAATTAAGCCAGTACCTAGCAGAGAGCTTTAAATAACAAAAGTTTATAGATTAAATAAGTATAATCGAAACAAGAGTAATATTAAGAAACTTATAACTAGTCCATAATCGAGTAAGGAATCATTCCATGTTACACTTCAAACATACGCACATTGTTTTCTTAGTTTTCGCAACGCTATTCTCCTCCTTGACGCACGCATGCCCAAGCGCCGGAGAAGCCAGACAGGTCCAATCGTTTGACTCGGCCTGGCGATTTTGTGCCGGTGAAATCAGCGGAGCCGAGCTGCCGGGATACAATGACTCTTCATGGCTCAAGGTGAATGTTCCCCACGACTGGAGCATTGAGGGACTTGCTCATTCCGAGACGAACGTCGTTGAAGCAACGGAGTTGCCGGTCGTGAAGGGAGAGTGGAAATTCAATAAAGGGGACGACACACTTTGGAAGAACCCCGGTTTTAACGATGCCTCCTGGCAGATCGTGAAACTTCCCGCGCATTGGGAAGATCATTCGAATTACACGGAAGACAACGTGTATGGCTGGTTCCGCCGCGAGCTGACGATCCCGGCGGAATTAGCCGGGAAAGACCTCTACCTCAACATGGGGAAGATTGACGACGTTGACGAGACGTACTTCAACGGCGTGAAGGTGGGGGGCCTGGGTCACTTCCCTCCACAGTATGTGACGGCCTGGGATATCATCCGCCATTATAAAATTCCTAGTAACATCATCCACTACGGCGGCAAGAACAGCATAGCCGTTCGGGTATTCGACGGGGTAGGCGGAGGCGGCATCTATGATGATGGGACGAGAGTGGTTGAGGGAATCTTTGAATCAACTTCCCCGGCTGGCAGCGGCGGGGGATACATAAATGCCGGCACGGGCTGGTACAGGAAAGAGTTCAAACTTCCCGGGAACATTCAAGGCAAGCGCGTCTTCGTCGAGTTCGACGGCGTGTACATGAACAGCGACGTCTGGCTCAATGGCGAGCCTCTCGGCAACCGGCCGTACGGCTATTCAAGCTTTCAGTATGAATTGACTCCATACCTGAAGTTCGGCGGCGAGGCAAACGTCCTGGCAGTCCGGGCCAGGGTGCAGCAGCCATGTTCGCGCTGGTATTCAGGCGCTGGGATTTACCGGCATGTGCGCCTGACGATTACAGACCAGGTTCATCTCGCGGAGTGGGGAACGTACGTTACCACACCGGAGGTAACTGAAAATGAAGCGACCGTACGCATTGAAACGAAAATCCAAAATCAATCCGGCTCGCCTCAAAAGGTAACGCTTGAATCCCTCATTGCAGACGATTCGGGCAGCAAAGTGGCTCAGAGCAGCTCGACGCTGACGGTGAAGGGGGAGAGCAGCGCCGTCGTTGAGCAATTTCTTAAAGTTCCAAAACCGCAATTGTGGTCGCTGGAAAAACCCATGCTGTACCAGGTTGAATCCAAAGTACAAACGAACGGCAGGACAGTGGATGCCGGCGTCACGCCGTTCGGTATCCGCACATTTGAATTTACACTGGACAAGGGATTTTTCCTCAACGGCAGACATGTCGATGTGAAGGGCGTATGCGATCACCACGATCTGGGCAGTTTGGGATCCGCGGTACACAAACGGGCGATTGAGCGCCAGTTGGAAATCTTGAAAAGCATGGGATGCAACGCCATACGTACCAGCCACAATCCGCCCGCTCCCGAACTGCTCGACCTATGTGACCGCATGGGGTTCCTGGTGATGGACGAAGCATTCGATGAATGGAAACAATCAAAGACTATGTATGGATACGGCCGTTTTTTTGACGAATGGAGCAAGAGAGATTTGACTGACATGATCCATCGTGACAGGAACCACCCGAGCATCATTCTATGGAGCATCGGCAACGAAATCCCCGAACAGGAAAGCGCCGATGCATATCAAATGTCGAAACGGCTTGCCGATATATGTCATAACGAGGATCCGACCCGGCCGGTGACCTCAGCGTGCAATACTGTTGATGCTGCAACAAATAATGGTTTTGCAAAATCGCTTGACGTTGTGGGAATTAATTATCAGTTGCCCGCCTATCAAAAATATCGAGGGAAGGTGAAGCTGATCGGCTCTGAAACCGCATCGGCAATCAGCAGTCGCGGAGAATACAATCTGGTTCGGGATGGTGACACACTCAAAGTAGTAAGAGAACTAAACAATCAGTGTACTTCTTACGACATAGACGCTCCTGATTGGGGGAACATAGCGGAATCAACCCTCAAAGCAGTTAAAAGCGCTCCCTGGGTGGCGGGCGAATTTGTCTGGACGGGATTTGATTACATCGGAGAACCAACGCCGTTCCCGTGGCCTTCAGCCAGTTCATACTTCGGCATAGTCGATTTATGTGGCTTTCCCAAAGACCGTTACTATCTTTACCAGAGCCAGTGGACGGACAAACCGATGGTTCACATTCTTCCCCACTGGAACTGGCAGGGTTTTGAAGGTAAGGATATTCCTGTCTGGTGTTTCAGCAATTGCGAGTCGGTAGAGCTGTTCTTGAATGGCAAATCTCTTGGAGAAAAGAAATTCAGCGATACGAAAGATCTCCATCTCGTTTGGAATGTCCCGTATGCCGCCGGAACGTTGAAAGCAATCGCCAAGAATAATGGGAAGGAAGTCTGCACGGACGAAGTCCAGACAGCGGGCGCTCCGGCTAAAATAGTGTTGACGCCCGACCGGACCGAGATCAACGCGGATGGTGACGACCTTTCAAACATCACAATTAAGATTGTGGATAACGAAGGACGTATTTGCCCAAATGCCGATAACCTGGTGAAATTTACGATTGAAGGCAAGGGTGTCATCGCCGGCGTGGGCAACGGAAACCCGGTCAGCCACGAATATTTCAAGGCGAACGAGCGAAAGGCATTCCACGGACTCTGTCTCGCAGTGATTCAATCCGAACGCGAACGAGGGACTATTCGTCTTGCCGCAGAATCCGAGGGTCTTCAGTCGGCTGAGGTCTTAATTCAGGCGCAGTAAGAAGTGAGGCGGCATCGACGCAACTACTCGTATTTGAGTTGCCCTGTCACTATTCGCGATAGCATATTCACGGATGAATAATAGAACAACACATGGGGGACTCATGAAGTCAAATTCAATGCATCGGATCTCGCTTCGGGAGTCTATGTTTACAGATTAACAAGCGGCAACTTTACGGAAGTGAAGAAGATGATGCTGGTGAAATAGGGTTGCAATTTTAATCACTTAGGGTTACATTCTTCTGGCTTGTCGCGTCATTCCGGCGAAAGCCAGAATCCAGAATCTGGATGTCCCCCTCAGGGGGGCATGACAAATACCTCGCCGCTACAGACGAGGTATTTTTTTTATGGAGAGAAGGGGTTCTACAAGAGATGAAGCTCATATTCAGCTTAACATTCATTGCGTTCTCCGCTGTTTGTCAGGGGGAGGTTGTGAAAGGCGTTAAACAAATAACGGATCGAGTAACCGTTACTTTGACAGAGGGAACACTGAGCATTTGTCCCTTAACTAATGGCGCTGTAAGAATCAAATTCTTTAAAGGAACCGAAGAAAGGACGCCAGAGCTTATCTTCACTTCAAGTATCCCGACTCCCGAGTTTCATGTTTCCGATTCACCTTCAAATCTTGAAATAATCGGAGAGCACATTGTTGTCAGACTGGATAAACAAAACGGGAACTTGTCGTTTGCAGATCGCTCCGGAAAAACGTTCCTGAGCGAAAAACCAGGCACCCGAAAGTTAGTGCCAGATTCTGTTACGGGTGAACCGTGCTACGTGGTAGAGCAGAGTTTTGATTCGCCAAAAGATGAATATCTGTTCGGATTGGGACAGTTTCAGGATGGATACTATAATGTGAGGAATCTTACCCGTAAATTGATTCAGGTAAACTCGCAAATATCCATACCATTTATTTATTCCAGCAGAGGATATGGAATCCTCTGGCACCAGTATGGCCTTACCTGGTTCAATCCGGCTGACAGTCCTATTCCACTTACAAAAAGTACTGCAACCTCCGGTGAAGCACAAGAAGTGGAAGTCACCACCACCTCAGGGACTCAAAAAGTTTCCCGGCAGCAATCACTCTATTCGGGGCAATTCACCGTCGATAGAAACGGGGAATACTCCATGATGCTTGACCTGGGCGATATGGATAGCCGCCATTTGCTTGTGATCGACGACTCTGCGTGCATCGATCAATCAAACATATGGCTTCCGTCATCAGTCAGCGCTCTTGTCAATCTGAAAGCAGGAGTTCATAAGGTGCAGGTTGTTTGCAGATCATCGAATACTCCAAAACTTACGTGGAAGCTGGCAGGCGATGAAACCACATTCCGTTCGCCCAATGCGAAGTCGCTCGATTACGTTGTGTTCTATGGACCTTCAGCAGACAGCGTCATAGCTTCGTACAGAAATCTCTCCGGCAATGTGCCGATGCTTCCCCGTTGGGCGTACGGTTTCTGGCAATGCCGAGAGCGCTACACCTCGGGCGCGAATCTTGTTGCAACTGTTCAGGAATTCCGCAAAAGACAAATTCCGATGGATGTGATTGTCCAGGACTGGCAGTACTGGGGGAATAACGGCTGGGGTGTTCCACAGTTCGATACGGCCAACTATGCCGATCCGTCCGGTTTTATTAAAGAGATTCACGATCAACATGCACATTTCAATATTTCGATCTGGTCAAACCCGGATAAGAATTCCACGATTGGCAAGGAGTACGTGTCAAAGAATCTTTACATTGCGAATACCAAGTGGCTGGATTATTTCAATCCGCTCACAAGGGAATCCTACTGGAACACCCTGGAGAAAAATTTATTTTCGCAAGGGGTAGATTCATGGTGGATGGATGCAACGGAACCGGAGAACGATGCCTTGAAAGGCACAACAACCTATCTTGGATCAGGAGATTTCTATCGGCTTACGTATCCGCTGTTTGTCAGTCAGGCAGTGTATGAAGGGCAACGCAAAGCAACTTCCGATAAAAGGGTTTGCATATTAACGCGCTCGGCTTTTGCCGGACAGCAAAGATACGGAACCATTAACTGGTCGGGAGATATCGGCGGAAATTGGGACAGCTACAGAAGGCAGATCGTCGCAGGCCTTGACTATGCAATGACCGGCATGCCCTATTGGACAACAGACATCGGCGGTTTTTTCAGACCGGGACCCTCACAATATACCGATGTAAAATATCAGGAATTGCTGACCCGGTGGTACCAGTGGGGTGCTTTTAATCCGATATTTCGTATTCATGGATACCAATCCGAAACCGAACCGTGGAACTACGGGGAGCAGGTTGAGGGGCGAATGCGGAAGATGCTGAACCTCCGCTATCGATTGCTCCCTTACATCTATTCCGAAGCGTGGCAGATTACAAAACACGGTTCGACGATGATGCGGCCCCTCGTGATCGACTTTAACAGTGATACTGCTGCGTTGAACCAGCGCTTTGAATATATGTTCGGGACAGCCATTCTTGTGGCTCCAATTACCGAACCCGATGTCAATGAATGGAGAGTTTACCTGCCCAAATCGGCTACCTGGTACAATTTCTGGACCGGCGAACGCTTCGATGGTGGTTACACGACAAATACTCCCGCCCCGGTGGATATCATTCCATTGTTTGTTAAAGGCGGTTCCATCATTCCAATGGGAAAGTTCATTCAATTTGCCGGACAAAAGCCCGAAGACACGCTCGAAATACGGATCTATCGAGGGGCGAACGGCAGGTTCGATCTCTATGAAGACGAAGGGGACAATTACAATTACGAGAAAGGGAAGTTCACAACTGTCCCGTTCAACTGGGACAACGAAAAAAGTACTTTGACCATCGGCGCCAGAGAAGGAGCATATCCCGGAATGCTCGATGAGCGCACTTTCAACATTGTAATGGTTAATGGGAACAGAGGAACCGGAGTCGAAATTTCTTCAACGTTTGATAAGAAGATTAGCTATGAGGGAAAGAAGCTAGTCATTAGCTTTTGATTTCTCATTAATAGAGCCGCTCAAAAATGAAAAGCAGATTGCTCTGGCGGTCGGTACAATGCTGTGGACTTCTATGGGAATTACCTGCATGATGAAAACAATTACCCTCTCCTTATTTTTTGTATTCGCGCTGGTGAGCTCGGGATTTGCCGGCCCCGCTGAAAAAAACTCAAAATTTGATTTTACCGGATCCAGGGATGCCTCGCTGATCAGGGGTTTCAATTACACCCCGGCAAACGGAGAATCACCACGGCACCATACCGATTGGTGGATCAAGTATGACTCCTCAACAATTGATTTCGATCTCAACCTCGCAAAAAGTCTCAACCTTAATCAAGTGCGTGTTTTCGTCCCGTACGCGGTATATATGGAGAATAAAAATGATCTGCCGGCAAGGCTACGGCATTTTGTGCGCGAATGCTACAAGAGAGGCATTGGAGTTATGCCTGTGGTGGGAAGCGGACCATGGCTGCAGGATACAACATTGCGCGCTCAGGGGAGGGAATGGGTGCAGTTCCTTGTCAATGCTATTGCAGATGAACCGGGGCTTGCGATGTGGGATGCGATGAATGAACCCGATTGGCCCACAACTCCCAAAGAAATGGTCCAAAGAAAGTTCAACAATGCGAAGTTCATGGCAAAGACCTTTCACGAACTCGATCATAACACTCCTGTCACAATCGGGATGGCGTTTGTGGACGGGATGATAGATTTGGCAGACGACGTGGATGTGCTCCAGTTTCACGACTACATGCAGACACGGGAAGAGATCCGAAATAATATCCAACGGGCCAAGGACTTTGCGGCAAAGGTGCACAAGCCGTTGATCAACGGCGAAATCGGATGTATCGCGCGCGCAAATCCGTACGACATCACCCTTCAGGAACATATGGATGCAAAAGTGGGATGGTATATCTGGGAGCTTATGATTGTCCGCAAAGGATGGGGGCCTGTTCACGGTGTATTCTATGAAGATGGGAGCGTCCGCGACCCGTCGATACCGGCTGCAATAATGGGATATTTCCGTAAACGTAAAGCGGATATTCTTCCAGCTGTACCGGATCGTGAAGGTTGGGTCACGAAAATTGTGGATCAGAGCGATAAGTGGATTAACGATCCCAATAGAAAATGGAAGGATGGCCTGGACATTGCCGAAACGGCGGCTCATTTGCTTGAAGCGGCAGAGCTGACGGCGATGAGAATTCCCCCCACATGGGAAGTTGAGATGCTGAGGCAGGGGGGCGTTAACTTCGAAGGTCTCAACAAACTGATAGTCAAGTTCAGAGATCAGCTTGAACCTTATAGGAAACAGTGAACGGTTAACAGTGAACAGTGAATAATAAACAGTAAATAGAAATCAAAACCAAGCACTAAGCACCAAGCACTAAGCACTAAGAACTAAGCACTATTAATAGTTAAGAATGAGAGCAGACATGAAATATAAAATTGTTTTCTCCGCATTTTTGTTTCTCGCAGGGATATTCAACACAAGCATGGCTCAGACGCAGGCGCAAAAATTTCAGCCTACATTTGAATCGTTGGAGAAGTCGAACCCTGTTCCCGAATGGTTCAAAGACGCCAAGTTCGGAATCTATTTCCACTGGGGAGTCTACACCGTTCCCGCATTTGGCAATGAATGGTATCCTCGCAGCATGTACATCAAAGGATCTCCGGAGAACAAGCACCACACGGAGGTTTATGGCGACCCGTCCGAGTGGCCGTACAGCAACTTCATCACGGGAGCCAAGGATAAGCAGGGGAACTTCGTTCAGTTCGCTCCCAAGCTCAAGTCGGAGGGGGGAAAATTCGACCCCGACGAATGGGCACAACTCTTTGCCGATGCGGGAGCCAGGTTCGCCGGCCCGGTGGCTGAGCATCACGATGGCATCTCGATGTGGGCGAGCAAGGTTAATCCCTGGAACGCAAAAGATATGGGACCGAAACTTGATTTGGTCGGTTTGCTGACGGATGCCATCCGTAAGAAAGGGATGCGAATAATCCTCTCAATGCATCATGCATACAACATCACCGGATATTATCAACCTGTGCCTCACACAAACGATCCAAAACTCCAAATGCTTTTTGGGCAGCAGGGAAAAGAAAAAAACGAAGCCTACTGGTTGAGCAAGCATAAAGAAATTATCGACGGTTATCGGCCCGATATTATTTATCAGGATTTCAACCTGAGTGCGATTTCACAACCCGTTCTCCTGCAATTCCTGGCTTACTACTACAACAGTGCCGCCGAATGGAATAAAGAAGTAGTAGCAACGTTTAAAGACGGGCTAAATACCAAGTGCGCCGTGCTGGACTACGAGCGCGGAGGTCCGACGGATATTACGGATAATTACTGGCTTACCGATGATGCACTCAGTTCTTCGAGTTGGTGCTACACCGAGGGGATCGGATATTATTCCGAGAGGCAAATACTTCACAGCTTTTTGGACAGGATAAGCAAAAACGGGGACATGCTCCTCAACATCTCGCCGAAATCTGACGGCACGATACCTCAGCAACAAAAGGAGATCTTGCTTGCCATGGGCGCATGGCTCAAGAAATACGGCGAAGCGGTCTACGCGACGCGTGCGTGGCAACAATATGGAGAGGGTCCCACAAAAATGGGAGCTGCATATGGAATGATGATGGCCCCGGCTGAAGGAACCGCCAAAGACATTCGTTACACCCGGTCGAAAGACGGCACGACACTCTACGCCATCAAGCTCGGTTGGGAAAAAGGTGAGAAGGAATTGCTTCTCAGAACTTTGTCTTCCGACAGAATCGATCTCAGCAACCTGAAGTCAATTGAGCTCATCAATGGCGAAGCCGGAAAATATCTGCCGTTAACTTTCAAGCAAAGCGCGGAAGGCCTGGACGTCAGTTTGCCCGAGCGCTCCTTTGAGGAGATGGCGTACGTTCTGAAGCTTAGCTTTAGCGGCCGGATTCCAGCTCTCAACATGTATGCTGACCTTGACTCTTCTCCACATTACTACATCATCCCGGGCGATAACGCGGGCACCCTGGTGCTCGGTTCGGACCTGACACTGACCGGCAAAAGAAAAGATTCTGCAAACCAATGGAAATTGAAATCTGCGGGTAAAGGCATTTATGAAATTGTGAATCGTGAGAACGAAAAAAGAGTTTTGGAGTGCACAACTTCCGGCCACGACCTGGCACTTTCAGATTTCGGAGGAAATGACAATCAGCGCTGGCGGATCGAAAACTCGCACAACGGGCTGTTGAAAATCTCCAACAAACAATTTCCCAATTTCGTCTTATCCACGGACACTCCACTCGCGGAAGGGAAGAAAGCAGGATTGCTCAATTCGGAAGATGGTACTCCTTTAGGTTGGAAGCTTGTCGAGGTCTGCGAGATGAAGCAGGAGGCGTTCAAACCGCATACAATACCGGGAACCGTCGAAGCTGAAGACTTCGATTCCGGATGCCCGGGCGACGCATACTATGACAGGGACAACATTAACGAAGGGGGTCAATATCGTCCCAACGAAGGGGTGGACATCGAAAAATGCACCGCCGGCGGTTACGACGTCGGTTGGACCCATGCCGGTGAATGGATGGCCTATACGGTCACCGTCAGCAAGTCTTCAACGTACCAGGTTTCATTCTTCGTTTCATCGGCGTACGATAGCGGAAAGTTCCACCTCGAATGTGATGGTGTGGACAAAACGGGGACTATTTCAGTGCTAAGTACGTCTGGATTTCAAAATTGGAAAGTGGTAACAAAGACGGTTACCCTTGATGCCGGTCAGCACGTTCTGAAGCTGGCTGTCGACGGCGATTTCTTTAACATTGACAAAATGGTTTTTGAGGAAACACATTGATGAGTGTAAACTCACCGACTTACAAAGACATTGCAGTAAATTTTTTGAATAAGTGCAATCTGATGAATCAAAGGATTCCAAAATCAATCACACTCAAATGACAATGACACGATTATGAAGACGCGCCTGCTACACTTGTTGAGTTTAGCTTTCGTCCTCCTCGCTTCAATGTCTCTGCTCCAGGCTCAAACGGGCAGTACGACTGAAGCAAAGATAATGGTAGAGGTCGACAAACCCGGATCCGCAATCTCCCCTGATCTCTTTGGGATTTTCTTTGAAGACATTAATCTGTCAACCGACGGTGGGATGTATCCAGAGATGGTCCGCAATCGTTCGTTTGAAGATGCCGACTCACTGCAATACTGGAAATTCGTAAGCACCGATGGCAAGAGCATGGCCTCGATCTGTAATGCCGATGCCCAGGCACGACCGCCTCTTCCGCCGCTCACTCCATTCAATCTTAAGTCTCTCCGTGTGAAAGCGGCCGGTTCATTTACATTAGAGAATGATGGTTATTGGGGAATGAACATCGTTGAAGGTCAGAGATATACTTTCAGTGTTGCCGCACGGTCAACAGACGGCTTCAATTCTCCTTTGCACGTCCGGATCGTCACTTCCGAAGGGAAAGAATTAACGTCGAGCGAAGTTAAAACTTTTGACGATACTTGGAAATATTTCTCCACTACGCTGACTGCGACAGGAGGCGATCCGAAAGCACACATGGAAATATCAGGCGACGGCAACGGCACGTTGTATCTCGATATGGTTTCTCTCATGCCGGACACTTCATGGAAGAATCACGGTTTGCGTGTTGATCTGTCTGAAGCTCTGGATGCGCTTCACCCAAGATTCATGCGTTTTCCGGGGGGCTCATGGGTAGATGGCGGCGACGTGGCGCGCATATACCGCTGGAAGAATACTATAGGGAGTATCGACGAGCGCACGCCGTTATGGAATCTCTGGGGTTACAATTCCACCAACAGCATCGGTTATCATGAATATTTGCAGCTCGCAGAGGACCTCGGTGCTGAACCTCTCTTTTGTATCAACGCCGGAATATCGTTCAGGGATGTAATCCCGTTGGACCAAATGGGGCAGTGGGTGCAGGATGCGCTCGATGCGATAGAGTACGCCAACGGACCCGTGAATTCTGTTTGGGGCAGTCTTCGTGCAAAGAACGGCCACCCCGGTTCGTTCAACCTCAAATATGTGGAGATTGGAAATGAAAACGGCCAGGAGCCCTATGCCGAACGCTGGGCGCTGATGGCAAGTGCCATTCGCGCAAAATATCCCGATGTAAAACTCATCGCAAACGAATGGGCGGGAAGCCATCCGCATGAACCGGCGCCGGAAATTGTCGATGAGCACTACTACGATAACCCCGACTGGTTCATGTGGAACGCAAATAAATATGACAGCTACGACCGAAAGGGTCCCAAAATCTTTATCGGCGAGTATGCGGTAACTGAAAACACGGGAAAAGGAAATCTTCGCGGCGCTATTGGAGAAGCCGCCTGGATGACCGGCATGGAGAGAAATTCCGATATCGTCGCCATGGGTTCTTATGCTCCGTTGTTCTGCAATGCGAATCACAAAGCATGGCCGGTCAATCTGATAAATTTTGACAGTTACCGGTGGTTTGGCCTGCCGAGTTACTACGTTCAACAGATGTTCGCAAACAACCAGGGGACGGTTTCGCTGCCGGTGAAGGTGGAGAAGGCACCGACACTTCAATCCCCCTCGTTGTCCGGCTGCATCGGCCTGGGGACGTGGAACAATTCCGCCGAGTTCAAAGATGTTAAAGTGGTCTCAGCCGACGGCAAGGTTCTGTTTCAGTCCGATTTTTCAGGAACTATTGACAACTGGAAAAAGGTCGGCAGAGGCGAATGGTCTGTTCAGAACGGCGTGTTAAGGCAGTCGGCGATCGCACCCTTCGTCACCGCATTCGTAGGCGATACGACTTGGACTGACTACACCATAACGCTCAAGGCCCGAAAACTTGCAGGCGAGAACGGCTTCCAGATATATTTCCACCACCTGAAAAACAATGACCGCCTCAGGTGGGATCTCGGCGGCTACACCAACTCTGTCGATCTCCTGGAAATCGGCGTGACGTCTGTGACGAAGAGTGCAACGATCGAGACCGGTCGATGGTACGATGTCAAGATCGAACTGCGGGGAAATTCGGCAAAGGGGTATCTCGACGGCAAAATCGTTCAGGAAGTCGGAGACGTCCGGACGAGTGTCAAGAGCCTTTTTGCCAGCGCCGCCCGCGACGACAAATCCGGAGACATCATCGTGAAGGTTGTCAATGCTTCCTTTGATCCTCTTACGACGCAGATCGAACTCAAAGGCGCGGGTGCAATCGGGGGAAAAGGCAAAGCTATCGTGCTCGCATCCGGGAGCCCGCTGGATGAAAACACGCTCGATGATCCGACGAAAGTCGTGCCCAAGACTGAGCTGGTCCATTTCTCGGGGAATATTCTGACCCGCTCATTCCCGGGAAATTCACTTACCGTGATTCGCCTGGCAAATTCCGACGGGAAGAAATAGGGCAACTCTAACAGAATGGTATTGCGAGCCATAAAGCTTCCGACGAGGTACGCTAGAACGTTGCCGGATCGAAGCCACGCGTCGTCACAATGACCGATGAGGAAACCAGAATTGAGAGGGATGATATGAAATCAATTTTCTTCTTTATAGTATTGTGCACCGCCCTTCTTTTCAGCCATGCACAATCTCAGGACAGAATGTATCGCAATACATTCCCCCTAAGCGATGTTTCGTTGCTGGACGGACCATTCAAACATGCGCGCGACCTCAACATTCAAACGATCTTGAATTACGATGTCGATCGCTTGCTGGCGCCGTACCGCAAAGAAGCAGGGCTGCCGGCGATCGCCTCGAGCTATCCCAACTGGGACGGGCTCGATGGACATATGGGGGGACATTATTTATCAGCGATGGCAATGAACTATGCCGCGACCGGAAATTTGGAATGCAAAAAGCGAATGGAGTACATGGTATCTGAACTTAAGGCGTGCCAGGATGCAAACGCCGTTCATAATTCAGACTGGGGCGTTGGATATGTCGGCGGAGTGCCAAGGAGCAGCATCGTCTGGTCAACCTTAAAAAAAGGCGATTTTACGGTCTACCGGAGAACGTGGGCGCCATGGTACAATGTCCACAAGATGTACGCAGGATTGAGAGACGCGTGGCTCTATGCCGGAAACGAGGAAGCAAAAGTTCTGTTTCTGAAATTCTGCGATTGGGGCATCTCTATCACTTCTGCGTTGACTGACGCTCAGATGCAATCGATGCTCGATTCTGAACATGGCGGCATGCCCGAGGTTTTTGCCGACGCATATCAAATGACTGGTGATGCAAAATATTTGACAGCAGCCAGGCGCTTTTCTCATCGAATGCTCCTCGATGCAATGTCTGCGGGGATTGACAATCTCGACAATAAGCATGCGAACACTCAGATTCCTAAAGTGATCGGTTTTCAGCGAATAGCGGAACTGAGCCACGATACGACCTACGTAAACGCGGCAGCTTTCTTCTGGCAGACGGTCACGACCCATCGAAGTTTGGCGTTCGGAGGCAACAGCAGAAGTGAACATTTCCCGAGTGCATCGGCATGCGACGACTTTGTGAATGACGTTGAAGGCCCCGAGTCGTGCAATTCGTACAATATGCTGAAGCTGACCGAAGACCTCTTCAGGACGAATCCCTCCGCCGGCTATATCGATTACTACGAAAGGACGCTCTACAATCACATTCTCTCTACGCAGCACCCGGAGAACGGCGGCTATGTCTACTTTACTCCTGCACGCCCCCGCCATTATAGGGTGTACTCGACTCCCAATGAAGCAATGTGGTGCTGTGTCGGCACCGGCATGGAGAATCACAGCAAGTACAACGAACTCATCTACACTCATCAAAACGACTCATTGTTCCTGAATCTCTTCATCGCTTCAGAATTGAATTGGAAAAGCAAGGGAGTGACGATCAGACAGGAGACGACGTTTCCGGACGAAGACCGTTCGAGGCTTATTGTCGCAGAGGGAACTGCCGCATTCACGTTGATGATCCGTTTTCCCTTCTGGGTTGAGCAGGGGGCGCTAAGCGTTAATGTGAACGGCAAGCCGTTGACCATTTCAGCACAACCGTCTTCATACATTGCCGTTACACGCCTCTGGTCAAAGGGAGACGTCGTTGAAATTCGTCTCCCGATGCGCACGAGGATAGAACACCTGCCAAACGTACCCGAATATATTGCCTTTATGCATGGTCCGATCCTGCTTGCGGCAAAAACGGGAACCGAGGACCTGGCAGGACTTCTGGCCGATGACGGCCGCTGGGGACAGACCGCGAGCGGTCGGCGGCTTCCTGTCGACAAAGCACCGATGTTCGTAGAAAATGATCTTGCAGGCATGCCGCAAAAACTTGTTCCGGTGACAGGCAGACCACTCACCTTCACGGTTCCTGATCTGAAGATGATCAATCCTCTAAATGTCGTGCTGGAGCCTTTCTTCAGAATTCACGATGCCAGATACATGATGTATTGGATGGCGTTAACGAGTACACAATATCAGTCGCGTCTCGATTCGCTCACGGCTGTGGAAAGGGAAGAGCTTGCGTTACAGCAGCGCACGGTAGATTCCGTTGCGGCGGGTGAGCAGCAGCCCGAAGCCGATCATGCACTTCAAAGTTCGCATTCAAATTCGGGAACGAATGAGGATAAATTCTATCGGGATGCAAGCGACGGCGGTTTTTTCAGCTACGTTCTTGCAACAAAAGGTGAGACCGATTTGTCGTTGATGGTGCGCTATTGGGGATTTGAATGGGGAGGCCGAAAGTTCGATATCTCCATCGACGATGAAAAACTGGTCACGGTAGATAATACGGACAAAAGGTATCATGCGAAGTTTCAGGATATCGACTACGCAATTCCATCATCGATGCTCAAAGGTAAAGATCACATCAGGGTGAAATTTCAAGGTATGCCGGGCAACACCGCGGGAGCGGTCTATTATCTCCGGCTGGCCAAATCAAAAGATAACAAAGAAGGGTGAGATAGAGAAGGCCTGACGGCGTCTAGTGCTGGCTCAATTTGAGAAAAAATATGTCATGCCCACGAAAGTGGGCATCCATTGTGTAATAAAAAGTGAGTATTTGGATTCCCGCTTTCGCGGGAATGACAAATTGAGCCAGTACCCCGCGTCTCCTTTTAGATCCAGCGAACTTTATTGAAAAACGAATATGAATAAATACCTTGTGGCGGCAACGCTCGCGTTGCTCACCTCATCAACAGATCTTCTCGCACAGAAGACTCATGCCGATAACGGCGACGGGACGTATACCAATCCGGTCATCGCCGCCGATTTTCCGGATCCCGATGTCATTCTGGTTGATTCCACCTACTACATGGTGAATACGACCATGTTCACGTTTCCGGGCGTGACCATCCTCAAGTCCTTTGATCTGGTCAATTGGCAGTACTGCTGCAACGCCGTTCAGCGTTTCGAATACAGTCCATGCTATGATCTGGATGGCTGCAATAGATACGGTCATGGGCAATGGGCAACGAGCTTGAAATTTCACGATGGGAAATTCCACCTGCTCTTCATTACTCTTGACGAAGGGGGATTCCTGTGCACTTCGGAAAGGCCTGAAGGGCCGTGGCAGATCAGGAAATTGCCGAAGGGATTCTATGACCCGGGGTTGTTTTTCGACGATGACGGGCGAATATACGTAGCGCACGGTTACAGCAAGATCTATATCACGGAGCTTGGCGCGGATTTTGCCCCAAAGGGAAACGACTCGCTTGTCTATACGGGCGATATCCGCCGCGGGCTTGAAGGGACTCACCTCTATAAGATCAACGGCTATTATTATATGTACAGTACGTACGGGGGATTGGATGGAATTCAGGTGGCGCTCCGTTCCAAAAATATCTATGGACCTTATCAGCAGAAGGTCGCTATCTATGATACTACGCACGGCATAAATTTCGGAATACATCAGGGAGCGCTGATAAGAACCCGGAACGGAGAATGGTGGACAATGCTCTTTGTTGACAGCGGTCCGTTCGGACGTTTTCCCTCCCTCCAGCCGGTGACGTGGGTGGATGGATGGCCGATGGTCGGCGTTAACGGGAAAGCCGTGGTCACATACAAAAAGCCGAATGTGGGAAGAGAATATCCGATGACAACGCTCCCCACATCAGATGAATTTGACGGCGCTGAATTGGGCGTGCAGTGGGGATGGAATCACAATCCGGATCCAAAGCTTTGGTCGTTGACTGAAAACCCGGGATCGCTCAGACTTTGGACTGCGTCGGTTGTCGACAGCCTGCCGAAAGCCCGCAATATGCTGACGCAGAGAATTTTTGCATACTATTCCGATACGCTTGTCTCTAATGCTACTACCAAGATAGATATCAGCCACATGAAAGACGGCGACATTGCCGGACTTGCTATATTCCAGGATCCCTATGCTTTCATCGGAATAGTAAGATCGAACGGAAAGAATCTTATTGTCATGGTTAATAACGGGAAGAGCGTTGATTCGGCAGTCGTGGAAGGGTCAACGGTCTATTTGCGTGGAAGCGCGCTGCATGGTTCCGGTGCCGCTCCATACTATCGCGGAAGCTCGGTTCCGGGGTCGGGAACTGCATCATTCTCATATAGCCTTGACGATCGTACTTTCAAAACGATCGGGAACGAACTTCATATGAAGTTCAATCTTAGAATTTTTACAGGAAACAAGTTTTGTCTTTTTAATTATGCAACTTCAGAAACGGGCGGTTACGTCGACTTTGATTGGTTCAGAACATCATGCGCTCCATAGAGACATCATTGTGCCGGAGGGTTTCTCCGGCACTGTTTCCATTCCGCCCCACGGATGAATGTCGTCGAAACGAATCTTGCATCGTCATAAAACTATCAACGCCCATTCACTTGCTCATTTCATTACAAACACGAGGATAAACGCTATGAGAAAGCTCCTTCTAATCTTATTGTTTGCTCTCCCTCTTCCGCTGCTCGCTCAGACGGCGAAAATCAAAATCGATGTCGACAGAACTATCGGACAGATCGACCCGAAAATCTACGGCGTTTTTATGGAGCCGATCCATTTTAGCGGGAGGAGGATGGGCCTTTCGGACACCGTCAGCTTTAACACGATGTACGGAAATCTCTACGATCCCTCCTCACCCCTCGCAGATGAGAACGGCTTTCGCAAAGATTACATCGCTGCCGGGAGGGAGCTGAAAATCACCAACATGCGCTGGCCGGGGGGAAATTTTGTCATGGGCTACAACTGGCAGGACGGCATCGGACCGAAGAGCCAACGGCCCCCCCGCATCAACCTTGCATGGGGTGGAATCGACAACAACAATGTGGGAACAGATGAATGGGTCGCGTTAAACAAGTCCATCGGGAGCGAGAACATTGTCTGCGTAAACCTCGGCCTTGCCACAATTAACGATGCCTGCGAGTGGGTTGAATACTGCAACTACCCGAAGGGGACGTACTATTCCGATTTACGCGCAAAGTACGGCCATGAAAAGCCGTATAATGTGCAGTTGTGGGACCTCGGTAACGAAGTCGATGGGGCACCGTGGGAACTCGGCCACAAAGATGCCGACGATTACGTCAAGATCGCCCGCGAGGCTGCGAAGGCGATGCGATCCGTGGACCACAGCATAAAATTTGTTGCTTCCGGATCTTCGAATTACGAGAGCACCGGACAGTGGGTTGAATGGAACCGGAAAGTCGTGACAGGACTCGGTGATATGATCGACTATCTTTCCATTCACCGCTACTGGGAGAACTCCCCCAACTATTATGAATTCATGGGGGGGAGTGCAATTGACTTTGAAGAGAAGATCACGACAACAGCCGCAGAAATTCAAGCCGTCAGGGCGATGAAAGATTTTCAGAAGCCGATATATATCTCAGTCGATGAATGGGGAACATTCGGAAGGAGTTTTCTGTCGGTCCTGCCGATCGCGGAGTGCCTTAACTCGTTCATCCGTCATGCCGATGTCGTCAAGATGGCCAACTTCACAATGTTCACGGGCTTGCTCGCGAGCGACAGGGAGAAGGGAACGTTTAAGGCGCCGTTGTTTGAAGCGTTCAAACTTTTCTCGACCAACTGCCGCGGCAATTCCATCGATACGTACGTGGAATGCGATACGTTCAACACCGCCAAGTACAAAGGCATTCCGTATCTCGATGTCACCTCGGTATATTCGAAAGATACAAAAACGGTCTATATCAATGTCGTCAACAGAAACAAGGACAAAGCCATTTCCGCGGAGATCAGCAATAGTGCAGGCGCATTTTCAGGAAAAGCTGAGGTCAGCATCCTGACCGCATCTTCACTTGAAGAGCCGTTCGCGTTCGACAAGCAGGAGCAATACAAGCCCGTGACGAAAGAAATAAAGACCGACGGGGATCGCCTATCGTACTCGTTCCCGCCGCATTCATTCACTCAGATAATGGTGAAGGTCGACTGACGAAGGACAAATTATGTCGCGAGCCAAGCACGCAGCGATGGTCATTCTCGCAAATCAAATGATACGGATGATCACGTACAAGGGAATGTCCATGTTCACGTTACAGGCGTATCATTGTGAATGCACGGCTAAAATAAGGTGCAAGACGTTTCGCAGCGGATGTCATCCCTGTTGCACGGCAATCAATCACAGGACAGTAAACTGAGTCCTGCGGAAATAAACTGATAATCTGGCGCACAACAGCCTTACGGAGTTTCTATGTTGAACAAACTTCACCTCTCCTTGATTTTCTTCGCTCTTTCTTTTTACGCCAGCGCTTTTTGCGCCGACGGGTACAAGATCACAAGCCCCGACACAAGAATTTCAGTGAGCGTGTGGCTTACTCCCAACGGGGAACCCGTTTATTCCCTCGCACATTCCGGTACGACGGTCCTGAAGCAGTCGAAATTGGGAATCGTCCGCAGCGACGGAGATTTTTCCTCCACTCTTTCGCTCGACTCGGTATCGGATGTGCAGCCTGTTTCCGATAAGTACACGCTGTTGCACGGGAAGAGATTGATCTGCAGCTACTTCGGCAACAGACGGGTCTTCTTTCTCAGGAATGACGCTGCGCAAAAGATGGAGATCATTTTTCAAGTATCGAACGACGGGGCTGCGTTCAGATATTATTTTCCGGGGGAAACGGCTACGCCGGTGACAATCTTCAAAGAAGTAACATCGTTTCATTTTGACGTTTCCGCAAGGGCCTTTCTGCAGCCGTGTGACGATGCGCGGACAGGATGGAGCTACGCCTCGCCGTCGTACGAGAATTATTATCAAATGGAGATACCGGCCGGTACCGTTGCGCCCAATCAAGCTGGGTGGGTTATGCCGGCGCTCTTCCATGTTGGCAAATACTGGGTGAGTCTTACTGAAACCGCTCTCGACACCAATTATTGCGGCTCGCGATTAAGCCAGTTCTCGCCGGACGGGGAGTACGCCATACAATTTCCCGAGCCGCAGGAGAGTAAATCCGGTGGACCGTTCTTACCCCAATCGAAGCTGCCGTGGTATACGCCGTGGCGCATCATCGCCGTCACCGATAACCTCGCAGACCTGGTTGAATCGACGATAGAAACGGATTTAGCGGCTCCCGCACAATACGACGTCTCGTCATGGCTTCAACCGGGAGTCTCGTCGTGGAGCTGGGTGATTCTCAAGGACAGCGCGACGGTCTATGAAACTCAGCACCAGTTCATCGATTTTGCGGCCTCGATGCACTGGAAGTATTGCCTCATCGACGCGTTATGGGATACGCAAATCGGATACGATAAAGTGAAGCTCTTGGTGGATTATGCTAAAACAAAGAATGTCAAAATACTCTTGTGGTATAATTCCGCCGGTGATTGGAATACGACGCCGATGACGCCCCGCGATAAGCTGCTTACCGAGAAAACAAGGCGCGCCGAGTTTCGGAAGTTGAAGGAGATGGACGTCAGCGGTGTGAAGGTAGATTTCTTCGGCGGGGACGGACAATCGATGATCCGCTACTACATCGACATTTTAAAGGATGCGGCGCAGGACTCTCTTGCCGTCAACTTCCACGGCGCCACTTTTCCCCGGGGATGGTCGAGAACCTATCCGAACTTAGTCAGCATGGAAGCGATACGAGGCGAGGAATATGTCACCTTCGGCCAGTACTTCGCCGATAACCAGCCTTCTCATTGCGCTGTCATTCCTTTTACGCGAAACCTTTTCGACCCGATGGACTTCACGCCCGTGAACTTTTCGGGGATCCCGAATGAGAAGCGAAGAACCACCGGAGGATTTGAGATCGCATTGTCCGTCATCTTTACTTCGGGGATCCAGCATATCGCCGAGACTCCGGCCGGCATGGCAGCCCAAAAGGATTTTGTTCAGCAATACATGAGCACGCTCCCCGATCGTTGGGACGACGTCAAATTCATCGATGGGTATCCGGGAAAATACGTCGTCCTGGCGAGAAAAAATGGGGATGTGTGGTACATCGCAGGTATTAACGGTGAAAATTCTCCGCGCCCAATAACGCTCAACGTTCCTTTTATCAGTACTGCTTCAAAAGGAGAATTGATCGGTGATTCGGATACCGAGAAGGATTTTGTCGAAAGGAAAATAAATTTCTCGAAACCAATTCAATTGACCTTACAACCTTACGGCGGATTCGTCATTACAACAGTGCCGCGCTGAAACAGGCGGACACGCCGTGAGTATTATTCTCAATCACATTCTATGAAAGGAAAAACCATGGTTCGTTCATTTTGTTTCTTCGTCGTGGCGCTTCTCGCCGTGAATATTGGAGTTGCACAGGATATTAATGGAAAATGGAAGGGGCAGATGCAAAGTCCAAACGGTCCTATGGACCTGGTATTTAATTTCAAAACAAATGGAGACAGTCTATCAGGATCGGTTGTAGGCCCAATGGGGGAATTGCCGATCGCCAACGGAAAAATCGACGGCAAGACATTTTCTTTCCAGGTTAACGCCGGCGAAATGACCATTAATCATCAGTGCACGGCTATGGGTGATTCAATATCGATGAAAGTACCCGGTATGCAGGGAGGAGATGCCATGGAGGTGATGCTTAAGCGAGTGACTGAGGGAGAAAAGCAATCGAAATAACAACAATAACCCCGTCGAGAGAAAGGGGCAGCAAGTGTCTGGAAAAAAATTTGCTGCTCGCATAGTCTCTTAAAGCTTGTAATCCAAATATAATGGGAGATGAATGAAAAATTACTCGCGACGTGAATTTATTGTGCGGTTCGGAGCGGGGGCGGGAATGCTCCTGCTCCCCCGTTTTCCGCGATGGCAGAATGCCGTTGCATCCCGGCCGGGCAAGAAACTGGGAATCGCGCTGGTCGGTCTCGGCAATTATTCCACACATGAACTTGCGCCGGCACTGATGGAAGTGCAGAATTGCGAGCTTGTGGGCATTGTCACGGGGACGCCGGAAAAGGCTGTAAAATGGCAGGAGCGCTACAAGATATCGGACAAAAGCATTTATAACTACGAAAATTTCGACGCCATTGCCGACAACGATGCTATCGATATCGTTTATGTTGTCCTCCCAAACTCGATGCATCATGAGTATACCATCCGAGCAGCCAAAGCCGGTAAACATGTGATCTGTGAAAAGCCGATGGCTGTCTCCGTGAAAGAATGCCATGAAATGATCGAGGCATGCACCAAGTCCGGAGTCCGTCTTTTTATCGGTTACCGTCTCCATTTCGATCCATACCACCGAGCGGCGATGAAATTCCGAACGTCGGAGGCTGGACGGCTGCTGTCAGTGGACTCAGCATTTGCATTTCGCATCGGAGATCCGACTCAGTGGCGTCTTAAAAAATCGCTCGCCGGCGGAGGATCGGTGATGGATCTGGGAATTTACTGCATCCAGGCTTCGAGGTACTGCACTGGCGCAGAGCCCGTTTCAGTTACGGCAGTTGAAGAAAAAACAGATCCGGTGAAATTCTCGGACGTAGAGGAAACGATGCGGATGCAGCTCGAATTTCCCGACGGCGTTACCGCGACAGCGATGTGTTCGTACAATCGTGAATCAAATTTTTTGAAACTTACCTCGGAGAAAGACAGTTTTCAACTTGAGTCTGCTTTTTCTTACAACGGCATCAGCGGATGGACGAATGCCGGGAAACTATACTTCCCGCCAATTAATCAGCAGGCCGCTCAAATGGACGGCTTCAGCCGATGCATTACCGAAGAACTTCCCTCGGACGCGGATGGCGGGGAGGGACTCAAGGATCTGAGGGTGATCGAGGCGGTATACAGATCGGCAACTACAAAAACGAAGGCGGCGGTGAGGGGGGATTAGCGGGTTGCCGAAATAGTTCAATAGCGTCAGGGCGGGGAATCCGCCAGGGCGGAGAACGGATTTTTTTGCCGTTTACGGGAGTGAAAATATTCCGCTGCAAAGCAATCGGAATAATTCGCGAGTACTAATTTTCCTTGAACTTATACCATATGAGAAATAGATAGATGTTCGGTAAATGCTTTCTACTTGGGTTATATCTGACTCTCTCGACAGCATTCGCACAACAAAGCGATCGGGTAAAACTTGGGAACCTTAAAACCGGTGAATCGGTCTTATTCGTCCGCACTTCGGGCGGTGAATGGGGAATCGAAATCTCCGGCGGCACTTCGCCGCGGCTGACGCAGAAGACGCCTGCACACATTGAGGTCTTTCGTGCGGAGGGGGACATTCGCGATCTTGCAGCCGGTTACACGACGCTCCAGCCATCAGACTCCGGTATCGATGCCCGCGTCGATATCACATATGGCGAACATGTTGTCTTTCGTGTTCATGATCGGTGGAGGCTGAACGGGGCAGTGGTGTCGATGCGCAGGAAAGTGGAAGTGGCGGGGAACGCTCAAGGCGGATTCAA
>JBAUMC010000117.1:0-23239 GCA_049578505.1 Bacteroidota bacterium | reverse complement strand
ACATAGACATACCGGATGCTGTTCCGAAAACCGTCTTTGTCTTTGAGGTGCAAAAGGGGATTCTCATAGAAATTCCGGGCACGCTAGTGATTGAGACTGACCCTCCGGGCGCATCCGTAAAGGTGCTTGGAGAAGTGCAACAAGTACTGACGCCGCTCGAACTGTCCCATAAACTGCCTGGTCCGTACGAAGTCGTTCTGTCTCTCGCCGATTACAGGGATACGACTGTATATTTGGAAGTCCCGAACGGAGGTAAAAATGCCAACCCTCCGATAAAACTCATTCCTACTTTCGGCTTTCTCCGTTTTGATTTCAGGAGAATCAGGTCGGAAAACATCAATGTCAAAATTAACAACCTCTCCGTCGCAACCCTCGAGAGCGTAAGGAGATTTCCTATCAGGCCGTACACATTTCAATTTTCAAAAGACTACGCGGATACCCTTGCTGAAACAGTTACTCCGAAGCCGGGAGATACGGTTGACGTGCCGATCGGAAGATTTCGGCGTTCGTATGGCATTCTGAGACTCCGTGTTCAGGAACCGGATCCTTTGAAGACAAAAATATTTGTCAATATAGAGAACGATGGCAACGTTCCTCCATCGCCGGGCGGGTACGAACTGCACAATCTAACTCCTGGAAATCATCGAATAACACTTTCTGCCGAGAGGTTCGAGGATACAACGTTCATCGTCAGAGTACTGCAGGATGACACGATCCGTGTTCCGTCCATTAGCATGTTATCGAAAGAAAGGCCGGGAAGGTTACAGGTGTACACCGATGTTGATGCCTCCTTCTTTTTGGATGGAGTGTCTGAGGGTGTTCGTAAACTGGATGTTAAGATTAACCCCCACGTCGAAAAAAATGTGGTGATACGACACCCCGTTTTGGGCGAGAAAGAAATCACGTATGAGTTAGAACCGGGTGAGAACAGAATTGAATTTGTCTCAATGCTTCCTTCGAGAGATGTCTCACATTGGATGAGTGCGTTGATCCCCGGCTCAAGCCAGATGTACAAAGGAGAAACGCTAAAGGGGTGGGGGTATTTAGTTGCGACATTGGGGGGCGCCGCCGGCGCACTCTATTATAGTGGCTTGTATTCGAACGATAATACAAAGTATCAAGACAACGTAGCTGCTTATCAATCGGCCTCTGATCCGGCAACGGCCTCAACGCGTCGCATAGTTGTGCAGAATTCGTTCAATAAAGCTAACGCAGATGCAAATTACCGGAACGCTTTTTTAATCGGAACCGGCGCTCTGTATGTGTGGGACATTGCGGACGCATTCTTGTTTAGGCCGAGTTATGGATATCGTGAAGAAGCACCCAATCCACTCGGTGCAAATCTCGATGCTCTCCCGTCTCACAGTACTGCCATTGCACTCTGCGCATTTCCCGGAATCAGCCAAATGTATAAAGGAGAGACGGTCAAGGGGCTTGCATTCCTCGGCGTATTCGCTGCAGGAGCCGCAGTAACGATCACGTATCAAAATGATTATACAAGTAATGAAACTGCCTGGCACGAAACGTTGGATGCCTATCATAGCGCCCCTGCCGCTTCAAACTTTTTGGCCTTACGAACTGCCGTGTCGAACAAGTTCGATGCGATGAACAATTCCGAGAATGTTCGAAACGTTGCGTTTGCAGCAACTGCAGGTGTGTATGTCTTTGACATTCTCGATGCAATCTTTAGCGTTCCCAAAGACGGGTATAGTGAATACTTTTCCATGAAGACAGGATTATCTCCGGTTGTTGCAGAAAATTTTGTCGGATTGAACTTGATTGTGACATTCTAACGGCAGAACAATATAGGGATGAGACTCAAATGAGCATACTTCGTAAACTTTTTCAGGTCGCGATACTGCTGGGCGTGTTGACCCTGGTATTATTGAGTAGTGGTTGCACGAAAAAAGGAGATGCGATTCCCTCCGATGAGATAAACCCAGTGGACCCGGAAGGAGTTCCGCCGCCCAAAACACAACTTACTAAAGCCGATACATCAGGAAGTACTGTTACGCTGGCTTGGACAGTGAAGAACCCGAATTCCGTTTACAAGTTTCTTATTGTATTTACTCAGGGCTCGGACACGCTTCGTGTCGATACAGCGCAAAGCACCACCTCAACGAAAACATACTCTAATCTGGATGACGGGACCAATCTGGTTACTGTTCAAGCCATCTCGACGGCGCGCGTACTTGAAGATGCGGCAGATGGGACCAATCAAAAGACATTCACGATTAATGCAGTACAGGGACCGGCGCTCATGGTCTTTCCGCGCACGATAACCGTTCTGTTCGGACACGATTTTACCTTCAAGATCAGGGCAAAGGGAGTCAACGCTTTCGTTGCTTCAAACTTTGTCGTTCAACTCTCACCGTCGACAGCTATAGATGCCTATAACTGGAATACCGGAAACTTCGTGATCGATACAACCCTACCCGGCCAGATTAAAGTTTACCTCGCGGATATCGGCGGAGCAACAAGCGGCGTGACCGGCACGATTGATCTCATCGTGTTTCATTGCCATTCGGTGTCGCCCGGCAGCACGAGTTTGAACATCTCTGGTGCACAATTTGTAAACAATGCAAATACCTCATTTAGTATTAGTAACATTATCGACGGCATTGTAAACGTAATTGCGAATTAAATGACTAGGCTCATTATGCGACTACCATCGTTGAGGCTCTTATTCTTTTTTATTGTTGTGCAATTTTCTTTTGCCGCTGCACAAACGAACCCAAATCCTGTTGCGTTGCCGTACTCTCAATCCTTCGACATAGTCTACACTTCGACGACCTATCCCTCAGGATGGCAAGGATGGGCTATCAACGGAGCACTATCGAATGCTTACCCGACAGCTCCGGCAAATGCAGATTCTGGTTTGACTGCCAGTGGATCAGCTTCAGATTTGAACGGCGGAGTTTACAACTATGGAGGAAAAATCGGCTTGCTCAGTACAGCTTCAAATATGCTCTCGCTGGTACTCGCGATGAATACTGTTGGCCAGTCGGGCATTTCGGTGAAGTATTCGATAATGACCCTTCGCAATCCATATGACGGAACCGGTAACACAAGGGTGGATAAAATTGTGCTCCAATATCGGACGGATACAACAAGCTCATTCAATACCTTGGGATCTACGGAGTATGCAAACCTAGCTTTGGGGCCCGCAAAAGTTACCTCCGGAGACACCTTGGGGCAAAATGCTCAAACGATCAATTTCGTACTTCCGTCTGCATGTGAGAACCAGCCCATTGTTCAACTCCGTTGGGTCATAAAAGACTCTATCGGCAGCGGAGGTCGTCCGAGTTTTGCGATTGATAGTGTTTCAATTGTCTATGGGCAGCTTGCTTATTCTACGCCCGTTCTCGACACCTTGAAGTCGTTTCGGGGCGACAAGAAAGCGACATTGGTGTGGCATCCTGTTGCTCTGCAGTCCTTGAGGCGGTATTGGATCTACGTGGATAGCACGGGCTCAAATGTTTTTGGTTTAAAAGATTCTTCTTCGACGTCGCTTGCAAGCGACACCACGAAAATCGAAGCTGGTCTAACAGACTATAAGACGTACAGTTTCAAGATCGCGGCGGTTGATTTATACGGCATCGTAAGCCCGATTTCAAGTGCCTTCACTGTCGTCCCGGTGGACAGCATTCCACCGAAATTACAAATCAATTCTGTGAGAGCGGGTAACGGCAGCATGAATGTCAACTGGAGCAAAGACAGGCCCGCAACAAATATTCGATTCTACCGGATCTATCGCGGAACTTCGCCAACCTCCACGGTAGAAGTTGATTCCACGCTGGCTTCAAACCCGAACGATACGACGAGATCCTATTCGACTCTTGCCAACGGTACTACTTATTATTTTCGAGTTGTCGCGGTAAACGACAGCTTGCTGGAAAGTCCGTCGGATACGATCGTTGTCACTCCTCGAGTTCAAGCGGGCATAAGCGATGCTCGGTTCGATGGAGCTACAAGCTACATGCAAGTAGCTAATTTTAATTTTGCTACTTATCCAATGACGTTCGAGGCATGGGTGAAGAGAGACTCGGGAGGGACTGGGACCCCGACTATTATAGATAAGAACATTTATTCGCTGCAATTTAACGGGACGGGAGTACTGCAGAAGATCGTCTTTGTAGCAAGCGGAGGAACGCTGGTTTCGAAAACTGCTCTTCAAGCCGGAATCTGGTATCATATCGCGGGGGTCGACAGCAACGGGGTTTTGAAATTATATATCGATGGAGCGTTGGATACCAGCGTTACCGTTCCAGGCCCGGACTTTGTAGCTAATCCATTGCTAATCTTCGGACGTGGTGCGGGCGCCGCAAACAATTATTTCAAGGGACAAATTGACGAACTTAAGATTTGGAAAACAGCGCGCTCGGCAGCGCAGATTAGCAGCACCTTCAGTAATCCCCTTGCAGCGAACGATACTGCGGGGTTGGTCGGTTATTGGAGATTCGACGAGCAAATCAATAACCAAACGCTCGATGCTTCGAGCTATAAATACAATGCAACACTGAACGGGGCTGCTTCGACGCAAAATCAACCCTCGAGTGTCTTTCCTGTAGCGCCGTTTAACCTAAGTTCAATCTATGGAACAAGTCCCGCCAAAATCAGTTTAACATGGACCAAGAGTCCAAGTTCAAATGTACATTCCTATAATGTGTATCGCCGCCAATCATTCGACGCGGTCTTTGCACTGCTTACAACCAATTTGCCGTCGAATGACACATCGTATAGTGACAATACCGTTCAACTGGGAGTGCAGTATTACTACACCGTATCAGCCGTTGACAACAATAATTATGAGGGAGATCAGGCAATTCCGGTATCGCAGATCATTACGATTTTTAATCCGGCATTGCCGCATGTAATTTCGCAGAATACAGTCTTATCGAAGACTTCAAACGGCAATGTTTGGCAAGTGACTGACAGCTTGGTTATTAATCCGTACGTGACACTCACTATCCAAAAGGGTATCATCATCCAGATTCCGCCTCTGGGGAAAATCGTTGTCCTGGGCAGATTGAATGCGAAAGGTTCTCCCGATTCGGTAATACGGTTCACCTCTTCCTCTGCTCTCCCTGCTGCAGGGAATTGGGCCGGTATCATGTTTGGGGCCACCACAAATCCATTCAATCTTAACATAGCAGATTCCCTCAGCCAATTGCAGAACTGTGTCTTTGAATTTGGCGGCTCCGATGGGAAGGCCGTGATCCGGGATATCGATACTTCACAATTGAAGGTGAGGCTGACCAATTCGCTTGTCTGGAAAAATCTTACTGGGATTAACCTTAACACACGAAGTATTGATAGCATAAACAACGTTGTCGTTACGGCTAATTCCTCCGGCAACCCTGCAGTGAACCTGAGCGGCTATACCGCCAGCACCATTTTGCAAGCAGATTCGGTCATGAGCAATGGCGGACCGGGGATTTCTTCTACATCAGCTGTAAAGATTATCAATGATTATGTCGGAAAGAACGGGGGGTACGGTGTAAACATACAAGGCAGCGTCACATCCAGCAACGTTTCCGACAATGGAAGCTATGGAATAACTGCGCAGTCTGTCTCAGCAACGAACGCTTTGCGGAACAATGGCTATGGTGTGACGACTTTTGCGGGTCCTGTGATCGGCTCTGTCGTTAGCAACAATACTGGCTACGGTATCAACGCGGCAAGTTCAGTCTTTAATACCACAAGTAATTCCAACGGCGGATACGGCATTACATCTTTGGACTCGGTCGGATCGTGTATAGCTGACAGCAATACAACGTTTGGGGTTCAGGCCTCCCAATTGATTCGCGGCAATACGATCGGATATAACAAGGCAACGGGCCTCATTATGCCCACAGGAGCGCATGCCGACAGCAATTTGATATTTCATAACACGAACGGAGGAATTTTCGCGGGCGCCAGCGATACAATTTACCGCAATCTTGTTTACAGAAATAGCGGAGCCGGAATCCTCTATGTAGGGAATGGGAGCGTAGTGCAGAACAACACACTTGCGTTTAACGATTCTGGTATGACGAATTTAACACTTGGGTCCGGCCAGACATTCGACATCAGGAACAACATCATTGCGTTCAGCAATAAATTGGGGATGCACACCACAACAGGGGGCAATATCATCAGCGGGATTTCTTGGAACGATGTCTATCCCGATGCTTGGAGTGGTTTCACCTCCAACGCTCTTAACGTTTTTAATATTCAAACCACTAAGAAATACGGCGATAGCACCTCCAGCGGTCGCCAGGTGGGCGCAAGCCAAATATTCGCCGCGACGGATCCAGGAGCCAACATATTTCGATCGCCGAGCTTTGTGGACACCGCCGGCAATAATTACAATCTTGATCCCACATCATTGATGATCAATGCCGGTGATTCTACGCTTCCCAAAGATCCGGATTTAACGGCCGCCGATATCGGCAGATTCTATTACTTTGATACAACTAAAGCGCCGAGTTCACCACCGACACTCAACTCCCCCGCGAATAATTTTATTGGAATCAAGATTCCCGTACTGCTTTCTTGGACCAACGCCTCGAGTGGAACAATTCCAAAGTTCAATCTTCAGGTTGGTCGAGATGCGGCCTTTGTGTCGAAGCTTGTCAACGACTCAACGCTCACGGGCACGAGTTATCAATTGGCATCCCTGGGGAGCGACTCTGTCTACTACTGGAGAGTAAGAGCTTTTAATAACAAAGGTACAAGCTCCTTCTCAAATATCGATAGCTTCAGGACGATACTTGCTTCTCCCATGCAGCTTCAGCCGACCGCGAACGCTCAGGGAGTGACCGTTCCCTCTGTTTTTACTTGGACAAACGTCCTGGGTCAAAATGTTAAGTTCATCTGCCAGATTGCCTGGGACACCTCATTTCGGACGGTAGCGGGTGCAAATCCATCCGTTATCATCAATGATACTACGTCTTTGGATTCAGTCGTCGTTCCTAATTTGCCTTCGGACTCCCTGTTATACTGGCGTGTTTATGCAAAGAATAATTTCGATTCCAGCGCTCAACCGTATCCTTACCGCTCGTTTAGGACTCAGCTTGGAAAGCCGATCCTTTCGTACCCCGTACTGACCGACACGACCGAGACGTTTTCCTGGACTGCGGTCAATGGCGCGGTGCAGTACCTTTTCGAATTGGACAATGACAGTTTGTTTGCCCCGCCGTTACAGTTCAGCAATACCTATACTAATACAAGTTTTACAATCAACAACCTTCAATATGGGATTCGTTACTATTGGAGGATAACGGCTCAAAAAGTCGCCGGGTCTGGGACGAAATCAGATGCTAGCAGCTTCTTGACCAAGATTCCGCGGCCTTCATTGACATCCCCGCTAAATAATGCAACGGGTATTTCTCCCACGACTCAATTGAGTTGGACAGGACTCTCGGGCGCAAGCTACTATCTTGCTGAGGTTTCCCCCGACACGAATTTTGTAACTGGAAATCTAAAGGCGAGAGATAGCGTGACCACCCCGACAGACGTGGTAGTTAATCCGCTGAGTTTCAATGCGAAGTATTATTGGAAAGTGATGGCCGGAAACAAAGATACTGTTTCAAGTTTCTCGCAATACCGTGCATTCACTACGTGGAGCTCGACAGGTCCTTCGCTGATTTCTCCCTTAAATAATTCTATCAATCTCAGGGTAGACACGATCGATACTTTTAATTGGAGTGCGGATCCTGGTCAAGTCATGAAGTATCAGTTCACGATTTCACGCGATTCGTCGGTTGTGCCCGCGAACATAGCCTTCATGGACTCTTCAATTAGCTTGAACACCTTTATTTATTCTTTGCCGGCGAACACCTTGAAGAATGATTCAGTGTACTATTGGCAGGTCAGGGCGATAGATCCAAGTTATGTACGCAGGCAGCCTTCTCCGATCTACAAATTCAAAACCGAACTTGCAATGCCGGTGCTGGCGACCCCCGTCAACAGCTCACTGAATGTTCCGTTGCCGGCCCCTTTTTCTTGGAGCGCTGTGATCGGAGCGACAAGCTACGTACTTCAAATTTCGGATTCAACGTCGAGGAACGCAAGCAACGTCCCAATGGTAGCTAGCGATACGGTGTTGTCGAACAGTTACGTCTCGCTTCCGTCTGATTCGCTCCACTCGGATACGATCGCTTATTGGAGAGTCAAGGCCATTAGTGCAAATGGAGTTAGCAGGTTCAGTTCTCTCTCAAACTTCAGGACAATGATCGCTTCCCCGACATTGCTCTACCCGAAGAACGATTCTGCCGGGTATCTTGTCACCCCTAAATTGGTATGGGGAGCGGTCAAAGGCGCCGCCCAGTACGAGGTGCAGGTTTTCAAGAGTTCGACGAATTCGTCGAACAGAGTTATCGATACGACGCTGACGTCGGCAAATACGAGTTACACAACAACTCAAATCCTTCTAAACAATACGACGTACTTTTGGGACGTGACCGCGATTAACAATAACGCGGGACACGGAACAAGGGACTCCTCACAGTTCTTCCAATTTACAAACTATTATCAGGGAATAGCCTCGACTGAAGGGTTTGAAAACGTCGCATCAACAACTTCTCCCCCTGCCGGTTGGAGCCAGACGGGAAAGGGGAATCTTGCGGCCGTTTGGGAATTTGGCTCTCCTCAGAAGGGACCACTGGGATATTCTGGATCAAATGTTGCGGCAACAAAGCTGGCTGTGAATTATCCGCCTAGCGGAGAGGGAATTCTTATTTCTCCGCCGTTTATCGTGGCCCAGGGAGATTCATTTTCATTTAGGCATTATTACTCTCTAGCGAGTTCCGATTCCGCCAAAATTCAAGTTCTCGGTGTTGACTTGAAAGACACTACTCTCCTCGGTTCAACTTTGAAAAATACGAATAGTTCGTGGACGACTGCTTCTTATCCACTAACAAATTACCTGAACAGAACCATACAAATTCTGTTTCATTTTTATAGTGGTACACAAGGAGGAACGGTTGGCTGGTTAATAGACAGTGTTGTAATTCATAATTCAAAATCCGCAAAACCTTCGGTCCCGGTCATTGTGACTCCCGCCGCAGCTGGAATTGGAATTTCAGCGAGTCCTCGAATAACGTGGAATAGTTCTATTGGCGCATATTCTTACCAGTTGCAGCTCTCGCTTGATTCGCTCTTCAAATCTTTTGTTATCAATACCGGCTTCATCCCCGATACAAGCTATCAAGTCGCATCTTCGCTGATGAATGATACTGTCTATTATTTGCGCATCCGGTCTGCGAATGCCACCGACTCGAGCAGTTATTCACCGGCGGCAAATTTCAGAATCGCACTTCCGACACCGGTCACTGTTGGTCCGGTCAATGGGGCAGCTGGAATATCTCGCACACCGCAGGTTTCATGGTCCCCGGTACCGAAGGCGAGTTCATATATTTTTCAAGTCTCGTTACAACAATCCTTCGGCAGCGTTATCAAAACCGACACTATCAAAAACGTGGCTCTCAATCAAGCTGGAAATGTTCAGTTCACCGTCGATACGACGCTGAACAGTGACACGACACAATATTGGAAGATTGCGGCAAAGAGTCAGAATAACATAAGCGCTTACTCCGACGCCGGCTCTTTCAGGACGAGAATGGCGGCACCGAACGTCAATGTCGATTCATCATCGCTTACTCTAAAGAAAATTTTCTTATCGTGGGGAACTATACCCAACGCAGTGAGGTATCGTATTTTGCGGTCAACGACCAGCGCTTCTTTCACTTTTTTTGACAGCACCTCAAAGAGCTCGTATGGTGATACTGGAATCACTCCTGGCCTTCTCTATTATTACAAAGTTTTTGCCGTTAAATCATCGGGCGAACTTGGGGATACAAGCACTGTCGACAGTGCAGTGACAAAACCTAACGTGCCGTCAAGCTTTGTAGCAAGCACGCTTACCGATAAAGAGGCGTTATTGCAATGGTCAATAATCGGTACTGCATCAAGATATCTTATCTACCGATTGAAGGACACGGCCGGCGCGTCGTATGCAAATCTCGGCGCGACAATCGCACCGACGTACAGAGACACAGGGCTTGTTGCACTGCAGCGCTATTTGTACAAGCTGAGAGCATTGAACATATTGAACGATACGTCCGGCTTTAGCAAAGTAGACACCATTAATCTGTATCGGCCGCTGCCTCGTGTCACATCCATTACTGCTGCCCGTTACGTAAAAGATACTACAGTATTTTATCCGTTCCAGATCTCCTTCCCCACCAATGATACGGTTACTTTTAAGTTCTTTTATTCGTTGGATGGAGGGAACAGCTATGCCCCAACGTCAAATGTTGTGTTCAACAATTTGCAAATTCGAGGCACCGCAAATAGTACAACTCCCGATAGTGTGACGTGGAATATCGCAAAAGATCTCAACGGGTACGAATCTAAATCAGTCCTGTTCAGAATCACTCCGGTAAGCAAGCAGGATAGTTTGGGAGCCCCCGGACAAACCGATTCAATCTATGTTGATTTCAAAAAGCCGCTATTTTCCGGTGTTAAGGGCGTCATCGCATATACGGATAGCGTAAGACTGGTTTGGAATAAGGCAGTCGAAGGACTGAGCAATCCCGTAAGTTATCTTGTCTACAAATCCTCGGACAGCACGACCTTTGCAAGCAATCCGGACACGACTGTTATCGACACGACGGTAATCCTAAGAAGCTTGACAGACTTTCGGCCGTACTATTTCAAAGTTGTCGCCAGGGATTCTGTGGGGAACAAAGATACCAATAGCGTTCGCCAAAGCGGAGTTCCGTTTGCTCTCGCATCATTTGTTCGGGGGTTCACCAACGGTCCTTCGAAAGCGTCAAAAGGTAGCATAAGCATTCTTTACAGCCTTCATCTGATCCCGACAGATACGGCTCAGCTTTCCGTGCTCTGGTCGGCCGACAATGTTCAGTGGTTTCCAATCAGCGGATCCCGGTTATCCGGAACGTACAAGAACATAAGCAAGGCACAATCAACCGACACAGTGATCTGGCAGAGTGACCGGGATTCGTTATTTTCGGCGCCAATTGAGGACAGCATAAAAATAAAAATCATTTCTATCGGGAGGATAAAGATACCCGACACAACATGTACCAACCGGTTCCTGCTCGATAATAGAGCACCGCGGTTTGCCGGAATATCTTCTGACTCGCTGGCCGATTCCTCGGGAACGAAAGTAAAACTCGCGTGGGCTCCTGCGCATGACACCTCCGTAGTGCACTATGTTGTCTATGAATTGAAACCGACCGACACGTTAATTGCCGGACCGACATACGCCGATTCGATCAATGTATCGAGCTTGACGCCTTTCACTAATTACAAATTTGTTGTGAGAGCGGTGGATGCGGTCGGAAATGTCGATACAACTCTGGATATTCCGGTGAATATCTACACCTATAAGAAACCGGTCATAACTTCCATCAGTACTCCATCCGGAGCTCAGAAAGGGACAATAAATTTTTCATTCTCGATAGTCAATACAAGTTTTGACATCGATAGTGTAGAAGCGCGATATCAGTTGCCGGGAGATACTACTAATTGGAATCCGATTGACTCTACGGCTCTTGGCGGCACGTATCAAGCCATAACGAAGGATAATACTTACACTATAACATGGAACACGTTGGGAGGAACAAACACAGTCCCAAAAGCGAATGAGAGGATGGTCAACGCGAATAGGACCAATGCGGGGAAACTTACACAATCGAAACTCTTCCAAAAATCAGGGATGAAGGATGTTATCTCGCAAGAAACGAAGGGGATGTCACATGTCGTGATTCAGAATGGCAATGTCCGTGCCGGTATTGAAGCCGGCCAATCCCTTTCGTTGCTTGCCAGCATCGGCCAATCGAACAATATCAAATTTGCTCTTGTGCCAACGGGCAAGGGTGGAACCGGCACTCTTATCTCAACAAGTCGATTTACCGTCGATAACATCCCTCCAGTCTTTTCGGGCGTACTTAAAAACCTCAATGTTCTGAGTCAAGGCTCGATCCAATTGCTGTGGAACAAAGCTTCCGACTCGACGAACGTGTCGTATACTTTGTACAGATCGCTGAGCCCAGGTGCATTTTTGAACGGCACGGTACTTCAACAGAACATTGTAGATACCTCGGTGGTTGTGTCAAACCTAGCTCTTTTGACTCCCTATTATTTTGGCGTCCGCGCTCAAGATGCCGCCGGAAATCAGGATACAAACACGGTCGAGTGCAAATTTATTGCCCTCCCAGTGATAACGGTAATACCGACCGTTCCGACCGGGAAATATCAGAACAATATTCCGGTTCAATATACGTTGACTTCTGGGAGCAATGACAGCGTAGCAGTGAAGTTCGACTATACATTGGATGGAAACGATGTGACGCCGATATGGCATGCGATGAAATCCGTTACCGGAGACACCGGCAAGGTGACCGACTTCGTCCATGGTCATTCGATTGTATGGAAGAGCCAGGCGGATACAGCTAACATCGAGTCGTTCAACACGATGGTTCGTATCACTCCAATCGGGAGGTTCAACGATACTGGCACAGCAGTTTCGAGCAAATCATTTGCTCTCGACTCAAAGCCGCCGATTTTCGCCGGTATCGCCAGAGCCGGAAATAATCTGGCTAAGATTGGAACTATAACTCTGGCCTGGACTGCTGCAGTAGACACTTCAAAACCGATCATGTACTCCATCTATCGCGATACGACAGCAGCGTGGTCAGCTTCAAAGAAGCCGATTGCAAATACGGGCCAGCTTACATTCTTGGATACAACAGCAACGAACAACACAACGTATTATTACTCTATAAGAGCGCAAGACTCTCTGGGAAATGTAGATACAAACACAAGATCGAAATTGACGCGTGTGGCATATCTCGGCGACTATGATACCAGCGGAACAATAGATGCAGGGGATTTTGCTGCTTTTACGAAAGGCTGGCGCGACAACAGTCTCGACACGTGCGACATCGGAAACAGCGGTCTTAATCAAGGTATTACAGCGCCGAATCTAACTCGAACTTCCAATCATTCTTTGGATTTTAACGACTTTGCGGGTTTTAGTTTGATGTGGAATTATTTTGCCCCGAAATCAGGTGAGCCCGCAATTGCTTCGGACGATAATATCTTGAAAAAAACTTCTTCGCCCCCTATGCTGGTGTCAGATAAGCAGGAGGTCATTCAGGAAAAGGAAACTAAATATTTCACGATGCACCTGAATAATTTGCCGCAAACAAGAACGGTGGCAATCCATATTTTGTATGATCCGACGAAAATTAGCTTTGACTCAATCGGATTAATATCGGTTCACTCTGCCTTCACTCTTCAGTATCTCGACCCGAAGGGAGGACGAGCGGTTCTTAATCTCTCCTCCTTTGGCGGCATGCTGGACACTTCCGTCACAAACCGATTGCTGACTTTGAAATTGACGGCGTTGAGAAGACTGGAAGAAGAGCCGGTTACCTTTGTTATATTTTCTTACGGCGATAGTTCCAAGATAAATTCTTACTCAAAAGAAGAGATAAAGTATAATTACCGGCCCGTGATTCCCGAACGGTTCGAACTCTCCCAGAACTATCCCAATCCCTTCAATCCTTCTACGACGATTGAATACCAATTGGCGAAGGATACCAGGGTAAATTTAAAAGTCTATAATATATTAGGGCAGGAGGTTGCTACGCTTGCGTCGGGCGATCAAAAGGCTGGTTACTACACCGTTCGTTGGAACGCGGGTGGTTTTGCGAGCGGAGTGTACTTCTGCCGGTTGCACACGAATGAGTACGTTCTTACAAAGAAAATGTTGTTGTTAAAGTAGAGATATTCCTCGGGGACATATCGGAGACGAATGAAGCGTATCGACAGGGGGTAAGAAAAGGGTGAGCCCGGATTTTTAAGCTCGAATGAGTGTCGCTTGTTGATTGACGAGCGAAAAATAAATTGCGATGTGTGTCTGCCTTAAATTCGGGGAGAGTGCCTCAATGGCCTAGAAATGGTTGATTACTATTTAGCCATGGAGGCGTCTTCTCTCATAACTCTTCATAGGTTTACTTAAGCAAGAGGCCGGCGGATGCCTTGGAAAAAATTCGTATCCTCGTTCACGATAACCCTTATTTGCACGTCCGTTGTCGTGGTTTTGCTTCTTCTCAATGTGTTTGAGACGTTAGAAGAGATGACGCTTGACGTTCGGTTTCGAAATTTCCCATACAAGACCCGCCCGGATTCTTCGATCGTGCTGATCACGATTGACGAGCAAAGTCTCCGGGATATGAAACTGAACAATAATCCATGGCCGTGGTCGAGAGATTTCTATGCAGTGCTGACAAATTATCTTGCCAAAAAAGGAGCCTCAGTAATAGTCTATGATATACTATTCCCCGATCCTGATATCCAGCGTTTGAGTTCTGACCCTGAAGAAACCGACGGCAAGTTTGCGAACGCAATGGAGCATGCGGGAAACGTCATTCTTGCTGCGAACTTGCAGCGTACCGAGCTATTAACTGAAACTGAAAATCAATTTATCGGAGAGCGAGATACGCTGCGCATTACGGGGTTGTTCCCGGATGACATTATTCCGCAATATTCGACCGCTCTTTTACCCATTTCGCTTTTTCAAAAGAACGCCGCTGCATTGGGTGCCGCGAATCTTGACGAGTCTTCGGCAGGAGTGATATGTCGTGCAGTTCCGCTGCTTCTATCGTTTCATTCGCTTACCATCCCTCATCTGGGATTGGCGGCCTATCTTCGCGTCAAGGGGATATCGTCGATTGAATTTATTGACGGCCGTTCGGCCCGCATCGGCGGAATGGATATTCCTCTCGACAAGAATGGAAATATGCTTATCAGCTGGTACGGGAAAGGGGGGCCCGGCGGGCCTTTTGCGTATTACTCTTTTGCATCCATTCTCTCGGCGGCAGTAGATGAGCTAAGGGGAAAGACCCCTTCCGAGCCGATCATATCATTTAAGGACAAAATTGTCATTGTCGGCTCGAACGCCGCCGGCCTCTATGACATAAAATATACTCCCTTATCGTCGAGCGCACCGTACCCGGGAATGGAAATCCCTGCAACAGTACTGAGTAACCTCTTGCAGCGGGACATACTGGTTCGCTATTCAAACTCGCTGACCATAGTGATTATCCTGCTCATAGCCGGCGTGACTTCATTCGCTTTCGGGTATGCCAAGTCTATGCGTTGGGTAGTTTCCATTGTTACCGTAATGATGGCACTGTTCTTCTGCGTCGCGATAATTCTTTTTAAGGAGCATAATATTTGGATCGAGACCGCCGCGCCGCTTTCATCATTTATATTGACCTTTATTGTTTCGGCTGTATTCAGCTATGTGACAGAAGGGAAAGCACGCCGACAGCTTCGAAACGCGTTCAACCGATATCTGAGTCCTGTTGTTATCGACGAAATTATTAAGAACAAGGATACACTTGCTCTTGGCGGGAAGAAAATAATCGGAACTGTATTTTTTTCCGATGTCAAGGATTTTACTTCGATCAGCGAAAAGCTCGATCCCTCTGCACTCGTCTTTCTTATGAATGCGTACTTTGGACTCACGTCGGAAGTCATTCTCTCAAACGGCGGTCTTCTTGATAAATATATCGGTGATGCGGTGATGGCGATTTTCGGCGCCCCCCTTTCAATGGAAGATCATGCGAAACGAGCATGCGCCAGCGCGCTTGAGATACGGAGAATAGTTCATACGGAATGGGAGAAAGTCCATAATCAATACCCGCCGATGATTACGCGCATGGGAATCCATACCGGCGCGATGGTGGTAGGCAATATCGGCTCTGAAAAACGCTCCGATTACACGGCTCTTGGAGACACCGTTAATCTCGCCTCGCGGCTTGAAGGCATTAATAAATTCTTTGGCACGGAAATAATCTTGAGCGGAGCGACAAAAGAGCTAATTCACGGAGAGTATGCAACACGAAGATTGGATTTCCTGCGGGTGAAGGGGAAAGAAGAACCTATTGTCATTTACGAATTGCTGGATCTGCACGATATAATAACAGATTCCCAGAAAACACTTCTGGATGATTTTGACAAGGCGCTCATTGTGTATAGAAACAGAGATTTTGTCCAAGCTGCTCGAATGTTCGAGGCCATCGTCAACAGGAATCCGTCAGATGGTCCGTCGCATGAATACATCAATCGATGTCGCACGTTCAATATATCTCCTCCGCCGGATAACTGGGACGGAGTCTTCAGCATGTCAATGAAATGAGTCAGGAGGACTTACGATGAACAAGAGCATAACGGCAGTTCTAATTATTATCCAAGCAACGTTAACCGTCGCAGCGTATTCCCAGGTAGTCGACGTAACTCGGCGGGCAAAAAATGATGTACGCGAAGGACCGGGTTCCTATTATCCTCTCCTGATGATATTGCCCTCAGGGGTCCGTTTGGAAGTCGATAAGCGGGATGGGAGTTGGGTAAACTTTAAATTTTACGACGCCACTGCGCCGGAGGATGCGATCAAGATTCTCAAGGGGGGAGACGCTTGGATATCAAAGAACTCATTGCTCGACAAAAAAAAGAATAACTCTTTAAATGATTTTAAGGCGGCTTCTCAGAAAACGCCGGTGACAGGCTCCACCATTGCGGCGGCTATTCGGGGATTTGCCTTGCGTTACGGTGCAACCTCGGGTCCAGCGTTAGACACTTTGGAGATGTTCGACAGCACCCACTTTGTCGTTGATGATTACCGCTCTTTTATCGGAAAAATTCCCAGACCCGAGAAGTTATCTCCCGAGGAGAAAGAGGTTGCGCAGCGTTACTTGGGGGAGTATGAGCTGTCGCCGGAGCAAGAAGGCATTGGGTTAGGCATCGCGGCGCGTGTCGCCGCCAACGGATTAAACGACAATCGAGAGCTAAATAATTACGTCAACCTTATCAGTTCTGTACTTGCCGAGTATTCAGGCGCGTACGATCGGGATTTCAGAGTGCTGATATTACGAAGTTCGGATATCAACGCGATCTCTTTGCCTGGGGGATATATCTTTATTACAGAAGGAATGATGCGAGTAATGCAAAGCGAGTCCGAACTCGCTGCCGTCATTGCGCATGAAATGATGCATATCATCCTGAAACACGGTTTTAAAGAAATAGGTAAACAAAAGGAAGTTATCAGGGCAGAGAATGCGGACCAGGAATTGGATGCGGAAGTGGGGAAAGTAGAAGATTCTGTGACGGTTTCCGAGTTAGAAGAGTTCGCCCAGGATGCGAATGAAATTGTGTCCAAACCACGGCTGTTGGAATACGAATACGAGGCTGACAGGGGAGCTGTGATTCTTCTTCGCTGTGCCGGATACGATCCGACGTCCATCATGACAATGGTGCGTAGAATGCGAAATATTGTCGGAGGTTATTCTGAGGCCGAAAGAGACAATCCATTTGTCAAAATGGATTTCCAAAAGCGTCTTACCAAGGTGGAAGAATTTTTGAATAAGTATTTTCCTCAAATCAGCGGCGCACCTATGACTGCGAGGTTTGAACGGGAAATTCAAAATCTTCACTAACGATGGCCGTCGCTCGATGAATTACTGATTTTTAATTAGCACGGCAAACGGAGACAGCTCAGACACTGCCGCAATCCATACGGGTGTTCGAATTGACGCTTGGCGGAGCGACAGGTTAGAATGCAGTAGCCCCATACTTTGAATCAACCCGCCCTATCTATTTCCCCTCAAGGACTACAATATCCCGGGCAATTGGAGAGAGTATCCCAAGGATATCAGCAAATTTCCCGTGTGGTTTGTGCCGTCCTCCGAATATTTTTGAATATTTGTTAGACCATAGAGTCCGTGCACTTCAAGGGATACGGTTTGAAACGTCGTGAGCGGCATATCAACGCCGATTCCCCCCTCGACCCCCACATTGATTCGGTGAATGCTGTCTGTCACGTCGGTGTTCGCATCGAATGATTCCGGCGGAGCCTGAACAGATTGTGTATAATCGGGTGGTATTGGAATCGTCAACGGCGTGCGGTTCTTGTCAACGTAGATCAGGCTCGTGCCGCTTGTCTTCTGCGATGCGCTTGTCAGATATCCGATGTACGGCCCTGCGTTAATCTTAAACCCTATCGGTCTGCCGCCAAATTTATATCCCACAAGCACAGGCACTTCGATATAGTTGAGAATGGATGCATTTTTGAAGTCTGCGTAGTAGTATCCTCCCGATGCAAGAGGGGGTAACGAGGTGGAGGTAATGGGCTGCAGTCCGTTGCGTTGTCCTCCCTGTTCATCGAAGATGATCCCGGGCTGGATTAAAAATCCTCCGATGAGATCATGTTCGATGGAGATTCCAAAATGGAGAGCAAGCCGGGAAACGTATCCTTGAGTTATCTCGTTTGACCCTCCGCTGAGGTTCGGCACGCTCGGGCCAATCAGGATGCCTATGCTGGTTTGTGCATGAAGCAGCGAGGATGTACTGGCGACGGAGAAAAGCACTAGAAGTAAAACTGATGTCTTTTTCATAGCTCGATTCGTTTTAATGTTAGAGAATTGTTGTTCATTGTGACGCTTGAAGGTAGTGACCCCCTTGTGTATCCACAATATGCTGATCGGTTAGTGCTCCTTGTGCAGCTAGGAAGAGAAGCGGGTATTATCAGTAAAGTTAAAGCAGCGTGATTTGATTGTTTATGATCATCTCATTTATCTATTCTGATCAGAACGGTCAGTCGTCCTTCTACAATTATGCCAGCAGCCATCTCCGAGCTTCCTCGTACGTACGAAAAACTTCCGCTTCAATTCCACATGCCGCCGACCTTACAGACACGAAACGCATTAAGCCATACGGCAAATCGTACGCAGAGACAAATGCGAGGCGATTATTGAACCGATTGGTCAAGGTCGAGATAAAGTTCGCCATGATATTTATATCTTCCGAAGATCTGATAAAGATGCTCCGCGATTCGCCAAAATTAAAGAGCAGGAGCGGCTTGACGGATAGTTGAGAATCTGTCAAGGATTTGAGAATGACCGTGCGAAGGTCGTTCATAGAGTATTCACCGGTCATCTCTACGACAATGATACTGGAGTCGAACCGAAATGTTACCGGCATATTGAATCCTTTTTTAAGAAGGGGGCTAAGGACAAAGCGCATGACATTGGTTAATAAGCGGATGCATTCTGGATTTCCGCCATAATTTCCCAGAAACTCGTGAATGGCAGGTTACCCGACCAGTTTGACCTTTTTCATTGTTCCTTTGGTCGATCCATTTGCTGCAAATTTTCTATTTCCCTCTTTGTGATATGAGGAATTTGAAATAATAAATAGTTTGACCATCTCGTTCAAAATAGCCTGAATGAACACACGTTGATCGTTGTCGATCGTTTCGACCGGCATGGCGCAACAAATGAGTATGCTTAAACTAGAAGGAGTTGAAACTACCGCAGTAAAGGATGAAATGGATCGTTTTTCGACAAGCATTTTGTTACTGACATGAGGATAGTTGTAAGAAAAACCCCGCCTGGTTTGCAGACACTCGAAAATAGTCCTCTGATTATCGATGTTGATGATCCTAAATAATGCCCAATTTGTGTTTACAATTCCAAGAACACGCTCTCCGAGGATTCGAGCGCTTTTCTTAAAATCATTTTTTGTCTCTGGGAACGTATCAGGAGTATTGAAGATAGATTTAATTTCTTCGATCTGGACGTTTACTTTGCCGATATAACTAATTGAATCCAGGAGCTTTTCGTCGGCCGACTTCTTATCGTGCTTAATTTTATTAAGAATCTCCTCCTGTTTAGATGCTTCTTTTCTATATAATGTGGAGATCAAAAGACTCAGGGCAAACAGAAAACTAAGAAGGATCGCCTCCAGGACATCTTCATCGACGATAAATAATTTTTTTACATGAACAGACCTTGTGACTAGTATTGGAGTGAGTATCATAACAAAAGATAGGATCACGTAGATGACAAAAAAAAGAAACTGTAACGATGAAATGTGACGGTTCAATATCCTCATTGTAAACTATTTCTGTTATTTTTGAGCATATAGTGTAGTGTATTGAAAACCTTCAAATAACTATCCTCGAGGTGGAGATCGGCATCTTTATCTCGTTTGGGCCTGGCCGTTTGGAATGACTAGGAGCCATCTCAAAAATGGATTTTACCGAAAAATAACTGTAACTGTCATGCTGAGCGTAGCGAAGCATCCATGATATTCAAATTGTTTGGATTCTTCACTTCGCGGAGTTCATCCCGCGACAGCGGGGCTCCGTTCAGAATGACGATCTAAGGGTTTTTGGGCCCGCTTCTAGCCGCATCCACGCTAGGACCTTGTTTTCAATCCGAACCTGCCGCAAAGACAGACTGCAGCCAATCTTCCAGGTGAAACATTCTGTGGAACTGGCGTATAATGTAAAACGTGGTTATGTTCTGAACAAAGCCGGAACGAGAGGTTGGAGTCTTTGCGGACCACTCTCCTGCAGCAAATGCACCAGATCGGTTGAGAAACGTAGAAATGAAAAGAGTCGGCGACAATGGCACAAAGTCCCTATTGAATGTACTTCCTGAACTCGAATAATAGTATCAATGAAGGCTGACTTCGTGACTCCTAAAATGGTGAATGTGGGGAAAAGCTGCAGGGCTAAGAGTGATATTTCTTGATTGGCAGTTGGCTGAATAATATAGAGGTGTAAGGTGCAATCAAGTATTTGGTCTCGTTATCCTTCCTCGTTCATTTGACATTTGGCAGGTGTCTTCCGTTTAATCTGTTAAGAGCCAAACTAAATTTTTAGTCTCGCTGTTTTGTTTCGTTTGTAGTTGTGGAGTAGCATAACGGAGTTCGATAACGTTTCTTTTACACGGCATGAACGCTGTTAAAAAGGGCGGAATGGCTTGGTCTAATTTTTTATTCCCACAAAATTGATATTGCGGGCAAAAAATAGCAAATTCATAAGAACTTGAATCGGCGACTATGACAAACAGGCGATGAAAACGTATTATGAACACTTCCATCCTCAAACTTTAAGGAGATTCGACTATGCGCACAAGATTCATTCTCGCAGCAATCCTGATGATCCTTCTGGGTACGACCCTCTTGTGTCAGGACAATCCGCTTTGGATGCGCTACCCTGCCATATCACCAGACGGGAAGACCATCCTGTTCGAATACAAAGGAGATATCTATTCCGTCTCTTCTTCCGGAGGGACGGCAATACCTCTTACGCTTAGCGAATCGTACGAATTTGCCCCCGTGTGGAGTCACGATGGCAAGAGCATCGCGTTTGCTTCCGACCGTTATGGAAACTTCGACGTGTTTGTCATGCCGGCAGGCGGAGGCGAAGCGAAACGGTTGACGTTTCATTCGACTTCCGAAATTCCTACTACGTTTTCTGCTGATGACAAGTCCGTTTATTTCACCGCTTACCGGCAAGAGCTGCCGAGCAACGTCCAATTCCCGACGGGAATGATGGTGCAGCTCTACAGCGTTCCGGTGACCGGTGGCCGAGTTTCGCTGGTGCTCCCAGTTCCTGCCCTCGCAGCCACGCTCAATTCAACCGGCGACAAGTTGATCTATGACGATCTTAAAGGATATGAAAGTCTTTGGCGTAAGCACCACACCTCGTCAGTGACGCACGATATTTGGAGCTATGATTTCAAGACAAAGCAATACACCCAATTAACCCAGTTTAAGGGAGAAGATCGCAACCCGGTCTTTGATTCGAACGGCAATGATTTCTATTACCTTACCGAAGAAAGCGGATCATTCAACGTGTACAAGAGTTCGTTGTCCGACCCGACAAAGAACTCGCCCCTTACCCATTTCAGCAAGGACCCCGTCCGGTTTCTCACGCGGGCACAAGACAATACTCTCTGCTTCGGTTTCAACGGCGAGCTCTACATGATGAAGCCCGGCGGCGAGCCGCAGAAAGTCAGCGTGCGCATTGGAGAGGATGGGAGGGCAACCCTCGATAAAATAGTGCCGGTCAATGAAAAATTCACGGAGATGAAACTCTCCCCGAACGGGAAGGAATTTGCGTACGTCTTTCGCGGAGAAATTTTTGTGACGAGCATGGAAGGGGGAATCACCAAACGGATAACGAATACTCCGTGGCAGGAACGGAGCGTCAGCTTCAGCCCTGACGGCCGCTCGCTCGTCTACGCGGCGGAAAAGGACAGCAATTGGGACGTTTATAGGGTTTCGATCATCAGGAAAGAGGAGCCGTATTTCTATGCCTCCACAATCTTGAAAGAAGAACCGGTCGTTGCGACCGAGGCGGAAGAATTCCAGCCCTCGTTCTCTCCCGACGGAAAAGAAGTCGCATACCTTGAAAACCGTGTTACGCTCAAAGTGATCAACCTCGCCACAAAGGAGACGAGAACGATCATGCCCGCCGACAAAAATTATTCGTATGCCGACGGCGACCAGTACTATCAATGGTCGCCCGATGGGAAGTGGTTCCTGGTTCAATTCGGCTATCCCGAGCGCATCTTCGCTTCGCAGGTTGGCCTGGTCTCCGCGGACGGAAAAGGGGAGATCCACAATCTCACGTTGAGCGGGTACGACAACGGGATGCCCAAGTGGGTGATGGATGGGAAAATGATGATCTGGGGGTCCGATCGCAACGGCACACGCGAGCAGGGGGGGAGCATATTCAGCGCCGACGTTTATGGCATGTTCTTCACGAAGGCGGCCTTCGACCGCTTCAAACTCACGAAGGAAGAGTTTGCTTTGGTGAAAGATCAGGAAGAGAAGGAGAAGAAGGAAGCGGATGAGAAAGCAAAGGGAGAGAAAAAAGAAAAGCAGGCGAAGGTAGAAAAAGACACTCTCCCGCAAGTCGCGATCGACTGGACAGATCTCACGGAACGCAAGAGCAGGCTCACGGCGTACACTTCTCCGGTGAGCGATTTTGTTCTTTCGAAGGATGGAGAGAAACTCTACTATCTGACGACTTTCGACAAAGGCAACGACCTCTGGGTGACGGAACTGCGCACAAAAGAGACAAAACTTTTCTCCAAGCTCGGCGCCAACGATGCTTCGATGGAGCTTTCATCCGACGGCAAATTTATCTTTGTGCAGGCAGACGGCAAACCGATGAAGGTGGACGTCGAGAGCGGAAAAGCGGATCCGGTGAAAACGGGGGGAGAGATGGTGTTGAAGCAGGCTGATGAGCGGGAGTATGTGTTCGACCATGCGTGGCGGGAATTTAAGGAAAAAATCTTGTTCCCCGACATGCAGGGGGTCGACTGGAATTACTACTACAATGACTACAAGAAATTTCTCCCTT
>JBAUMC010000116.1:0-1987 GCA_049578505.1 Bacteroidota bacterium | reverse complement strand
ATTGTAAACCTCGCCTTCTCTCCCATTGTGGAGAACTGCATCAAGAGCAGAACAATGGTCACCGACGAACAACCAATCGCGAATGTTTAAGCCATCGCCATATACCGGAAGCGGTTTATCATTTAACGCGTTTGCGATCATGAGGGGGATTAACTTTTCCGGAAATTGGTACGGGCCGTAATTGTTGGAACACCTGGTAACAACGATCGGGACATGAAAGGTATGAAAGTATGCAAGGGCCAATAAATCGGACGAACCTTTGCTGGCCGAATACGGACTATTAGGATGCAATGCAGTTGCTTCCGTGAATTTCCCCGCAGCGCCGAGCGACCCGTAGACTTCGTCAGTCGATACGTGAACGAACCTCTGGACGCCAAACTGCTTCGCTGCTTCGAGGAGGATGCTCGTTCCCATAACATTGGTTCGCACAAATACGGAAGGACCAAGAATGCTCCGGTCAACGTGCGATTCGGCGGCAAAGTGAACAACCGCATCGATTGCACGTTCACGAAATACTTTTTCGACGCTCTCCTTATCGCAAATATCGGCTTTCACAAAAACGTAACGGGGATTTAAGTCTATCCCCTCTAAATTTTCGAGATTCCCGGCATAGGTTAGAAGATCATAATTGATAAGGCAATATGCCGGATGTCGTTGCAGCAGATACCGGATGAAATTACTTCCGATAAACCCGGCCCCGCCAGTGACAAGGATGTTCTTCATCGAATAATCAATCTAATTGGAAAAATGTGTCGGGGCGATTTTCATGTCGAATTACATCGACCGGGTCTTTCTTCCCTCTGCCCGCAAAAAGCTTGTTCGGCAAATTTATTACCGTTCCCTCGACGGTACCGACATTCTTATAGGCATGAACAACCCCGGGCGGAATGATCACCGTTTTCGGGGCGTCCTCGCCGGCAATGAAAACGAATTTATGTTGAAATGTGGGTGAGTTCTTCCTATTGTCCCATAGGTAGACTTTGAAATTTGAAGGGCCGATAAACGCAAACGTATCAGCCTGGCCAATATGTTCGTGCGGACCCCGGGCGATGCCGGGATGGGTGACTGAGATATACGACATTACGGGCATGAACTGACGATCTACCTCATCCTCGCGAAACAGCTCTGCCAGCCAGCCGCGCTCGTCAATAAATTTCTTTATGTCCCGGATTACAACATCATGAATTTTTCCGTCTTGAAACATTTCTCAGAGGCCAAAATTGTTGGGAATAGAATGTCGAGTTTGTTACAGGATAAGATTTAATTTACAAAAGCCATCGTGAAAAATCAACGAACAATGACCCTAAGTCGTTAAAAGAGAAAGCATTTGTGAAATTGAAGCGCATTGATTTATCGCGCTTTATTCAGAAGAGAATGGACGAGAAAAAGGTAACGAAGGGGATGGGATGAGGTTCCTTTTGTTTTGGTTATTCTACTATAAGATATGTAATGGCCGGCTAACAATCAACTCACATTTTTTCGGGTGCCGACACGCCCAAAACGGAGCAGCCATTGGCAATCACAACTCTGGCCATTTGGCAGACGGCAAGCCTCGCCTGCATTAGGTCTTTGTTATCGCTGATCACTCGGTGCTGATGATAAAACCGGTGAAATGCTTCTGCGACTTCGCGAAGATATGTCGTCAGACGGTGAGGCTCATAGGCAGCGGCACAGCCGAGGATCACTTCCGGAAATTCCAGAAGGATTTTAAGCAGGTCAATTTCTTCTTTTTCCTTAATCAAATCAAAGCGAGAGGTCGTGAAAAGATGGTGCAAATCATTTACCCGTACGCCTTGTTCGTCAGCAAATCGCACGATGCTGGCGATGCGGGCGTGCGCATATTGCAGATAATACACAGGGTTTTGTTCTGATTGCTCTTTTGCAAGCGCAACATCGAATTCAAGGTGGGTGTTCGCGCTTCGCATGACAAAAAAATAATGAACTGCATCTGCGCCGACTTCGTCTATTAACTCGTCCAGCGTGTACA
>JBAUMC010000115.1:0-1714 GCA_049578505.1 Bacteroidota bacterium | reverse complement strand
GATATTTATCACAAGCTTGTGTTTGACGGAAAGACGGTTCCCATTTGCTATAAGTACACGAAGAAAGACATTGAATCGACCCATATTATTGTGATCAACGGCGTTTCAAAATTATACGGAATGACCGGTTTCAGGATCGGCTGGGCGATAGCAAGCAGGAGTCTTGTCGAGATCATGTCGAACGTCCAAGGGCAAATCACATCGTGTGTTTCGGTACTCTTACAAGCCGCGGCAGAGGGAGCATTGACCGGCCTCCAAAGCGTTACCGAAAGCCTCCGAATGACCCTGGAAAATAACCGCAACGTCATGATGCAGGAACTCAATTCCTTTAATGGCGTGAAATGCACCAAACCGAATGGAACATACTACTGCCTCCCCGATTTCCGTGCATACTCAAATAAATCTGTGGACCTCTCCCAGCTCCTGTTGAAAAAAGCTCTGGTTGTGACAGTGCCGGGAAAAGAATTCGGTATGGAAGGTCATCTACGTCTCAGTTACGCCGGTTCCATTAAAGACATTACGGAAGGTGTTGCGCGAATCAAATGGGTGCTCGACCCTTCGTCACCGAACGAAATTTATATTGGCGACCGAAAACTTGTGAGGGACTGGCTATGAACAACATCTTAGACATCAAAACTCCTGCTCAAAGTGAAGCGGGCGTGCTGAAAAGCGATTACGGACTCGACAGCCACGGCCTCACAAACCTGCGGATGGCATATTGGAATTTGCCGACTGAGGCTCTGTACGAGGAGATAACTTTCCGGCAAGAAGCAAAGATTTCTCATTTGGGTCCGATTGTGGCCAACACGGGAAAACATACTGCTCGATCTGCCAACGACAAGTTTATTGTGAAAGAGTCGACAACAGAGAATAAAATCTGGTGGGGGCAGTATAATCGACCGTTCAGCACCGATAAATTCAACGACCTCTTCAATCGGCTGCAAGGATTTTTGCAGGGAAGGGACGTTTTTGTGCAGGACTGTTACGGGGGCGCCGACCCCAACTACAGAATGCCGATCCGGATCATCAGCGAGTATGCTTGGCATGCGATGTTCGCGCGAAATATGTTTATTCTTCCGCAAACGAATGAAGAATACCGGCGGCACGTTCCCGACTTCACTGTGATCGCTGTCCCTTCGTTCAAAGGAATCCCGCAGATCGATGCGACGGGAACGAACACGTTTATCGTGCTGAATTTTGCGCAGCGGTTATGCATCATCGGAAACACGGCCTACGCCGGCGAAATAAAGAAATCGATCTTCACCATTCTCAACTACCTCCTTCCGTTACAGGGCGTCATGGCAATGCACAGTTCCGCGAACATCGGAAAGGACGGTGACGCTGCAATTTTCTTCGGGCTGTCGGGAACCGGGAAGACAACCCTCTCCGCCGACCCGAAGCGAAGTTTAATAGGAGACGACGAGCATGGATGGAGCGACGAAGGGGTGTTCAATTTTGAGGGAGGATGCTACGCAAAAGTCATCCGCCTCTCGCCGACGGCCGAACCGCAAATCTACGCCACGACGAAAATGTTCGGAACAATCCTCGAGAACGTCGCTTACGACCCGGTGACGAGGTTGATCGACCTCGACGATGAATCGATTACCGAAAACACACGTGCCTCATATCCCCTCGATTACATCTCAAACGCGGTACCCGAAAAAATGGGGGGACATCCGAAGAATATTATATTATTGACGTGCGACGCGTCGGG
>JBAUMC010000114.1:0-1626 GCA_049578505.1 Bacteroidota bacterium | reverse complement strand
TTAATGTGGCGGCGATCTTCGCGCAGATGACAGACGATGCCGTCTGCGCCGGCCCGTTCACATACCGCCGCCGCCGCAACAGGGTCGGGTTCCCGGCCTCCCCGGGCCTGGCGAACGGTTGCAATATGATCGATGTTTACCGAAAGCTTCATCTTCAATTCTCTCTTAATTGATTAGTTCCATCGCTTTATCAAGCCGCGCGATTGATGTTGACATCAAAATAAACGAAATTTGGCGAAGAATCACAATAACAAATCTACAAGTTGGGATGCCTGAAATATCCATATTGGTTCAGCCATCGGCACCACCAGCCCTCGGAAAAGCGGGCGCAGAGTCTGTTTTTGAATCACTTTGCGCCTTTGCATGAGACATGCAGTTGAAATTATTCAGAGATCGCACATTGTAACTTTTTCAGAAGTAAGCCGTATTCGGGAGTGGAGAAAAAATCTGACACATCCCCAGGGAGATACCCACCATGAGAAAAAGACTACCACTTATTGGGCTTTCGTTCATCCTCATTATAGTTCGTCCCGTTTTATCGATTGCACAGACCGATCACAGCGCTTATCTTTTCGTCCCGGAAACGCTGGACAGTTTGACGAATGACGACCGGATCGGTTCTTTTGTCGATGACCTTCTCCAGAAAATAGAATCCGACGTTGAGTCGATGGCGCGCGAGAGAGAACGGGAAGATGACTTTGATTCAACGTCGATAAATCGCCGGTACCCGTCTACCGAAGGTGCCGTTACATTTTCGGGAAACACGAGCATCGACTTGAGCGACACGATTGATGGAAATGTTGTTGTCAAAGGTGGAACGCTGACCGTTATTGGCCTTGTGCAAGGCGATGCCCTGGCGATTAACGGAGACATTATCGTGAAGGATGGGGGAAAAATTACCGGCAATGCGCGCGCCATCAACGGCAAGATCGTTAAAGAAGGGAGCGGAAAGGTGGAAGGGTATGCCGAGGAAACCTCATCAGCACGTGATGCCGTTTATGCGAGACCGGGCTACTATCCAGGCCGCACATATAAATTCAACGACTTGTGGCTCGATCAGAGTCAGTTTCCGGATCATCTCCTGTTTCGCTATAACAGAGTGGAAGGACTGTTTCTGGGATTGGGGACCGAAAAGAAATTTTATTGGGACGGAAGTAAAATTATTTCCTGGTATGGCTCGGCAGGTTACGGTTTTGGAATTCACCGATGGCGCCTGAATTTGGGGCTCGACAGACAATTCGCCATGGACAATGCGCTGTACGAAATCGGCGCAGAAGGGCACAGCCTCACAGATACAAAAGACGGTTGGTTTACCAAGTTGAGTGAGAACAACATTACCTCTCTTTTTTGGCACGAGGATGACAGGGATTATTTTACCCGCGAAGGTTTTTCTCTCAACGCAGCGAGATACACCAAAGAAAGAGGTTTTACTTCGCAACTCCGAGTCGATTATCTTATCGATGATTACTCATCGCTGTCGAACGGAGCAAATTGGTCGTTGTTCCGGCCGAGCCATAGTTTTAGAGTCAACCCTGCAGTAGCAGAAGGAACGATGCATAGTGTATTAGGCACTGGCGGTTTGAGTACGCTCGAGTACCATGGTCTAAACGAGGTCGGCTGGAATAT
>JBAUMC010000113.1:0-65469 GCA_049578505.1 Bacteroidota bacterium | reverse complement strand
TTACAACTCTGTCTACAGCGAGGAGGTTTTCGGTGGAATATGCTTTTTTTTGCTGCCCCGCTAGGGTTCGAACCTAGACTCTTCTGATCCAGAGTCAGACGTGTTGCCAATTACACTACGGGGCAAGAGTATTGCACTATTTTCTGAGAAACCGGCGTGTTGCTGAAACATGTTGCCAATTACCGGTTGCTATACAATTGAAGAACGCGTATGCTTCGAGCGTTCAATATACGGAAGGCTTCTGGATTTTGCAACTTAAGGGGAGGCAGGGCACTGTTACAATTTGGGTTCTTTTCTTACGAAAAGTCGTTGCTGACCGAAGGCTCTTTGAAAAGCAATTCTCATTTACTTAGGAGATTGCCACGTTGTACGTGGTGGCGTAAAGCGCCACTACGCTCCACGTGCAATGACCTTCAAACTGTACGACTCCCGAAAGATTGAAACCGAACCGACTATTTGCTACATTGAACTCATGAAAATTTCCTATAATTGTCTCGTTAGAATGACAGTCGTTTTGTTTGTAGCGATTCTTTGTTCGGGAAACGCTTCGGCACAAAAGAAATTCCTTTTTGATGCAACAAAGGCGGAAACTGCCGGGAACGCTGACTGGGTTATCGATGAAGACAGCAATGTTCCCGGCCGATTCCCAACTCCGCCGGAATCGACGATTACATCAGCGACGCCGGAAACCTACTGGACGGGAGCGTTATCGTCGTGGGGGATTGCGCTGGTAAAAATGGGACATCACGTCGAGACGTTGCCGCCAGGTGCTCGCATCTCATACGGCGATTCTACGAACGTACAGGATTTAAAAAATTATGATGTCTACATCGTTGATGAGCCGAACGTTCCCTTTACTGCATCAGAAAAAACGGCGATTGTCCAGTTTGTCCAAAACGGCGGTGGGCTGTTCATGATCTCGGATCATGCCGGTGCCGACCGGAACAATGACGGATGGGATGCCGTCAGGATCTGGAACGATGTCATGCGCAATAATTCGGTCCATTCGCTTCCCTTCGGGATGTTGGTGGATTCAACCGATTATTCAGAGACGACGACGAATATTTTGTCGGACACCACAAACCCGATCCTCCACGGATCTGCGGGTCCGGTAACAGAGTTGAAATACAGTGATGGTGCCACGATCACGCTGGACACTTCGGCGAATCCGACGGTGAGAGGAGTTATTTGGAGATCATCATATCCTCAAACTCTGACTAATGTAATGTTTGCAACGGCGTCGTTCGGAACAGGAAGAGTCTGCTTGATCGGCGATAGTTCTCCTGCTGACGACGGCACAGGAGCCTCCGGAAATTCTTTGTATCCCGGGTGGACGGAGGTGGGGGTAAGCCATGCCGACCTTCATCTGAATGGGTCGTTATGGTTGATCAAGAAGGAGTCGACGGCTATTACTCTGTCAGCTCGAACACTGTCGTTCGGCGAAGTCGGTATAAATGATTCGACGGACGTCATCTTGAAAGTTACCAACGGGTCCCTGAACCCGCAGGTCATCGATTCTATTTACACCTCGACGCCGGCATTTGAGAGCCTAATTACAAAAGCAACCATCACAACCGACACCTTAAATATAGACGTGAGATTTTTTGCTAAAAGTGTCGGTGCGTTCGTTGACACGCTCTTTATCAGGGATAAATCAGATACGTCTCTGATCAAAGTCCCTTTGTCGGGAAACTCTCCCTTCTCCATCCTCGATGTTACGCCGCAACCTCTCAATTTTGGCGGGGCGATGAGAGACAGTGTTAAGCAAATAATCTTTACGATAAGAGACAACTCCGTCAGTTATCTTGAGGTTGACTCTCTCTACACTCACACCAATTATTTTCATGTCGCCGCATTTTTAGCAAATATGATCGTCACGAAAAATGATACTGTAGCAGTAAACATCCGATTTCGGCCCGACTCGATACGCCAGTATTATGATACGCTCTATATCGTGAATAATTCAGAGACTCCGCTTGCGAAGTTCCCGGTTTCGGGCCTGGGAGCGGTAACTAATGTAATTGAAGTCACGAAGAACATCCCGGCATCGTTCTCTCTGTCTCAAAACTTTCCAAACCCGTTTAATCCTACCACGCTCATAGAGTTCTCAATCCCTGACGACGGGTACACTTCATTGAAGATTTACGACTTGCTTGGACGGGAAGTCGCGACGTTGGTAGACGGAGAAATGAAAGGAGGAGAGTCATACCGTGCGACATTCGATGGGTCGAACTTTTCGAGCGGCATTTATTTCTCCCGTTTAGTATTCAAAGGAAACCAACTGCTGAAGAAGTTGTTGCTTCTTAAATAGTTGCTAAACACCGACTTCATAACCGTTATATTATTGCGAATTGGGCCATTACCGGGCAGTAGGTACTCGCTCAATTTGTCATTCCCGCGAAAGCGGGAATCCAAATATTCACTTTTTACTGCACAGATGGATGCCCACTTCCGTGGGCATGACATTTTTTTTCTCAAATTGGGCCATTACCGGGCCGTAACCTCAGTTGCTATTAAGCTTTTTCCGAGTTACTATTGTATAATATATATCATCTCAAAGACCGAAAATGACATTTTCCACCGGAAGGAATATGAAAACGACACTTCTCAACGGAATCGTGTGTGCTATTGTTATAGGTATCGCTCCAGCAATGGTGCTCGCGCAGGACCAAGTTCCAGCGCATAAACATTTAGCGAAGGAAGATTCGGCTGCTGTTAACGCGCTTGTGATGTACCCCGACTCGATCCGTCTTCATATTTTTGAAGTCTGCGAATACCCTTCAGCAATAGTAAGTATAGCAAGCCTGCAGAAGAATTCGAGCGACGAATTCGTCACCCTCATCGGCACTTATTCCAAAGAAGAGCAGGAAGATTTCTGGAATTTGAGCAGGTATCCGGGACTGATATCGAGGCTGGTGCAGGAAGGCAAAGAATCGGTGGACCAGATCAACGCGGTACTGAAAGATTATCCGGCGGAAATTCATGAAACTGCGTTGAAGTACGGAATGGGATATTACCCGGTCCTCGAAAAGATGGACGGAATTCAAAACAAAACAGACAGCGATTTTGATCAGATCCTCAACGACTATCCTCCAGAAACTCAGGAGGCATTAAGGGTGATTATCCAATACCCCGAAATCATAAACCTTTTGAACGATCATCTCAGCCTCACCGTGCGTGTTGGTGACCGCTACAGACGAAATCCTCAAGGAGTGATACGCAAAGCCGACTCCCTCAATCTTGTAGAGACCAGGCAGAATGCCGCGGATGCGGAAGCATGGAAAGATAGCGTGGAACAAAATCCCCAAGAAGCGAGTGATTTACAAAGTGCTGCTGCCGATTACGCGACTGAAAACGGATACACGAAAGAGGAAGTGGAGGCGGCGCCGGACCCGGATTATGTACAAAACTATACTTGTAATCCGTATCCCTATTGGTTTGGTTATCCAACATGGTATCCGTACAGTTATTGGTATCCTTACCCGTACTGGTTCGACTGCGGATTTTACCATGATCGCTACGGGAGGATCGTTGTCATTGGATCCCCCTCACGTTATTTCACTAACTGGTATTTTTATTATCCCGAACATTTGCACCGATATCCGAATCTAGCCAATGGATACATTGACCATTACGGCGGACGGCAGAGATCGGGGAGCGGCAATTCTGTCATCGTGCATGCTTGGATACGCGAGCACAGAGATTACTTACCCAAAGACTTTGTCGCCAATAGAAGGGAAAGACCTGAAGTAATACGGCAGGCAGGGAGACTAGATGTTGATGTTCAAAAGCAAGCCGGCGGCAAGCAGGTTACTCCTGCTTTACGGGACGACTATTTGCGGAGGAATACTTCCAAGTTTCCATCTCTGAACAATGAACCGCGAAAACGAACTCCTATCGATGAGGGAAGGCAAAATACGCCGAATGTGATAGAACCCCCGGCAAGACAACCGGCCATACGAATTACAATGCCGGTACACGAGGCTGTTACGAATCCTAGGGAGCCTGCGACGCGTCCCATAGACGAGCATAACTTCAAACCGGAACCTGCAAAGCAGCAACCGATAAGAATTGTGAAACCGGCACCACAGACTACCTTCACTCCAAGGCAGCCCGCAACGTCGCCCGGCTACAATTTCAATACGATACACAAGGCGCAAGAATATCAGAGAAATGTTTGGGAGGAGACTCAACCGACAGTGCGGCCGCAGCCTCAGCCGGCGGCTCCGCGGCCTCAGATGGCTCAGCCTCGTCCGCAGATGGCGCAACCGCGTCCTCAGCCACAACCAGTGAGGCAATCGCCCGGCCCGGTAAATCGCTCAAAACAAAAGTAGCCGGATTGATGTAAGGCGAGGGCTCGTTCTTCTCAGATTTCCAGGTGGAATCGAGCAGCCATTATGTGCACAGGTCCGCGATCTTTGTTATAGGCAGGGTTGAGAATGAACTGATAATCCGGTGCGATTTGGAGATGGACAGTGGGGAGCGAAAGAGAATAGTACGTTTCAGCAATAGCTTCAGGAGCGTAATTCAACGTGCCGTCGCCGATGAGAAATCCGTAACCACCGGCTTTGAGATACGCTCGGTGATCTGCAGAGATGCCGTTGGCCAGCAACGCAATTCCGAAATTATCCCCGTCGCGATTCCATTCTTTTCCGCCAAAAACAAAAGCCGTGCTAACTGCCTGATCGATTTCCGTGAACATCCACGTTTCATTATGGCCGTCATTCCAACTTGCCCTTAACAGCATGCCGACATTATCGCTCAATCCCTGTTCGATGTTCAGGCCGACCCCATATTTACTCCGTCCGTATGCACGAGTGTCGACGATGTTAATATCTCCAGCAGGAAGCTCCAACGCTTGCTGATAATTTCCCATGTGTGCCATAGTACGGAATCCAAGCAGGCGGATTGCTCCTTGGTGCGAACCGACACCGTAATCCCGCTCGATCTCAATCGTTTCTGAATGTGCCCGGGTGAGGTTCATGTCCATGACCGATTTATTCGCTTCTGTCGGAACCATCGCCGTCGAGATACGGAATGACCAAAGAGGTGTCACGAGTTCCGCGACCAATCCCCAAGTATAGCCGTGAGTGTTTGCGGGATAATCCCACGCGCCGTTTGTCATTAGCGCCCAGTTCAGAAACTTCGTGCGGGGGTCGTCGCTGTACCGATTTTTGTCGAAGTAATCGATCATGCTAATTTTTCCGCCGGTGATATCGATATAAGATGTAGCCCGAGATTCCGCAAGTTGGTTTTCATCATCCTCAACCTTCGAATGCGTGTCTGACAAATCGAACCGTTGATTCACGAGCAAACGGGCGATAGTTAACTCCGGCGCGGGATTGCCGATGCGGAACGTTTCCCCGTTCGGAAAGCCTGCGACGCCGGTGGCGCCGCTTAAACCATTGCCTCCGGCCAATTCCGGGTTGATGTACAATTCTGCGTTCTTCCATAATGTTCTACCGATGAAAAATGTGGATGTGAGAGATGTTTGAGCGGGCTCACTTGTGTCAAGGCTATTCTGGCCTGAATACTTGGCGGTAAAGTCGGGATGGTACTGAACGACGATAGTCTGCTGAAAATGGAAATTCCATTCCTGAGACGCACTGTCCTGTGATCGCGCTGCTGCGGCAATAGCGAGCGAGAAGCACGCCGTTGAAACAACAAAATGCTTCAGATGAGAACCCATTCAAGAAACCTTCTGAGTGCTATTTTCCTAAGCGGGTGTCAAGACCCAAAGCCTGAGCTTTCGTTTTAGTTTCTCAAAAATGGTGTTGGATATTTTTAGAGCACCAATCGAAACGACAGATGACACCAAATCTGTTTGATACAGTTGTTCCGTATGAAGTCCCAGATTTTCAAGGAACGACACCAGTTGTTCTTCGTTGTCAAAAGCACCTCTGTGGAGTTGCCGCCCCGTCAATATTTTAAGGATGTCACGGATCCTGCCCCGTTGAGCGGATATCGGACCGGAATTCTCCTTGAGCGAAAAATCGGGCGTGATCCAAACCCCGCCGAATTGCGTAAGCAGATCTCTGATGTTCCTTGCGACTATTTCTATTTCGCTCCTCGTTAAATAAGGGAGTAATCCTTCATTAACAACCGCAATAGGCTGTTTCTTTGGAAAATGTCGGATCGCGGTTTGAAGTTGCCTAGCATCGAGTGCATTAACCGAAGCCAAATGAAAGTTGCTATGTCCTGCTAACACATATTTTCGATTTAATATTGAGACGAGAATCCGTTTGTCGTTCGTCAACTCCTCAAGGTCTGTTTCAACATAGACAATCTCCCGATTTTGAGTCATCGTAAGTCCGCGAAGGGAGAGGCCGCTGGCTAACTCAAGAATTTGCTTCGGCTTCTGTCTACGAAGCACCTCGTCAATACTCTTATAGCGGATCTCAAAAAGGGGTGCATACCACCGTATTTCGCTACGGGCTATCTGATTTTTCTTGAAAAAAGATTCAATCGCTTCGCTGGCATTAATAAATTCGGCAACATCTTTCGCAAAAGGAATATCGGTGTACTGTCTCCAGTAAGCGACGAATTTAGCCGTCATGCTGACTTTTTCAAAGCTTTCGTTGTATGTGCTGTCCATCTTTCATTGTTAATGCGATTATTGTGAGTTTTAATCAATGTAGCGTGCAGCAGTGGAATAATCAAGGCGACATGGATTTTGACAGTAGCTGAGTTTTATCTCCAAGGAGGCAAAGGATCTGTTAGCACAGGGGGATTCTACCATGGGTAAATGTTGAGGCTATGGACATCATTACGAGTGTTGCGGTGACGAAGCAGCACCCGGACTTTTTTAACATTATTCGGAACTATCGTTCTCTCCGAGCTGTTTATATATAAGAACATACTAATATACAAATATCATTTCATGACAGACTTATGTAAAGAAATCAATGAGTTCGGCAAAGGCATCGGGAATAAAAGCCGTTACCGGATTCTTGAAGCTCTTTTGAAAGGCCGGAAGAGTGTCGGAGAATTGGTCACAATTGTGAAACTTTCTCAGCCTGCCGTTTCACAACATTTAAAAACTCTGCGCGGGAGCGGTTTGGTTGTCGATGAACGACGCGGCCAGGAAGTTTTGTACTCAGTTAACTCTGAATACCTGCTCGGACTTCTCAAGAATTTGTCGGACCAGGTAAAGAAAAGGAAGAAACGCCTCTAAGCGTCACTCAAGTATAACTAGAACTAATCCAGAAAAAATGCCCCTCACAATACAAATTATCATCGGCAGCACCCGTCCGAATCGCTTCAGCGAAAAGGCGGCCCAGTATATATTCGATGAGTTGAAAAAAAAACCCGAGATACAAGCTGAGCTGGTCGACCTGCGCGATTGGCCTCTCCCTTTCTACGATGAGCCTATTTCACCCTCAGCGAATAAGGGAAATTATTCGAATGCTCTTGGAAAGAAATGGGCAGCGAAGATCGGTGAAGCGGACGGCTATATCATCGTATCACCCGAGTATAATCACGGTTATACGGCCGTTCTCAAAAATGCGCTCGACTGGGTATTCCCAGAATGGAATGATAAACCGGTCGGGTTCGTAAGTTACGGGAGTGCGTTGGGAGCGCGCGCTGTTGAACAATTACGGCAAGTCGTTATTGAGCTCCGGATGATACCTATACGTAGCGCCGTCCATATCCCCTCTGAAGTCTATATGGCGGTCATGAAGGAAAAAATCCCGGTCAATCCGGATCTCTTCAAACCTCTGAGGGAAGGAATGCGGGGAGATCGGGTTGAAGCGTTCTTCACCGAGCTGATCAACCTTGCAAAGATATTGAAGAGTGCAAGAAAATAGCATTCAGAATGATTTCTCTGGTTTCGCGGATTTAACGCAGATTTCTCAGATTTTCGAGATATTTTCTTGATTCACACTCGTTCGCTCAAACAAGTATTCCAACGGAGACGTTATGGAACAAACACGGCCGAAAATGTCGAAAATAAATATCGTGTTATGGATCCTGCAAATATTGTTGGCGCTATTGTTCTTAAATGCAGGTTTTCTGAAAACATTTAGACCGATTCAAGAAATCGCCCCCACAATTTTCTGGGCGCCATCGCTCCCCGAACCACTAGTCCGTTTTATCGGCGTCTCCGAATTGCTCGGCGCAATTGGGCTTATCCTTCCGGGAGTTTTTAAGCTCCTTCCTCAGCTCACGACCTTTGCCGCGGGAGGATTAACCGGGATAATGTTATTGGCCAATATTTTTCATATTTCTCGAGGAGAATTTTTCGTTCTTCCGATGACCGGGATTCTCCTTTTGGTCTCGGCTTTTGTCGCATACGGACGATGGAAACTGTTTCCGCTTAAGCATAGGTAACCAATCACCGGCAAGCACGCAGGTGATGAAGGTGATGAGCGCTAAATTTTTTTAAGGAAGTAAATCGTTAAATGACCCCCGAGCTTCAAATTGAATATGTTCCTGGTGTATGCAATATCGGGCCGGATGAAATTGCCCGCCGACGAAACCTTGGCTGGGTTGCTCTTGCAATTACCCTTGTGCTAATGTTTACACTGGCGTGGACCGGCGTCAATTCATGGTGGCGATTATTTGTGTTCTTCCCGGCGATGACGTCGGCCTCGGGTTTTCTGCAGGTGCATTTTCATTTCTGTTCAGGGTTTGCAAGGGTAGGCGTATTTAATTTTGGGTCAATCGGAGAGACGAATAAAGTCACCGATGAAATTTCGAGGGCGAAAGATAAGCGGAGAGGGGGTCAGATTACGCTCTACGCTGCACTCGTGGGAGGAGCAATAACGCTATTCGCAGTGTTGTTGAATTGATGATGAAGTTCTAATGTTTGTAGTTTTGCTGATGCCTTGGAATTTTGTAGGACTTCAAGAGTTTGTTAGTTGAATTTCACCCAAAAATTCGCGAAAATTAATTCATTGCCACTTCAAGCAGTAAAGAATGCAGTATGGCCTTAAGCAAATGACTCAAGGGAAGGGGTACGTACTTCACGTTGTAAAAAGCGGAGGAAGTTGTTTTACGTACATGTGTCCTGCTAATTCGAGTCCCCGTTTAGTGCCGCCGGTATGATGTGAGACATGGTTAGCATGTTGCAGTCTGCCTCGGAAAACAGCATTACTAATAGAGTTTGCGTCCATAGATAATTCGACATGAATCACTGCGCTGTCGTATATAAGAAAAAACTAAGGGGATTACAGTGAGTGTGCGCCTCGTTTTTTTTATTCTTCTGTCCCTCTCTTACATCGCTTCTGCTCAAACCCATTCTGTTGCAGATTCGTTGCCGGCGAAAGTGTCGCTTCAGAATTGTGTGCAGTATGCCCTTTTACATCAGCCGACTGTAAAACAAGCTTCTTTGGATGAAGAGATTACGGAGAGACTCATTCAAAGCAGGCTTGCCGATTGGTATCCTCAATTGAACTTCACTTCCTATATCCAGCATTATTCTCAGTTGCCGACATCCATTATTCAGGGGGAGCCTCCGCTTAAAATAGGATTGGAAAATGCTTCGTCTGGGGAATTTACCCTGTCTCAAACTATTTTCGACAGAGATGTCTTGTTGGCGAGCAGCAGCGCAAGCGATGTCCGGCGCCGTGCGGCTGAACAAACGGTCAGTACGAAAATTGATGTCGTAGCAGCTGTGAGCAAGGCATTTTATGCGGTGTTGGTGACACAAGAAGAAATCGATCTTCTCGATGAAGATATTGTACGCCTTGAACGGAGCTTGAAGGATGCATACGATCAGTACAAAGGGGGTATCGCCGACAAGACTGATTACAAAAGAGCTACTATTTTACTCAATAACGCAAAGGCTGAGAAGCGGCAAAGCGAGGAATCTCTCAAAGCCCGTTATGCGTATTTAAAGGAGCAAATGGGCTATCCTCCCGGCGTCGAATTGAAACTCGCGTACAACAGCGGGCAGATGGAACACGAAGCGATGCTTGATACCACGCAAACGGTTCATTATGAAAACAGGATTGAGTACCAATCGCTGCAGACGCAAAAACGGTTGCAGGAAGAAAATCTCAATTATTATAGATGGAGTTTTCTCCCTTCGTTGACCTTCATCGGCAGTTACAGTTTCAACTATCAGGATAACGGTTACTCGCAGCTTTACGGCGTAAATTATCCGAGCTCGTTCATAAGCCTGCAGCTTTCTTTCCCCATTTTTCAGGGGGGGAAACGTATTCAGGAAATCAAGGAAGCCCAGTTAGAAGTGGACCGCTTTGACTATAATTTCATCTCGCTCAAAAACTCCGTCAATTCGGAATACGTTCAAGCGCTTGCAAACTATAAGAGCGACTTGAACAATTACCTTGTCTTGAAAGACAACCTTGAGCTTGCAAAAGATGTCTATGAGACGATCGAGCTTCAATACAGGGCAGGAACGAAGACATACCTTGAAGTTATTACAGCCGAGACCGACCTGCGCGCGGCTCAGGTTAATCACACTAACGCGCTCTACCAGGTGCTCAGCAGCAAGCTCGACGTTCAGAAGGCTCTTGGGACTCTTCAATATCAATAATTAATATTTTTCGGAATTTCCATGACATCCATATTTTCTGTGAACAATACTATGCGACTAGCAGGTTTAACTGTCGCCATGTCGCTTCTCCTGGCCGCGTGCAGCGACAATAACGGGGCTGTGCAAAAGGGACCTCCTCCTTTGCCGGTCTCCGCGTTCGAGGTGAAGCTGGGAACCGCGACATACTATGATGAATATCCTGCAACCGTAACAGCAATAAATCAGGTCGAGATCAGACCGGAGGTATCGGGGTATGTCACTGAGATTTATTTCCAGGACGGTCAACATATTGAGAAGGGGACGAAACTGTACGCCATCGATCAACAGCAATACAAAGCCGCGTACGACCAGGCAACAGCCAACCTGAACGTTGCCAAAGCTGCTCTCGCAAAAGCTCAACAGGATGCCGACAGGTATCGCGACCTTGCAAAAAGGGATGCTGTTGCCAGGCAAACGTTAGAGCATGCACAAGCTGACCTGCAGTCGGCTAAAATGGAGGTGGCCTCCTTAGAAGCGAACGTGAAAAATGTCGAGACAAATCTCAGGTATTCCGTCATCGTAGCGCCATTCGACGGCACGATTGGAATTTCATCGGTGAAATTAGGATCGTCTGTGGTAGCGGGACAAACGCTATTGAACACTATCTCATCGGATGATCCGATGGCGGTTGACTGTTCGGTGGATGAGAAACAAATAGGCCGCTTCACTCAATTGCTGCAGGCAGGGGATAGTCTGCGGGATTCGACATTCACGATTGTTCTGCCGGATCAATCTCTTTATCCGTTTCCCGGGCATCTTAGTTTTTTAGATCGTTCAGTCGATTCACAAACAGGAACGATACGGATACGAGTGATATTTCCCAACTCGAAAAATTTATTGCGGGCAGGTCTTACATGCGATCTTCGCGTTCAAGCCAACAGTTCGGCGCGAAGCTTGCTCATTCCCTATAAGGCAGTGGTTGAACAAATGGGAGAATACTTTGTCTACGTGGTGAACGGCGGCAAAGTCTCTCAACGCAGAGTTGACTTGGGGACCAGCATCAACGAAATGGTGATCGTGAAGAACGGATTGCAACTCGGCGAACAAATTGTGACGGAAGGTGTGCAGAAGTTGCGGGATAACTCGCCGGTGGTCGTGATTCCCGCCGAGGCTAAACCGAATGTAGTGACTGCTCAGAGCAAATAATCCCCTAACAGGAAGCACAATGATTGCAGACCTATTTATTAGGAGACCGGTAACAGCCATCGTTATTTCTATCGTCATTGTTTTGAATGGCATACTGGCTATTTCGAAGCTGCCGATCAGTCAGTACCCGGATATTACGCCGCCGACAGTTCAGATCACCGGGATTTATAATGGCGCCGATGCACAGACGGTTGAGCAGACTGTTACCACTCCGATTGAATCGCAGGTAAACGGAACGCCGGGCATGGCCTACATGCAAGGGAACAGCACAAGCGACGGACACAGCACAATCACCGTCACGTTGAATGTCGGAACAGACCCGAACATTGCGGCGCTTGATATCCAGAACAGAGTCGGCATCGCTACGCCTCAATTGCCCGATGATGTCAAACGACTCGGTTTGACCACGAGAAAACGAAATCCGAGCATCCTCATGCTCGTTGCGATTTACTCTCCTACTGGAACTCACGGCGTTACGTTTCTGGACAACTACACCAACATTTTTGTCAGGGATGCGTTGCTACGGGTGGATGGCGTCGGCGACGTTTTTACCCGCGCGGACGATTTCAGCATGCGCATCTGGCTGCAGCCGGATAAACTTGCCCAGCTCGGCCTTACTGCGAACGATGTTGTGAATGCCCTGGCAGAACAGAACCTGCAAATTGCAGCGGGTTCCGTCGGCGCGCCGCCTCAAAGCAGCGACCAAGCGTTCGAATACTCGGTCTTCACGAATAGCCGGTTGAATTCAGAAGAGCAGTTTCGGGAGATCATAGTCCGCGCAAACCCCGTCGATGGCTCCGCAGTCCATTTACGAGACGTAGCCCGCGTTCAACTCGGCAAATTCAGCTATGCAAGCAATTCGTTCGTTGACGGCAAACGAGCATCGTATCTGCTCGTCTATCAAGCCCCGGGGAGCAACGCGCTCGAAGTCGCAAAAGGCGTCTATGCCGTCATGGATGGTTTGAAAAAATCGTTTCCGAAAGATGTCGATTACGTCGTCCCGTTTGAATCGGTTTCCGTCGTGAAGGTTTCGATCAACGAGGTTGTGTTGACGCTGCTCGAAGCCCTGGGACTTGTTGTGATCGTTGTATTTTTGTTCCTCCAAAGTTGGCGTGCAACGCTGATCCCCGTGCTCGCTATCCCTGTTTCCATCATTGGTACGTTTGCATTCTTTGTTCCGCTCGGCTTTACGATCAATACGCTGACGATGTTCGGTTTTGTACTCGCAATCGGAATTGTGGTGGATGATGCTATTATCGTCGTCGAAGCGGTCCAGCATTATATCGACCATGAGGGAATGACGGCAAAGGAGGCGACCCACAACGCGATGAAGGACATCTCCGGTCCCGTCGTCGCGATAGCATTGATTCTCGCAGCGGTATTCGTACCGGTCGGCTTCATGCCGGGAATCGTCGGGAGGTTATATCAACAGTTCGCAATCACAATTGCTATATCTGTATTGATTTCGGCATTCATCGCGTTGTCGCTCACCCCCGCGTTGTGCTCTCTTTTTCTAAAGCCTACTGTAGTCGGGTCCAATTCGAGAGGCCTTAACAAGCTCTTCTTCAAATTCAACGAGTGGTTCCAACGAACGACAAATTCCTATTCGTCGGGAGTCAAGAGGTGTATTGAAAAAGCTCCCGTTGTCATCATTCTGCTGATCTGCCTTTATGCCGCCACGGCAATTTTATTCAAAAACAAGCCCACTGGATTTATTCCAACGGAGGATGAGGGACGCGTCTACGTCACGTTTGAATTGCCTGAGGCATCTTCGACGGCGAGAAGCCTTGAAGTGTTGAATACCATGATGGGGATTCTGCAGACGACTCCAGGCATCGCCCATTTTGCGGCCCTGGGCGGATTGAACGTCGTGACCTTTGCGACCAAATCCAACAGCGGCACCGTGTTTGCACAATTGAAGCCCTGGGATGAGAGGACGGACAAGTCGCTGCAACTGAGCTCTTTAATTGCGACGCTTCAGCAAAAGTTCTCGGCTATTAAGGGCGCAAACGTGGTTGTCATTTCGCCTCCGGCTATTCCTGGCTTGGGGGCAACGGGAGGATTCACTTTTGAACTGGAGCAGCATGAAAGCACGGACGATATCAAACAATTTGAAGCCAAGGTGCAAGCGTTTGTCGCTGAGGCAAACAAGCGGCCGCAGTTAAGCCGTGTATTTTCTTTTTTCACGGCGCGCACGCCGGGGTTTGAATTGGATGTCGACAGGGAAAAATGCAAGAAACTGGGAATTTCCATTGCGGATGTTTATTCAACGATCCAAACTTTTCTTGGCAGCCGTTACGTGAATGACTTCTCCATTTATGGCCGTAATTTTCACGTTGTCGCCCAGGCCGACACGTTGTACCGGGCAGACATCCAAAACCTGTCTCAGTACTATGTCAAGAACTCGGCGGGCGAATTGATTCCCCTTAGTACTTTGACGTCTTACAAAGTCATTGAAAGTGCGCCGATGATTTCGCACTATAATCTATTTCGGACGGCGGAAATTAACGGGAACGCCGCACCCGGGTACAGCAGCGGCGAAGCTATTGAGGCCCTGCGCGACGTGGCGGCAAAAGTTCTCCCTTCCGACTATGGTTATGAATTTTCCGGATTATCGCGGGAAGAAATTAATGCGGGGAGCAGCACGGTAACAATTTTTGCGACATCGATGTTGTTTGTTTTTCTCTTCCTCACGGCATTGTATGAAAGCTGGTCTGTGCCGTTCGCCGTTCTGCTGGCCGTTCCCATCGGGGCGTTCGGCGCGATTCTGACTCTCGTTCTGATACCGAGATTAAGCAACAACGTTTACGCGCAAATCGGTCTGATCACTTTGATCGGTCTTGCTGCAAAGAATGCCATACTTATCGTGGAGTTTGCTAAAGAACGCGTCGACAGGGGTATGCCGATGATAGAAGCGACCCTCGAAGCGGTAAAGCTCCGCCTGCGCCCGATTCTCATGACGTCGATGGCTTTTATTTTCGGCGTATCACCCCTGGCTTTTGCAACCGGAGCGGGAGCTCAGGCGAGGTCCACAATCGGCTGGACGGTTCTCGGAGGAATGCTATCAGCAACAATGCTGGCGATCTTCATCGTTCCGGTGCTTTTTATTACCATTACACGAATTGCCTACAGTAAAGAAAAGTTGGAAGAGTTACGGTTGAAGGGTTTAGAATCCGCTGGAAAAATATCCGGAGAAGACTTGTAAGCATTTACACTTACTTCGTGGACTTCCCGGTAAAAAATCCTTTGCTTACCGCCAAGACGCCAAGCACGCCAAGAAGTCGTGAGTATGAACGACAACAATACTCCTCGCGTCCTTGCGCCTTAGCGGTAAGAAAATGCAAGCTCACGTAGCAACGTCGCCGCTTTACTGATTCGATTTTTTAAAAGCTTCTTCCGACACATCCTGTTCTTCATCTCTCGAATATCCCGGGCAGAGGCTGATGTCGTTGAGGAGCATCTTGCTGTGCTCGATATCGATTTTGTCGGTGTCCAGCCTCAGCGGGAGTGTAGGAACCTTTCTCAAATATTCTTTTCCATCCTCGATATCTGCATTGTTTTTTGTCTCGAGCCCTCTCGTGATCAGAGCGACGCCGTATTCTTTGACGATCTCGATTCTTGTAGAATCGAGTTCATACGCTTTTTTGCAGTACAAAACTGCTTTATCAAGGTCGCCGCTGATTCCAAAAATCCACCGCAACATAAAAAAGGTCGGACAGAGTCGATAATAGACTCCTAACGCCACACAACTTGATGCCTGAAGGTTTTCACCGTTCGGTGTTGCATAATCGGATTTTCGGTTTACAGAAATAAGCCAATCGTTCTCAATTTGTTTTGCCGTGAAGAGTTCGGAAAATATTCCTTTCGTCGTCGCTCTTCGCGCGTTCGCTAATCCCCGCATAAAGTAACATTCACCTTTGTCGGGGGCGCAGCGTATCCCCTCTTCGGCTATCACGACCATCGTATCATAAATTGCAATTTTCTTTTCTTTGTCGTCTGATTTATTCGCGTCGAGTTTCTCGGCTATTTCATAATAGTCGAGGCACATCATCGCACGGATTAAAAAATCGTCGGGCTTGTACTTCAGCGCCTCCTCGCACTCTTTTAAGGATTCTTCAAAGTCGAACTTCCCGAGACGATAGTCAGCCTTCTTAAAATGTATTTTATATTGGCTTTCGCTTGAAGTGTCGTCGCCTGCCGAGTGGTTCTTTTTTTGTGAATAGCACGCATCTCCAAAAAACAGGACGGCATAAACAAGCGCAAGCACGTAACGCAGTGCAAAATACTTCATCTACTCCTCACGATAATGAATATTGGATGTGGTTGATTTTCACCGGCGGGAAAGTCTTCGCTTGCCGTTTCTCCGCCGGGTTTACTATTTTAATAAAATCATCTTCTTCTGCAAGTGAATATCCCCGGCTGACAGCTGGTAGAAATAGATTCCGCTGGCAAGGCTTTGCCCTGACCATGGATATTCATAATTTCCCGGAAGCTGTTTTGTGTCGACGAGGGTTGCGACTTCACGTCCTAAGACGTCATAAATTTTAAGGGTTACGTTGGCCGAATGGGAAAGTTTGTATGTTATCGTCGTTCCTGAGTTAAATGGATTCGGGTAATTTTGTTCAAGCGAATAACTTGAGGGGGAAACTTCTGAAGCCGGGACCGTTAATTTGAGAATCCAGCCATCGGGGTCGATAAGAACAGAGGTTGGTTTGGCAGGAAAGTCTATCGCAAAGCTCTGAGTTATCGCGTTATTGAATATCTGCACCGTTGTATCTCTTTCCGGTGAGATGATGCGGACATCGATCGGCATCGTGAAGAACGTGGGATTTTGACGACCGGCAGGTTGATCAAGGCTGATCGTTACCACGGATGAATCTCCCGCCGAGCTCCAGTTCCATGAGTATTGGTACACCGGAGAACCCGTACCGTAAATCCATTCCTGAAAAAAGTAGTTGAGGTCTTTGCCGCAAACGCTTTCACAAGCCGCCTGCAAATCTCTGGTAGCGGCTGTGGAGTATTTCAGTTGAGGCTGGTTCGCGTAGGCGCGGATGGAACTGAAAAAAACGCTGTCGCCGAGAACGTGTCGAAGCATGTGCAGAACGGACGCCCCTTTTGCGTAAATGAGATTGTAATTGAAAAGGGATTGAGCGGTCGACGTGTCGGGCGCTCCAACTTCTCCCGCCGTTGAAAGTGCAACGCCAGTCTGGAGGTTGATAAAGCTCCAGTATGAATCGACCCCGTACTCTTTTTCGAGGTAGAGGGCTGTGCCATACACCGCAAAACCCTCGTTCAGCCAAAGGTCCGACCATGATCTGGGCGTGATCATGTCCCCAAACCATTGATGAGTGAGTTCATGCGCAACGATTTTCTCATCCAATGTTCCGATGGAGGTCATGGTTTGATGCTCCATACCTCCTGATCTGAATTCCGAATGTCCGTACTTCTCCTTGATGAACGGATACATCCCGAAAAGGTTAGAATAAATTGAGAGCATATCGACGACTTTGGGAAGAACTTCCGTGGCCGTCGAGTAGTCTTCGGGAAGGACATAATTGAGTATTTGCATCGAGTCGGTTTGTGAGTACTTGAACCAGTTCGAAAACTGTGCGTAATTTGTGACCGCGATGGAAATGAGGTAGGAGGAAATAGGGTAGCGCTCCTTCCAATAGTATGTTGTCTTTCCATTGTTATGATTGACAACCGAAACGAGCACTCCCTCTGAGCCGACTTTGAAAGCCGAATCACACGTTACAATAATATCCGCAGAATCTGCCTTATCGCTCTCCGTGTTCTTGCACGGCCACCAGTCCCGTGCACCATACGGCTCGCTGAGGGAATAGACCCAAGGTACACCCGAGTGAGAGGTGAATTCAAAACTCCCAAATCCTGTCGCAGCCGGGATCCCTTCATAAAAAACATCTGTCAATAAAGGTTCACCCGAACTGTAAGAACGATCGAGAGTAATATCGAACGAAGAGATATTTTGTATGAAGGGACTTTGCTGACCGTTGACGTGGACCGAATCTATGTGCATTACATTCATCAGGTCAAGCGTGAGTATCTGTGAATTGTCCTGCCGGCAGATCCCTCCGATTTTGACATCGCCTTTCAAATATCCGGGGTTTGTCGAAATATCCAAATTCAAGCCGTAATATGTAACATCGAACCAGCTGCTTGCCGCCGATTCCGCTTGCCGTTGCACGAAGCCTGCTTTCTCAAAATCGAATTTGTGCAGCAGCAGTTCTTGCTCCGGTTCAGAATTAAAAAGAGCCTGACCAAAAACGGCCTGCCGGCAGAGGCAGACGATGACGGGGAGTAACCGCCTCTGTATTCGCAACAGAGACCGGATTCTCGGCCTTTGCACTGATGTGAGCATGGCTCCGGTTTTTCTCATTCTCAAAAATGTAAGGAAAGAATATGAAATCGGAAAGAGGGTGTGATACTGTTTAGAATAAAGAAAACCGCAAAGGGCGCGAGGGACGCCAAGCCATGCAAAAGGCCCAGCACTGATTTTTTCGCGGTCTCGAGTTTATTTTTTGTGTATATTATTACAATTCAATATTGACGGTCTATAAAGGGTATCAACTCCTTGTTTGGAAATTTAGTAAACAAATTGAAATCTATCTTCTTTCGAGGAGATGGAATCCGGCCTGAAAACTCCAAGAACATTTCGCAGCCCCCCTCATCCAAGCCAGCAAGCGCACACCTTGTCGATAGCAACCGCAAAGACGCTGCGGGCAGGCAGCCGAGCGGTGTGGGAGTCCGGCACAATCGAAAAAAAGAGACTCGAGAAGAATACGCCCTACGGCGGGCGAAACGAGAGGAGCATAAGATTTCGCCGCCCACCGGAATCGCGTCGCAGAGATGGGACAGCTCGGTTTTTGTCGTTCCCGTTGTGGAGGGGAAAAAACGATTCCACGATTTTGAGATCCCCCCGGAAGTTCTTCATGCTATCTATGATTTGAAATTTGAATATTGCACCCCCGTGCAAGCGGAGACTCTTTCCAAATCGCTTGCCGGCGACGATGTCACGGCTCAGGCGCAGACAGGAACCGGTAAAACGGCGGCATTTCTTATCACGATCTTCACTCACATTCTTAGACATCCGATTGATGGAAAGCGGCCGCTCGGCACACCGCGGGCATTGATTCTCGCCCCCACTCGGGAACTCGTTATGCAGATCGATAAGGATGCGCAAGGGCTCGGAATGTATGTTCCATGCAGAACCCTTCCGCTCTTTGGCGGGATAGATTACCTGAAGCAGCAGAAACAATTGCATCAAGGACCGTGCGACGTCCTTGTCTGTACTCCGGGGCGGTTGATCGATTTCAAAAAGAAGAAACTAGTGGATTTAAGCAAGGTTGAAATCCTCATCCTCGACGAAGCCGACCGTATGCTCGATATGGGATTCATTCCTGCAGTGAGATCGATAGTTCTCAGCACGCCGCCGAAAGTAGAACGCCAGACGATGTTTTTTTCCGCAACGATCTCCTCGGAGGTAAAGCGGCTCGCCGAGTCCTGGACGCGGCAAGCATTTCAAATCTCGGTAAAGCCCGACGAAATTGCGGTGCAAAGCGTTGAGCAGATTACCTACATTACCACGCGCGCTGAAAAGCCGACATTGCTCTTCAATCTTATCATGCAAAAAAATCTCGAGCGAGTGTTGATATTTGCAAACCGGCGCGATGAAGCCCGCCATTTGAAAGACCAACTCGAAGCCTACGGGATCAGCTGTGCGCTTCTTTCCGGAGACGTTGACCAGAAACAACGGATCAGCCGGTTGGAGCGTTTTCGCGAAGGGAACATCCGCGTCCTCGTGGCGACCGACGTTGCTTCGCGGGGGATTCACGTCGAAGCGATCTCGCACGTCATTAATTACAATTTGCCGCTCGATGTCGAAGAGTATGTTCATCGTATCGGGCGCACCGGCCGGGCGGGAGCGAGCGGAATTTCGATCAACTTTGCAGATGAAGAGGATTCGCACGAACTGCCGAAGCTTGAAGAATTCCTGGGCAAAAAAATAGAATGCATATTTCCTGAGGAACGGCTGTTGACGCCGATCCCTGAAAAATATCCGCGGCACAGCCCGCTGCGTCACGAGAGAAAAGTGTCGTCCCGGCCTCGGTATCCGGCTCGAAGAAGGCGATAACAAACCTATTCAACATTTTGAAGGAGAAAGACCTATGAAGCGTTTTGTGTGGATTGTTTTGTTCGTTGCTGCATTTGTCGGGAGCAGCACTGCGCAGCCGATTCCAGAAAAGATCGACACCGCGGTTATAGCGAAAATCAAGAATGAAGGGATGAATAATTCAAAAGTCATGGAAACGCTTAGCTATCTCTCGGATGTCTACGGTCCGCGGTTAACCGGCTCTCCCGAATTCAGAGAGGCGGCCGACTGGGCGAAGAAAAGACTGGAAGAGATGGGATTACAAAACGTTGCCTTCGAAACGTGGAAGTTCGGTAAGGGCTGGTCGATGAAAGGTTTTTCTGCGGAGATGACCGAGCCGCGTGTTCTGCCTCTCATCGCATACCCGAAAGCGTGGTCCCCGTCTACTAAGGGAACGGTCCGCGGATACGTCGTGTATCTTGACGCAAAAACGGACGACGAACTCCAGCAGTACAAGGGAAAATTGAAAGGGGCCATCGTCCTCACGAGCCAGCCGCGCGAGTTGAAGGCGCACTTTACTCCCGATGCCGAACGATTGAGCGATGAAGAGCTCCTTAAAATGGCAAACGCCGACATGCCGAAGGGCCGGGGCGGCAGGAGGGATACGGCTGCATTTCGAATTCTCAGGGAGCGCTTTGCAGCAGCACGAAAGAGGTTGGAGTTTTGCCAGCAGGAAGGTGCTGCGATTGTCATCGAAACGTCGCAAGGAGACGACGGAACGTTGTTCGTCCAAAGCGCAGTAGTCCCTCAACCCGCCAACTTGCCGCCGGGTCAGAGGGTCAATGCATACGATGCAGATATTCCAAAGATCCCCGTTCAAATTGTTGTAGCTCCGGAACACTACAACCGGATGGTGAGGATGATTCAAAAAGGGAGCCGTGTTAAACTGGAAATCAATCTTGAAGCAGAATTTTATGAGGACCAGCCGGGAATGAATATTGTCGGCGAGATCCCCGGCACTGATTTGAAAGATGAAGTTGTTATGATCGGCGGACACTTTGATTCCTGGCACGGAGGAACCGGTGCAACCGATAACGGCACCGGATCGGCCTCGTGTATTGAAGCGATGCGCATTCTCAAAGCGCTCGACATAAAACCGCGCCGAACAATCCGCATAGCATTGTGGGGTGGAGAAGAAGAGGGCCTTATCGGTTCTAGGCAATATGTTGCCCGCCATTTTGGAGAACGGGACACTGCACAGGGGAGTACTTTCGGAGAGCTCAAAAAAGGGCCGGAGTATGATAAATTGTACGTCTATTTCAACAATGACAACGGCACGGGTAAAGTGCGGGGCGTGTATATGCAGGGGAATGAAGCGACGCGTCCGATCTTCAGAGCATGGCTCGAACCGTTTGGCGATTTGGGTGCGTCGACCTTGACCCTTGAGAACACCGGCGGCACCGACCATCTCTCCTTTGACGCAATCGGGCTCCCCGGTTTCCAATTCATTCAGGACGATATTGATTACGAGACACGGACGCATCATTCAAACATGGATGTCTTCGACCGCGTTCAGGAAAACGATTTGAAACAGGCATCGGTGATTATGGCAGCGTTTGCCTACGATGCAGCGATGCGTGAAGGGAGTTTTCCGCACAAGTCGCTCATGCCGCTAAGTGGACCGAGAGCGCCGTTTTAGACTCCGATTCGTTTAAAAATTTCGCGCAAAGCCGCAAATCCATCATTCTCATATAGCTTCTGCGCCTTCGCGACTTTGCATGCGATGCAATTCCTGAAATTTTCTTTGTTCATGAAAACAATTGTCGTCTTCAGCGGCGCGGGACTCTCTGCGGAAAGCGGCATACCGACTTTCCGCGACGCCGGAGGATTGTGGGAACAACATCGCGTCGAGGATGTCGCTTCTCCGGAAGGGTGGGAACGCGATAGGCTCCTCGTCCTTAATTTTTACGAACAGCGCTTCCTGCGGAGCTTTCAATGCCGGCCAAATCCCGCGCATGAGTCAATCGCCGAACTCAGATCCCATTTCGACGTAGTCAACATCACGCAAAACATCGATACTCTTTTAGAACGGGCCGGTTCGAAGAACGTGTGGCATCTTCATGGCAGAATCGATTTCCAAAAATGTGAGCTTCATTATTCGATTCCTGCGTATCCGGATTCATCGTATTCATGCGACTATCGGGCGCAAATAGCTTCCCCGACAAAGCTTGGAGACCGCTGTCCAAAATGTGGAAGCCAGCTTCGTCCTGACGTCGTCTGGTTTGGCGAAGCGGTCGATATGAGGCAGGAGTATCTGGAAGGACTAGTGAAGACTACCGAAATATTCATCGGTGTGGGAACGTCGGCGCAGGTCTACCCTGCAGCGGGCTTACTTCCACTTTTTAGGGGGGCAAGACAGAAATTTTTTATCGACCCTCATCCCGCATATGAATTACTGAACGGTTTCGAAGTGTTGACAGGGACCGCGACCGAACGGATACCGGCACTAGCGAAGGAGCTCTTGACCGTTCATGAGGAGAACTAAAAGCGGCCGCATCAATGTCCAGGGCTTTTGCCGCCGTTGCTCTCCTCGTTGATTTTCTTATCTTGACTTTGAAAATATATTCCTTAAATTTCAGGCTAAGGAGACAGAAACTGATCGAGTATTGTTAGAGATTGATAAAGTCATAAGTTCAGCGAATGTTCCGGAAATGCGGGACATTATTTCTTCTCTAACAATGATAACCGAATTTCATCCGCGAGAGGAGATTCGGTTTTTTTATTTCTAAAGTGAGATGATGAAACTCAGGTCAAAAATATCTCCAGCAGTCATCGCATGGTGTGTATGTGCTGCCACGGCAAGTGCGGGCGATACGTACGTCGCAAAATATGCCGGCGAGTTTATGGCGATCGGCGTCGGCGGCAGGGCGCTCGGACTTGGCGGAGCGTACGTGGCCCTAGCGAACGATGTTACCGCAGGCTATTGGAACCCGGCCGGACTTGCACGCATCGATTATCCGGAATTCGCTTTAATGCACGATGAACAGTTCGGCAGTCTTGAAAATTACGATTATGCAGCCGTGGCGTTTCCGTATGGAGCCAACGATACGACCGCTGCAACTGCCGTCGATCAGGAAGGAACAACCCGGCCGGTTGTGAATTATAAAGCGGCGGCGTTCGGCATCAGCGTTATCCGGCTCGGTATCGACGGGATCCCGGACACGCGCGCGTTAGATACCAACGGCGATGGAGTCTACAACGATCTGGACGGTCGTCCGGATTATTCTCAGATTACGTATTTTAACTCCGCTGATTGGGCAATTTATTTTTCATATGCAAAGCAGTATTCGGAAAAGCTCTTCTACGGAGCAAACCTCAAACTTATCCGGCGCGATATAGGAGATTACCATGCGACCGGAATTGGTTTCGACCTCGGCGGAATCTACCAGCCGACGGAAAATTTTTCTCTCGGTGTAAACGCTCAGGATATTACGACGACTCTTGTGGCATGGAACACCGGCACAAACGAGCTCATTTCTCCGACAATCAAAGTCGGCGGAGCGTATCTTTTTGAAATTTTCGGAGGTCGTCTCGGGCCTTCAATCGACACCGATATCATGTTTGAAGGAAGGAAGTTTGCAGCTACGGCGTATCTTGGGCCCGTCAGCTTCGACCCTCATGGGGGCGTAGAATTCGACTATAAAAAAACCGTTGCCCTGCGTGTCGGCTACGACGACACGAAAAACCTGACGCTCGGAGCGGGTGTTCATCTTCGCAAGCTCGATATCGATTATGCGTTTGCGAAATTCAACGGTGAAGACCAGCTCGGGAATTCACACCGCATTTCACTCCGATTGATCATTCAAGAAGATAAATACAGGCGAGGGGCCGAGTGAGCGGAACAATACGAACCGCAGCCGGCGGTCTCGTGCGGTGCGCCCCCTTCATTACAATTCTTTTTTCTTCCCTCTTATCTCTTTCATGTTCTTCTCCCCATCAAGCAGCGGTAGAACGCCCCGCCGCTCACAGCGCGTCCCCCGTGGAGAAAATGTTCGTTCCCGCGGGATGGAGCATTGCATCGGACGAAGGTACATCGTCCTCCACTGAATTCCATCTGGCGAAAAATGACGGCGATGCCGCAATGATTCTAAGGGAACTGAAACCTACGGGCTCGGCGAAGGATATGCTGACGGAAGAAGACATTTGCGTGCTGGGAAATATTTCGATGCAAAGCAAACTTGGCACCGAAGATGACGAGCGAAGAATACTCCGTCTTCCCTCAGCGGCGGGAGAGGGGAAGCAATGCTGCGTCTACGTCTATTCTGAGAATTCACTGCTCCGGCGTGTGGCGGTCTTTCGCACTAAATCGAAAATTTACGAATTGGAGTTGCGTCAAAACAACGAATCGTTTCAATTTTCTTCGGCGGTAGACGCCCAAACTCTATTTGTCGAGTCAATGATGAAGGGGAGATAGTTGGTAGCGTTCCTTCGACGTCGGGTGGGTGCCAAGGGGGGAAATAGCTTTGTTCGAGCTTTGAACGCTACTTTGTTTTTAGAATAAAAACGCCGTTCCAGTCTTCAGGGGGAGGAGTTTCGAGGTAAAGCTGAGAACGCTCGATATACAATTTGGAAGGCGTATCGGTGGGGTCGATAGATAGTGCCTCGTTGAACTTTCGAATAGCTTCTTCAAATTTCTTTTGTCGGTATAATTCAAGTCCCACCAGGTATTTTTCGATTGCCGAAATTTTTTCTTTCGGAACGCTGTCGTTCTTCCTTCCGAGAAGTTCAAAGACTTTGATCGGTTTTGTCTTTCCCTTGACAACCAGCAAGTCGAGTTCGCGGAACACGAAAGACTCTTTCACCAATTCCTGCGTTCGCTCGCTTGCCATGATGTATGTACCGTACTGTTTGTTTGCTCCTTCGAGCCTTGACCCCAAGTTCACACTGTCGCCGATGACGGTGTAATCGAATTTCCCTACTCCTCCCATATTACCGACAACCATTTCTCCCGTATTTAATCCTATGCGCACGAAGACATTCGGTTTTCCCTCGGCCTTCCACTTTTCCCTGATTTCTACCAGTTTTTGCTGCATCTCAAGTGCGGCGTTGCAGGCATGGAGAGCGTTGTTATCGAGTTCGACGGGAGCGCCCCAGAACGCCATCACGGCGTCGCCTTCGTATTTGTCGAGGGTGCCGTCGTTTTTAAAAACAATTTCCGTCATTGCACTCAGGTATTCGTTCAAGACGAGGACCAGCTCTTCCGGCGGCAGCTTTTCAGAAAATGTCGTAAAACCTGCGATGTCGCTAAAGAGGACGGTAAGTTCTTTCCGCTCACCGCCGAGCTTCAGTTTTTCAGGATGTGCAATCAACTCGTTGACGACATGGGGATTCAGGTATTGACTGAACATGCCTTTGATCATCACTTTTTGTTTTCGTTCGGTCAAATACTGGTACACCGCGCTGCCGACATAATTCGCGAAGACAGCAGCGATCGGGGGGACGACTGGGATGAGCATGTTGTGGTGAGCAAATGCGAAATCTGCAAGAGCGACTACGGCGTAGACTTCGGCGCCGATAAATAAAAGAGCGATAATTTCGAATATGAATCCGGTCTTCGATTTGATTTGTTTCAGTGCAGAGACGACGAGAAAACTGAGAAGAGAGAATGCGAGCGTGTATAATAAGTCGAGCCATAACGCCGGCCGCACAATGAAATTTTGATGGATCAGCGTTTGCAGTGCGTTGGCATGGATTTCAACGCCGTACATCAGATTGTTGTCGGGGTTGTGGGGGTCGGAAATAGAAACGGGAAAAATATCTTTCGATTCCGGAAACGTCGGGCCGATCAAAACAATTTTGTTTTTGAAGGCGCCGGATTGAAGCAGGCCGATATCCGGATCGTCGAAGGTGTTGATCTCCGTGTGGAACTTGGCTTCTTCGTTTGTGGTGAATGTTTTGTCGTCAAGGATGTCGGCAATATCGAATTCTTTGAATGTCTTGCCGGCGAGGCCGTGGTAGTTGATAAGGATCGATACATCATCATACTTCGGGATCCGGCGGTCTCCGAGAACAAAGTAGTTGCCGTCGTCTTTGCATACAGCGGTGGAGGGGAGACCGAGATATTTATTCATCAGGGCAAAAGCAAAGGTCGGGAGGTATGCCTCTTCTGCCGGGTTCTTTGCGAGCGCTTTGTAGCGGCGGTACAATCCATCCTCGTCGTTCGGAACGTACACAACACCGACTGAACTGTCTGCGGAATAAAAAATGCTGTGATAATTTTCGTTCTTCCGCGTGATTGATGCATTGTCCTCCCTGATCTCAGTTTTGCCGGCAACGACAACGTTTCTGTAGTCCTTGATGGCGTTGCGGAGTTCGGTGTCATGCTCTGGGCCGTGTGCATCGGGGTCTTCGAAGGAAAAGTCGATTCCGATCGCGCGGACACCGGCTCTATTGAGGTTGCGAATCGCCCGGGCGTAATAACTTCGGGGAAACGGAAAATGTTCAGGCAGCGTAGCGTCGGATTTTTCCGATACCGTTACGATTACGACGTCGAGTGAATCTTCTGAAAATGGGAGGGGTCCCCGCTTTGCAAACGATTTGTCGATAAAGGAAAGCTTCAGCCTGTCGAAGAAATGGAACTTGATTACCGCGTCCTGCACGAACACTATCACTAACAACGCGATACCAACACTGAGGGAAATTCGGATAAGCCACGGCATCAAACGTTTGAAGAGTGGCCCTAACATAGAATACTAAAAGTTGATATGATAAATCAGGCTGACGTATGAATCGTTTTTCGAGCCGGAGTTGACGATATATTGGTATTGAAACGATGCACTTTGATTGTTCGCAATGGCGTAGAGCAATCCAAGTTCCATTAGCGTGCGCTGAAAATCACCGAACGTCGGCGCGTACGTGGCAGACAGTCTCAACAGATCTTTATAGATCTTGTACCGGCCGTTGAGCGAAATCGTTGAATAGTTCAGCGAACTGGACGCTACTGTAGTCTTTCCGCTGATAGTGTCAGCCATAGCCATCGGTATGGTATTCAAGCTCATCGTGTATCCGATAGTCGACTCAAGCGAGTACGAATGAACGGTGTTGACCAAAAAAAAGGCGTTGAAGCCTTTGACGTTTTGCTTGTTCGCGGTGTTGTCGGTTTTGTTCGAGAGGTCAAGGCTTAGTGTCGCGTTATGTTTCCCCAAGGTAGATGGAAAATCGTATGTCGATTGCACGAAGAATCGGTTCGTCTTATCGTTAACAGCCTGGGCCGCATCGGTAGCGTTTGTGTCGGCCGGGTCGATCGGGTTCGACTCACTGTTGTTGCCGTAGCCGAGCGTAAAGTTCGGCATATCGGAAGTTGGGTAATAGGAGATTGAAGCGTTGATTGTCTGATACGTCGTTGTAAGCGCGATGAGGCTGCTGTCCGACGATAATCTCAGACTGTCGCGTCCGGCCGTGTTGTTCTGCAGCCGTTCATAACCGGCGGTTACGAACACACTGTTGCCGACCAACCGTATCCTGTCAAAAACGTTGATGCCTTTGATGTCCCTCCTCAACGCAGATGTCCCTTCCGACGTATAATCAGCGCCGTGATAGATGTATGTTCCTTTAATAAAGTTTCCGAAATAATTAAGGGCGAGACCGGTTTCGTAGACCAATGCAGTGGGACCCGGTGGAAGAGGCACAAGATTCCCATTGAGCGTAATCACCTTTGCGAGGTACTTCGTCCCGTATTTCTTCAAGAGGCTTTTGGTGCTGCTGTCCAATTGTGAAGTATCGATGCTCGCGTCGGTGAATTGCGGGGCTGAGATATCGACGTTATCCAAGCTGTACGAGGTCTGCCCGGTCAATTCGATATGATGGTTATCAAGCGCGACGAGCAAATCGCTTCCAACCACAACATTCTCCTGGGGTTTGACCACGCTATCGGTAATACTGTAGTCGTCTTTTGATTTTAAATATGTGAAGCCAAGTTGAAAATTTTCTCCGCTGCCGAAGCTCGGTCGAATTGCCGTGAGGTTCCGTTTCAGCGTCGGTGTATAAACCTGTTGACTTGAGTCGACGTCGACTCTTCGGATGTCTTCACCGCTTGCATAATCTAAATTAAATGCCCCAAGGTCCAAGCCCGCAGAGAGGCCACGGAGGCGCTTGCCGTCCATGACCCCTGACGGGGCAAATCGAGGGTACGCATCGCCGATACCTACGTGGGCGTACTTTGCATCAAGTCCGAGGAAGTAACGATCCTGAGGCTGTGTCGTAGGCTTCTCTTCCGATGTGAGGTAGAGATTGCCCGTTGTTTTCAAAATGCCGTACGATGCGTTCGCATTTGTGGTCAGGCGTCTGTAGGGTGTCACGTTTCCCTGGATATTTTCGTTTCGCCCCTCAGCCTGAGCATTACCTGAATAGAGTATTTCTTCTGCCTCCTCCTGTCCGCTTGCAATAACGGTAAACGTTCGCTCAACCGTATGATACGGCGCCCCAGTAGTATCGTAGACTTCGACCCGCAGCGTATGGATGCCCGTCGAGATATTCTTCGGAAGAGCGTCCGGCGATACGATAGTCAAATCGCCCGCCGAGACTGCCATCGATGAAAGGTCCGCATTGTCGACAAACACTTTCGTTCTTTTTCTATCGACTTGATCGCTGGCGTAGACAAACGAAACGGAGATATAAATATCGCTCGGCAGAAGTTTCTCGGATTTATCAGGGCTGAGGATCAGAATCTCTTGATCCTTCGGTGATTTCAGCGCTATCGGAATTCGCGTCGGCGAGGCCTGTGGATTTTCAAACGGATATGTTTCAGTGACACCCGTCGAAGTTTGTGCCAGGACGTACGCTTCTAAGAACGGAGGCGTCACTTCATCCTCTGAAATCGTCACTGTGGCCGAGTCGCCTATGATCGGCATTTCGAGTATTCGAAATTCCGACTGGCCGTACTGACGGTAGTACAGGACAACCCGAGCAAGGTCTGTCGATTTTGCCAATTCAACCGCGACTCGAAGAGGTGTTCCTTCTCTTGCCTCACCTGTGTGTATCGCCCGGATATAGGTGTTGATCTGGGAGTACCCTGCGATTGGGGAGAGAATGATCACGGCCGCGACGAGTCGCGCAAATAATTTTGGGGGCGATTTCCTGCGGAGCAAGTCCATTGCAGACCGGGTGAAAGTGAACAATTAATGGCATCTATAAAAAAAACCGCTTGCAATCTAAAAAATGAAGCCGATAATTGCAAGCGGTTTTTCTCAAGAAATAACTTCAGCAGATCAGTAATCGATTATCATTGTCTTTTGATTTCCATTCGGGTCGGAGAACTGAATCTTCAACTCGTTCCCGCTTGTCGACTGGACCGGAATGGTAATCGGATTCGTCTGCGGGTCTGTCGGCGGATAAGTCAAATTGATTCCCGTCTTGGTCTTGAATATTACATAAGCCTGCATCGAGGTGCCCACTACATCGGCTCCCGGAATTGCGAAGGTTACCTTGTTTCCTGATAACGCGGCCGCTACCTCTTTGTATGTCGTTACCGTTGAGTTTTTATACGCCAATGCAAAATAGGAAACAACCGATTTCAACGTGTCGATGGGGACGGAAGTCTGTACAAGTTCGACCGTGACATTAAAATCTTGTCCCTGGGTTACCACCGGAGCTGTAACGGCAAATCCAACTGAAAAACCTGAGCTCGTTGATGATGTTCCATTGTTTGAAGTGCCTCCTCCACCGCCGCCGCCGGCTGCACCCTGTAATTTCTGCAATTCAGCAGGAGTCGTTTTCTTTACTTCGATCTTTCCGTCGCGGTAGGAATAGGCGGTCTGTCCGGCATTGACATTGACCGATTGATTAGAGATGGAATTTGTGAAAAGAACGACACCAGCCCCTAGAATCAACACGTCGTTGCTGTCTGCTCCGTTGATGAGCATTCCTTTTGTGCCGCGAATCGATGCGACGGATGTCGGCGTTGAGAACTCAAATTTTTCGTTTTCTCTTTTTTGCACGTCGAAGGTCAGTTGTCCGTGATCGAGGTTCACGTTTTTCGAGAACTCTTTGTTGGACGTCATTTCGGCGCGAATCGTCACTTGAGAATTTTCTTGAAGTCGGAGGATTGAATTCTCAATGAACTTTATGACGACGAACGAATTTTCGCCGGTCTGCACTTGATCTCCCGACAGGAGCGGAGTTGCCGGCGTGGCTTTAGTCCAGCTCTTTCCCTCTTTCAAATATTGGACGGATCCGACCGGCTTATAAATAAGAGCGACCGGCTTGTCTGGATCATATACCGGCGCCGCCGCCGCCGTGAAGAATGCAGAGGTCACGCCCAGTAATAGAAGAATGTGCAATGTTCTCATGTGGAGTTTTCTCCAAGAAGTCAGTACGCTGTTAGTTTTCGAATCGGATCGATTTGATGTTGTTTTTGTTTTGATTGAGGATCATTTGAAGCTCTTGAGCACTAAGGGATACGCCGTTTAAAGTAATCTGGGAACTGTTAAGCACGAGCTTTTGATCTTGAATGAGGTTCATAAAATTTTGAAATGTTCCGCCGCTCAGTGCCGATTGCAACATGTTCATTACAAGTTCTCCTTGCGGATCGGAGATACGGAACAGCCGGATCGTTCTGAGGGGATCGATCGAATATCCGAACGCCGTCCGCAAACCGTCGAGGACGACAACGTACGACTTGCCGCGCTCGAGTGGGCGAGGTCCTTTGAGGATGGTTATGCCCGGGCCGCCAACTGGGGCCTGAGGATACGTAAGGGTCGTAAGGTTACCGGAAAGTTGTCGGTCAATCTGAACCTGAAAATATGGGTCGGATGCGGAAATTGCATCCTCAAGTGATTGCTGTTCAGGTCTCTTTTCGTAAACGGTGATCAACACTCCGTGGGTGTCGTACGCCCATTGAAACTGCGGGAACGGAGAGGGGAACTCCACTCCGTTATCCGACGGCTGAAGCAACGTAGCATTAGTGGGGTTTGTCACGGTGACCGTGAATCGCGGATCGTTGCTCAGGTCGAGAGTTTCATTCACAGTGTGGTTGCCGTACCTGACAACTGTGAATGTTATCTTCACCGAATAGACGCCGGAAGGCACTTTGCCGCCGCTCGCCGGATCTTCGATCATATTTTTTAGTCTTTGCTTCAATGCATCATCGACGGTAGCATTGTTATCAATATCCGTGGACCCTCCCTGTTGTGCGTCGAGGCTTGTGAAGAGTCTGCCGGCGCCCGGAAGGATTGGAAACGGTGTGTGAATGTTGTTTCCGGGATTCTTCTCAAATATGTCGGCAGTCGCAATAAGCTTGGCCGGAGGTCCATCTTGATCGAGCATGATGAACGCCTGTACGTGCATTGTTACCCAAGCCGTATCGGGTGCCCGATTATCCACGATCCTCATCGAAAAACTTGTCGGCGCTATATTCTTTACCTGCTCGGTAAGGGGGTCGACAAGCGCAGTAGCATTGATGATGTCCGCTTGGGTAACAACTGGAAAAACGGAAATGGATTGAGCTGCCGCTTGGTGAAGTAGCGCAAGCGTTAGTATGGCCGCCTCAAGGAATTGCATAATTCTTGTTATTCTCATACTTCTCTCCGGAAAAATTGTAAACAGCTCTATATGAAATTGGACTAAGATACAGGAATAATACTAGACCATGCTGTGTTGAGAGTCACCAAGAAAAAAGGTCAAAATCCGGCAATATCATTGTAAATAACAAATGCCATAAACGTCAGTAGCAGCAGCACTCCCGCCTGTTGTACGGTTTGTTGAACCTTGTGCGGAATTGGTTTTCCGAAAATTGCCTCGTACACGAGCATGATGAGGTGCCCGCCGTCAAGGGCGGGGAAGGGAAGAATATTCATCACCGCAAGGCTGATGCTGAGCAATGCAATAAATCCGAGGAAACTCATCAATCCGACTTCGGCCGTCCGCGTTGCCATTTGTGCGATTTTCACAGGCCCCGCGACCGATTTCGTGAACGATGCCTTACCTACAACGATGTGCCAGATAGAGCTGATGAATAATTTTGTCGCACCGTACACATCGTCCACCCCTTTCGGGAGCGATGCGAAAATACCGTAGTGTTCGTGGAGAACAGGGCCTGCGTAACGGCTCTCGATGCTGATCCCGATAATTCCTTCGGATGTCGGAGTTATTGCGGTCTGAACGACCTGAGTTCCGCGCCTCAATTCGATGTCAATCTTTTTCCCGGCGCTGGCTTTGATGATGCGAGTTACTTGGAATTGGTTGATCACCTTCTGGTGGTCGATAGAGAGGATCACATCTTCCGGTTTAAGCCCCGCAGCCTCGGCAGGTTTGTTTTTGAGAACGTCGCCGATCACCGCCTCGGTAAAATTAGGCAGAATGCCGAATGACGCATCAGAAATGTCGGGCACCAGGGAATGCGGAACGGCAATCGTGGTTGCGGTTCCGGTTCGTTCCACATCGATGCTGAGATCGTCTCCCTCAAAGTCGACGTACATCGCCGATTGGATTGCATCCCAATGATTAATCTTCTCGCCGTTGACGGCAAGAATTTTATCGCCTTCCCTGAACCCGGCTTTCTCAGCGGCGCTCCCGGGAATGATGTATCCGACCTCAGTCGTTTGGCGGAAGTTTCCACCATTGGCAAAATTGATTCCCCAGAAAATGGCGATTGCAAGGAGGATATTCATTGTCACGCCGGCGGAAATAACGATCATCCTCTGCCAGAGAGGCTTCGAGCGAAACTCCCACGGTTCCGGTTCGCGGTCGATGAATTCTGTGTCGAAGCTCTCATCGATCATTCCCGCAATCTTCACATAGCCGCCGATGGGAACCCACGAGACGCAGTAGTCAGTCTCGCCGATTTTTTTGCCGAATGCCCGGGGTGGAAATCCGATCGAGAATCTATCGACGCGCATCTTGCACGCCTTTGCTGCGATGAAATGTCCTAGCTCGTGGATAAAGACCAGCACGCCGATCGTCACTAAGAAATAGAATACAGTCTGCAAAAATTCCATCGCGGAAAACACCTTCGATTGCTAAAAAATAAGGAGCAGGGCACGATGCGGGCGTGACCTGCGATTAATTGCAAATACCCGCGGCAAATTGACGGGTCGACGTATCCGCTTCGATGATATCGTCGAGCGTAGGACTCGTGATCGCAGAGTGATGCTCCATCGCACGGCGGATGGTTTCGGGTATTTGAAGGAAAGAAATTTTTCCCTCCAGAAAACGTTTCACCGCTATTTCATTTGCCGCATTGAGCGCTGCGGGCATCGTTCCGCCTTCCTGCAAGGCGTCGTACGCGAGCCGTAAGCATTGAAAGCGGTCGAGGTCGGGGGTAAAGAACGTCATTTCCTTCAGTATCGGGAAATCGACTCGGCCAAAACTCGACATCGCGCGTTCCGGATACGTAAGCGCGTACTGGATCGGAAGCTTCATGTCCGGCACTCCGAGCTGCGCTTTGACCGAACCGTCGACAAACTCTACCATCGAGTGAATGATCGATTGTGGATGGATGACAATGTCGATTTTATCCGCCGGGATACCGAAGAGCCAGCGTGCCTCGATCACTTCCAAACCTTTGTTCATCAACGTCGAGGAATCGATTGTAACCTTGTTACCCATTTTCCAGTTCGGGTGGTTCAACGCTTGCTCGACCGTTACCTTTTGCAGCTTCTCCAACGGAGTGTTGAGGAATGGTCCACCCGACGCAGTAAGAATAATTTTACCGACGGATGAACTCGCTTCTCCAACCATGCATTGAAAAATCGCGGAATGTTCGCTGTCGACCGGAATGAGAATGGCGCCGGTTTCTTTCACCAGCTTCATGATGATCTCACCGGCAGCGACAAGGGTTTCCTTGTTAGCCAGAGCAATCTTTTTCTTTGCTTTGATCGCTGCGATTGTCGGCTTCAATCCCGCAAATCCGACCAATGAACTGATGACGACATCCACGTCGTCGCGCTGAACAATCTCTTTTAAACCTTCTTCGCCGTCAAGGACTTCGGTCGTTCCATCAAAGCGTCTTTTGCATTCCGCTGCCGATCTTTTGTCCAATACCACGACGCCTTTCGGTCTAAAACGACGTACTTGATCGCACAGTCCATCCACATTATTATTGATCGTGAGATAGGAGATTTTAAACTGATCTGGAAAGTTGGCGATAACTTCTAAGCTATTCTTGCCGATGGAGCCCGTGGAACCAAGGATAGCAATGTTTTTTTGCCGAGAGTGCAATGACAAAACCGTTATATTCTTTCAAAAAATGTAACTAAATGCAGAATGTAAGTCAAGGTAACGATGGTCGCAGTGCTGGCTCAGTTTGTCATTTCCGCGTTCCGAAGGGATCCAAATTTTCCCTTTTTGCTACACAATGGATGCCCACTTCGGTGGGCATGACAATTCTTTATTCAAATTAAGCCATTACTATGGTCGCGCTAGTGGTGAGTTTAAGTAGATGTCGAAAACCCTCTTCGCTTACTCGACTAAATAAATCAGCATATCGCGACTTTTAAATTAGGTGTCCGACATCTGCAACGCCGGCGACGTCGTACCATTTCCCGCTTTTGCGTTGCATTTCAAACCGGTTTCGATTATATTCATTACTTGAGTCAGTTCAATTTCAATATCTTGCAGTAAGGAGTTCGTCCGGTTATGCCAATAATGACCAAAATGCGCGATAATATGCCCGTGATTCTCATCGGGCTCGTAATCATGTTTGTGGTTATGATCGTTTTTGAATGGGGAATGGATTACCTCGGAATCAAGTCAGGACGCCATGACTACGTTGGGATCATCGATGGAAAGAAAATTACCTATGTGGAGTTTTCCGAAATGGTGAAGCGAGCTGCGGAAAACCAAAAGAAACAATCGGGACAAGACCCGGACGACCAAACCATGAAAGAGATTCGGGATCAAATCTGGAACACTCTGGTTGCCACTACGTTGGTCGAAAAAGAGACTCAGCGTGCAGGCATCACGGTAGCCGACCAGGAACTTGTGGATTGGGTAAAAGGTGATAATCCGCCCGATTTTTTAGTGCAGCAATTCAGGGATTCGACCGGGAAATTCAACAGGGCAGCTTACGATCAGACAATCAATGACCCGAAAAACAAGGACATTATGATCCAGGTGGAAACCGGGCTGCGGCAGCAGCGCCTTTCCGAAAAAATGCAGAGCCTCATTTTTGCAACGGTACGAGTAACGCCGGGGGAAATTGAAGATCGGTTCGAGGGCCAGAACACAAAGCTCGATGCACAGTACGCATTATTTGACCCGAACAGGTTCTTTTCCGATAGTGCCGTCTCCGTCTCAGGTGACGACCTGCAGAAATATTATAACGAAAACCAGGATGAATTCAAAGCAAAAGCCTCGCGCAAACTGAAGTATGTATTATTCAGCGACCAGCCGTCGGCAAAAGATTCTCAGGATGTGCTTGTAGAAGCCAACAACATTCTCCAGCAAACAAAGGCGGGGATCGATTTCCTCGACCTGCAAAAATCATACTCTGAAACCTCTACACCTCCGGCATTCTTCAAACACGGGCAGCTGACGCAAGAAAAGGAAAACTTCGTTTTCGACGCGAAGGTTGGCGACGTTGTAGGCCCGATAAAAGATTTCGACGGGATTCATATCATAAAAATTCTTGAGGAAAAACAGGGAACCGAAATTTTCGTCCGTGCCCGGCATATTCTTCTCACTACCGCGGGAAAAGACGAGAAAGAAGTGATGAAGCAGGCCGAGCAGCTGCTAGGACGTGCGCGAAAGGGGGAAGATTTTGCCGACCTTGCAAAACAGTATTCGAGTGAACCGGGTGCGGCAATATCAGGCGGTGAACTCGGCTGGTTTGGCAAAGGGAGGATGGTGAAGCCGTTTGAAGACGTAGCACTGAAAGGGAGGCCCGGTCAAATCCTCGGCCCGGTGAAAACCCAATTCGGGATTCACATTATCAAGATCGAGGGGAGAGACAGCCGCGAGGTGAAAATTGCCGACATCGATCTTCCGATCAAAGCCAGTTCGCAGACAAAAGACGACGCTATGCAGCGTGCGCAGGATTTTGCTTTTCTTGCAAAGGATGGAAAAATTGAAAAGGAGGCAGAAGGGTTAGGCTTACAGGTGAGAGAAACACCCTCGTTTCAAAAAGGTGCGATGATTCCGGGAATCGGCGTTAACGAGTCGGTTTCGAGATTTGCCTTCGAAAAGGATTTAGGCGATGTCAGCGAAGCCTATGAAGTCAACGGAGGGGTGGCCGTGTTTAAGATTTCTGAGCTGAAGAAAGACGGCGTTCGTCCATTCGACGAAGTGAAAAACTTTCTGCAGCCGCGCGTCGTCCGAAAAAAGAAGATGGAGATGATGAAAGAGGTGGTTGAAAAGCAGCGCGCATCGATGAACGATTCCGTCGACCTCTCATCGCTGGTTGTTTCCGATCCGCGAATTAGCGTTCAGTCAACGGGAATATTTGCTCTAACAGGGTCAATCCCTACCATCGGGAGGGACAACGCTTTTCTCGGTGTGGTAATGATGCTGCCGGTACAAAAAATATCCCAGCCCGTTGAAGGAGAAAGAGGATATTACCTGATCAAGCTTTTGAGCAAAAGCCCGTTCGATTCCGCCAGCTTCAACGCGCAAAAGAATATCCTCGCTGCCCAAATGTTGCAGGAAAAGAAACAGCGCATCGTCGCCGACTGGCTTCAGAAGCTGAAAGATAAGTCCGACATTGAAGACCTGCGCGATACATTTTATCGTTGAACCGATGATATCGGCTTGTTGCGCTGGGCGTCCGATTCCGTCCGCGCACTAAGCTGTAATCGGTGCAAGTACTCCGGCAATTTTTTCCGTATCTGGCCACAGCAAAACTTTAGCCGGAGTTCTGATTTGTGCTATACCCCTCCAAGACGCGACGTACGTCTTTGTTCCTCCGCCTCAGCTTCTACTGTTTTAATACTGCAAAGGCTTTTCTTTGGCAGTAATTTTCCGAGCAAAACGGAATCGGAGAGGGCATTTTTTTTTTGATTAAAACTCCGGCGGATTCATGCCCTGGAAACAGTTTTTGATTTTGGCGTCCAATTTCTTAGATTAAAATCGATGCATGTTCGAGAGACAATATACTGTTTGACCGACCGCTGATTCACAACAGCGAAAAATGTACAATGGCAAAAAAAACATTTTCGACGTTATGAAAATTTTCGACATCCTCCGGTCGCGGTTTCAATTCGGAAGCATCAAGCTGCTGCGCATTTATAACAAGGCCATCCCCTCAGAGAACCAACGGCTTTTTGTCCTAACGCTTATTATCGGCGCTGTTTGCGGCCTGGCTGCGGTTGCGTTTCATCTCGCCATCAAATTACTTGGGGGATTCCTGGTTGACCGAGCTCTGGCAACGTCCTATCCGTCATCGATTCTCTGGATTATTTTCACTCCTACACTCGGTGCGTTGATATGCGGTCTGCTTTTGTACTATGTCGCGCCCGGGGCACGCGGGAGTGGAGTAGTGCAGGTGAAGGTCGCGTTTTGGATGAAGGAAGATCGGATACCCTTTCGCGATGTTCTCGGAAAATTTTTTATCGGTGCGCTGCAAATCGGATCGGGTTCATCGTTGGGCCCCGAGGGACCGACGATACAAATCAGTGCGGGAATTGCAGGATTGCTGGGACGCGGGGCCGCCTTATCGCGGCAAAATCTGCGCCGTCTCCTGCCGGTCGGAGCTGCCGCCGGCATCGCTGCGGCATTTAATGCGCCGATTGCTGGGGTAACATTTGCGATCGAAGAGATCATCGGAACTCTCGATCAGACGGTTTTATCTGGAGTCATTGTAGCTGCGGCACTGGCCGCGGTGATCGAGCGGAACGTTCTCGGAGAACACCCCGTTCTGGAAGTTCAGCAGGTCTATGGATTGGATCACGCATCGTCACTTATTCTCTATGCAGTGCTCGGCGTTATTGCAAGCGGCGCTTCTATTGCGTTCACCGATTCCCTCTTGAGCCTTCGAAAATGGTTTCAACAAAACACGTGGCTGCCCAGATGGGCGCAGCCTGCTATCGGTGGATTGGTGACAGGAATTCTTGCTGTTGCTGCTCTCTTATGGATCCATTTCGACGGGATTACAGGTGTCGGTTATGAAACGCTTTCATTTGCCCTCGCAGGAAAACTGACTATAGGAGCGCTGATCATCCTCGGAATTATGAAAATCCTTGCCACTGTCTTTTCTTTTAGCAGCGGTGGAGCAGGAGGACTTTTCGCGCCCGCGCTCTTTATTGGAGGAATGGTTGGAGGAGCGGTGGGATATTTGGATGTCAATCTACTTAACCATTCTCCAAACGATATCGGCGCATTCGCCCTGGTTGGTATGGGGGCGGTTTTCGCGGGAATTGTTAGAGCTCCTATGACTTCCGTTCTCGTGATTATTGAAATGACAGGGGGATATTCGTTGATTCTTCCCCTGATGATCGCAAATATGATTACCTATGGCTTGGTACGTCACTGGCGTCCGGTTTCTCTCTACGATGGGCTGATGGCGCAGGACGGAATTCATATCCCGCATGGCCATGTGGCTCCGATTAACGATTTGGACAGATTGAAAGTCGGTGCTGCAATGAGTGCAAAGAACATCCTCTCGCTTAGGAGTTCGATGAGTATCGAGCAGGCGTTTGAACTTGTTGCCATCTATAGTTTTTCTTCTTATCCGGTTCTAGACGACAATGGGAAGTATATTGGATTAGTCAATGAGTCGGCGCTTCGGCAAATGCTGGCAGAGGGGAAGCGTGAAGCGCATGTTCATGGAATTGTGCATCGTCATTCCCAGTTGCACGCGGATGACACTCTTGCCCGTGCCATTGTTATGATGGATAAGTTCGAAAGGCGCCAGCTTGGTGTAGTGGACGAGGCCGCCGATGACCGGCTTATCGGGATAATAACGATGGGGGATATTATCCATGCGCAAGCTCACGCCACGCTGGACGCTGAAGCGGTCTCCGTTTCAGACAGATGAACTTGATACCGAACCCAACATGGAATGTCTAGACATTAAAACCATTAACCGGGAGATGCTACGTTGCTTGTTGGGGGCATAATGCATCACCGACATTAAATTCTTCCTATGGGACGATTGTTTAAACGGTTTCTGTTCGGCAGCATCACCGCCGCTTTTTTGTTATTCTTTGGCTTGCTGTATTTCATGAAAGCTGCGGTCGGCGAGGGAACGAGGCAGATAGAATTATTGTCGTACAATCACGAAGTCGTTATTGTTCTGCAGGATGTCTTGATTTCTCTTCAGAGGGCGGAATCGAGCCGACGTGGATTCATCATCACCAATAACAGGGACTTCATTAAGGATTACAATTCCGCAGTGAAGTCGGTCCAACAATCTTTTCTCTATCTAAAACAATTAAATGTGAAAGGGAGTTATCGCGACGAATTTCTCGATTCGCTCGGGACGTCAATTAATGGCAGAATCGAGATTATTAAGTCCTCGATTAATCTTGCAATGACCAATAGTTCTTCTGATTCACTCCAGGCTGTCCTTACCGACAAAGGGAAAGAATTGATGGGGTCGATCCGCACCACAATTCTCGCTCTCATGACAGAAAAGCAGAATTCACGTGACGACAGTTATCGCGCGTTGGAGCGGATCGGTTCGGAAGTAGATGCTCTTTACGAAATCGCCGTGGTTATTGTCATCATTTTCGGCGGCGGGCTTACAGCGGGAGCGTTTTTTTTCTTTAGGAGACTTGATCGCGAAGAAGTACGGCTCCAGTTTGAGTTGTATCATTCGCGGCAGCAGGTTCAGCATGCGATGTCTCGTTATCAGGATTTGAAAGTTGAATTGACAGAGAAGATGAAATCAGGCGAGAACCACCCGCCCCCAATTCCTTGATTGGTATATTCTCCGGTAGAATAGTCTATCGAACGAGTGTTATTCATGTTATATCCATCTTGAACAAGGCTGATCACTCAGAATCTTCCGTACGATCAGAGATTTATTATCGCGAAGCACTTGACTAATCCTTATGTTGTCTGCATCTTATCATACCGCATCTGACAATACCGACGTTCGCATGGACGGCAATCACAGGAAATACATAATTTTTTTAACCGGGTTTATGGGGAGCGGGAAGAGTACCATCGGACCGATTCTTGCAAATACCATAGGATACGATTTCGTCGACCTGGATATGTTCATCGAACAAAAGGAGAAACGGAAGATCGGCGATATTTTCAAGCAAGAAGGTGAGAGAGCGTTCCGGAAAATGGAACGTGCATTTCTCACGGAGGTTTCCGGCACGCCGCGTTCGGTGATTTCGCTCGGCGGGGGAACCATCACCGACCAGGAGTCGCTGGACCTTGTCAAAGAATCGGGTGTTCTCGTCTACCTTAAAGCCGAATCCGAGTTTATCTATAAGCGTCTTCGAACGAAAAGCGACCGGCCGATGCTCCGCACGGCCGATGGCGAGCTGATGGATGCGGAACAATTGCAGCTTCGCATCGATGAGCTCTTGACAAAAAGGAAAGGCTATTACGAACAAGCGCATATCATTATCCATACCGATGACAAAAAGATCGGAAACACAATTGACGAACTTGTAAAAATGTTGCGCCATCACATTGAAGAATAATTTCATCCATCACACCATCCGTGTTCCGCTTGGCAAACGCAGCTATCCCATTTATCTCGGGGCCGGGATCCTCTCATCGCTCGGTTCTCTTTTTCAGCGCCACCGCTTGCCGAAGACGGTTGTTATCATTACAGACAGTAAGGTTGCTGGGCTCTATTTGAAGACGGTGATGAAGGGGCTCGACGTATCCGGATTTACACTACATCCGATCGTTATTCCCGCAGGCGAAGTGCAAAAAAGCCTCCGCAGAGCGGATGCGATATACTCCCAATTGCTTCGATGGAATGTGGAACGTCAATCGTCAATCGTCGCGTTGGGCGGCGGAGTTGTGGGCGATCTCGCAGGTTTTATCGCTTCAACATATCAGCGGGGAGTGCATTTTGTGCAGGTTCCGACCACTCTCCTTGCTGAAGTCGACTCTTCTGTAGGAGGGAAAGTAGGTGTCAACCACGCGCTCGGGAAAAACATGGTTGGGACATTTTATCAGCCGGTTTTTGTAGCCGCGGATATTGCGACCCTCCAAACTCTTCCGGAACGGGAACTCATATGCGGCCTTGGCGAGGTGCTCAAATACGGCATTATAATGAACAAAAGGTTCTTTTCGTACGTGGTTAAAAATTTCGATCGCATCAGATCAAAAAAGAGCGAGGACCTTACCCGGATCATTGCGGAATGCTGCAGGATGAAAGCGTACGTGGTCTCACGGGATGAACGCGAAAAAAGCCTCCGCTCAATCCTGAATTTCGGGCACACGGTCGGACATGCTCTGGAACATGCCGGCGGCTATCGCCTGCTTAAACATGGAGAAGCAATCCTCATGGGGATGGTTGCCGAAACGTTTGTCGCTCTCCGCCTTGGATTGATTACTCCGCGAAACGCCGGACGAATCGAGAGCGCTGTTCTCTTATTTCCACTTCCGTCTTTGCGCGATATTAAATTCACACCGTCAAGACTTCTCGCGACGATGCGCGTTGACAAGAAAGTTCACGATGGAAAAATCAGGCTCGTGCTTCCGACTTCAATCGGAAAAGTGACATTGCCGATGCCAGTCGGCGAGAAGATTATCCTCGACTCCCTCTCCTATCTTCAAGGATTTTTGGCCTCATGAAAACCCTCGTAAGTACTCCGATGGCTCAGATTTCAGCGCAGATTGCAGATTAAAATGGATTCTTCCCAGTTACTTCGTTTCATCGCCAGCCAATATTTCCAATTCCCGCACTAATTGTGGAACAAAGGCGAGATGTTCCGGTTTCATCAACGCACTCCGGAGTATTGTCATCATTTCATGATCGAGGCTAATGTTCGGGTGAAGCCCCCTCACATTTTTCGAATCAACTTGGAGAAGCGCGAGAAATAACGGATTAGTAGAACGGTGCATCGCGTCCGAAAATATTTTTTCCGATCGCTGGCTTATGAGAGTGTCTGTCAACGGCTCGGTATTTGAAAAGTAGGTTGCGATATCAAGTTCCGGCTTAACGAACTCACGTAATACTCTGCTCGACGCAATCAGTTTCGAGAATTCGAGCGCGGAGCGCCTCGTTTTTGTCAATATTGCTCCAAGTCCTTTGTCGGGCTGCAACGGAATACATTTCAATGTAAACCAGAGCGCCGCTGCCGCTGCTCCCGGACGCGAGCATTCGAGGCTGATTTCGCCCAGATGTAAATCTTTCGAGGTGAAGTAGGTGTAAGGCGAATTATGTTTGTAGAATTTTCCGACTGATGGATCTCCAAAAAGTATGCACCCGCATCCGTACGGCTGCAAACCATGTTTGTGAGGGTCGACGACGATGCTATCGCACTCGGACAAATGGAGATATGATGCGGGATTGATGATCGGATGCTTTTGTTGTGCAAGGAGCATAAAGAATCCGCCGTACGCCGCGTCCGCATGTACGCGAACGTTATATTGCCGGCAGAGAGGAATAATTTGTTCTAAGGGGTCAATCGCTCCGAGAGAAGTCGTGCCGACCGTCGCCACCACCATTCCGACTTTTCCCGCCTTGAGTGCTTTTTCAAGTGCGCCGCAATCCATTCTTCCAAAATCATCGGTCGGAATTTCCGTCCCCTCGACTCCGATAACTTCGCACATCCGCCTGTGGGTGTAATGGGCCGATGTCGAAAACGCAATCGCCGACTTCGGTCGGAGCGACCGTGCAATCCAAAGAGCTTCAAGGTTTGCAATTGTGCCGCTGCTTGTAAGGTGGCCCAGATGGTTTCTGTATCCAAACATATGTGCGAGGTCTGCGACAGCCTCAACTTCCATCTTGCCCGTCACCGGCCCGCCGTCCAGCGCGTGATTGTTAGGATTGATTTTCATCGTCATCTGATACACCGCCGCCGCGATAGGATGCGGTGGCTTTAACATTTGCCCGGCATAACGACGATGAAAGAACGGATAATTACTTTTCATCCGTTCGGAGAATTCATCAGCGACCTTAGCAACCAGCTCTGGATCGACCTGCATTGTTTCGTCTTCCCCGAATTCTTCCCAGCGCGCTTCCCAATCACTCTCAGAGGCCCACAGACGTTCAGAGAGTGACAATTGTTTCGAAGATTTCATAGGCCCATTTTTTAAGGGAAATATAATCTGAGAAGAGTCGCGAAGCAAGGGGTTCTATCAAATTGCAACTTGCACAATTCATTTCATGCAGTACTTTAGCGAAGGCCTTTTTTTACCATTATTTAATGGGGGGATAACACTTAGATAACGGCAACTTCCTACTATATAGCCACGTAAAAAGAGATAGTAAGGAGACGATTATGAAAATTGCATATTTCAACGCAAGCCTGAAGGTAGGCCAGGATGGAGTCACGCGCTGCGTTTACAAAATGGTGGACGGAGTTGTTGAACGAGGGCACCAAGCAATCGCGATCACATCGGCACCTCCTACCGGCGGATCGCGAATTCCGGTGTACAGTGTGCCGTCAGTTGTCCTCCCGCTCCAAAAAAATTATCGCATAGCGCTCCCAGGGTACCAATCGTTTGCTAAGTATTTGCAGGAATTCCAGCCTGATATTCTGCATATCAACAGTCCTTGCACACTTGGTTTTGCGGCGGTAAGATATGCACGACATTTCGGAATTCCGGTTATTGCAACGTACCATACTCACTTTCCGACATACCCGCGATACTATAATCTTACCAGCCTTGAAGACCTTGCATGGCGTTTGTTGCGCCGGCTCTATAATAACGTCGACCGCACATTGGTACCGACGACACCGATTCTACAGGAGCTTCGCGAACACGGCGTTGAGAGGCTTGAGTATCTTCCGAACGGAGTCGACACGGCAATGTTCAATCCATTGTATCGCTCGAACGAATGGCGGCAGAGGTTCGGCAGAGGAGAGAAGCCGATCATTTTGTTCGTCAGCAGGCTTGTGTGGGAAAAAGATTTGAAGATACTTGCACAAACATATGCTGAACTTCGCTCGAAACGCAGCGATTTCGAAATGGTAATTGTAGGCGACGGCCATGCAAGGCAGGAGCTACAAGCAATGATGCCGGGCGCACATTTCCTCGGGTACCAATCGGGAAAAACACTCTCGGAAAGCTTCGCGTCGGCTGATATTTTCGTTTTTCCTTCAACGACCGAAACATTTGGTCTTGTGACGCTCGAGGCGATGGCCTCCGGACTGGCCCCCGTAGCAGCAAAGGTCGGAGGAGCAGTAGAGATCATCCGGGAAGGGAGTTCCGGTTTGTTCGCAGAACCATTGAACAGCTCCGATCTTACGAAAAAAGTAGAATGGCTTCTTGACAATGCTAATCACAGAAAGGTCATCGCAGACCATGCACTCGCTCGTGCACAAGAGTTTCGATGGGAACGAATTCTCGACCAGCTTTTTGAGAGCTACAAAGAAGTTATCGAGGAGTTCCGTCTCCGACGCTTCCCGCGCGCAGCCTGAGACACCTTTCGCCGGGCACGTGATCCACAATGAAAGCTCGTTGGTAGACACGAGACCGGCGGGCACCTCATTTACCATCGCCCATCTTTCCGACCCCCATCTCAGCAGACAATATTACCGCGAACACATTAAATCATTTAAAATTCTACTCCGGTCAATTCTTGACCACGGCTGCGACCATCTTGTCATTACAGGGGACATCGTCAGCACCGGCGACCCCGACGACTATTATTTAGCCAGGACGATTCTCACAACTTTCGGCTTAATGGACAGCAAGAAGCTCACCATCGTTCCGGGAAACCATGACGTGTTCGGAGGGCCGCACAGGGCCGTGGACGTGCTCAGTTTTCCCCGGTACATTCGCACAATTGATTACCACAGGAGGCTTGCACTTTTTGAAGAAGCGTTCGCAGAAACGTTTTTAGATGTACGGCAATTGCGCAGCGGGAGTCTCTTTCCGTTTGTGAAAGAAGTAGGTCCCTACGCGATCATTGGGTTAAACTCAATCCTTCCCTGGTCATTGTGGGATAATCCGCTCGGCTCAAACGGGATGTTGAGCGACGAACAGGTTGCTGCGCTTGCACAATTGCACGGAAGCGAAGAGTTCGGGGGAAGATTACCGCTTATTGCAATTCATCATCATTTCAACGATTTGAACGATGCTTCCACTGAAAGTAGTCTTTGGCAGAAAATCGAATCGAAAACGATGAGGATGAAAAGGCGCCGCAAAACTCTGAGGCTCTTCGCGGCTCTCGGTGTCCAGATAGTGATGCACGGACATGTCCACCGCAACGAGTTGTATGAACAACATGGAGTGCGCCTGGCCAACGGCGCTGGTGCTGTATGTGACGACCCGGTGAGCATGCTCAAGTACAATCGCCTGACGTACGCCGCTGGAAAAACCAGCGTTGAAATCAACACACTGCCGATCCCGTTTCAAACTCCATCGACGGCGTTGTCGTTTCACCACTTCAGGTCGGTGGAGCCTCTTCCACACGCCGCGCAACTTTCGTAGCCTATGGTTCCTGTCCACCTTAAATATCAGGTTGAATTGCTGGAAGGCCGGCTGAAAACGCTTGGCTCGAAGCCGGAGAAAATTGCCGTTTTTGACCTCGATAATACGCTGCTCATCGGCGACATCGGTGAAGCCGTTTTTGCGCATTTGCTGGCGGATGGTGCGCCGCTGAAATGTACTTGGGAGGAGTATCAATCATTTCTTCGCTGCGACGTGACGGCTGCCTATCGGCTTGTGGTTGAATCCATGGCGGGCCTTACAGTCCGCGAAGTCGAAAAAGCAACAGCGAAGGTTATGAAACAGTCTGATTCCTTTATCGAATTCGGAACCGCGCAGATAGCCGTTCCGAAACCGCATCCGGGTATAAGGAAACTCATCTCGTTGCTTCAGAAGCTCCGGTACAAGATCTATATTGTTTCGTCGAGCAATCAAATCTCTGTCCGCGTTGCTGCGGAAGAATTTTTCGGCATTCCTCCCGAATGTTCGTTTGGCATTGAAACAAAAGCAACGAACAATTTCCTCTCTGCAACGCTTGTCAGGCCGTTTCCTATTTCCACCGGTAAGGTGGAGGTTTACCGTAAATATGTAGGAAGCGTTTCCCCCCTCATCACTGCAACCGACAGCCTGATTGATGCACCACTGCTTGGATTGACCGATCCGATAGGGCTTTCATTGTGGGTAGGAACAAATCGTTCGGAATTTAAAGCCGTGAAAGAACGCATCCGCCAACCGCAACGGTTTTGCTTTGTTCAACGCCCGAAGAACTATAATTTAAGAAACAACGTGCGGACTTTCGGAGAACATCGGAGGAGGGAGGTTGCGCCGTCAACCGTCTTCGTCGAGATGTGATTTGGAGAGGATGCCGCCGCGTTCTTAACGGCGAACGGAAGATAGATCTCAATCGCTGTCGGCATGGTTTCGCCGCTGAAATTCCCTTCGAAGTGCACGACTGCAGTTGTTTCCCCCGTGAACGTCAGTGAACAAGAAATATCGCCGAATGTTGTCGGCAAGTCTTTCACCTTCACATTTTTCCCCTTTTGCACTAATCTGTTGTTATTTCCTCTGAAGAGTGAAATAACGCCGTTTTCCTCTTTAACCATGCAGCTCCGGAGAAAAAGAACGATCTCGGCTGCGGCCCATCCGTGGTGACCATCTCCCATTGTTCCGCCGCCGGTGCGCGGATGAATAGCTTCGGGAAGCGAGTACGGAGGCGCTGCCTGTCGAAAAATTGTCTCGGCGACTTCCCACGCCTTGTCGATTTCGCCGAGGATGAAGAATGAATGTGCGATCTGGAGAGTGAGGTACGGATTGTACCCTGAATGAATAATGGGATGAAGAAAACCCTTTTCGTCGACGAATTCCGTTTCGATCTTTCGCAGCGTATTCGTGAGATGAAGCATCCGATCACCAAACAGTTCAAGAGGATATATACTGGAGATCGAGCCGATGGCGCTCTCGTCGAAGTTGCGATGTTCCGTGGCCGGGATGAGCTTTTCGCCGATTCGCCGCTCCACCTCCTGAAGTGAATGAAGAATATCCTTTTCAAATTCCTGAACTTCTTTTTCAAAAAATTGTCCGTCGAGTTTCTGGTTGAGCGTTCCCGCAATATTGGTCATCGCTTTGAGCCCGCCCAGAGACCAAAAAGTATCCCAGTAATATTGATCGACCGTCCCGAGATGTTCCGCACTCAGGCTCGCCGGTATTAAGCCGTTCTCAGTTTGTTTTCGTTTGCGCACAATCCATTGAGCCGCACGTTTGAGATTGGGATACCAGTTTTTCAGCCAGAGGTGCTGCTTGTTGAGCAGAAAATGCTGATGAACCGTCCAGAGAACGGCACCGTTGGAATCCCACTCGCCGTCTGGGCCTCGGAAGAACCCGTCCTGTGCGAGCCGCGCCGGGAATGCATCGATCACTTGTCTCGACCGCTTATGAAAACCGAGCACGTCGAGTGCACGAATCATCAGCGTTGCATCTCTGTACCAGAAATGGTGGTAAAGGAACGGTCCCGGGGAGATGAAATCGTTGTCGTTTAACTCCAGGAGCGCAAGACGGCTCGCTTCGAACAATGTTTGCAAATTTTTGTCCGCAAATTCAAACTGCGCTCCGGTCGAGAGTTCTTTTTCCCATCTTATTTGCTGGTCGGATTTCCGCTTCTCGAATGAGACGCGCCATGTTTGTTTTGTCCCCTGCCGCCGGATCGGCTGTTCCCCCTCAAGCGCAGCACTGTAGTGGACGAGTTTTTCCTCTCCCGGTGCAAGGTCAAACATAAACCCCGCGACGGCGTGCGCAAGTCCGCGTTCGCAGTGAGAGGAAGTTCTGGAGGGCTCGTCGAATAGATTCATCGTCCGTTGTTTAAGGGCGTGTGCAAGGTCGCCATTTTTAAGCGATGAGCAAAAGATTCGTTCCGGTGTTTCAGCAAAGACCAAACCGGTAGATTTGTTTACGGATGCAATGCGAGGCAATTTGAAATCGACTGAAAAAATCGGGGCCACTCCTTCCGGATTGAACGGACGGATGGCGATACAAAGCGCACCCGACTTTTTCTTGCCGCTGTTATTTGTCACCGAGGTTTTAGAAAATAAAACATCGAATGCATGATTTGTCGGCGCAGCGAAATGTTCGAGTGTCAGGCTAATACCGTCGACGTTGAATCGGGTCGTGAGGCATGGAAACATGGTCTCGATTGTCTGGTCTCCGCCGGCCGACAATGAGGGGAAAAATACCCGGTCATCGACGACCAGCCATGTATCGATCGACCATTCGCGGGGCAGGGGGGTAGCAAGGCCGCGGGGATCGATAATTGCTTCATGAAAGCCGTTCAACGTTCCCACCATCGTCCAGTTGCGATGAGTGACGTTGACGAGGAGCGGATTCTGCGCCCGCGGAATATAGCTCGCACTTTTCGGGTCGAGTTGTTTGTGGACCCAGAATGGAAAGAGCCAGTCGCGATGCATTTGCAGCACCCCAAAGTTCAGCAATCCGCGCACGATGACGGGCGTGCTGAGCAAAAAGAGCTCTTTCGGAAATCCCCTTCCTTCAACGTCGCTTAGTTTGCCCGCAAGCTGGAATTGCTTGATGGAATCTTCCGGTAATTGCAGCCGGCGTAAGGCCTGTTCGAGTATGTAGGAGTTGAGATTCACGCGCCTTTTTTGTGTTAACTCTTGACAAATGTGCATCTGAATATAGATGCAGTTTGCTGCTGATTCAAGTCGTTATAGAGCTAATCGCTCCCTTTTTGAAAGAATTAACAATTCCTTAAAGTATGTCTAATCTCCTGCTAACCGGCAAAGTGTATTATGAACCATTCAATAAACAGAACAGCGTCGCAACAGTAACGCAGGAGAAATCATGATACTTCAAAAAAATCATATTGAACAGCCTTTCATGTTCTGGTTGATCCGCGAATTGTTTGCCACAGACCAGGTTGTAAAAGAAGAGGAAAAGCCGATCAGCAACCGGGAGTTTTATATTTGGATGGGGTTGCTTTCCGCTGCTTTGCTTATCTACGGAGCTGTTTTCCGTCTTTTTGCCTCCTAATTATTCTCTCCCGCCGTTAAACTTTTACCCGTTCATTCGTGTCCCACAAATATGCCGGGACAATAAACTCGATTTTTCAGTTTGGAATAGTCGTCGATATTTGACAAAGCACTTTATCCCGAAAATTCTTGTTTATTCTCTTGTAGGAATAAGTATCCTGATTGAGTCCGGATCGGAAGGAGGAGTTGGCTGAAGGGACGGACGAAAGCCAATCGTATTTGACATACGGTTGGCTTTTTTATTTGGGGATGGCGGACGCCTTATTTGAGAAATGGCAGCATGTAAATCAAGAAGGTATCCGACATTTATTGAGTCACTACAATAATTTTTCCGCTTGATTATCCACACTTCAACTCCTACTTTTCAAATTGGACAGAAAATCCGACTTCGATCGTATTCTCGGCGGCATGCGGTGTTACTGATGTTACGCCGAGTTAACATCTTTATCCCCAGGTGTAAAGAATTTTCATGGGAGGCATCATCTTGTTAATTCCAATTAATAAAAATATCTTTTGGCGACGTCGTGGCTATACTATTGATTGTTTGCTAGCGTCAACTGTGTGCGCCACCAAGACAGGTATTAAGAATGGAAGTCGGTAAAACGTTGTATGTAAGAAACAGAAAGCAATGGCGGTCGTGGTTGTCGAAACATCACAAGACTGCAGTGGATATTTGGCTCATCTATTATAAAAAAGAAAGCGGCAGGCCGAGGATACCCTATAACGACGCCGTTGAAGAATCGCTTTGTTATGGATGGATAGACAGCACTTCCAAACCGCGCGATGAGAAAAGCTGGGTCCAGAGGTTCAGTCCCCGGAGAAAGAAAAGCCCTCTTTCAGAAATGAATAAGGAACGTGTACGCCGACTCATCAGAGCCGGGAAGATGACACCCTTTGGGCTTGAGAGTATTCGACATCATATGGATGGTAATTCCGGTAAAACAAATAAGCTCAAAAAGTTTACCCTTCCCAGTGACATTCTTAAAAAACTTAAATCCGATGCAGAGGTATGGAAGAATTTTGTAAAATTTTCTGCATCGTACAAGCGCATTCGTATCGGATGGATCGATGGTGTAAGACGCCGCCCGAAGGTGTTTGACCAACGACTGCGATATTTTATCAAGATGACGGCCCAGAACAAGAAGTTTGGGATGGTCCAGTGAATAATTTTCGCCGCGAGCAGCAAAAGAACCCAGGAGAATATAACGAGGAACGCAAAGAGCATAGTTTTGGTTAAGGGTAACGTTATTATCTCGTTTTGCTCAGAACGGATGTTGGATACTAATCAGGGGCTAATCCCCGCGAACAGTCATAAAGGAAACGGCTGCATTCAACGAACGGTTTTTGGGTCGTTAGTTTCAAGTGCAGTTTTTTTATTTCTTCTGTGTTTGGAATCGTGCAAGAGCAATCCTACTGGAATTGTTGTTCCGTCGAGGACCCCACTCGCAACTTTGCCCCCCGATCTGGCTGCCGTGACGATGAGCGTGGAGGGATCCTCCACTGCGCGCTACACGATGCTGGAGCTTAATCAATCGGGCGGTTTCAACGGATTCGTTGCTGTTAACGGGGATGGAAGACCGGTCTGGTTCTTTCGCACGAAAGGAGGGGCATCCGGCTTTACGCGACGGCTCAACGGAGATTTTGTTTTCTTGGACGGAGCGACCGGTCTCGTCGAACTCACCGTTAACGGAGATACAGTCCGGGTGCTTCCTCAGGAAACACCACCCGGACGGCGCATCCACCATGACGTCACAGCAACACCACAGAATACGATCCTATTCATTGCAGACGATTGGCAGATGCGAAACGGTTCTCTGATGAACGGCGGTGCATTATGGGAATGGATTCCAGAGAGTGGGTCTCTCGTTAAAAGGTGGAGTTCTTTCGATCACCTCGACCCCGCGCTTGATAGGGGAAAGAGATCGGTCACAAGCGACTGGCTCCATCCCAATTCAGTTGCGTATGGTCCCGAGGGAAATGTTGTATTGAGTTTGCATTTTCTTGATCAGGTTGTTTCGATCGCACCGGGTTTTCAGAATTTTGAGTGGCGGCTCGGAGGTGTGAGGGCGACAATTCCTGTGAGCGACCCATTTAGCGGTCAACATTGTGTCCGTGAGATAGCGCCCGGGCGGATATTACTCTTCGATAACGGGTATGAACGAACGGTTGAACGTTACTCTCGGGCTTTAGAATTAGAAGTTGACGGAAGCGCTTCTCAAAAAATATGGGAGTGGCGCCCAGAAAGGAACAATTGGGCACGGATCATTAGCTCTGCTTTTCGCCTTCCTAACGGGAACACGATGGTATCGTTCGGCACGTCAGCCGATCCGGTGCTTGGCTCGACCGGTCCAATCGAAGTCTATGAGGTTGCCAGTAGCGGACAAGTTGTCTGGCATTTGCTTATAAGCAGCGGTGTAAGTACAATGTATCGTGCCACACCGTTATATGGATTTTGAATTCCCAGTAATCAATTTTAATTAAACGCAGTGATTTCCCTTGTGTCTATAATTGCAATTTCAGTTATCCAATAACAAAATACGGAAAAGCCATGAAAACAGTTTTGACAGGTGCGCTTTTTGTGATGATTTTTGCATTGGCGAGTCCGGCTTCCGCGCAGCTCCATATCGGAGTTGGAATCAACATCGGTCCGCCGCCGCCGCAGAGGGAAGTGGTTGTTGTTAATCCACCTCACCGGGGTATGATATGGATAGCCGGTTATTACAATTGGCACCCGCGGCATCATCGCTATGTTTGGGTTGCCGGCCGGTGGGCATATCCACCGCGACCGCATACAGTGTGGGTCCCGGGGCGCTGGGAAAGGCGAAACAATGAGTGGGTGCACTACGAAGGCCGATGGGAGAGAGAAGCACCCAGAAGGCGGTAATGTTAGCTCTTAAATTTTCCGACTTCCCCCCCTTCACTTGCAGGTGATATCCCCTCCTCGTTGAGGAGGGGAACGCCGACGATGCCTTCCGTTGGCCAATTTGGCTTTTCAATCCTCTGAATGTAGTTTCCCATTCCGATACGAAGCGATGACTTAGGCTATCCTGTTGCTCTCAGGAATAGGTTAGCTTGACCAGGAGATCGGCAAAGTATCCGACATTTACCCAAACAGCATCACGATCTCGTATTGCAATAAATTTTTTTATATCGTAATTTGAAAAAGATGGTCTGCCGGAAAAAATAGTGTTGCTCAAAGCCGTGTAAGATCTAGATTTAAGCTGTTTTGCGCCTTGGCGACTTTGCGTGAGGATGTATCTTTCGTTCTATAAGAAGGCGCATGTCATTAATGGTATCAACAAGAATTATTGCCGTAATTCAAATGTTGGCCGTTTGTCCCCGTCAAAATTATTCACCCCAAAGTTTGCCTTATATCATCATAGAAAGGACAATATGAAAAAAGTCGTTCTTGCTTGTACTTTGCTGCTCTGCGCCGCGCCGCTTTTTGCTCAACGGTGGGAATGGCCAGACAATCCGAAAAACTTGACCGTGCTGCCAAAATCGACCACTGGAAGAGACTTACAACGGACAATGTTTAGTTTCACTTCGGGCCTTGGCGTGCGCTGCACATTTTGCCATGTCGGCGAAGAAGGGAAAGATTTTAGTCAGTATGATTTTGTCTCTGATGCGAAGCCGGAAAAAAATGAAGCGCGCACCATGATTCGAATGGTGAACAATATTAACAACGTCTATCTGACAGAACTCCACGTCGACAGCACGTCGTCGCTTCGGGTATCGTGCATGACGTGCCACCACGGTAACGCGGTGCCGATCTTTCTTGAGGATAAACTTAAACGGACGTTTGACCGCTACGGCATCGATTCAACAATCAAACAGTACCATGCGCTTAGGGAGCAATTTTACGGAGGGTTCACGTACAATTTTAAAGAAGGGACGCTCGTGCGGCTAGCTGAGATGATTTCGGATGATACGGCAAAGGCCTTTGCCGCAATAGAGATATTGAAACTGAACATTGAGCTCTACCCTACCTTCGCATTCTCTTACGTCCGGCTTGCGGGCATCTATGAAGGGGAAGGAAATTCTGCAGCGGCGATCGAAAATTACGAACAGGCGCTTAGACTCGATCCGAACAATAGAATGGCAAAAGGGAGGTTAGAGCGGTTGCAAGGGAAGAAATAAAAGATAACGATAACTGAAAAAGGATTCTCTCGCTAAGACGCGAAGCCGCAAAGAGTCTTTATTGATTTATCTTACCCCTTGGCGACCTTGAGTGAGATATTAATTCTGGATATTACAGAAGCCTTAAAAATGACGGGAAATGTCATGGAAGTTGTGAACATAAAAAATGCAGAGCATTATGTTTGGGGAGATGGGTGTGATGGCTGGCATTTACTGAAATCATCGGATGTAAGTGTAATTCGGGAAAAAGTACCTCCCGGGAAAAGTGAACTTCGCCATCGGCACATCAGGTCGGAACAGTTTTTTTACATCCTCTCGGGAGAAGCGACAATAGAGGCGGGCGAAAACCGGACAATTCTTCGCCCCGGGGATGGCTTGCATATCCCTCCGCGTGTGCCGCATCAATTCAAAAATGAATCGGGCCGTGATGTCGAATTTCTTGTTGTATCAGCACCGCCAAGTCACGGGGACAGAGAGGACCTTTAACTGTAACTCTTCTGGTTCCCAAGATCACGGATTGTGTGAAAATTACGATTTTCGATTTCCGATTGTCGAATATAGTGCAAATATAGAATTCTGTTTGAGCCTGAGTTTGTTTATCCGGTTCAAGGTCCAGCTTGGCAACGGTTTTCTCCAAATGAAATCCGGTGTAGGCCATAACTCATACCACGTTCACTGGAACGGAAAACCCTGACATGATTGCATTTAAACATTCTGTCCTTATTAACGCTCCTCTCGAGAAAGTTTTTTCGGTCGTAGCAGACCCGAAAAAAATTCCTCAATGGAGAAGCGACGTTCCCGGTGTGAGCCAGGTGAGCGGCGAGACGAGGGTGGGTACGACGTTTGTGGAAGAGGTGCACATCATGGGGACGAAGCAATTGCTGATGAAGGTAACTGAATTTGTGCCGAACAAGAGTCTGGTGATCGAAGCCCAAAGCGGAATGCCGATGCTGCCGACTCAAACCTTCACGTTTACGCAGGAAGGGAATGGAACCCGCATTGACATTTCGGTTGTTATGAAGACCTCAGGATTCTTTACGATGATGGAGTTTATGCTGCCGGCGCAGTTTAAAAAAATTTGGGGGAAGTATTTTGTTGATCTCGATCGGCTCATCAGTAAATAATTAAATTTTCCACGAATTAGGGAGGATCGTTTATGGCTGTTACACAGGAGCAGATTCAGAAGGAGCTTGGCAAGGGCAAACCGTATATCGTCGCGATTCTCAGAAGGGGAAAGAAATTTATTACCGAGAAGGCTCAGGCTGAGGCGATGAGAGCAAAGCATTTTGAGCATCTCTTTCAGCTTCGTGCCGAAGGCAAGGTAACCGTTGTATTTGGGACCAGGGAGAACGGCGAGATACGCACAATCGAGTTGTTTCAATCGTCCGACAAACCGGAGGTCGAGCGGCTCGTCAAGGGCGACCCGGCCGTTGAGGCTGAGCATTTTGCGTTCGAGCTGCTTCTGATTACAGGACTGCCGGGAGATTCGGTGAAGTAGATCCAATTTCCCTTGGAGAGTGAAGAAATGGCAATTTCTGAATGATCTTGTAATGGCTGAAATGAGCCTAATAATTTTAAAACTCATAACTTACAACTTATCACTTTTGTGAGTGATCACACCCCTTCGTCTCCCCGTTCCGCCGCCATTGCGTTTATTTTCGTTACCGTAGTTCTCGACGTCCTGGCGCTCGGCATCATCATTCCTGTCTTGCCGAAGCTGGTCGAGAATTTTCTTGGGGGCAACACTGCCCGAGCAGCTGAAATATTCGGGCTTTTTGGGACCGTCTGGGCATTAATGCAATTCATTTTTTCGCCGGTGCTCGGTGCCCTCTCGGATCAATACGGCCGTCGCAGGGTCATTCTCATCTCATGTTTCGGGCTTGGCGTTGACTACATTTTTATGGCTTCCGCGCCGACGCTGTGGCTCCTCTTTATTGGCCGGATTATTTCGGGAATTACCGGTGCAAGCTTCACCGCAGCGGGTGCATACATCGCGGACGTAACACCCCCCGAAAGGCGTGCCGCCGGGTTCGGAATGATTGGTGCTGCATGGGGACTTGGATTTGTTCTAGGGCCGGCTCTGGGGGGAATACTTGGCGGTATCGACACACGTCTGCCGTTTTGGGTTGCAGCGGGTCTTACTCTACTGAATGCTATGTACGGTTTGTTCGTCCTGCCGGAGTCGTTAAGCGTCGAGCACCGCGAAAAATTTTCGTGGAAGCGTGCCAATCCTCTCGGTTCGCTGAAGCTGCTGCGCTCTCATCATGAATTATTCCGGCTCGCAACCATCAATGGGTTCTTCTATCTCGCTCATCAGGTGTTGCCCAGCGTGTTCGTCCTCTACGCGAGTTTTCGTTACGGATGGAATGAAGAAGCGGTCGGTCTTACGCTTGCGATCGTGGGAGCCTGCGGCATGATTGTGCAGGGGGGAGTGGTAAAGCGCGTCGTTGCTGATTTTGGAGAACGGCGTGCACTCCTTGCCGGCTTACTCTTTGGCATGGTGGGGTTTGCTGTATTCGGTTTGGCTCCGGTTGGAATAATCTTTTGTCTCGGCATTCCAGTATTTTCGTTGATGGGAATGTACGGGCCATCGTCACAGGGACTCATGACGCGCCATGTTCAGCCGTCGCAGCAGGGGCAGTTGCAAGGAGCCAACAACAGCATCATGGGAATTACCGGTGTGATTGGTCCAGGTATTTTCACCCTCGCGTTCGCCAGGTCCATCGGCGCGCAAGGTGATTGGCATTTTCCGGGGGCTCCTTTTTTGCTGGCGGTACTAATGTTGATGGCTGCATTTATTCTTGCGTGGAGGGTAAAGACCCAATAGATAAAAAATCAAAAGGAAGAATAGTTTGGCGACAAAAAATAGTGAACGCCGATTGTGCGAATGACACGATCGGCTTTTTTAGTCTAATTGAGGGGCTCTCCATTTTTTACTTCGTAAGGGGTATATATATTAGGTGACCACTCCCTAGCCCCCTCCTTGTGGAGGAGGGGAACAATCGAAACTCCCCTTCTTGAAGAGGAGAGGAAGACGCGAAGCGTCTGGGGTGGTTGTAATTCATACTTGACTCTCCAATTTGTAACTTATACTTTTCAAGTGTAAAAGTGAAAGCAGGAGAATCATTTATACTCCGAACAGATGTTAACTCGTTATCAGTTTATCACAATATGTTTCTGGCTTGTATCTGAATTGTATTGGGGCTTTCACGCAAAGGGAAACAAGGAAGTAATACACCGACAGAAAACCTTTGTGCGAACATTTGCACTGATTTCGGTTTATCTCGCCTTTGCGCTTATTTACGTCCCTTATTTTTCGGCCGGTTTCTTCGCAGTTCGTGTGATTCCGAATGATGATTTCTTCGGCATCATAGGGGTTCTTTTATGCGGTTTTGGAATTTCTTTTTCAATTTGGTCTCGACGGACTTTAGGTAAAAATTGGAGCGGACCTGCTACCCTCAAAAAAGACCATGAGCTGATCCGGCACGGTCCGTACAAGATTGTTCGGCATCCGATCTATTTTGGGTCGTTAATCTCGTTTACGGGATCGGCTATCACCACAGCCGAACTACGAGGCTTCTGCGGAGTCCTCCTGGTCTTTTACTCGTTGTTGAAAAAAACAGAGGAGGAAGAAAACCTTCTGGCTGATCATTTTGACGAGTACGCAGATTACATCCTGCAAGTAAAGAAGCTCATCCCGTTTGTGTATTGAGAAAGGAAATCGGATGTTTCAAAAAACCTCTTTGACTTTTCTTATTGTTTCGCTGGCAGCTTTCAATCAGGGAGGTATTCATCAGCAAATGAAAGAAAAGGAGGTCACCGTCTTTGCGGCGGCATCTCTTAACGAAGCATTTGGTGCGATGGCGGGAGAATATGAATCGGCAAACCCAGGAGAAAAAATCACATTCAACTTTGCAGGGTCGCAGCAACTTGTTCAGCAAATTGCAGAAGGGGCTCCGGTCGATGTTTTTGCTTCGGCGAACATGAAGCAAATGCTCGAAGCCGTAAAATCGGGAAGAATCGATAGTGCTTCAATCAAGATTTTTGCCCATAATAGGCTTGTGGTCGTTTTTCCTAAAGAGAACAGGGCGAGAATTCATTCGTTGACCGACTTAGGCAAACCCCACCTCAAAATTGTTCTTGCAGATAAAGCCGTCCCCGCCGGTCAATATGCGATTGAATTTCTCGAGAGGTGCAGCAGAAGTTCGGCATTTGATTCTTCTTTCAAGCAAAAAGTTCTCGGCAATGTCGTTTCGTACGAAGAAAACGTGAAAGCGGTGTTGACGAAGGTTCTCCTCGGCGAAGCAGACGCTGGAATCGTTTATACATCCGACGTTTCCAAGAACGCGGGGGAACAAGCCGGGACGCTTGAAATACCGGAAGGGTTGAATGTCATTGCAACATATCCGATCGCTGCCGTGCGAGATGCGCGGATGGACGAACAGGCCGGAAGATTTGTGCAATATGTTTTGTCAAGGGAGGGACAAAAAGTTCTTGAGCGATTCGGCTTTATTCCGATTAAGTGACCACACCTTTACTCCCTTCCCCAATGGGAGGGAAGATGAATTGCCCAAACGTTTATTTCCTATCTCATGAAGAAATTATTTCGCGCTTTGCCTCAAGATTCTAACTTGCTTCGTCCTCGCTGGCAAATATTGTTGGCGAGCCTGCCTTTTGTACTCTTCCTTTTGGTACCGCTCGTCGGACTTGTGTTTCGCGTTTCGATGTCGAATTTGATCACAAGTATAACGGAGCCGCAAGTGGGCCAGGCGATTCGTTTGAGTATTTCTACAACCCTGATCACTGTGGTTCTCACCCTCCTTTTTGGCACTCCGGTCGCATATGTTCTTGCACGGAAAAGATTTTTCGGGCGAACGATGCTTGATGCACTCATTGACATGCCTGTTGTTCTTCCTCCATCGGTAGCAGGGGTTGCTCTGCTCATTGCCTTCGGACGTCGTGGCGTATTGGGACCGATATTTGGCGGGCTTGAGATACCTTTCACAGAAGCAGCGGTCGTTATGGCTCAACTTTTTGTCTCATCCCCTTATTATATCAAATCGGCATCGGCAGGTTTTGCAAGCGTCAATCGGGAGCTGGAACATGCGGCTGCAGTTGACGGCGCATCGCGATTTCAAATCTTCCGCACGATCGTCTTGCCCCTTTCCTTTCCGGCAATTGTCGGCGGTATTGTCATGACATGGGCGCGCGCGCTCGGAGAATTCGGCGCGACAATTATTTTTGCAGGGAATTATCCGGGAATAACTCAAACGATGCCCCTGGCAATTTATATCGGGTTTGAAATTGACCTGAACATCGCTCTCGTTCTTTCCTTGATCCTCCTCGTCATATCTTTTTTCGTCCTTGCCGTTGTGAAAGGGATTTTGGGGCAGCGGCTGAGGATTTTTTAGCATCTAAAACTCGCCGATGGTTCTTCATGCTCTAATATGATAATATTATCCCGCCGCAGTTGTTGCAGTTTCACTCTTCTTTCAGAGCACAACTTTTGCTCAATAATATCGTATTAGAACTAAAGACCGTACTTTCGAAAGAACTACAGTATGAATACTCAATCTTCACAGTCCGAGCCGCGGCTCCGGGACACCCTCCGCGATGATTTCAGCCGTGGGGGATACTGGAACACCTTCCGCAAGGAATTTCGCGGCCTGAAAGAATTTTATATCGACGAGGAGAAGAAAAGGCGTTTGGATGCAATGCCGCAAATCAAGCGCTGGCTCTATCTCAACGGCTGGCTCCTTAAAAGCATGCTGATGAAGCTTAATCCATTCCGACGCATCGTCCTGGTGGTTGGGATCATTTTGCTTCTCTGGAGTCCGGTTTTGATCATGACAAACAAACGCATCGAGATTACCGATTTCCATCTTATCGGCGGTGCGGTAATTCTATTGGTCCTGATGCTTGAGTTAAAAGACAAACTTGTTGCGCGTGATGAGCTCGGAGCCGGGAAGAGAGTCCAGCAAGCATTGATGCCGGAGCAGAGCCCTTCGGTTCCGGGCTGGGCGCTGTGGATTTATTCCAGGCCTGCAAACGAAGTAGGGGGAGACTTGATAGATTTTCTCCGTCAAAGTGAAAATAGGTTTGGCCTTGCACTCGCCGATGTTTCCGGGAAAGGCCTGCAGGCAGCGCTTATCATGGCAAAACTTCAGGCGACATTGAAAGCCCTCGCCCCCGACTACGAATCGATAGGAAAGCTCATCACGAAACTGAACTCGATTGTTCATAGAGACGGATTGCCGAACAGCTTCGCGTCGCTCGTCTATGCGGAAATTTCACCAGACTCCGGAACGCTCCGGTTTGTTAACGCGGGGCACCTTCCGCCGATTTTGCTCTCCGCAGGCGGACTTCGAGAGATGCCGAAAGGAGGAGCGGCCCTTGGCTTGATGGGGTCGACGGTTTACGAGGAACGGCAAGTCGAGCTTCAGGTCGGCGATGTTTTTTTTGTTTATTCCGATGGGTTAACCGAGGCAAGCAATGAACAAGGAGATTTTTTCGGATCGGAACGATTGCTCAAAAGGCTTCCTTTGTTAAGAGGTCGATCTCCCGAAGAGATTGGAAAATCGCTCCTTGGCGAAATGGATTTTTTTGTGAAAGACGCACCCCCCAACGACGACGTTTCATTGGTCATCCTAAAACGATTGTAAGCGGATAGTCTCTCCACCAGCGCCTTTACATTTCATCCATAAACACTTATATTCATCCAGGCACCCTGAATTCGTCTTGCCGTCGCGATAATGAGTTTCCCTCCAGAACGCGAGCAGTCCTCCAACGAAGAATCCCCGGCGCAAAAAAACATCACCTAGGAGCATTTCCATGAACATCCTGCTCGTCAATCCAGTTTTTCCGGATACTTTTTGGGGATTTCGTCATGCCCTGAAATTCGTTTCGAAAAAAGCCGCCTATCCCCCTCTGGGCCTTCTCACGGTTGCAGCATTGCTTCCATCATCCTGGAACAAGAAGCTCGTCGATATGAACGTTCAAGAGCTGAAAGAGAGCGATCTGCTCTGGGCGGACTATGTTTTTCTCGGTGGGATGTCTGTGCAGCGGAAATCCGCAAGGGAAATTATCGATCGCTGTAAATCACTTGGCAAAAAAATAGTCGGCGGCGGCCCGTTGTTCACCGTGCACCACGAGGAGTACGACGACGTCGACTATCTCGTTCTCAATGAGGCTGAACTGACGCTCCCCAGGTTTATCGAAGATCTCAGCGCCGGAACTCCCCGTCATCTCTACGAAACCGATGAATGGGCGGACGTTACAACGACACCGGTTCCACTCTGGCATCTGATCAATCCGAGGGTTTATGGGTCGTTGAACCTGCAGTATTCGCGAGGCTGTCCGTACGATTGCGAGTTCTGCGATATCACGGTATTGTACGGCAGGATACCTCGCACGAAAACGAAAGATCAGCTGCTCGCTGAGCTCGAGGCATTGTACACATTCGGATGGAGAGGCGGCGTTTTTTTTGTAGACGACAACTTCATCGGAAACAAGAATAAACTCAAAAAAGAGGTTCTGCCAGCAGTTATCGAGTGGATGGAGGAAAAGAGATACCCCTTTTCTTTCAATACAGAGGCGTCCGTCAATCTCTCCGACGACGAGGAATTAATGGAGCTGATGTCGAAGGCAGGATTCCGAACCGTCTTCGTCGGTATTGAATCTCCGCATGAGGAGAGTCTCGTTGAATGCAAAAAAATACCGAACAGAAACCGCGACCTCATTGCATCCGTGAGAACTATTCAACAGCACGGCTTTCAGGTGCAAGGAGGCTTCATTGTCGGGTTCGACAGCGATCCCGGTTCGATTTTTCAAAAGGTCATCGATTTTGTTCAGGAAAGCGGGATTGTAACGGCAATGGTAGGATTATTGAACGCACCGGTCGGTACGCGGCTGTATCAGCGTCTTTTAAAGGAGGGGAGATTATTGAAAACAATGACCGGAGACAACACCGATTTTTCGATGAACTTCATTCCCCGTATGAACCGTGATGTACTTATAAAAGGCTACCGCTCTCTTCTTGAACACATCTATGCCCCAAAACCATACTACGCGCGCGTGAAACAGTTTCTTCGGACGTACAAACCGCCGAAAGTCCGCTTTGGCCTGCTTTCGTTTGCAGAGATGAGAGCATTTGCATCGTCAACCGTTCTCCTCGGTATAGTCGGTAAGGAGCGCGTTCAGTATTGGAAGCTTCTCCTCTGGTCATTGTTTACACGGCCGCGCCTCTTTCCGCTCGCAATCACCTTTTCGATTTACGGGTATCATTTCCGCAGAATTCTCGAGGTTTACACGGCGGGGTAACTCTCAACCTTGACAAGGTTACTAGCCTATCCCTCCTCGGTTCTCAATCTGTAACCAATGCCCGATTCTGTCAAAATCATCTTTGGTTTCGACGGGTCGTCTTCGATTTTTTTCCGCAATTGTCCTACGTAGATTCGGGTGTACTGCGTTTCATCCGCATACTTCGGTCCCCAGACTTGTTCCAGAATATATCTGTGAGTCAGGACCCTTCCTGCATTTTTCACAAACAGTGTGAGGAGCGAATATTCTGTCGCTGTAAGCTTTAGGACCTCATTCCCTTTTTTAACCAGGCGAGCCGATAATTCAACCGTCAGGTCATGGATTGTAAACACCTCCTTATCGGGAAGCTGCGCGCGGTGGCGGAGGGCCGTCCGTACGCGGGCAAGCAATTCGCCTGTGCGGAAGGGTTTTACGAGGTAATCGTCCGCCCCCTCAGTGAGACAGCCGACGATGTCCGCTTCGGCACTCCGAACGGAAAGGATAATAATGGGGATCGATGCCCATTCTCGAATAGCTTTCAGAACGTTAAGCCCGTCGGTATCGGGCAACCCCAAATCGAGTATAATGAGTTCGGGGCGCTCGGTCGCCGCCATTCTCATTCCCTCATTTCCCGTAGTAGCGAATTTAAGAGAATAGTCTTGCGGTTCGAGGGTTAATTCGATGAGGCGGCGAATTTGTATTTCATCGTCGACAATCAAGATGACAGGTTTTGTACTCACGGCTGTATTGATGGTCCGGCGTTTAAGGGAATTTTTAAAGTGAATTCTGCTCCGCCCGAATCGCGATTTTTTGCAGTGAGTGTCCCTTTGTGCGCTTCGGCGAATCCTTTCGCGATCGTAAGGCCAAGCCCCGATCCCCCGCTTTTCATTCCTTCGGCCCGATAAAATTTTTCAAACACTTTATGGAGATCATCTTTCGCTAAACCGGGACCGTTATCCGCAACGGTAATGACGCATTCGTTTTCTTCAACCTTCGCTTCAACCGTAATGGAACTTCCTTCCGGGGTATGGACCGCCGCATTATGGATGAGATTTGTGAGAGCTTGCTCCACCAGCCCGAAATCCAATTTGACAAGGGGCACGTCCTCTTGAACTTCCACGATAACGGAACGCCGCGAGAGTTCCCGGTCTAATCCCTTAACGGCGGCGTTGATGAGGTCGTGAATATCGCACCAATCCATTTTCGGCTGAATCATTCCCGACTCGAGCCGCGACATGTCAAGGAGGTTTGCGACAAGCCTGTTGAGACGTTCGGCGGCGATGCGAATCTCTCTCGTGTGTTCATCAGCCGGAGTGGGTCCTTGCTTTGCTGAATTTTTCATGAGATTTTCTGAAGCACCCATTATTGCTGCAATAGGCGTTCGCAGTTCGTGCGAGATTGAATTGAACAGTATCTTGTAGAGACGTTCCGATTCTGCGACGACGATTGATTTTTTGTTGACGTCATTCAGCAATTCCCGTTCCATTGCCGAAGCGATTTGTGCAATGAAGTTGTCGAGCGATGTTTCCTGGTCGGATGAGAGTTTTTCGTTTCTGTGAAGCCGAATGCCAACGACGCCGAGAGGATACCGGGGTCCCGAAATCGGGAAAAATGTTGCCTCCGCCGAAGGAAGTGTGTCGGTATATTTGCCGGCTTTCTTTTCGTTCCAGTACGACCATGATGCAACACTGTATTCTTTCGCATCAAGCTCGAAGGAGCTTGCTGTATGCGGTTGGGGAGACATTTCCCCGTCCGCTTCACCAAGAATGATAGCAACATCGGCATCGAAATATTTTTTGATATTCGATATTGCTGCTTGAATGACCTCTTCCTGCGAATGGGCCGATGAAAGATTGTTCGTCAATGCGAAGAGAGCGGCTGTACGCTCTTCCCGCTGCCTAACGGCTTTTTCTCTCGCCCGCACGCGCGCAGTGAGAACCCCCGTCACGAGTGCCACGATAAAATAGACGCCAAGCATCATGACATCTTCCGCATGCACTATGGAAAACGTGAAAATCGGGGGGACGAAAAAATAGTCCCACATTAACGCCCCCGTGGTAGCAGCGACGAGGACCGGACCCGGACCCATCCCCAAGGGAAGAAGGGACACGGTGAGCAGGATGATCATCGAAACCGTTCTGTATCCGATGACTTGTGCGAAGGGGAAACATGAAAGCGCGACGATAACGACGATAGCCGAAGCAAGGGTATACTGCGTTATCGTAGATTGAAGCTTCGGGATTGCCCGGCGCTTTTTTTCTTGCTGGGTATTGTCCTCTTGACCGACGATGTAAACATCGACGTTATGGCTTTTTTCGACGAGGTCTTCTATTAATCGCTGCGAGCTGGTGAATAATCCTCGCTTTGATTTCCCCACGAGGATTTGTGTTGCATTTTGCTCCCGCGCGACTCGAATAAGTGCATTCGCTACATCCTCGTCCGAGGTAGTAATGATCTCCGCCCCAAGATTACGGGCGAGCTGAATATTTTTGGACAACTGTTCCTTATCGGTATCCTGCAACGGGTTAGAACTTTCGACGCAAACCGCCACCCACGATGCGTTCATCGTGTATGAGAGCCTTCGGGCCCAGCGGAGGACTGAAACCGAGTGAGGGCTTGCACTGATACCCACCACCAGCCGCTGCCCCGATTTCCACGGACCGGTAATCCGCTCGGTCCGCATATAATCGCGCAATTGATGGTCGACACGCTCCGCGGTCAGCCGGAGCGACATTTCGCGCAAGGCCGTGAGGTTTCCCTTCCGGAAGAAATTCTGAATTGCCTGCTGCGATCGCTCCGGAGCGTAAACCTTTCCTTCTTCCAGCCGCTTGAGAAGTTCGTCAGGGGGGAGGTCGATCACCTCGATATCGTCCGCTCGTTCAAAGATCGAATCAGGAACGGTCTCCCGTACCACCGAACCGGTGATTTGAGCGACGGCATCGGCGCGGCTCTCGAGATGCTGAACGTTTAGCGTGGTATAGACATCAATATCGTTGTCGAGAAGCTCCTGAACATCCTGGTACCGTTTTAGGTGACGGCTTCCCGGAGCGTTGGTATGGGCAAGTTCATCCACAAGAACGAGCTTGGGCTTTCGTGCCAGGATAGCGTCGAGATCCATTTCCTCTACAACGCCGCCCCGATATTCCATTTTTTTACGGGGGATAACAGGCAGGTTTACAACAAGAGCTTCGGTTTCGGGACGCTTGTGGGTTTCGACAATACCGATGACAACATCGACCCCTTTAGAAATGGCATCATGCGCGGCTGTGAGCATGTCGTATGTTTTGCCGACGCCTGCACACATGCCGAAAAAGATTTTCAACTTTGCCTTTGCGGCCTTTTCCTCTTCTTTCCGTAAAGCGTGAAGAAGGGCATCAGGGTCCGGACGGGACAAATCGATTGGAAGCATGCCGTAATATATTGATTCTTTTATTCATAATCATTGGAGCTTGTGGTAGTGTCTGAATTTGTCATTCCCGCGGACGCGGGAATCCATGTTTTTGTTCTTAATCGATATGGATGCCCACTTTTCCCGAAGGGATTCCTTCGGAACGTGGGCATGACAGGACTTAATATTAAAAGTTATTTTCAAATTAAGACATTACCGAACTTGTTTTATGGCAGTGTTACAGTTTGGAAAGGTGTCGGACACCTTGTTGATTTACGTTGCCAAATATTTCAACTTATCACGATTTTTCGGATAAGGCGTCCGACATCTAACAAGCGACAAAGGCTTGAAACAGGTTGGTGGATTTGCCCCTCTTGTGCTCGGTTGAGCGGGAGGTGTTCCCTAACAGCTATCCGTACAGAAGCTTTAAAGTTACGCAGATTGCAGCGATGACCAGTGCTCCTATCCATAAAAAGAATATTGTTCGCGTCCCCGATTCATTTTGTGAAGATTCTTCCTGTGCCATAAGACTTTTAAAATAATGGATGTTCTCTTTTCCAACCTATCCGATTACTTGATGCAATCGGATAGGTTGTTACCTTAAGCGATCTATCAGAACGTTGCAACAACGCCGATAAGGAATGTCGGCTGTGACTTCGCCGAGAATGACGGAGTAGCGCTTGCAGTGTTAAATGCACCTGCAACATTCGAAAAATCATCCCTCAATTCACCCCTTACCATCAACGGATCGAAGACGTGATACTCGTAGGTTACTGTTACCTCCGATAAGGTTGTCTTCGGTGCA
>JBAUMC010000112.1:0-22691 GCA_049578505.1 Bacteroidota bacterium | reverse complement strand
GCGCAGCGGTGTACTACGATTGGATGAAACAAAAATATCCCGATGTGTTCAAAAGGATTACGCAGCGTGTAAAGGATGGGAGGTGGGAAGTTGTCGGCGGAATGTGGGTGGAACCGGATTGCAATCTGCCTAGCGGCGAATCGTGGATGCATCATTTACTCATCTCGAAGAAATATTTCCAAAAGGAGCTTGGCGTCGATGTGAAGATCGGATGGAATCCCGATTCATTCGGCTATAACTGGAACATGCCGGAGTTCTATCAAAATGCGGGTATCGATGCGTTTATCACGCAAAAGCTCGGGTGGAATGACACAAATATTTTTCCGTACCGTGTTTTCTGGTGGCAAGGGCCGGACGGTTCACGCATTCTCACCTATTTCCCGTACGACTATGTCAACGAAATCGCTCAACCCTTTCAGCTTGCAGACTGGATGCGCCAGTTTGAAGCCAATACCGGCTTTACGAGAATGATGGTTCTTTTCGGCGTAGGCGATCATGGCGGCGGACCGACGAATGAGATGCTCGACCGCATTGAACGGCTGAAACATCTTGATATTTATCCGAATGTCGAATATTGCTCTGCAACCCAGTATCTCGATTGGCTGAAGAAGCAAAACCCCGATGAGATTCCGACATGGAAGGACGAGCTGTATCTCGAGTATCATCGAGGTACATACACCACTCAAGCAAACATGAAAGAGTTCAATCGTAAAAACGAGGTATTGTTAACGAACGCAGAAAAATTTTCAACTCTCGCAATGATGTACGGAAAAGCCTACGATCAGGATCTCCTCAATGGTGCATGGAAAGACGTTCTCTTTAATCAATTTCATGATATCCTTCCCGGCTCGGGGATTCGGGAAAACTATATCGATGCAACGGAGAAGCACAGGGATGCTGAAAAAAGGGGATCGTTTGTGTTAAAGAAGTCCCTCGAAACCATGGCGTCGAACATCAATACTTCAAAAATAACTAAAGGAACTCCGGTCATCGTATTTAACGCATTGTCGTGGGAAAGGACAGATGTTGCGACAGTGGAGTTACCCGAAGGGGATACGAGCCAATATGCTATTTTCGAAACGACCGGCAAAGAAATTCCTTCGCAGATTGTCAACAATGGAGTACTGGAAAGAGAATTACTTTTTGTCGCCCAAAAAATTCCTTCCTTTGGCTATAAAACATTTGAAATGAGGAAACAAAATCCCTCCATAAAGCCGATAACCGGAGGCGATACCGCGCTCACTATTGAGAACCAATACTTCCGCGTGACAGTCGGTCGAGATTCGGGCTGGGTAACAAGCATTCTTAATAAGGTTGACAAAAGAGAGGCTTTGGACGGCAACGGCAACAGACTGGAATTGCTTGAAGATAAACCGAAACAATGGGATGCATGGAATCTTGGCCTGACGGGAAAAGAATATCCGTCAACGCTCCGTAGTGTTGAAGTCGTTGAACGGGGTCCGGTGCGCTCGGTGATCAGGGTCGTGCACGATTGTCTCGGTCCGAGTTTCCATCGCGACTATCCGACACCCGATTTCCCCAGCTCATTTTTCACGCAAGATATTATTCTCTATGACGGAATTTACAGGGTGGATTTCAAAACCGACGCGGATTGGTGGGAAGAACATACCATGCTGAAAGTAGCTTTTCCAGTCGCTGTGAGCGACAGCGTTGCGACGTATGAGATTCCGTATGGTACCATCCAGCGGTCGACACTTATGCAAAATAGCTGGGAAAGAGCGAGAGTGGAGGTTCCCGCGGAGCGTTGGGCCGACCTGTCGGGGAATGGGGTTGGCGTGAGTTTGCTGAACAAATCAAAATACGGTTACGATATTAAGGGAAACACGATGCGGTTGTCGCTTTTACGTTCTACGATATGGCCGGATCCGACAGCCGACCGCGGAAAGCATTCCATGGAATATAGTTTGTTTCCTCATCCAGGAGACTGGAAAGAATCAAACACAGAATTGGTCGGCTATGAAATCAACAACCCGCTAATCGTCGTGACAACAGGTGTCCGAAAAGGAAAGCTCCTTACATCGGGATCGCTAATCGAACTCGGGCCTCAAAGCCTTATTCTCACTGTGTTGAAAAAAGCTGAAGATTCCGACGCGTGGATAGTTCAATGGTATGAAACACATGGAGAAGATACGGAAGCCGTTTTAAGGCTCCCCCGAAATCCCAAAAAAATTGTAACCTCCAATTTTATGGAAGAGGATGGTGCGCCCGTCGTTTTCGACAAGAACACCGTTAAAGTGGAGACAAAAAAGAATTCTGTGGTCACGCTGAAAATAACGTTCTAAAAAATATCGTCGAAAGTTGTTTGTGTGAAGCCGGAGAAAGTGACAAAGGCAATCAAGCAATAGCCTTGTGGAAGATTACGGCGTAGCGTGAGTGAGGCTTTACTTTTCACAAAAAATATAATCTCATTGGTAGTGGTATACTTTCAAGGCAAATGTCATTTCGGCGAAAGTCGGAATTCATCTAATTAGACCTGGATGCCCGCTTTCGCGGGCATGACAAATCTTTTTCTATTCGGAATACTTAGAGTGCACCACCATCTCATTTGATAAAGATCAACTATTTTGAAAATTACTGATATTCGTGGGACAGCTGAATTGCGGAATGGGGTAACGATGCCCTATTTCGGGCTGGGCGTATTTCAAACGGCGGATGGCGAGGAAGTAATCCGATCCGTGCAAGATGCTCTTGGTGCCGGCTACCGCCATATCGATACTGCCGCGTTATACCAAAACGAAAAAGGAGTGGGTGAAGCAATTAGGGGGAGCGGAATTTCGCGCCGCGAGATCTTCGTAACAAGCAAAGTCTGGAATTACGACCAGGGATATGACCGAACCCTGCGTGCCTTCGAGAAGAGCCTTAAATTCCTGCAATTCGACTACCTCGACCTCTATCTTGTTCATTGGCCGGTAAAAGGGAAATACATTGATACGTGGAAAGCCATTGAAAAACTTTATCAGCAAAAAGCAGTCCGGGCAATTGGCGTAAGCAATTTTCTGATTCATCATCTTGACGACTTGCTGAGCCACTGTACCGAAATTCCGATGGTCAATCAAATGGAGTTCCACCCATATCTTGTCCAGCAGGACTTGATCGATTACTGCCGCGAAAGAAAGATTCAGTATGAGGCGTGGAGTCCGTTAATGCAGGGGAAAATTATGGGCGTACAAGAATTGAAAACCATAGCGTTGAAGTATAAAAAGAATGTTGCTCAACTGGTGTTGCGGTGGAATCTGCAAAAAGGAGTCGTTACGATTCCTAAATCTGTCCACAAGGAACGTATAATTTCGAACGCAGAGATCTTCGATTTTGAAATCGCTCCGGCCGACATGAAGACTATTGATGGTCTTGACCGGCATGAGCGTATCGGAGCCGATCCGGACACGTTTGATTTTTGAGCGCTGTACCCCTGTAGGAAACACGAACCAAATCCGTCAAATTTGAAAAGCCCCAACGCAGCCTCGTCCATTAATCCGCAGACTTGCTGCGGCGCACGACTACATGGAGGATTTTATTATGCACCTTAGTCAAAAAGAGAAAGGCGAGAGGTTTTTGGCTTTGCATGCTGGCCCGGGTGCTTTTGTCATCCCCAATCCATGGGATGCGGGCACAGCGCGCATCCTCGCGAGCAGGGGCTTCAAGGCGCTCACCACGACAAGCGCCGGTTTGGCGTTTACGCTAGGGCGGAGGGATGGCAGCGGCAACGTGACACGAGACGAAGTCCTCGCTAATGCGAAAGCAATCGTTGATGCATGCGACATTCCCGTTGCCGCCGATTTAGAGAATGGATATGACGATAAGCCTGAAGGCGTAGTGGAAACAATTCGGTTAGCGGGAGAAGTGGCCGGGCTCGTCGGAGGATCCATAGAAGATGCGACTGGAAATCCTCAGCGACCAATTTATGACTTCAATTATGCTGTCGAACGTGTTGCTGCTGCAGCAGAGGCAGCTCGTGGTTTGGCATACCCTTTCGTCTTAGTCGGCCGGGCTGAAAATTTTTTGCATAATCGTTCAGACTTGGACGATACGATCCGTCGTCTGCAAGCGTTTGAGGCAGCGGGGGCTGGCGCGCTCTACGCACCGGGTATTACCAGGGCAGAAGATATTCGAACAGTTTGCGCTTCAGTCGGCAAACCGGTTAACGTTATCGCGGGATTAAATAATACTCCGTTCTCAGTAAGTCAGCTTGCTGCTATGGGTGTGCGCAGAATAAGTGTGGGGTCGGCTCTTAGCCGCGCTGCACTTGGGGCATTCATCCGCGCCTCAGAAGAAATTAAGGAACAAGGTACATTTACTTTTGCGGATGGGATTATCTCTTATCGCGAGTTAAATGACCTTATGTCCGGCTCTTGAGGGAGCAGGATATCAATACCAATGAGGTGATTTATTACGAAAAAAACATTGGTGTGCATCGTAATCATTTTTGGTCTGAGTAATTCTCTTGAAGCAGGTTCCGGACTCAATCCAAAAAAGGTAGATCGTCGGATATTGGCTGAATATGCGGCAATGCAGCAGAATGTTCTTTCCGTTGGACCTTATTCCCTGCTCGCTAAAAGAAGATCAAATGGTACGGTACTATTCGATGTTATTGTGTATGCGTCTTCTCCTGAAGAAGCGAGAGGACTTGGAGTAACTCCGAATTCGGTATTATCCAAATTTTTCACGGCGCAAGTGACGGCAAAACAACTAGTTGCGTTGAGCAACGCCGCATCGGTAAACTTTATTAAGGCTCCTCATCTTCGCCATATCACGTTGGATAAAAGTACTGTCGATATGAACGTTGATAAAGTTCATGCCGGGGCAGTCGGTGGAACTCCTTATAAAGGATATGGGGTGATTGTTGGGATATTCGACACCGGAATAGACTGGCATCATCTGGATTTTCGTTCAAGTTCCGATACGACAAAATCGCGGATATTATATCTGTGGGATCAAACCGACTCAAGCAGTGGGTTCAATCCTTCGGGATATTCGTATGGAGTAGAATACACACAGAGCCAAATAAACGCTGAGCTTGGATCATCGCCGCCGGGATTCGTCAAAGAAAAAGATCTTGTCGGTCATGGGACGCATGTCGCTGGAATAGCTGCGGGAAACGGTGCATCCTCCGGCGGGGTCTATACCGGAGTGGCTCCCGAAGCCGACCTCATTATTGTCAACGGCTACGAAAACGGATTTTCCTCTAGTCATATCATTGACGGCATGACCTACATAAAATCGAAAGCATTAGCTCTCGGGAAACCGTTTGTCATCAACTTGAGTTTAGGAGGACAAGATGGTGCCCATGATGGTTCGGAGGATGATGAAGTGGCAATGGATGAAATCGTCAGCGGCAATTCCGGCTGCGAGGTGGTGGTTGCAGCAGGTAATAGTGGGGGAGGCGCAATCCATGTCGACGGGAGCGTTGCGCTAAATCAGACGCAGACTTATGCATTCACTATTCCGGCTTATACCCCGGCTGGCGGCATAGAGGGAGATATTGTAGTATTGAGCATGTGGTATCAAGGAGGCGATAATCTAACGGTTAAAGTGACTTCGCCCGATAATAACATTGTTGGTTCTTCATATCTGCAGGACAATAATTCGTCGACAGCCGACGGATATATTGAAGCTGATAATGCTTCACATGGGTTGAATGCATCAGACGACATGAATGATTGCGAAATCATTCTGACCGATTACCCGAGTGCAACTCCGGTTCCTAAAGCTGGCACGTGGACGGTGAGCATCACCGGCACACTTATAACCGAGGGCGGAGCATTCGATATTTGGATAGCCGAAGCATCAATGTCGCCGGTGGTATTTACAAATCCGACATACACAAAGCTACTGACGATGCCGGGAACGACGAAACAAGGAATTACCGTCGGATCGTATGAAACGAAATATGAATGGACTGCAATCGGCGGGCCATTTCAATATTCGAATGGGGATAACGTTGGAAACTATTCTACCTTCAGCAGCGTGGGACCGACGCGTGATGGAAGGGAGAAGCCGAATATTTCTGCTCCCGGACAAGCTATTGCATCGGCATATTCTTCCACCTCTCCATTCAATACTCAGGAAGTCCTACCCGGGGAGAAATATGTAATCGACCAAGGAACAAGTATGGCTGCACCGCATGTGACAGGTATGGTTGCTTTAATGCTTCAAGCAAATCCGACAGCAACGGCATCCTCACTTACTTCGGCAATAAATTCCAGCGGACGTAAAGATGCCTTTACAGGAAGCGGCGGTTGGTCTCCTCAATGGGGCAACGGGAAAGCGGATGCGGTCGCCGCAATAGAAACGTTAACCGTTGCCAACCCGCCGCTTCCTGTGGAAGTCTCTTCATTCACTGCCACAGTACAAAATCGGAATGTCGCACTGGTATGGAAAGTTATGACCGAGCTCAACAATTACGGCTTTAAACCGGAGCGCAGGGGAGTTGGGTCTCCGGCTTCTTCATGGGTCGATTTGACTTTTGTTCGCGGCGACGGAACCGCCGCAGCACCAAAGGAATATTCATATACTGACATTAATAACTCTCCTGGAGAATATTTATATCGCTTGAAACAGATCGATAATGATGGAGCGTTCAGATATTCACAGGAACTGCGAGTTAAAATTGATGTGCCGAAAGTATTGGCATTGAGCCAGAACTATCCGGATCCTTTCAACCCATCGACAAATATTCAATTCATCGTGCCGGCTGACGGTAGAGCCACGCTTAAAGTCTTCAATACGCTTGGTCAAGAAGTCGCAACGCTTTTTGATGGAGCTGCGACTGCGGGGGAAAATCATCATGCAACATTCGATGCATCGCGGCTGGCAAGCGGCATATATTTCTCTCGCTTGGAATATGACGGGAAAGTGCAGGTAATAAAGATGCTGTTGTTGAAGTAATTTATTTTTTGTCAGTACACGTTATGATATTAAGATCTCCCAGGGCGATTGTGGCTTTTCGTATAAAGAGAAAATCTTCTTGCACGCCGGGCATTTTTTTTTATATTTAACCTAAAGTCTGGGGTCGTAGCTCAGTCCCGCCAAAAATCAGCGGGACTCAATTTGGTTGCAGTTGATCTTGTCAAGTAAGTTAAAATCTCTACATGTATTTGGGGTCGTAGCTCAGTTTGGTTAGAGCGCCTGCCTGTCACGAGTGTAGAGAGACTCCAGATTTCTTAGCTTTCTTTAGTCATTTTGCAAATTTTCCCTTCAAGCGCCTAACTTTTCTTCTAACACTTTCCTTCAAAAAAGCTTCCTTTAGCCTTCCAACGAAATCATTCAATTCATTTCGGAGGAAGTATGGGAAGCCTCATCCGCCACAAATCCGGCGTCTACTACAGCATTCAATCCGTAAACGGCAAGAGAGTCTGGCGAAGCCTCGGTACGAAAAACCGCATGGAGGCGTACAAGAAATACCTTTCCGAGTCCAAGCATGAAGTCAAGAAGCCGAAATCGCTCTCGCTTGCCGATGCGCAAGACCAATACCTGGATTACGTGAAGACGAATTTCGCACCGAAAACAGTGCGCGTCTATGACAACGTATTCAAGCTCTTCAATAAGTTTATGGGAAATGTGGAGATCTCAGGCATCTCAACCCGCGACATCGACCTCTACAAAGCTACACGTATAAAGAATGTTTCTGGCAACACAGTCAATCACGATCTGCGAAGCCTCAAAGCGTTCTTCAACCGTCTGGTCGTCTGGAAGATGATCGATTCAAATCCATGCACGGGAATAAAGACGATCAGGGTGGTAGATACAATCAGACCATATCTTTCCAAAGAGGACCTTGCCAAACTCCTCAAACATACGACGGGGACGCAGTTGCATGACATCATACTACTGGCAGCAATGACGGGTTTAAGAAGAGGAGAATTGCTTGGACTCACATGGGAAGATGTGGATTTGAAGCAAGGGACGCTCTTGGTCCATAGCACGATTGGCCACACAACGAAAGGGGGAAAGATTAGGCTTATCCCCATGAATACCGTGGTCAGAGACTTATTTGAAAGGTTGCCGAAATCGGAAGGGGCCATATTTACCGGAGAACGAGGTGGATGGAAGAAGGGGGACTTCATTGCAAGAAGGTTCAAGAAGGCGTGCGGGGATTGCGAGTTGGATACTAAGCTACATTTTCATTCACTCCGGCATACATTTGCGAGCCTTCTTGTGAAGGAAGGCGTCTCGCTTTACCACGTGCAAAGGCTATTGGGGCATTCGTCATCGCGGGTTACGGAAATCTATGCACATCTTGGGACCTCAGAGTTGAACATTTCAGTCGAAAAATTGGCAATTGCGGGATAACTCGTTGCCGAAAGAGGTTATTTTTCAAAATGAACGGTATGTAACACGAAATAACATATCATTTGCCATTCATCCATATTTTACTATATTTGTTACATATCATTTTAATCAATATTATCACATGCATATGAAATTCGATCCAGAAAAGCCGTTTGATTTGCCCATCCTTCCACCGGACCTAAATTTCCGGCACGAGGAATTCTTTGATATTCTAATGAAGACAAGAACCGAACTAGGGGAGCTAAACGGATATTCGCACACGCTTCCCAATCCAACATTGCTGCTTTCTCCCGCCGTGCTGAAGGAATCGGTTGCAAGCTCGAATATCGAGAATATCAACACAACGATGGAGGAGGCTTTACAGGCTCAACTCTTCCCGGATGCAGAGCAGAAGAAGCCCGATAAAGAAGTCCTGCGATACAGAGACGCCATTCAGTGGGGGTTTGAAAACCTCAAGAAAATCCCCATCTCAACCCGGTTGATTCTTGGGATTGAAAAAAAACTCATGCCGGATAGATCAGCAGGATACAGGAGAACTCAGAATAAAATTACAAACCTCTCAACAGGGAAAGTCCTTTACACACCGCCTAGTGCAAACGAACTTCCAAGATTGTTAGGCAACTGGGAGAATTTTGTCAACGCTGAAAGCGACGGCATTGACCCGCTTGTTAAATGCGCAATCGCTCATTACCAGTTTGAGGCAATCCACCCGTTTGGTGACGGCAACGGACGGACTGGGAGAATCCTTATGGTGCTGTTTCTTATACAGCGGAAGCTTATCTCTTTGCCGATTCTCTATGTCAGCGGATACATCAACAAAAATCGAAACGAGTACTACCGGCTTTTGCACGAAGTGAGCACAGAAGGAAAATGGTATGAGTGGATTCTCTTCATGCTAAATGGATACCACCTTCAGGCAAGAGAGACAAAAGAAGTTATTCTCAGAATTACAGAAATGCTTGAAGAGATGAAGGAGCTTCTACGCACGAAGCACAGAAAAATCTATTCATCCGGCTTAGCAGAGGCGTTGTTTGCATATCCGATTGTAACACCTGTCAACCTTGGTAAAAGGCTGGACGTGAACTACAGAACTGCAAGCCGTTACCTTGTGGAACTGGAAAAGGGGAAGGTCCTAACCGAAAGCTTCGTCGGGAAGTATCATCTCTATTCGAACAAGCGATTGTTAAAAATGCTCAGATCATAAAGTTTGTTCTTTCATTGAAGAAATAATTTCAAAATAGCATTACTTGAAGATACGAGTGAATATGCGTAGATTTATCGGACTAACGGAAATATCAACTAGGATGCTCAACAATCTCAAAGCGGCGTCATCAGTTCGAGTCTAAGCGGATTAATTCGAATAGAAAGGAAAACCATATTAGGAACAAGTAACAACTAGTACATAGCGCAATCTTGTTTAATGTTTCGCCCTGAAAACTGGTAATTTTCAAGTTAAAGCAAAAACATTGAATGTAGATGCGCCCGATATAACGGGCGCACTCATTTACGTTTTTGCTTAAGGCATACCAGTGCCGCAGGGCGGAACGTCGATGATGTTGCGCCCTTTTTATTTCTTGAAGAAATCAATTGGCAATGGAGTCCAAATGAAATTTGGTCATAAATTAATCAAAGAAAAAGGGAATGAAATTCTGCAAAAGCAGTCATGTACCGAGATTGAATTCCTTCAGAGAGTAATACCAATATTTGCGAAAGACTTACTTGAAAAGGGGCAGAATTATTGGACGGAATTCGGCATGTATTGGTACAACTTGCAAGATGTGATCCGGCATTATGCGCCAAAGGAGTACAGGAGCTATGCCGATTACATCGGAGGGGAGGAACTCTTCGGTGCAGATTCCAAAATAAAAAAGGAATACGATATGGGTACGGAGTTTCACAATTGGATTGCCGCACAATTCTACTTGGATATACGATTTGCTACGATGGAATTCGGTAACTCACCCCACCAGCACGAGGACGCCGATGGAGAAATATTTGAGTATGTAACTGGCGTTGGGATAATACCACCAGGAAGGGAATGAGAGCGGCTGGATGGTTTTTTGTCCATACAAAAATGATAAGCTATCATAAAAAATGAATGCTTATCCTGACTTAAAATTCGCATTTTTCATTAGTTTACGGAATCATTTTGAATGTACCTTAATGAGAACGTTGGCGACAATACTGAAGAAGTCGTTTGGAATTACACGTTAAAAAAGGAAAAGCCTAATCGCGAAGCTTTTTAAACAGGCGGGAGATACCCACCACCTCTTCGAAATTCAGAATATAGAGAGTATGCTTTTTTCTGAATTCGATCTTCAGGGATTCTACAATTCATTGGTTGACTTTGTTGAGAAGCAAAAGTATACCAAGCCACCGACCGTGCCAGAGTTGAAAGAGATCGACGAGTTTGTTCGGAAGAAGGTCTATCCGCACTTAACAGGCGCAGAAGGATGGGTAATTCGGGGGTTCGTTGTAGGGAAGCTCATTGAGCATAAAGAGCGGAGCTTGGAGATCATAACGAAGCCGACGCAAGAGGAATTCAACTCGCCGAAGATCAAACAAGCGGCACTCGAATATGGATTGAATCCGACAGAGATTAAAGCTCTTGAATATTGCATAACGCGAGCCGGAAATCGAATGGTTTTAGCTACCAACGACACCGTGAGCCGAGTGCGATCAATTCTTTTCGACAACATAGCGAAAAACCGAGGAACACGAGCGCTTACGAATGAGCTACACGGTGAATTCTTTAACAATGACCGCGAGATCAACCGTAATTGGAATAGAGTAGCTATCAGCGAGACCAACAACGCATTCAGTTACGGGTATCTTGGCACACTGAAATCCGGAAGTTGGGTTTTGGGAATCTCAACTCCCGACCGTTGCGACGAGTGCGGGAAATACTTTGACGGAAAAGTATATCCCGTGATAACACCACCGGCAGACCTTGAGTACGGCAACCTTGCCGCGGACGATCCACGCCGGAAGAAGTTGGAATGGATTTGGGAGAACACGGTATGGATCAATAAGGACAATTTCGGAAGGAGCCGTTGCCCAAAGAAGCGGAAAGACCCGATGCAAGCTCCGACGCCAGACAACTTGACGGCGCGGGATCATTCAGAGCTCTGGATGCCAGCGATACCACTTCACGTTCAATGCTGCTGCCGATATTTACAAATAATGCCGGAGATGCACTACATAAAGAACGGCGAAATGTTCCTCCGGTTACAGAACGAAAAAGAATGGCAAAGGTGGTACGGAACGCACATAGAACCGATCCAGGATAAACTACAATCATACGGTTTAGCACACGGCCATGATAAAATTAGTAGAAAAATAAGTGAAGATTGATTTCGCGGAATTATCTTAATTTGGGGCGTCATCCTTCTCAAAGACGTACACTCCCCCAGTAATTCTCACTGTAACACGATCCTTCTCATTTTTTACGAATGGGACTTGGAAAAACCTCGTAAGAAAAGCTATGAATCCACTCGCTTCTTGTTCAGGGTTGGCACTTTTGAATATGTTCGGATTGCTTTGAATCGGTGGAGTTTGCATTTGATTTTTGCGCTATACCAGTTTGATTGTTTTGGAGAGAATGGCGGAAGCCACCACCGAGAGTAACAAAATCTACGACAACCTACTCAAGAGACTTTTCAAGGCTCCAAACTCCGGTAAATCCATTGCAATATCAGTGAGACATACCGCCGTTTCTTCACGGGAGAGCACCCTACCCGAAGCATCGACGACTTCAGGAGAATCCTCAAAAGTAGAAAAGTTAATCCATTCACCTTTAGAGTTGACGGCGAATACACGCGGGAGCGCTGGGAACTTAGACCGCTCTTCCGGCGACAATTCCAACCGAAGCCCCTTAAAACTTTCTCGATTGTTTGTTAAAAGTGTTGATTTCATTCTGACCTCCATATCTATAAAAAAAGGATATTATCCGTAAAGTCAAGCCCCTCTTTTCAGGTTGCATTTGGGTACGGAAAGCAGTAGTTTTGCAACAAATGTGGGGGCAAAACACAAAACCTCACTGAATGATGCGAGGGGCGTTCAGAAACCTTCCGAGCAATCCCTCAATAATAATAACATCTTGCGGTAAGCAATCGCTTACCTTAAGATCTAGCACGTTCCTGTGTTATCCAACCTACCCATAGTTGGCGGGCTCATTTTCTATGCATCCTATATTGGGAAAAAACTCATACGGTTGGACCGACGTCGAAATAAAACTCGATGCTGGAAGAAGACAACTTCAATCCGCTAATATTGAAAGCGAATATCAGGCAGTTGGGCTTCTATGTCGCGAGACTATTGTTATGCTTGGCAAGTTTGTCCTCCACGAACGATTTGAAGGAAAGCTCGAAGCAACAAGCGAATCGGATGCTAATAGGATACTTCAAAAACTTATCGACAACGAATTGCCCGGTTCGTCAAACGAAGCGATGAGAGCCTTTACTAAATCCTGTCTTGGTTTAGCGAATACAGTGCAACATAGCAGCACCACTACCTATGCGCAAGCTTCCGTATGCATCGAAGCTTGCACTACATTGAAGAACATGATACGAATCCTGTTATGGCATGACGAGGCTCATCCAGGAAAAGGGTCTATTACCGGCGATTTCTCAAGTGGCGAAACCGATTTTATGGTCGATTGTATGATGAACGATTTTAATAATCACCATGTGGTGAAGACTGAAGGTTTTACAATAAAAGGGATGGAATACGGCGTTGCCTTTATCACAGTGAACGCAATCAGTGGCCTCAAATACTATAGTGCCACTGCCCACAAAAACCAATGGTTCAAAGGTGCGAATAGAAAGATCGCAGCAATGCTGGTTGACGAACTAATTGTCAAATTACTAGCAGAAAAAAGACAAGACCAAATAGAAAAAGCGACAGGTTCGTCCACCTAACCTTATGGCAAATTTAGATACTATATATAACCCCGATGATCGAACGCAGGCGTTCGAAAATCATTCTGCTGGATACCTTATTTCTCTTGCAGGCCCAGGCACAGGGAAGACATATTCTCTCCTCAAAAGAACAGAAGCTTTGACTGCTCAAGGCGTTGCTCAAGATACCATTTGTTATCTCACCTTCATCAAAGAAATTAGTAAAGCATTCATACAAGATTACGTCGAGAAATTTGGCCAAGAATCTTACGATACACATAAGCCGCGCATTTCAACTCTTCACAGTTTAGCCTGTCGTCTATTGCGCCACCAAGGATTTCAAATTGGGTACGATGGCGTACTCTATTTTGCCAACACGGAGGAATCTGACTCCGATGCAGCTGAAACAATTCTCTCCGATCTCTTACCTTACGTTAATGCCCAGAATTGCCGAACGGTCTCTCAATTACGTAAACATATACACTCCATCAAGTGCGCCTGGCGAGACATAGTAGACCCATTAACTCTACCAGCTCCGATTCCCGCAATTCTCCCAGTTGTTCAAAACTTATTCAGAGAATTTCGCCTTATCGATTGGGATCAGACGATACCACTTTCTCACGCCCTCGCAACCACGCTACAACCATTGCCAGACTGGATCACAGATATTAAGCATTATTTTGTAGACGAATACCAAGACTTTAACAAAGCCGAGCAATCCTTAATATCTTTTCTCTCAACCCATGCCACTTCGACAGTTATTGTCGGCGACGATGATCAGAGCCTTTACAGTGGACGAGGCGGCTCTCCGGATGGTCTTCGAACTCTTTACGCCAATTCAGCACACGATCAAGTCTCCCTTGTTAAGTGTTTCCGATGCCGGGAAACAATTGTAAATGCCGCCAACACGTTTCAGCGCACCATGCATCCGGTACCACGGTTGATGTTACCGACTAAAGATGACGGCCAAATCATTGCCTATCGCTTTAAAAGCTCAAAGGCAGAACTGACATATCTGTCCGCGTACTTGCAGGATTGCATTGCGAATCTGCCAGCCTCGCCTGCTCCAAAAGATGGAACTGTATGTCTGTTTCCTAGCTGGAAAGTTCTAGACTCTTACTTTGAAAGGCTCTCACCCATTATTCCGTGCATAAAGAAGAAAGGAAGCTTAAGCCCTAACAGAATATGGCTCGACCGCATTCTTCACCTTCTGATTGAACCTGACCAACGGTTTGTTCAACGACTCATACTTAACAGTTATCCTGAAATTAAACATCGACATAAACGACCAATCGTTCAAAGAATTGTTCAGCGCGATATTTCTACCGTATCTTCAGTCCGATCTTTAATAAGTGATGGTAGTTTAGTTGGTCTCGCAGCAACTCAAGCCCAAGAATTCTGCAATCTGATAGATCATCTCAGTTCTAAAGACCATGAAGCTATCGCACCACATATCAGCGAAAAACTCGGCATCGATGTTCACGACATATCTGGCCATTTGTCAACGTTCCTAATGAGAGCAGACACAATGGAACAAGATGACCTTCTTGAAGAGTATTGCGACTTGCTTTTACCAGACACAAAAACGCCGACAGATGACCCGCGTTCAATTCTTTTTTTAACTATGCATGGCTCAAAGGGCCTTACAAAAAGGAATGTGGTTATTCCTGGCATGGAGGCCGCTTGGTTGCCCGGCGCTGCGGCGGGCACTGACCTTGAAGAGAGGCGACGCCTATTCTATGTTGCATTGACTCGCGCCACGGATCGTGTTCTTATTACATTACCATGGGCTCGCGCCCCTAAAGACCCTCTCAATTTCCCAACTCCGGGCCGGGGCATCAAAAGCCCATTCATTGCAGATGCTGGGTTGTTTACCATCTCTCATTCATGAATAGCCAACGGTCACATATTTTTCTGGGGGTGCGGGCTAACCGATCGCTCAATCTGACGGAGTAGTACATTCTTCTAACGGAGAAGCGAAATGCAAGACAGATCTCGACTCATCAAAATGAGAATCCAAAACATCGGTTGCATTGGCCCCAATGGGCTTACAATCGATATTGATAATATTCTTTGCCTTGTCGGCGCAAATAATTCGGGCAAGTCCACCGTGCTGCGTGCCTATGAGCTCGCAGTAGGCTCAGAGAAATTTACCTCTGAGACGGATTTATCTCTTCAAGCTGGCGATTTGCCTGCAACAGTTGAAATCTGGGTTCATATACCGAAAGGGACTGAAAATGTTGCTGAAAAATGGAAAGTGGTAGAACAGGATTTGCTACTAGTTCGAAGCAAATGGGAATGGAATAAGAATACAGCATGGTCTAAAGTAAGAACAACTTGGGACCCAGACGCCGGCGAATATTCTCTAGATGACAAGGCAAGCGGTCTTGATGCAGTGTTCAATAGCAGACTTCCGATTCCATTCCGAATCGGGTCATTAGACGATCCGAAGCTAGAACACCAGAAGCTTCTTACATTAGTTCTTCAACCCGTTGCAGATCGAATTACGAAACTCCTCGCTGACGATAAATCTGAACTCAAAAAAGCGATCTCTAGTGTGTCCCAATATGCCCAATTGCCAGTTAGCGAAGAAAGGGAACGACTAAACCAACTAAAGGGGGATCTCAATAAATCGCACAATGAGATTTTCCCTGACCTCTCCATAGATTTCAACATTGATATAGGCCAAATTGAAATCAATCCGATTACGCTACTCCTAAAAAATTCCTCGCTTCAATTTACAGAATGGGAGTCACGAGTTAAATGGTCACAACAAGGGACTGGATCGCAGCGTGCGCTTTTTTGGACCATGCTTCAGGTTCGGTCCAAATTAAAGGCCGTCGCTGATATGGCCGAAAAACAAACTAAAGCAATCGACGATGAACGTAAAGCCATCGACAAACTCCAAAAGGAAGCAGACAAAGCCAAGAAGGAGGATACAAAGCTGGCTAAAGCTGAAGAAATCAAGCATCACGAGGCTAAGATTGCAGAGTTATCCAAACTAGATTCCACAAAGTCAGAAACCATACAAGAGACAGGGCTATCTTTGCCAGGTTTCATGCTTCTGATCGATGAACCCGAGGTTGGTCTCCATCCTAACGCCATTCGGTCTGCCAGCCGCTATCTTTATAACTTGGCGGAAGACCCAGCTTGGCAAATAATGTTGGCAACACATTCGCCTGTTTTTCTTGACCCTATGAATGATCACACAACTATTGTCCGCTTGGATCGCTCAGCAAAGCAGCCCACGCCACTAATTTATCGGTCAAATACACCCAACTTTGATGCTACTGAAAAAGACGCTCTAAAAATGTTAAATCGCTTTGAGCTTTCTCTTGCCGAAATGTTTTTTGGCCAGTATCCTGTTATTGTCGAAGGAGATACTGAATTTGCAGTTTTCGAGGCTGTCATTGCCAGACATATAGACCAATTTCCAGCGAGCAAAAAGCCGATTATCATAAGAGCTCGCGGCAAATACACGACATTGTTGATTATGAGGATTCTAAAGGAATTCAAAGTTCCGTTTTCTATTCTTCATGACTCCGATTTCCCGCTACGCTCGGACGGCTCAAAGAATGGTGCATGGACCGCCAATTCCAAAATCGCTGAGCTTGCACAACAAATCCGCTCGGCAGGCTCCCGCGTGGTTCATCGAGTCTCAGCTCCGAATTTCGAATTCACTTATTTCCCTATGTACAAGGCCTCTGATGGTTCTCCGATTGCAATTTCATCAGAAGATAAACCTTGGAATGCTTACGATTTGGTAAAAACAAATTCGGCCTTTGAGTTTATGGTTATGGAATTACTAAAAGATTTACTCGATCCCAATTCTGCGGAATCTCAATACACTGATGGTTTCGAAAAAGGCCTTGTCCAACACCTTTACAATTGGGCCGATGCAAATGGCATCACAGATCCAAGGCTTGGTCGATGAGCCATGCCTTTTACTCGCATTGACAAACTTTTCGGAAGGACAACATATGCCTGATCAATCCATAACTTGTCCACATTGTGGCAAACGAATACCATTGAGTGAAGCAATCACCCACGATATAGCAGATAAACTCAAAAAAGAATTCGAAGCTGATTCCAAGCGCAAGGAGAAAGAATTTGAAAAGGCTTTCGAGACTCAACAAAACGCGTACGATGAAAAGCTGAACAAAGAAAGGGCGAAACTTGAACGGGCAGCTAGAAAAGAGGCGGAAGAATCGGTTTCCACTGAACTCGCAGACCTCAAAACGGAATTGGAAAGAAAATCTAAACAGGTTAAGGATGCCGAGAAAAAGGAGCTTGACTTCCTAAAGCGACAGAGAGATCTTGATGATAAAGAACGAACCCTCAAATTGGAAACAGAACGAACTCTCGCTAAGGAGCGAAAGAAAATTTGGGATGAAGCTTCATCGAAATCTCTTGAGGAGCATCAACTTAAAGATCGAGAAAAAGATAATCAGCTTTCAGAAATGAGAAAACAGATTGAAGAACTCAAACGGAAAGCTGAATTGGGTTCGCAACAGGCGCAAGGAGAGGCTCTTGAACTAGAACTTGAAGAACTACTCCGTTCAACATTCCGTCAAGATGATGTGGACGCAGTTTCCAAAGGTGTCAAAGGTGGCGATGTGATTCAAAAAGTGAATTCGTCCAGCGGTAGCAATTGCGGTTCAATCCTTTGGGAAGCAAAGCGCACAAAGGCTTGGAGTGACAGTTGGTTAGATAAGCTCAAGGACGACCAACGACAAGCGAAATCTGATTTGGCTGTAATTGTTTCTTCAGTGCTGCCAAAGGGCATTAACCGTTTTGGGAATCTTGATGGCATTTGGGTAACTGACTTTCTATCCGTTGTTGGGTTAGCAACCGCATTGCGTACAAACCTAATCCAAGTCTATCAAGCACGAAATGCTTTGGTGGGAAAGAACGAAAAAATGGAATTGATTTATAAGTATCTTTCCGGTCCAGAATTTCGCCAACGAGTTGAGGTCATTGTCGAGTCGTTCGTAAGCATGAATGAAGATTTAAACTCAGAGAAACGAGCAATGGAGAAAACTTGGGCGAAGCGTGAGAAACAAATCCAGCGAGTAATTCATAGCACAGCTGGAATGTACGGGGACCTCCAGGCAATGATTGGCGCTTCCCTTCCGGAAATCAAAATTCTTCAACTTCCAAGTGGAAAAGATTCTGATTGAAAATGTATCATTAAAATGCCACACCTTAACCAGTTGCTCAAGCTGACGTTAGCTACACCATTGCGGATGAGACTTCTAAACCTTAAAATGATACAATGAAATATGGGCATCTAATTTATTGACGTTATATCAACCATGAGGCTCAATTCCTAATGCCAGATAATAAGAAACTCGGTAGCGAACTATTCATCGTAGACAACAGCGACGCGGACTGGAAGGTCAAGAACTACCTTCATGAATGGGCTGATCTTGCACACACGTTCGACATTGCGACGGGCTATTTTGAAATAGGGGCATTGTTGGCCTTGGATGGCCAGTGGCAAAAACTTGATAAGCTCCGCATTCTTATGGGCGATGAAGTTTCCAAAAGGACGAAGAAAGCGCTTCTCGAAGGGGTCGAATATGTTAAAACGGTACTGGATTCCAGTATCGAGAGAGAGAAAGAATCAAACGATTTCTTGAGCGGTGTTCCAAGTATAGTGGATGCGTTGCAGAATGGAAAAATGGAATGCCGCGTTTATACTAAAGAGAAGTTTCACGCCAAAGCATACATCACTCACGCCAAGCAAGCAGTCGTTGGATCGGCGGCTCTTGTCGGTTCAAGCAACTTCACAGCGCCCGGTTTGTCGAAAAACGTAGAACTCAATGTTCAGCTTCGCAGAGAAGTTGAAATTCTCCAAGAATGGTTTCAACGACATTGGGATCAAGCTGACGATATTTCATCCGAGATCCTAAAAGTAATCGAACGACATACACGTGACTATACCCCCTTCGAAGTTTACGCCAAAGCTCTTCAGGAGTTTTTTAAGGGGCACGAGATGACGGCAAGCGAGTGGGAATTGACCAAGTCGGCCATGTATCCCGTTCTCGATCAGTATCAAAAAGAAGGCTATCAAGCGCTGATGAAAATCGCTCATCAGTGGGGTGGAGCGTTTTTGTGCGATGGTGTGGGTCTCGGGAAAACATTTATTGGGATGATGTTAATAGAACGTCTCATTACGTATGATCGAAAACGAGTAATGTTGATAGTTCCTCTGGCGGCACGAAAGCCTGTTTGGGAAAACGCCTTGAGACGATATTTACCGAATATCAGGGCAGGATTTACTAATCTACGGATTTTCAATCACACCGATCTCCTACGCGGTGGAGATTACGCAGACCAAATATTGTCGATGAAAGAACAAGCAGATGTAATTCTCATTGATGAAGCTCATCATTTCCGGAATCCGGGGACAATGGGAAATACGCGCTACTGGAAGATGTATGAATTGACCGAAGGGAAGACAGTCTTCTTTTTAACGGCAACTCCAATCAACAATCGTCTCCGCGATCTTCAACACATGATAGAGCTTTTCTCAAGACGCGAACGACCGGATTTCTTTCGAGGCGCACCACTTGGTATTCATTCCTTACCAGGCCATTTTAGAAGACTCGAAAATGAACTTGAAAGACAATTGTTGGGAAAACAAGATGACCAGAAGGAACTTCAGTTTGAAACAAATCAATCGGAAGCTGAGCGTGTTCTCTTTAACGATAACCTCTTTCGATCTTTAGTAGTTCAGCGGAGTCGTGGTTATGTTAAAGCGAGTCAAGAGCAATACGGTGGATCAAAAGCAATATTCCCGAAACGTGAACCGCCTATAGTTGCTGATTACTCTGTAAAGAAGACCTATGGCCGCCTACTTGGGATGGTTGAAGAGGCTTTTTCAAAGAAGAAACCCCTGTTTTCCCTTGCCATCTACTATCCTCTCTTCTACTCGAAAACGAAAGAGAAGTCTAAAGAGTACGCATTTGAAGAAAATAGACAGAAGCAATTGGTCCGGCTCATCCGCATTCAATTCTTGAAGCGATTTGAGAGTTCCGCACGTGCGTTTGAAATGTCGTGTGAAACACTTCTATTAAAATTTCTTTCCTGGATTGAGAAGCACACGAAGTCCGATGCCGAGAAGAGACGACTTAATCGCTGGAAAGCACAGAATGCCGAGATCATTGGCTACGTTCGGAAACAACAAGTTGAAATGTTTGGAGATGAGCGGGAAGAGTTGGATGAAGACGTGATCACAGACGAAATGCTTGAAGAAATTGAAGAGCTACAGGAAAGCGAATATCGGGTGAATGAGATGCTTGATGAGACTTACCTCGATCTCGATCAGACGGTGAGATTTCTTCAAGAGTTAGAGAAGTTCCAGCCATCTCACGATGACAAGCTTCGTAAGCTTACCTCGCTTCTCAAAAATGACCCCGTGTTGAAGAAACACAAGGTGATCATTTTCACAGAGTATATGGCAACGGCCCGCTATCTACAAAAAGAATTGGAAAAAGCTAAGATTGATGGTGTTGACGAAGTCGATAGCTCGATAAAGAGAGACCGCGGAGACATCATCCGGCAGTTTGCGCCATATTACAATGAGTCCTCAAGTTCTGCGTTAATTGCCGATGGGCTCAAAGAGTCACGCGTTCTCATTTCAACAGATGTGCTCTCTGAAGGCTTAAACCTTCAAGATGCAACTCGGTTGATCAACTATGACCTCCACTGGAATCCAGTTCGGCTCATGCAACGGATAGGACGCGTAGATCGAAGAATGAATCCGGAGATTGAGCAACGCATTCTAGCAGATCACCCGGACCAGAAAGAAATCAGGGGCACAGCTCTTTATTGGAATTTCCTACCACCAGATGAAGTGGATGAATTATTAAAACTGTACTCGACCGTATCCAACAAGACTATGAGAATTTCAAAAGTCTTTGGAATTGAAGGAAAGAAGCTGCTCAAGCCTGAGGATGATTATGAGGCCCTGAGAGACTTCGTTCACAACTATGAAGGCACACCGACGGGAACCGAGTCTATGCACCTTGAATACCAGAAGTTGATGCAGCAGTATCCTGATTTGCAAACTCGACTGAATGCTCTACCTGGACGAGTATATAGCGGCAAAGAACATCCAGTCACCGGGACCAAGGCCGTCTTCTTTTGTTATGCATTACCAGCGCCTCCGATAGCAGGCAGGGAAGAAGAGACCACGAACGCTGGTGTTTGGACTGAAGACGCAGGTTTCGCACATTGGTATCTTTATGAACTGAGCAGCGGCAGAATCGTAGAGGAACCGACAGAGATGATCGATCTAATTCGATGTTCTATGGATACCCCTCGTCATTGCGAGATGCCACAAAAAACGCTCACTGAGATTAGACAGAAGATTGAAAAGCACATCAAGAACGGTTATTTCAAAAGGGTGCAAGCACCTCTTGGGGTAAAGGCAGTCCTAAAATCCTGGATGGAACTGACCTAATTAATTATTAAAAATGCAGGATGAGAAATTATGGCGGAAGCCCGATATAACCTCCCAACAATTCCAATAGATATTTTCAAGATTTGTATTGTGCAAGATGATTGGGTAACTCGTAGACAAGGCTTGATTGTCGGAAGAACATTTGTCTATGAGGCGGCCACAGTAAAAAATGAGGCAGCCGAATTGGAAATGAACATTGATGAATTCTTTACGTCTCACATTCTCAGCGGGATGTTCAAGAAAAAGATGAAACGACCAGTTCTTTTCTTCTATTGTGTGAGCAATGATTTCTTTTTCGTCTCGGCGTGCTGCAATACTTTGCAGACTAACTTCCAAATGATGTATCAGATCCCAGGGAATGTGGAGTCGGGCGATGAACCCATAAAACCCCGTTCATCTCCGTACATTTACTGGGACGGAGCATCGGGTTACAGAATTCATAGAGAGCCTGAAGCACGAGGCCGTGCGAGTTTTATAGTTGAGGACTTCTGTGCCCTCGTCGGAGATTCCATCAATACAGCGTACGCCTCAAACGAGGTATACCAACGTATTTCAACAATGAAGAAGTCAAATCAAGAATACTCAGCTATTCCCATGGAGAGCTTCCAGGAAATCTTATTTCACAATAAGAAGTATGAACTGAAGCATGCATTCTATGAGATTGTAGGAAGGCAAAAATGAAGAATCAGGTTGTTGAACGCCTCCATGCAATTAAGACATTCCCGTCACTTGTAAAATACTTGCGTGACGAGCTCGACTGGCCCATTGAGTCCGAGGACGCGGATGATATTACATTCGAATATGAACCCGAGGAACTGGGACTTGAAAAAGAAATTGCAGTTAAAATAAAGGAAATCAAACAACTTCGCCCCCTTACCACCGGGCAGCCGTGGGGAATCTTCTACATAAACTTCGAGCCTAAGCGTCTTCCAGTTGTTGTCCTCCGGCGTATCTTACAAAAGCTTGTTATTAAGAAGCGGGCAAGCGCGAACAAATCGCAATTGCGGGCTTGG
>JBAUMC010000111.1:0-42909 GCA_049578505.1 Bacteroidota bacterium | reverse complement strand
GTATAGATGTAGTCTGTTAAATAATTAATAAGTTTTGCGTATCTTTGCTCAATGTCCATGTGCTGTTCGCGTAAATTATATTCCCAGTGTCTTTCTAATATAAAAATTTTCACGATAAATTGAAGTGAGAGAATGATCTGGCAAGAGAACGTCGTTGCAAAACGGAGGACATCTTCATGACACAATAGTGCCACACTTTGAGAAAAGATTGTAATGCCCGCGCTCCGGGTGGGTTCCTTCGTGAAAAGCGGGCATCCACTGTGCAATACAAAGTGAATGTTTGGATTCTCAACGAGTCGTCCATCTACGATTCTACGAACCGTTGATCCATGGGAGGTTTCGACCCGCTTTCAAAGGGATGCCACATTGAGCCGGCATTCATGATACCGAAATGTTTAATCTTTGGTCAATTTTATGTATCTTCTACAGTAATTTGAGCCAGAACCGTCTGCATGCAAAAACAAAACGTCCGTCGCCTGTTTGATTCCATTGCCTATCGTTACGATTTGTTGAACCACCTGCTAAGCGGGGGAATAGATTTTTACTGGCGCCGGGCGGCCATTGAAACTCTCGCATCGCAAAAGCCGAGGTATATTCTCGACGTGGCAACAGGGACCGGAGATTTTGCGATCGCTGCTCTTCGCTTAAACCCGATTGAAGTAACAGGTGTCGATATATCCATATCAATGCTTGAATTAGGGAAGCGGAAAATCGCAGCCCGGAATTTAGGGGGCATAATTCGGCTTGAAGCAGGAGAGGCGGAACATCTCCAATTTTCCGACAATCGTTTCGATGCAGCAATCGTCGCGTTCGGCGCCCGCAATTTCGAAAGCCTCGAGGGCGGATTGACCGAAATGAGGCGGGTGTTAAAACAAGGCGGCAAAATTTTGGTGCTCGAATTTTCGAAACCCAAATCATATCTTTTCAGACCATTCTATTTTTTCTATTTCCACAATATTCTTCCCTTTGTCGGAAGAATGATTTCGAACGACAAAGAAGCATACCGATACCTTCCCGATTCGGTCATGGGATTTCCCGACGGGGATGACTTCATGAACATTTTAATGAAGGTGGGCTTCTCATCCATTACTCAGCAACCCCTCACATTCGGCATAGCAACCGTATATTGCGGTGAAAAATAATCAGAAATGGACAAAGAGGAAAAAGGAGTCATGACAGATAAAAAGATTACCGTCGGGCATAGCCCCGACCCGGATGATGCGTTCATGTTTTATGGACTGTCGAGCGGCCAAGTAAAGCTCGACGGAATCAAAATAGAGCATATGCTCGAAGATATTCAATCGCTGAATGTCCGTGCAATGAACGCCGAGTTGGATGTGACGGCGATCTCGGCCCATGCATACCCGTACGTTGCCGACAAATACTGGATTATGGCAACTGGAGCCAGCATGGGGGAAGGGTACGGCCCGGTCATCATCTCGAAAAAATATCGAACTCTTGAAGAGCTTAACGGGAAGACAGTCGCAACGCCCGGAAAGCTCACTACCGCGACGCTGCTCTTCAGAACCTTCACCGTTGGGATCAACAACGCCGATATCCCGTTCGACACGATTATGGAAAAAGTCGCGTCGGGGGAATTTGATGCGGGGGTGCTCATCCATGAAGGCCAGTTGACCTACAAAGCCGAAGGGTTCAATAAAATTTTAGACTTCGGTGAATTCTGGGAAAAGAAGTCGAACGGCCTTCCGCTCCCTCTCGGGCTGGATGTTGTAAGAAAAGATTTGGGAGAAGACTTGGCAAGGAAGTTATCGTCAGGCTTGAAGCAGAGTATCCATTACGGATACACCCATCAAGGTGAATCCATTCCATACGCGCTTCAATGGGGGAGAGGCATCAATCAGCAGCTTGGAGAAAAATTTGTGAAGATGTATGTCAGCGAGTTGACGGTTGATATGGGGGAGAAGGGAAAATCGGCGCTGGAGCTTCTTTACAAACTCGCCGCTGAAAAAGGATTGATACCATCTGTGCAGAAGATCCGACTCGTGTAATGTCGAACCATTATTGTAGTGCTGATGAGCCTGTTTGATTTATTCCAGAGGTTCCGGAGGGGCATTGTCGTTGCGACTGTGCTCGTCATTGTCGAAAATGTCGCTTGGATTGCCGAGCCCGCACTTTTTGGGAACGTCATCGATGCACTCATTGAGAAGGCAACATCTGAAATCCCGGTTTCGTATATCATGCCGTTGTTAATTTGGATAGGTGATTTTCTTTTAAATTCGGGAGTTGGTGCATTGAGGCGTTGGCTTGATCCGAGGATCTTCTTAAAAATGTTCACGGAGATTGCAACGGATGTCTCGCGTTCGGGAAATGAGAAAGGGGATTCAGTTTCCAAAACGGCGGCTCGGGCCGAACTCTCGCGGGAATTTATCACTTTTGCAGAATACAGAGTACCCGATATCATTGAACAATTGATTTCAATCGGCGGAGCGGTATTCGCTTTAATCTTTTTCGATTGGAGAATCGCCCTTTCATGTCTTTTCATCGTCCTTCCTCTCCTCATCATCGCCCGTATTTACAACAAAAGGGTGGTAACCCTTCAAAAGGATTTACACGATACTCGTGAAGAAGCATACGAAGTATTTTCAACGAAAGACCCTGATAAAGTTCACTCGTATTATAATAAACAATCGCGGGTAGAGCAGCGAATTGCCAATTGGGGGGCGTTTAATTTCGGCGCGATGAGAATATTTCTTCTTCTTATTTTTCTTGTCGTCCTCTACATTGCGATCGACCTCGACGACTTCACTACCGGAAATATTTATGCGATCGTTGCGTACCTCTGGACATTTGTTACTTCGTCCGAATATCTTCCCGAGTTGATGGAGAGCTGGACTTCGTTAAAGGATATTTCGCAGCGACTGATAACTGAAAGCGTGTGATTGGGAGAAAAGCCGTTTGGCCATCCACTTTGCCTTTTCCGACTTCCCCTACATCGTTGCAGATTGCGAGCGCAGATTATTCCGTTGTTGATGTAGCGCGACCACGACCCCCGCTGGATTTTGGAATACGCAAAATGTGCTCCATTCGAATGATTGTCTAAAAAAGATTTCTTCGAACGATATGAGGTAGTCTAGAGCAATGAACTATGCTGCTTTTGCCCTTGGGAAGAGCTTCTTCAATTCGTACAATGTCCCGCGCTGGGCTGCGTCGAAACCCGACTCATGAATCAATTGGATGCATTCAGCGGTGTTGGTTTTGTTTACAAAATTTGCGGCGGCATGGACGTTCTCTTCCAACAATGTTCCCCCAAAGTCATCGGCGCCGAAATGAAGCGCAATCTGCCCGGTCTTCTTACCTTCGGAAAACCACGAAGCTTGAATATGCGGAAAGTTATCCAAATAGATCCTGGAAAAAGCAATCATTTGCAGGTAACGGGTTGGCGTTGCGTAATGCGGGATAATCTTTTCGAGCGGAGTGTTGCCTGGTTTGAAACTCCATGGAACGAAGGCAGTGAAACCATGATGTTCGTCCTGAAGGCGGCGGATGCTTTCAAGATGCATAACGATATCTTCATCGGCCTCAAGATGGCCGTACATCATGGTTGCCGTCGATTTGAACCCGATCGTATGGGCTTCTCTCATAACATTTAACCAATCTTCCGATGTTCCTTTTTTGCTGCTGATTTTTTTCTTCACACGGTCGGAAAGAATCTCGGCGCCGCCTCCGGGAATAGAACGAAGTCCTGCGTCCCACAGCCGTTGTAATACTGCCTGAAGTGTAAGCCCCGAAACCTGTTTCATCCCGAGGATCTCAGACGTTGAATAAAAATGCGGATAGATTTCCGGTACTTCTGCGACGGTCCGGCGAACCATTTCGAGATAATATTCGAAGGGGAGAGCAGGGTTCACTCCGCCTTGAAGCAGTACTGTCGTTACCCCTTTCGCCGCAGCTTTCTTGAAGTTCTGAAGCATCTGATCGACGGTGTACGAATATTCATCTTGCGCGCCGGGGTGGCGGTAGAAGGCGCAGAAAATGCAGTCGACGTTGCATATGTTGGTATAATTCGGGTTTGTGTCGATGACAAATGTAATTTGCGGTGCGGGGTTTTTTCTGAAACGGATCTCATTCGCAAGATCGGCAAGATCGAGCAACTCGGCGTTGCGAAGAAGAAATAAGCCTTCCTCTTGGGTGATCCGTTCTCCTTTTCGTATTTTGGCATAAAGCTCGGCTTGCATTTTTACTCCGCGATCAAATTGAAACCGAATACCCTGCGGCTTTGAGTTCTTTGATTAGGCTAAAACTGATCTCTTCTAACTTTACGATAATCTCTTTTCGCTGTACACCCGGAATATTTTTTGGAACCGGTACATCTTTTTGGTAAATGCAGCATACTTTGTGGGGGCCGATTTTTCCGATAAGATAGCCCAGTTCGTACATCGCGCTGGGAATATCCTCTGAGCCGATTAGATAAAAAGCGTAATGTGTGCTCGGTTGCTTCTCGACATATGCAAGGAGGGCGTCGCTCCCCCCTCCCGTACGTTGATAGACCGATGCTTCTATGCCGAGCTCCTTAAGCAAAGAGGTCAATTGTGATTGAAGGGGGTTATTCGCCGCTGAAACAACTAAGACACGGTTGACAGGCCCGGATACAGGTTTGATCGGTTGCGGTTTTGCAGGTTCTACCGGTTTTGTTTTTTCATGTTCGGTCACGGGAGTCGTTGCGTGCGGTGGAGGCGGAGTTGCCGGAATATGCGCTGCGGATTTTAATGCTTCCTTTAGTGCATCATGGACTCGTTGCGCAGAGGTTTGATAAAAATAAGCGCCGTTCTCGTCGCTTGCAAGTTGCGAACGCAGAGTTGTTCCGCTTTCACCGCATTTGCTTAAAGTATCAAGACAATTCTTTCGCCAGAGCAGGTACTGACTTTGCAATTTTGCATTGTACCCGGAGAACTCGAGCCCCCCTTCCGGAACGAGCTTGTCCCCTTGATGAATCAATTCTTGCAGCTTGGTTGATAGTGATGCGTCCATGACTATTCTTTTTCTTAGTAATCAGAATTATACAGTGACTGCGATTTCCTGAAAGAGTTTTCGAAATACTTCCATAGCCGTCCGTTCCCGGTCGCCTATCCTGTAGTTGAATCCTTCCAGGTATTCCCGAACTTCGCTTGGCGTTAATCCGATTAGTTTTCCGTGGAGAGCGCCGATACTCTCAAGTCGGGATTCGCCCTTTTCAAGGGCTGCTTCAAGCAATTGTTTCAATTCGGTTTTCCGTTCCGGTTCCAATTCTTTTTTAAGAGCCCAGACCGCAAAGACGAATGGGAGCTTTTGCCATTCGTACCATTCTTTTGCAAGGTCGAAGACGAGCTCGAATCCTGGAAGGCCGAATTTGTTCCGGCGTAGAGCTTCATCGCCAATGAGAAGAACAGCATCGAATTCACTGTGGTCGTTGACGCCGGAATGCATTCTGATAAGCGAGGCGTCCACTCCGTATTTTTTTCTCAGCAGAACTTGAAGCAAACGGATCGATGTAGCGGTATCGTCGGTAATGCCGATGCGCTTGCCTCCGAGATCGCCCCATCCCTCTTTCGAGAAGAGCATGACGCTTTTTACCTGATCTCGCGTAGCAATACAGTAGTTTATCAATTCCAAATCTTCCTGCTGGGCAAAATAATCCATGAGCGAGAAGATTCCCGCGTCGATGAGATGCGCAGTTGAAAGTTCTCCCATGCGGCGTGGAGCGACAGGGAGAATCTTGAACCGCCTTTTTTCGAAATCGGAATAAAACGGAACGGAGTTGAGGTAAGGTATTTTTCCGATGACGTTTTCAGTGTACAGTTTCAGAGGATTATAGTAGACGTCCCGCTCGACCGGGATTTTGCCAGCATCTTTGATGATTTTCACGATCTGCCCTTTTGCGAGGCTCATCGGGCTGACAGCTCCTGCATCGTGCGCAATATTTTCTCCGCCGACTGTGCCATCCATATCATCCGCGCCGAAATTCAGGGCCACCGAGGCAACTTCTTCCGTCAACATCACCCAGTATGCCTTGATATGCGGGAAGTTGTCCAACATCAATCTCGAAACGGCAATAGTCTTTAAATCATCGATCGCGGATGTGAACTCGTTCTTCGGTTTGATGCCGGTGACGCCCGGCTGAAACGCGAGGGGGATAAATGTCAGGAAGCCTCCAGTTTCGTCCTGAGCTTCACGCAGTTTCAACATATGAATAATCCGCTCTTCATATGTCTCGACGTGACCGTACAACATGGTGGAGTTAGTCGGAATGCCGAGCCTGTGTGCGGTTTTGTGGACTTCAAACCAGGTCTTAGCGCCGATTTTTTGGTTGAAAAGAAGCTTCCGCACCCGCTCGGAAAAGACTTCGGCTCCTCCGCCAGGCATTGTTCGCATGCCGGCATCTTTTAATTGCTGAAGTACTTCTTCAATTGGCATCTTAAATTTTTTGTGGAAAAAATCGATCTCGACGGCGGTGAATGCTTTGACGTCGATCCGGGGGAATTTTTTCTTTATCTCCCGTATCATGTCGAGATAATACTTCCAGTCCCAATCCGGATGCAAGCCTCCCGTGATGTGCACTTCCTGAATATCGGGGGTCAGTTTTCCTACAATGTCCGCGATAGTCATTTCATACGCGTCGGGTTTTCCCGGCTTCGTTGCAAAATCGCAGAACTTGCATGAGAGAACACAGATGTTCGTCGGTTCAATCTTCTGATTGAGCACGAAGTAGACCGCATCGCCGCTTTTTTGCTGTTGGACGGTGTGCGCCATCTTTCCGATGGAAATGAGGTCGTTCGATTGGAATAACGTCACCCCGTCGGTAAGAGAAAGTCGCTCGCCGGTCCGGATTTTTTCCCAGATCGGGAGAAGCAATTTATCCCTGAAGTTTAAAGTGAGCATGGCGGCTCCATTTTTGAATTATTTCCAGTAGCTTTCCCAGCGATCATCAACCAGCTTCACGACTTTCTCATCCATTACGAGCGGCTCAGGATATCCGTCTTTCCAGGTGGCGTCTATTCCCAATGTTCCTTTGTAAATAGGGGATATCCCGACAAGTTTTTGCTGAGTAAAAATGACGTCTCGTTCGCAGTCGAATCGTGTGAAGACACCCCAAATATAACTCTCTTGATTATGAATATCCACATCCTCGCTCACTGCCGCGATAAGTTTAATTCCATCCAGCATGGCAGATTTCAGCAATTTTCTAATAACGGCGCCCCCATCATGTTTTACTTTTACAAGGAGCAAAGTCTCTGCAACGAGATTCGCCCCTAGAATTCTCCGATCATGCGACGTCAATTGGTGGATGAAGCTCTCTGTTTTTTTTGAAATATGTACTTTTGTTTTTGGTTTCTTTTTTCTGGTCGCGTCCAAGATCATTTTACTGCCGAGGTTCATCGTGTATGATGTAAAGTCTAGCGTATCGAGCGGGACTTTCGGAACAAGAATAAAGTCATAGTGGGGATCGAAGTTGTCGCGCACCGCAAGCAACACTTCCCGGAAATTTCTAGGATCGACGTCTTCCGAGACAGTGATGAGGCATTTTGTCAGCGAAAGTTGTTGCGTTCCCAACAAGCCGAGCGCTGTTTTCATCGCTTCTTTTTGATACCGCTCTTCAATAGAGGCAACGAGAAGGTTATGAAATCCCGCCTCATAGTATGCCCACATGCTGCTGACTTCCGAATGGAGGAGTTTGATGAGCGGACTGAGAATTTTTTGTGTTGCATCGCCGAGGAATTTATCTTCCATCGGAGGAATGCCGACTACTGCCGCGGGATAGATGGGGTCTTTTCTCCTTGTGATGGCGGTAATATGGAAAACCGGAAATTCGGCCGCCGCAGAATAATGTCCGAAGTGATCGCCGAATGGCCCTTCACTGCGACGCTCTATGGGCGGTACGAACCCCTCCAAAATAAATTCCGCGTTCGCCGGGACGCTGATTGAAATTGAACGCCCTCCAACGAGCTTGGTTTTTTTCTTGCGCAGAAATCCGGCGAACATTGCCTCGTCAATTCCCTCGGGCAGCGGGGCGATTGTTGCGAGAAGCATTGCCGGGTCTGTGCCGAGTGCAACGGCAAGCTCCAGCGGCTCGTTCATTTTATCCGCTTGGTAATAGTGGAATCCGCCCCCTTTTTGAATTTGCCAGTGCATTCCGGTTGTTTTGCTGTCGAACACGTGCATCCGATACATACCTATGTTTCGCGTGCCGCTGCGAGGGTCATGCGTGAACACTTGGGGCAGTGTGATGAACCGGCCGCCATCTTGCGGCCAGCATTGGATGATCGGCAGATCGTTAAGATTAGGTTTCTCAACAATCTCTTGAGACGGGGCGATCATGATATCGCTCGTTCGTGAAGAGAGAAATCTTCGCGTCATAGCCGGATGCTTAACGAGCATCTTCGCAGAGGGGGGAAGAGCTTCTTCGAAAAACGCGATGAGTTGTCTGCCGAGTCTGTCCGGATCCTCGCCGATCCCAAGCTCGATGCGCCGCTCGCTCGCGAGCGTATTGATAACGAGGGGATATTTTGCGCCTTTCACTTTTTCAAACAGCAGCGCCGGTTTCTTTTCTCGTAGGGCGCGTGTTGCGATTTCCGTTATCTCCAGGATCGGGTCGACCTCAACGGATACCCGGTGGAGTTCACCGTTCTTTTCGAGGTAGTTGACAAATTCACGAAGGGCAATGAAGCGCATCTGTCTATTCCAGTTCTTCGGTTCGCCAGCCCTGCGATTCCCGTTCTCCAAGCAATCCGAGAAGCTTATCAGTGAAGGCGGAAATGTATTCGTCGACAGTCTTCGGCACAAAGTAGAGGGGGGAAGAGATCGGCATGATCACCGCTCCGTATTGAGAAAGTCGCGCACATTGTTCCAATGAAACGGTGGAAAGAGGGGTCTCACGAATGCAGAGGATGAGTTTGAACCGTTCCTTCATTGCAACCTGCGCAGCTCGCGTAATGAGGGTGTCGCCGATGCCCGATGCTATCTTCCCCAGCGTCGAAGTCGAGCAGGGAAGGAGGACACACGCGTCAATGTGGTTAGAACCTGAAGCGATCGGCGCAGTAAGGTCGTCGTTGGAAAATTGACGCTTCACATACCGTTGCAAATCTTTTTCCGTAAGGTCGAGCTCGTCTTTCATCAACACCTTTCCCCACTTGCTGATAACGAGATATTTTTCTGCCCTCGAATGTTTGAGGAAGTCCAGCGCGTACGCCGCACCCGACGAGCCTGTAATTCCGACAACGATTTTCATGCTAATACACTTGGAAGGATAACCATTGCGAAGATGTTGAAACCGAGCAAGATATTGATTTTAAAAAAGGCGAGTTCGACGTCCTCCGCTTTTTTCTGCTCCAGGTAGAGCAACAACCCGCTTAATAGCAACGGTGGAATTGCTACGAAGCCTTTGAGGGAATGGAAAAATAATGTCACAAGGGCAACGAAGGCCAGGAAGTGAAGGCCGGCTGATATTTGCAGCGCACGTTCTTTTCCGAACCGAGAGGGAAAAGAAAAGAGGTTCGCACTACGGTCGAATTTTTCATCGAGAGTCGAATAGATGATGTCAAAACCAGTCCCCCAAAAAAGAACAAACATAGGAAGAATCAAACCTGTGGCAATATTGTCGAATGATCCGCTGATCGCAAACCACCCGCCGAGCGGTGCCATCGACATTCCGAGGCCGACCCCGAAATGCGCTAACGGCGTAAAGCGTTTCAGATACGGGTAGATTATGAAGACGATGAGCGGGATCGGAGAGAGACGGAAACAAAAATCTGAAATGAGCTTGGCCGAAGATACGTAAAGAATAAACCCTGCAGCAAGAATAAAGGTGGCTTGCCACAATTTAAGCCTTCCGCTTGGCAATTCGCGATTCGATGTTCGGGGGTTTATCTTGTCAATTTCACGGTCGATAATGCGGTTGAGCGTCATCGCAACCGTACGCGCCCCTACCGACGCAAGAAGAACAAGGATCAGGAGTTGATTCGGGGGCTTTTCCTTTGACGCGAGAAACACACCGCTGTAAATCATCGGCAGGGTGAAAAGTGTATGCTCTATTTTGATGAAGTTGAGGAGCTTTTTCAATCAGGTGCGGCAAAATTTAGAAATGTCACAAATTCGAAATGCCTTCTGCAAAGGCGGCTTTTGACAAACACGGACAAATTTACCCAAAATAAATCAGCGAGTCAAGGAAGCCGCCGACATGGCAATAGTGCTTTTAGCATGGCTTGTTCTCCTCTGCGTCTTGGCGGTTAATAGAAAACCGCGAAGGACGCCAAGCGCAAAAGGCGCTGCCAGCTCTTTAGAGCACTATAGATAATCCATTTCTGCTTCGAAAGGCACCACCACTGAAGACATCTTCTGAAGCTGTAGACGGTGTTGACTCAATTTGTCGTTCCCGCGTTCCGAAGGAAGCCCTTCGGGAAAAGCGGGAATCCAACTATTTATCTTTTGTTCCACAATGGATGTCCACTTTCGAGGGATGATAATAACTTTTCTCGAATTAAGCCACTCCCCGTGGACGGTAGTGTGTCAGTTTCAGTCTTAATGTCTTTCAGGCGAAAGCCGGAACCCTTTTTCTTTTCCCTGGATACCCGCTTTCGCGGGCATGACACTTATTTATGGGGTTGATATATTCAAACTGAGATACTGTTCTGTGGACTGATTGTTTGGAACTCGGCGCAGTTTTTTGTATATTTAAAAACACATTTCTATCGATTTTTGCCAGAGAATGCATACTGTTACTCTCATCCCCGGAGACGGGATTGGTCCGAGCATTGCCGAATCGGCGCAACGGGTCATTGAAGCATCAGGCGTCAAGATCGAATGGGAACTTGCTCCCGCAGGTCTTGCTGCTATCGAAATTTTCAAAGATCCGATTCCCGAGTCCACCATTCAATCGATTCAAAAGAACAAAGTGGCGCTGAAAGGTCCGTTGACGACATTGAGCGGCAAAGGATTTCGAAGCGTCAACGTAGCGTTGCGAAAAGAATTCGATCTGTACGTCAATCTCCGCCCCGCAAAATCTTTTGAAGGAGTCTCGTCCAGGTATACGAACGTCGACCTTATCATGTTTAGGGAGAACATCGAAGAGTTCTATTCCGGCATCGAACATTATGTCGATGCGCAAAAGAGCGCTGCAGAAACGATCGGCATTGTGACCCGGTTCGGCTCAGAGAGGATTGTCCATGCTGCATTTGAATATGCCCGAAAACATGGCAGGAAAAAGGTAACGATTGTTCACAAGGCAAACATTATGAAATTCTCGGGAGGTCTGTTTCTCGATGTTGCTAGAGAGGTCGCCCAAAAATATCCAGAAATCACAACCGAGGATCGAATTGTTGATAACATGGCAATGCAGCTAGTCCTTAATCCGAACCAATTCGACGTTATGGTTACCACGAACTTGTTCGGGGATATATTGTCCGATCTTTGCTCTGGGCTCGTCGGTGGATTGGGATTGGCACCGGGGGCAAATATCGGGTCGAACGCCGCAATCTTCGAAGCAGTACACGGCAGCGCGCCGGACATTGCCGGCAAGAATCTTGCCAACCCATGCGCACTGATCCTTGCCGGCGCTATGATGCTCGATTATTTGGGAGAACAAGAAGCAGGGACGAAAATCCGCAGTGCCGTCGCAATAGTTCTTAAAGAAGGAAAACACGTAACAAAAGATTTAAACCCGCGTTCAACAACTGGGACAGTCGAGATGACGGATGCAATTATCAACACCATTCGATCAACTTCATAAGAGACTTCCATGAAATCAACGTATCGAATTATCATTGGCTTGTTCACAGCGATAATCTTACTCTCCTTCTCCTTGTCCGGACAAACCAAGGTGGGCAAGGGGGTGAGTGTAACGTGGTACGGCCATTCTGCTTTTAAGATTTTAACGACCAAGGGAAAAGTTATTCTCATCGATCCATGGCTCGACAACCCAAAAGCTCCAAGCAGTGCACGCAACATTGATAGAGCCGATTTGATCTTGGTAACACACGGACACTTCGACCACATTGGGAATACCGTTGAGTTGGCTCAGAAGTTCGATGCAACTGTTGTGTGCAACGGCGACATTGCTGCGTTCTTAAAGAATAAAGGTGTTAAGAAAATAGAAGTACTCGATTACTCCGGGACGTACGAGGTCGAGAATATCAAAATTATAATGGTGCACGCCGATCATAGCTCCAGCATCGATGATAATGGACAAAAGCTGAACGGCGGCAATGCTGCCGGATTTGTCATCCAGTGCGAAAATGGGATCACATTGTATCATGCCGGCGACACGGGCCTTTTCGGCGATATGAAACTGATCGCAGAACTCTACAAGCCTGATATCGTCATGATTCCGATCGGCGGTGTTTATACGATGGGCCCCAAGGAAGCGGCCAAAGCATGCGAGCTTCTCAACCCTAAATGTATTATCCCCATGCATTACGGAACGTTCCCGGCGCTAACTGGTTCTCCCGTCGACCTTAAGAGTTTCTTGCCACCACAGTTGAAAAGCAAAGTCGCGGATATTCTCCCCGGCGATACGGTCAACTAATATTCTCTCAAAATGAAAATTGGGTCCATCGACATAGCCCATCCAATCCTCCTGGCGCCTATGGAGGATGTTACGGATCTTCCGTTCCGCCTCATTTGTAAACGGCTTGGGGCGGATATCGTATACACTGAATTTGTTAACTCGGAAGGGCTTGTGCGGAATTCGGAAAAGACGAAAAAGAAAATGTTTTTTTCTGAAGAAGAACGACCGTTCGGTATTCAGATTTATGGCGGCGAAGAAGCGTCGATGGAAGGTGCCGCAAGGATTGCAGAGAGCTTGGACCCAGACCTTATCGACATCAATTGCGGATGCTGGGTGAAGGATGTGGCAATGCGGGGTGCAGGAGCCGGTCTTTTGAAAGATCTTCCGAGAATGGAAAAGATTGTTTCGCTGGTTGTCAAAGCCACGCACACGCCGGTGACCGTCAAGACGAGGCTCGGATGGGATGAGAATTCAATTCGCATTGTCGAAGTGGCAAAAATGTTGGAAGGCATCGGCGTCAAGGGACTTACGGTCCATTGCAGGACAAGGGCGCAAGCGCATAAAGGAATTCCGGATTACACCTGGATTCCCAAGATAAAAGCGGTCGTTTCGATTCCCGTCGTCGTTAATGGAAATATTCTTGAACCTGATGATGTTCAAAAAGTGATTGATGAAACCGGTTGTGACGGAGTGATGATCGGCCGCGGAGCGATCGATAATCCGTGGATCTTTCAGCAGGCCAAAACTTTTTTGGCGGCGGGAATTGTTTTAAAGAACGTGCCGATAGAAGAACGGGTAGCGGTATGCATTGAGCATTTGAAATTATCAGTGGAATATAAGGGAGAGCGAACCGGAGTGCTTGAAATGCGGAAACACTACTCAGGTTATTTGCGCGGTCTGCCAAACATTGCAAAGCTTCGCGCGGAATTGATGACATTTACAACGGCTGAACCGCTCATTGAGCGCTTGATGCAGTTCATCGATGAGGTTGCATTAAAACCGGAGCCAGCCGCCGAGCATTTGTTTGCATAAACGCTTTGCGATTTTTCTTCGATTCTTTTATCTTCTGTGGGCGCCTTGAGAACAAATTTCTCCCGCAAGTTCGGGACGGCGTCGGTTGAGCCGGTTTGTCGTATTTGCCCAACGTTTCCTCACAATTGAAAAGCTTGGATGATTGCCTTCATCGCGGGATTTATCGTCGGTTTTTTTACCTCTCTCCCCGTCGGACCTATCAACATCGCAGTGATGATGAAAGGGCTGTCGGGCAAGACTGGTCAGGGGTTAATGATCGGAGCGGGCTCAGGATGGATGGATATTGTGTATTGTGCGGCGGCGATGTTCGGCATCTCATCATTGAATTCAAACCCGAAAGTGGAGCTCATTTTTCGGATTGCGACGTTTGCAATCTTCTTTTTTCTTGGAATCAAAACGACCTTCTTTAAACTGCGGGAAACGAAATTTTCGAGGAGCGAAGAGTCTCCCGGCTTCAAACGATATTTTCTTCTCGGCATTGTTCTCTACCTTTCCAATCCTTCCTTTCTTGCCTACTGGATTACTGTCGCAGGCATTATTCATGGATACCATATTTTAGCGGCCTCATCATACAACAATTTGTTTTTTTCGCTTGGTACTGGGTTCGGCACCACCGGATGGTTTTTCATCCTTCTCGAACTCGTCGAAAAGCAGAAAATGAAACTCGACAAACTGCTGATCCAAAAAATTACACGATACATCGGCATTATCCTGTTGCTCATTAGTCTGTTCATGGGATATAAACTAATTTCGTAGTTGGTCCGTTTTTACGCGAAAGTATTGTGTCGCTAATTATTCCCCGAAACATTTTGGAAGGAGAAGTGCTATGGCTACATCCGGTCCACAGAACGGCTCAACGGAAATTACGTCCATCCTTAAGGAATACCGTGTCTTCAAGCCGAATGCGCGCTTTGCAAAATCGGCTACATTAAGGTCGTTCTCTGTTTATAAAAAAATGTACAACGAGTCGATTCATTCTCCAGAAAAATTTTGGGCCAAGATGGCGGAAGAACTCTTCTGGTACAAAAAGTGGACGAAAGTTCTTCGATGGAAACTTCCGTTTGCTCAGTGGTTCGTCGGAGGCAAGATTAACGTCTCCGCTAATTGCCTTGACAGGCATTTGACGACCTGGAGAAAAAATAAAGCGGCGATCATCTGGGAAGGTGAACCGGGAGATACCCGCACGTTGACCTATGCAGACCTTCATCGCGAAGTATGCAAATGCGCTAACGTCTTGAAGAAACTTGGTATCGTGAAAGGAGACCGAGTTGTCATCTATATGCCGATGATTCCCGAACTCCCCGTTGCTATGCTCGCATGTGCGAGAATTGGAGCCACTCACAGCGTGATCTTTGGAGGGTTCAGCGCAGAATCGTTGAAAGACCGCATTAACGACGCACAGGCAAAACTAGTTATCACTGCAGACGGCGGATATCGCAGGGGAGGAGTAATTCCGTTGAAGGCGAACATCGATGAAGCGTTGAAAGTTACACCGTCAGTAGAAAGCGTTGTTGTTGTTAATAGGGTGGGGTTAGATGTCGGTATAGTGCCGGGCCGTGACCATTGGTGGGATGGATTGATGTCGACAACTTCCGCGGAGTGCGAGCCCGAGAAGCTGGATTCGGAACATCCCTTGTACATTCTTTACACCAGTGGTACGACCGGCAAGCCGAAAGGGGTTGTGCATTCAACAGCGGGCTATCTGCTCGGGTGTTACCTGACAATGAAGTATGTCTTCGACATTAAGGATACCGACACCTACTGGTGTACAGCAGATATCGGGTGGGTTACGGGACACAGTTATATCGTCTACGGGCCGTTCTCGAACGGCGCAACGGTTGTGATGTACGAAGGGGCTCCTAATCATCCGGAACCGGATCGCTTCTGGAGCATTATCGAAAAGTATAAAGTGAACGTCTTTTACACCGCTCCGACAGCGATTAGAGCATTCATAAAGTGGGGGGAACAGTGGCCTCTCAAGCACGACCTGAGCTCGATACGGCTGCTTGGAACGGTAGGAGAACCGATTAATCCTGAAGCGTGGATGTGGTACAGCAAGATTATCGGTAAGGGGAAATGCCCGATTGTGGATACGTGGTGGCAGACTGAAACCGGATCAATTATGATTACTCCTTTGCCCGGGGTGACGCCCACGAAACCGGGGACCGCGACACTCCCGTTTTTCGGCATTCAACCGGATGTTGTCAATAAAGAAGGGAAATCCGTTGGGGCCAATCAAGGAGGATACCTTGTTATTAAAAAACCGTGGCCGTCGATGATGCGCGGCGTGTACCGAGATCCAGAAAGATTCAAAAAGACGTACTGGAGTGACATTAAAGGAATGTATTTTACCGGCGACGGCGCCCGGCGCGATAAAGACGGATACTTTTGGATCATGGGGCGCGTTGATGACGTTATTAACGTTTCGGGGCACAGGCTTGGAACAATGGAAGTAGAAAGCGCACTTGTCAGTCATCCATATGTCGCGGAGGCTGCGGTGGTCGGAAAGCCCGATGAGATAAAAGGTTCTGCCATTTGTGCTTTTGTAACGCTTGAAGGGAAACGAACTCCGTCGGCGCAGTTGAAGGAAGAATTGAGGCTGCATGTTGCAAAAGAAATCGGAGCCATGGCAAAACCTGACGACATTCGATTCACCGATGCACTCCCTAAAACACGGAGTGGCAAAATTATGCGCCGTTTATTGCGAGAGATTGCATCCGGGGGCGCTACGACTGGCGATACAACGACATTGGAAGATTTTTCGGTGTTGGAAAAATTGCGCCACCACGAAGAGGAAGAATAACCGCGAAAAACGGTGGCGCTATTCCCGTCGAATTATTTCACCGGTGCAAAATGATTACTGACATTTTTCAGTAGAGAAATTTCAGAAACGTAAAATCATGATACCGCGCCGGTGACTAATTTTCTACTTGCGCCAATTTCCCGACTTTGCTATATTCAAACGTCCCTCGGTAGTGCAGGAGAATTCACCACGTTCACCCTCACACGTTATGCCCAAAGTATACTGCACATCATTCGACTCTAAGATTGGTCATATCTATATTGCATCCACAGACAATGGGGTGTGCAAAATCAGTATACCAAAAGAATCGAAAAAAGATTTTTTTGACTGGCTTTCCGTCCACTTTGATGACGATGATGTTGTCGAAAACAAGAGCCGCAATAAGGAAGCTATCGACCAATTGAACCGATATTTTAACGGCAAGCTGGCAAAATTTTCCGCCCCGGTTGATCAAATAGGAACAACGTTTCAATTGCGGGTATGGAAGGAATTGCTCCGTATCCCTTACGGCACAACCATCACCTACAAACAGCTTGCCCGGAGAGTCGGTGTGCCGCGAGGTTTCCGCGCCGTCGGTACCGCTAACGGAAGCAATCCGCTTCCCATCGTCGTCCCATGCCATCGTGTCGTCGGACACGACGGCTCCCTTGCCGGATATTCCGCCGGAGTAAAGACGAAAGAATTTCTCCTGCGACTCGAAGGCGCAATTATTTTGTAGCTCAAATTTTCTCTGCGTATTTTTTTCTCCCCCAGTACTCCTTTATCGCGTTTGCATCCATTCCGTAATTTGCGTATTTTTTCTTCCCATGAATTTATTAGAACAACTCAATCCGGTTCAACAGCAGGCGGTATCCGTTACCGACGGTCCGGTGATGATCGTAGCCGGCGCGGGGAGCGGAAAAACGCGGGTGCTGACTTATCGCGTCGCGCATCTCATCGAGAATGGAATTAAGCCTTATCAAATTCTTGCGCTGACGTTCACGAACAAAGCGGCCAAGGAAATGAAACACCGCATCGAACAACTCGTTGGGGGCGATGCGATCAACGTGTGGGCAGGGACTTTTCATTCAATTTTTGCACGCATTCTGCGCCATGAGTGCGAAGCAATCGGCTTTCAAAGGAATTTCACAATTTACGACAGCGATGACAGCCTTGGATTGATCAAAAACATAATGTCCTCGCTCAATATTTCTGCGCAACAATTCAACCCTCGAGGAATACAATCCCGGATCAGCGGTGCCAAGAATCACCTTGTCTCGCCCGAGCAATATGATGAGGTTGCCAAAGACCCGTTTGAGCAGCGGGCGGCACTTGTCTTTAAAGAATACCAAATCCGGCTGATGAAGAGTAATTCCATGGATTTCGACGACTTGCTGTTGAAGCCGATCGAACTGTTCGAGCGGAATGAGAATATTCTGGAAAAATATCAATATCGTTTCAGGTATCTTCTTGTTGATGAATACCAGGATACGAACCGCGCACAGTACGTCCTCATTAATTTGCTCGCAAAACGGTTTAAAAACATTTGCGTGGTGGGGGACGATGCGCAGAGTATTTACGCATTTCGGGGCGCCGACATCCGGAACATATTAGATTTTGAACGCGATTATCCGGAAAGTAAAGTATTCAGACTGGAGCAGAATTATCGGTCGACGAAGACGATCCTTGCCGCCGCGGACGAGGTGATCAAGAATAATCGGAATCAAATTCACAAGACGTTGTGGACATCAAACCCGCAGGGGGAATTGATTACGATGATCGAGGCGGAAGACGACAAGGATGAGGGGATGAAAATCGTCTTCCATATCCAAGAGCAATGCGGAAAATTGAAATTGGACCTGAAAGATTTTGCAGTTTTGTACCGCACGAACGCACAGTCGCGGTCGCTTGAAGACGGGTTACGAAGGAACGGTATCCCCTACGTGATCGTCGGCGGCATCGAATTCTACAAACGAAAAGAAATCAAAGATATCCTTGCCTACCTCCGTGTGATTGTTAACCCAAAGGATGAAGAAAGCCTCCGGAGGATCATCAACTATCCGGTCCGCGGAATCGGCGATACGACGTTCGAGAAAATACTGAATTATGCCGAGCTTCATCCCTCGGGACCACAGGGACTGTTCGATGTCATGAAAGACGCCGGCGCGATTGCTGCGATAGGCGAGCGGGCGAAGAATGCTATTCTTCAGTTTGCACAATTTCTGCAAAAGTATATAGAACTAAAATTGCAGATGTCTCCCAGCGAGATTGCCCGTGCTCTGGTGGACGAGCTCGGTCTCTTGCGGGCCTTGAAAGAGGAAGCGACTCCCGAAGCGCTCGGCCGATGGGAAAATATCCAGGAGTTGCTTTCGGCGATCACCGAGTTTACGTCGGAGAAGCCCGACGCTTCGCTGGAGAGTTTTCTCGAAGAAGTCTCGCTGGTTTCTCCCGTCGACACCGTTGTAGACCAGCGCAACGCAATTACGTTAATGACGCTCCACTCGGCAAAGGGTTTGGAATTTCCGGTTGTCTTTGTCGCAGGACTGGAGGAGGGATTGTTTCCGTTATACCAAGTTGCGCCTGAACCCGACGAGATGGAAGAGGAGCGTCGTCTTTTCTATGTCGGTATTACGCGCGCGATGAAAAAATTATACCTTACTCACGCCCGCTTGCGTTATCGTTTCGGAGATGTAACATATCCGGTACTTTCGCGCTTTGCCGAGGAGATTGATCCTTCGCTTATCCATCTTGAAGCTTCCCGGCATAGTGCATACCCCATGCATCGTCGCAACGCTTCTCTGGGACAGGAAGGAAACCATTTTTCTTTTAAAGAAAATCATCAAAAGAAGCATGTTGGACCGATCTCTACGGAATTCGCAGGAGAAACGGAACCGGATTATGAAAACGAGTCTCAGGAAATGATGACACTGCGGGTGGGGGCGAAGGTTGAACATGAATCGTTTGGGTGGGGAAAAGTAATTCAACTCGCTGGCACGGGAGACTCGGCAAAAGCGGTGGTGTTGTTCGAAGACATCGGTCCGAAAAACCTTATGTTGAAGTACGCAAAGCTGCGGTTGGTCTAAGCGGCGAGTTTTATAGGGTTTCGTTGGTAATTTTAGATCGGATGATCATCATGTTGCTCCAGTAGTCGCGATGGATGTAGTGAGTGATGATTGCCGTGAACTGGGCTATCGAGTCGGGTGGAAGAAGGAAGCAAACCTGAGACGGTTTTCCGTTCTGGGTGTTCTTGTGATCGAAAAAAACATCGTATTCAGTCAGAGAATGGGGTGATTCGAGGTCGTCGCTGTCCGTTTTTGCAACGCCGATCACAAAACGTTGGTTGACTTCATCGAAGGCAAAGACATCGGGGCGTTTGTTTTTCTGATCGCCGTATCCGTCATTGTGGATCGCGTCCGGGGGACGGAATCCTTCGACGTCTCGCGCTCCGATAATAGTGTAATTCTCCGAGACGAAATGGTGAACTAATTCCTCGATTAACCTTGATGACGCCTCTTTCATGATAAACAAAAATAGTTTTTTCACAAACGAAATGCAAAAGCCGAATGCCGTTCCCTGACTCGCGACAACACCTCTCGTCTTCTGTTATCCCGAGAGTAGCCACGCTAGTTGCCATTCTTGCCTGTTTTGCCTTGATCGAATGGGTGGCGTCGTTTCACATCCTGGCCAGCCTGCTCCCTCTTCCTTCGTCCCTTTCAATTCCGCTTGCATGGCTTTTTGAGCATCACATATGGCAATTTGTAATCGGCATGACAGCGATTACAATCTTGTCGCGCGGGCATCTGTGGAGTTACGGAATTAATTCATCCGACATCCGGATCTCTATGTCCGTTCTCCTGAAATTCTACGCCGTCGCGTTGATCGTTATGATCGGACTTGTCGTGATGCCGATGATCATTTCCGGATCAGTGCCTGAATATTTTCGCCGGATGGGTAAGGTGAATATGATCGGGTGGATCCTCTTCCAATGGATGGCTACGGCCGTTGCAGACGAAATATTGTTCCATGGGTTATTCCAAACCCTCTTGCTCAAGTATTGGCGGGAAAAAGTGACGATTGGCTCTTTTGATTTCCCGGTCGCCATTCTTTTTACCAGCGTTGTCTTCGCTGCGGGTCGGACGAATGTCCCGGTGTATGGGGGACAAATCGTGGAATATATTCTTGCCCTATTGATGGGGCTCTACGGTGGAATCGTCTACTACCGTACACGCAGCTTGCTCACTCCGATGCTTTCACAAGCGTTCTTCTACGGCCTTCCATTCGTCATTCGATTTGCCTATGCCGCACTTCTTCCAACGTAGATCTTTTAAAGGAGCCGCTTTTTATTGATGGAGTTGTGCGGGAGTCGTGTTGAGAATTCTCTCATAATGGCGCTCGTAGACTCCGACAATTTCGTCGATATCGAAGTTCTCTACGGCGCGCTTGCGGCCCGCCTTTGCGAACATTTCCCGCCTCGTGTCGTTCGTCAACAGTTCAATTGCATACTTTGCCATTCGATCTATGTCGCCGATCTCGGCAATGTACCCCGTTTCGCCATGGACGACAAGTTCCGGCAATCCGCCGACGCTCGACGAAATAACGGGAACTTCACATGCCATTGCTTCAAGGGCGGATAGCCCGAAGCTTTCAGATTGGCTCGGCATCAGAAACAAATCCGCGGCCGAAAGCAGCTCCACAAGCTCGGCCTGTTTTCCCAAAAACTTTACGCTGTCGCCTAATTCCAAGTCGCGGCAGAGGCTTTCACAGTTCGATCTGTCGGGCCCGTCGCCAACGAGGACGAGTTTCGATGGTATTTTTTTCCCAACAAGGTTGAATATTTTGATGACATCGGTAACGCGTTTGACGATGCGGAAGTTGGAAGTATGGATAAGAATCTTTTCCCCGTTCGGGGCTATTGTTTTTCTAAGGTTCGCATCGGCGATTCTCGTAAAGAGTTGTGTATCGACAAAGTTAGGAATGACTTCGATCTCTTTATTGATGCTGTAATTGGTAATCGTTTTTTCCTTCAGGAAACGCGAAACCGCAGTAACACCGTCGCTTTTTTCGATGCTGAATTTCATGACCGAAAGGAAACTCGGTTCCAATCCTATAAGCGTGATGTCTGTCCCGTGCAACGTCGTAACGATGCGCAAATGCTCGTCATTGAGGATTTGCTTCGCGATGTATGCGCTCGTTGCATGTGGAATTGCATAATGGGCGTGGATGATATCGAGTTTTTCAAACTTGGCTACCTCCACCATTTTACTCGCAAGGGCCGGGGTATAAAGGGGGAATTCGAACAACGGGTATGTTGCCATCTCGACTTCGTGATAAAAAATGTTGTTCACGAATCCGTTAAGCCTCATCGGCATTGCATAACTGATGAAATGAATTTGATGACCGCGTTTTGCAAGACCTTTGCCGAGTTCGGTTGCGATGACGCCGCTGCCGCCGTACGTCGGGTAGCAGGTAATTCCGATTTTCATTGGGTGGTCCTTTCAAAACACAACGTACGGTAAATTCGCTTGAATTTCAAGAAGAGTGATTTAGGTGTACTGGCTCAATTTGTCATTCCCGCGCGCCGAAGGCGTCCTCCGAAGGAGTCCTTTGGACCTTTAGGACAAACGCGCATCCAATTATAATGGAATGGCATTTACTTCCAAAATATACCACTACGCAACTACGTAGAACGTCATTGAAATAGTAGTACCAGAGTTTCAGTTATTCTAAAATTCCACCTCGCAGAATTATTTAATACGTAAAGAAAAAAGCCCTGACATCTTTTGGCCTTGCAGCGCCTCAATTGCACGACTGGAAGTATTTAGTTACTTTAGACGGTTAGAAATCCCAATAAAGAACAGTATAAAAAGTCTTATTACTTTACTTTGTACATGGCTAAAGTCGATCTTACGAGCAGCATTGCTCGATGGCTTCAGCTGCTGTTTTACAATCGCTTATTATTCCGCACGAATTGAATGAAGGACGAATATCAGTCCATCAAGGCTGGCGTAACATCATCGCTGAAAATTGAATCTTCAAAATTCATCGCATCGGCATATCCCGTTGAACTTCGTTCTCAGGCTGAGGAGGTCCTTGCGACCGTGCGCAAAAAGTATTTCGACGCAACGCATCATTGTTATGCGTATATCCTCGGGAGCGAAGGGAAGGAATCCAGATGTTCGGATGATGGAGAGCCGTCGGGTACTGCAGGGGCAAAAATACTAGCTGCAATTCAATCGAAAAACCTCTCCGACGTTTTAGTCGTCGTTACTCGCTATTTCGGGGGGGTGAAATTGGGAACAGGGGGGCTTGGCCGTGCGTACTTCGAATCGGCGGGCCGGGTATTGTCGGTTGCCGCTGTTGTGCCAAAGATCGCGACCGAAGAGTTGCAGATAACTTTTCCCTACGATGAAACGAGCAGGGTTATGAACGCTCTTTCGCGCCGGAAGGCGAGGATTATCGATACCGTGTACGCCGATGACGTTACTCTTTGTATTTCAATTCAAAAAAGTTCAACACAAGTGCTTGCCGACGAGCTCGTCGATGCAACACGGGGAAATCTTGCAGTTAAATACGGCAGGAAATGATGGCTGAAAGAGCCCTGCATTAAATATGCGTTACTGTTTTCGGGCCAACGACGGTCGGGTTATGTGTTCGCCTTCACCATATCGCAGATGGTTGCCGTATCGAGAGCGATCATCAATTCTTCATTCGTCGGCACGACGAAAACTTTCACACGGGATGCGGCTGAATGAATCGGCTTTTCTTTCTCTTTTGAAATGTTGCTCGCTTCATCCAGTACAATCCCCAGAAACTCCAGATTATCACAGCTAGCTTTTCGAACGTCCGGACTATTCTCTCCTATTCCCCCGGTAAATACAAGCGCATCTGCACCCCCCATCGCCGCCAAGTAGGCACCGATGTATTTTTTTATCCGATACGTAAAGACGTCAAATGCGTACTGTGCCCTTTTATTTCCTTGTTTCATCTCCGCAATGATCTCACGCATGTCGCTGCTCACTCCCGAGATGCCCATCAGCCCGCTGTGCTTATTGAGAAGCGTGTTCGCCTCCGAATAATTCAACCCTTCTTTCGACATGATGTGGAGAATAATGTAGGGGTCGATATCGCCGCTGCGCGTTCCCATCAATAACCCTTCCAGCGGAGTCATCCCCATCGATGTATCGACCGAAACTCCATGATCGACCGCGGCCATGCTGCATCCGTTGCCGAGATGGCAAGTAATGAGTTTCAGGGATTTGTACTCCGCGCGCATCAGTTCAGCCGTGCGTTGCGCGACGAACAAATGACTTGTTCCATGAAATCCGTAGCGCCGGATTTTATGTTGGGTATACAGGGAATAAGGAATGCCGTAGAGGTACGCATGCGGGGGCATTTTCTGATGGAACGCCGTGTCAAACACCGCAACCTGCGGCACGTTGGGCAAATGAACCTGGCACGCGTTGATGCCTCGAAGATTATGCGGATTGTGAAGGGGTGCGATATCGATATTGTCGCGAATCCGTTTGATCACGTCGTCAGTAATAAGAACCGAAGCACTGAACGCCTCACCCCCGTGCACGACGCGGTGTCCAACTGCGTTGATTTGGCTCTTATCGGTTAACACTCCGTGGTTTTTGCTTAGGAGCACAGCAAGAATGTACTCGATCGCCGTCGTATGGTCGAGTATCTCGCCGGTTATTTTTATTTCATCCCCGTCGGACCGAATATTGGTGAGGACTGCGCCGTTCATGCCGATGCGGTCGATGATTCCTTTCGCGAGTGCCTGACGGGATTCGATCTCTATGAGTTGATATTTGACTGATGAACTGCCGCAGTTGAGGACGAGAATATTCATGGTTGGTTGAGAGTAGATTCACTAAGTGGAAGAATATCAGGTTGTGTGTTTCCCCTGGTCGTTGTACTTGAAAAATCCTTCGCCGCTTTTCCTTCCCAATTTTCCCTCGCGCACCATTCGACGAAGAAGAGGGCATGGACGGTATTTTGCTTCTCCTAATTCATGGAAAAGAGACTCCATCCAGGCGAGAACTTCATCCAATCCCATCATGTCGGCTAATTCCAGAGGCCCATATTGGAAATTATAGCCCAGCCTCATTGCCGTATCGATACCCTCGGCGGTCGACACGCCTTCCATGAGCGCATGCATTGCCTCGTTCAATAGTGGAACAATGATTCGCGTGGTCACGAAGCCGGGATACTCAAACACTTCAACAACGGTCTTTCCGATCCTTTCGGCAAATTTCTTCACTGTGTCGAACGTTTGGTCCGAGGTTTTGAGTCCCCGCACTAATTCCACGAGCGGCACTTTTGGAACAGGATTAAGGAAATGCATACCGATGACCTTATCGGATCGTTTCGTTGCGGCAGCGAGTTTCGACAATGTAAGGGTAGATGTATTAGAGACAAAAATGGTTTCCGAGGAACTCAAGTCATCCAACTCTGAAAAAATTCTTTTCTTCAGCTCGAAATTCTCATCCACAGCTTCGATGATGATGTTACATTGTGCGGCAGCTTTGAAATCTACCGACCCGTGTATCCGCGAGAGCGTGGAGTTCTTCTCGCTCTTGGTCATCGTCCAGCGATGGATTTCTCTGTCCATGCTCTCTTTCAAGATGCCGGTCATCGTTTCAAGTTGCTTCTCATTTTTTTCAATCGCAACCACTTCAATTCCGTGAGCCGCGATTGTCTGCGCAATGCCTTGCCCCATTACACCGAGCCCGATTACCGCGACCGCATTGATCCCATCCTGGTCATTTTTTTCAAGCTTCAAGTCGTTGAGAATGTCTTCTATTTTTATGTTCGTTGCCATTGGAAGATTGTCCATTCAATAAATAATTGTAAGTAGCACTTCATTAGTGACAAAAGTGATGCCAGTCAATTGGCCCTCATTTTTCAGCAAAATTCGACCTTTTCTATTCTGGATTGGTGAATTTGACAAAAATCTTGTTGCAACTTACCCAAATTTGAAACTCAAGTCAACAATATCGAGAAGAGCAATCTGCTTGACTTTAGGCCTGTATTTGATTATTTTTCAGTAGTTTTTGTATCAGTCGAAACGATTTCTCAGTACCGTTTGTTTAAGCAAGTGTAGGTGGAACGTATTTTTTTGACTCGAAATCAGACATAATCAGTCGGGTATGTTGTCATGTTGAAATTGTCCAAACGGGTTGAATACGGCTTGATTGCAATACGGCATATTGCCGCAGCGGAGTCGGGTAGAATTACAACCGCGAAAGAAGTTGCAGATCGCTATAAAATACCCTACGAACTTTTAGCGAAGGTGATGCAACGATTGGCAAAACGAGGATTGATTATATCGCATCAGGGAGTATATGGCGGCTATACGCTGGCGAAAGGTGCCGGCGAGCTTTCGATATCGGCTATCATCAACGCGATTGAAGACCATCTGCCGGCAATTACTCAATGCATCGCAGAAAGCCCGGATAGTTGTTCCATCTATGACAACTGCACGATTAAGAATCCTCTTGGAAAAATTCAGTTAAACATAGAGCAGGTGTTCAAGACAATGAAGCTGTCGGAGATCGTGTGATGGTGAAACTCCCCATTTATTTGGATAATCATGCAACAACACAAGCCGACCCGCAGGTGGTTCAGGCAATGATTCCATATTTCACTGAGCATTTCGGCAACGCCGCGAGCCGCCAGCATCGGTTCGGCTGGATTGCGGAAGAAGCGGTAGAAAACGGACGAAAGACTATTGCCCGGCAGATCAACGCCGAAGCAAAGGAGATTATTTTTACTAGCGGAGCAACGGAGTCGAACAACCTTGCGCTCAAGGGTATGGCGGAAGCTTATCAGAAGAAGGGAAATCATCTTATTACGTCAAGGACAGAGCACAGGTCAGTTCTTGACGTGTGTTCTGTGTTGGAACGGACCGGTTATCGTGTTACCTATTTAAATGTGGATGAATATGGAACGGTAAATCCTCAGAATGTTCGTGACGCGATGACCGACCAAACAGTTCTTGTCTCGCTCATGATGGCTAATAATGAAATCGGCACGTTAGCTCCTATCAAAGAAATCGGCCAAATTTGCCTCGAGCGGGGTATTCTTTTGCATACCGATGCAACGCAGAGTATGGGAAAAACTCCGATCGACGTCAAATCGTTGAATATTCATTGCATGTCGATCAGTGCACATAAAATATATGGACCGAAAGGGATTGGCGCTTTATATGTTCGGAATAAAAACCCGCGCGTTAGGATTGTTCAGCAAATGGATGGAGGCGGACACGAGGGGGGGATGCGTTCCGGGACGCTCAACGTGCCGGCGATCGTTGGATTTGCAAAAGCTGTTGAGCTTGCGGCTCACCAAAATGCTAAGGAGTCGATCCGCGTCGCAGCTCTTCGAGACAGGTTGGAGGAACAGCTGCTTGCAATCGATGGAGCGAGATGCAATGGCCACCGGACAAAACGCTTGTACAATAATTTGAACATTATATTCCCGTACGTGCATGCCGACGATTTGATGGTGGCGTTGAAAGACGATGTTGCGGTTTCATCCGGATCGGCATGTTCATCCGCAGAGTTCAATGCGCAAAAAGTCTCGCATGTGCTGAGTGCTATCGGCCTTGACGACGAGTTGGCTCGCTGCACAATTCGCATTGGCCTCGGGAGATTTACGACAGAAGAAGAGGTTGATTTTGCAGGAAGAAAAATCGTGGAAGCAGTACACCGATTGCGTGAGTCGTCGCCACAATTTCAAATGCATGCAATGGCAAAATCACCGGAAGCGATTACGTTCCCTCATTTATAGCATACAAGAATTCTGCAATGAAAAAATCAGCGACAATTATTAACAACCAAGTTGAGTTCCTGCATTTTCTGAAGGCGAAGTTCCCTTTGTACCATTTGTCGAATTTCTTTTTTAGGGATTTGCATTATGGGATCATCAGCTTTTTTGAGCAAAAAAAAATGCGGATCAGCTACGGTGAAGCGGAGCATGTTGCCCGCGAGGTAGCTCAACACTTTGAAAAGCAAAATATTTTCAAAAAAGTGAACCAGCAAGGGTGGGTGCTGCAGTATCCCGAGTTTACGGCCAAGAAAGCGTCATAAAATTAAAATAATAGGCAAATCAACCAAAAAGTCAATCGTAATGAGGAGAAGCAATTATGTCTGAAGTATTGACAGCACAAGGACCGCAACCGCAAGCAGCAATCCCGGATGAAATCCAGTTAACTGAGAAGGCAGCCGCGGAAGTGAGGAATATCAGGTCCTCGAATAACATTCCGGAATCGCACGGACTTCGGCTTGGCGTTAAGGGGGGCGGATGCTCGGGGCTGACGTATGTTCTCGCGTTCGACGAGAAAGCGAACGATAAAGACATTGTGCTCGACCTCCATGGAATAAGGATTTTCGTGGATCAAAAGAGCATGTTTTATCTTTCAGGAACCGTTTTGGATTTCAGCGATGGGCTGAACGGCCGTGGTTTTGTGTTCAACAATCCGCAAGCGGCAAAAACGTGCGGTTGCGGCAGCTCTTTCGGCGTGTAATTTGTAACTAGTACCATTTCCGGTATTAAATCTTGTAGTGTAACCGCAAAGGATGCTAAGGTCGAAAATAAATTTTTGTAAAAATACTAAGGGATCCTCGCTTTTTTGGCGACCTTTGCGGTGAATGAGTTAATGGAAAATACAATATTGATCCTGAGAAACAGCACTCGGTTAAACTTAGATTGGAGTTCAGATGCAAGAATCAATGGAGACCCTGGTTAATCAGGAGTACAAGTACGGCTTCGTTACTGATATTGAAACCGATGCGATTCCTAAGGGTTTGAACGAAGATATTATTCGTTTGATTTCATTCAAGAAGAACGAACCGGAGTTCATGCTCGAATGGCGATTAAAAGCTTTTCGTCATTGGCTGACGTTGAGGGACGAGCCGCATTGGCAGAATTTTGTCTATCCGCCCATCGACTATCAAAACATCATTTACTACGCCGCCCCGAAAAAGAAACAGCAATTGAGCAATCTCGACGAAGTTGACAAGGAAATATTGGCGACATATGAGAAGCTGGGAATATCGATCACCGAACAGAAGCGGATGAGCGGTGTTGCGGTTGATGCTATCTTTGACAGCGTCTCTGTGGCAACCACATTTAAGGAAAAACTCGGCGAGCTTGGAATTATTTTCTGCTCGTTCTCTGAAGCGCTGCAAAACCATCCTGACCTTGTGAAAAAATATTTGGGATCTGTTGTTCCGTACACCGATAATTTTTTTGCGACGCTCAACTCGGCGGTTTTCAGCGACGGCTCATTTTGCTTCATCCCCAAAGGTGTCCGCTGTCCGATGGAGCTTTCGACATATTTCAGGATCAACACGGCGGAAACGGGACAATTCGAGCGAACCCTGATCGTAGCCGAGGAAGGGGCAAGCGTGAGCTACCTTGAAGGTTGCACCGCGCCGATCCGCGACACAAATCAACTTCATGCGGCTGTTGTGGAATTAGTTGCTCTCGACGATGCGCAGATAAAATATTCGACCGTGCAAAATTGGTATGCCGGAGATAAAGAAGGCAAAGGTGGTATCTATAATTTTGTTACAAAGCGGGGAAAATGCCTGGGAAAAAATTCAAAGATTTCGTGGACGCAGGTCGAAACCGGGTCTGCTATTACGTGGAAGTATCCAAGTGTGATACTTCAAGGGGACAATTCCGTCGGAGAATTTTATTCCGTCGCTGTCGTGAACAACCGCCAGGTTGCCGACACGGGAACGAAGATGACGCACATCGGAAAGAATACAAAGAGCACGATCATCTCGAAGGGTATTTCTGCCGGGTTTGGCGGGAATACATACCGGGGATCGGTGAAGGTTCTGCCGAACGCTACAAACTCCCGCAATTACACGCAATGCGATTCGATGCTCATCGGGAACAAGTGCAGTGCAAATACCTTTCCATATATCGAAGTCCGCAACACATCGTCGAGCGTAGAACATGAAGCATCGACTTCAAAAATCGGTGAGGACCAGCTTTTTTATTGTAAACAGCGCGGCATCGATACGGAAAACGCAATATCGATGATCGTCAACGGATTTGCCAAAGAAGTGTTCAAAAACCTTCCCATGGAATTTGCGGTAGAAGCACAGAAACTTCTTGGCATTAGTTTAGAGGGAAGCGTCGGTTGACAATCAACAATGAATAATCAACAATGAACAACAAGCTACCGTGTTCAGCTGAAACCTAACAGCCAATACCTAAAACCTGATTTACACAAAGAACTCCAAGGAACAAAAAAACAATGTTAGAAATAAAAAATCTCCACGCAAATGTTGCCGGAAAAGAAATTTTAAAAGGTATTACCCTGACCGTGAACGCAGGCGAGGTCCATGCCGTCATGGGACCGAACGGCTCAGGAAAAAGTACGCTTGCACAAGTTCTTGCCGGCCATCCTTCGTATGAAGTGACCGAAGGAACGGTAATGTATGATGGGAAAGATTTATTGGAAATGGATCCGGAAGTACGGGCGCAGGAGGGAGTGTTCCTTGCGTTCCAATATCCGGTGGAAATACCCGGGGTCAGCAACAGCTACTTTCTGAAAGCAGGATTGAATGAAATTCGGAAGTACAAAGGGCTTGAGCCCCTCGACGCGATGCAGTTCCTCAAAATTCTCAAGGAAAAAATGAAGCTCGTCGAGATGGATGCGAGTTTCATCAACCGTCCTGTCAATGAGGGATTTTCAGGCGGCGAAAAAAAGCGGAATGAAATCTTGCAAATGGCTGTTCTCGAACCGAAGCTCGCCATCCTCGATGAAACCGATTCAGGGTTGGATATTGATGCGCTGAAAGTTGTCGCCCATGGCGTCAACCGCCTCAAGAAACCGGACAACGCATCTATTGTTGTGACTCACTATCAACGTTTATTGAATTACATTGTCCCTGATTTTGTCCATGTGCTGGTTAACGGCCGCATCGTAAAATCGGGGGGGAAAGAACTCGCTCTCGAACTTGAGGCGAACGGATATGACGATGTAAAAGAAGAAGCAGAATCTGTCGCACGCTGATTTTTAAAAAGGGTTGGACACACAATGCAATCATCAAAAGAAATAGAGAGATATCTTTCGGATTTTTATGCATTTGAGAATAACGGCGCCTCGCATGATCCGTCGTGGCTCAAGAGTTTTCGGCATTCAGGCCTTGAGAGATTTTCTGAATTAGGGTTTCCTACTATCAAGCAAGAAGATTGGAGATTCACCAATATTCTTCCGTTGACGAAAAACTCATTTTATCATGCTCCGGAAAAACAGACACCGAAGGTCAATCGTTCTGAAGTCAAGAAACATATTATTCAGGAAAGCTCGAAGAGCGTTCTTGTTTTCATCAACGGCCACTATAACAAAGATCTCTCCGATGTTTCCGGCCTTCCGAAGGAAATTGTCGCAGGAAGTTTAGGGGAGTATTTTACGGCGCATGGCGATCTCATCCGGAGGTATCTTGGCAAACATCTTCTCTTGCACAATCATCCGTTCGCGGCGTTAAATACGGCTTTTATAGACGACGGCGCATTTGTTTATATACCTGAACGAATTAAATCGACGTCGCCGATACAATTGCTTTTTCTTTCGCGTGCTCAAGGAAATAGGCTTGTTGCTTCATATCCTCGAAATCTCGTTATCGCCGAGAAGGGGTCGTCGGCCACGATCATCGAAAGCTATATTTCTCTTTCGGAAGAAATCTATTTTACAAATACAGTGTCCGAAGTTTTTATTGAGGAGGAATCTGAGGTCGATTATGTAAAAATTCAGCGTGAAAGTGAGAGTGCATTTCACATCGGGACGATGCAGGCAGAACAGGGAAGTCAAAGCAGATTCACTGCCTTCAGCCTTGCGCTCGGCGGCGCGATTGCTCGCAACGATGTCAACATCAACGTCAGCGGCGAGCAATGCGAAACGATGCTCGACGGTCTCTACCTCCCCGCGAACGATCAACTGGTCGACCACCATACATTCATCGACCACAAGCAGCCGAATTGCTCCAGCCGCGAAATTTTTAAAGGAATAATCACCGGCAGTTCCCGTTCTGTGTTCAACGGAAAGATTTTTGTGAGAAAAGAGGCGCAAAAAACAGACTCGAAGCAGACGAATAGAAACCTGCTTCTCTCCGATAAAGCGACCGTTGATACAAAACCTCAGCTTGAGATATTTGCAGACGATGTGAAATGCACTCACGGCGCAACGGTCGGAGGATTGGATGCTGCATCCCTCTTTTACGTGAAGAGCCGCGGTATCAGCGAAGAAGCTGCGCGTGCGCTGCTGACGGTCGGCTTTGCAGGCGAAGTGACAAATTACATCAATAACGTAGACCTTCGCAAACATGTCGATTCCCTCGTCATCGAACGGCTTCAGGAAAAAGTAGTAAAAACGGCATTGCCGGAAATTGTTCATTCCGAATCTAAAGCATTATGAAACCTTCAACCGAAACTATTGTAAAAGACGTCGGGCAAGCTAATGGGGGAGCGTTTGATGTAGCGCGCGTCCGGGAAGATTTTCCGATACTGGCTCAGAAAGTTCATGGCAAACCGCTTGTCTATCTCGACAATGCCGCAACAAGCCAAAAGCCGCAAGTTGTCATGGACGCTCTGGCAAAATATTATTCATCGCAGAATGCAAATATTCACCGTGGAGTTCATACACTGAGCGAACTTGCGACGTATGAGTATGAGAAGGCACGGGGTAAAGTGAAGCTTTTTTTGAACGCTGCCGAATCACGGGAAATTATCTTTGTCCGCGGTACGACCGAAGGCATTAATCTTGTCGCCCAGAGTTATGGAAGAAAATTTATTAAGGCCGGGGACGAGATTATCATATCGGCGATGGAACATCACTCAAACATTGTTCCGTGGCAGCTGTTGTGTGAGCAAACCGGCGCTGTGCTTCGCGTGATTCCGATGAACGACGACGGCGAGTTGTTGATCGACGAATACGAGAAGCTGCTCAACAAGAAGACTAAATTCGTTTCTGTTGTTTATCTGTCAAACTCTCTCGGGACAATCAATCCGGTCAAGCACATTATTAAGCGGGCGCACGATTTTGGCATCCCGGTCCTGCTTGATGGTGCACAGTCGACTTCGCATCTTGCGGTCGATGTACAAGACCTCAATTGCGACTTTTATGCGTTGTCGGGGCATAAAATATGCGGACCGACCGGGATAGGTGTATTGTACGGAAAAGCGCACCTACTCGAGTCGATGCCGCCATATCAGGGGGGCGGAGACATGATCAGTTCGGTGACGTTTGAAAAGACGACGTACAATGCACTTCCGTACAAGTTCGAGGCCGGCACGCCGAACATTGCCGATACCATTGCATTCGGTGTTGCGATCGATTACGTTCACAACCTCGGAATGAATGCAATCTCTCTCCATGAACATGAACTGTTGACATATGCGACTGAAAAGCTTTCCGTGGTCGAAGGCGTCCGCATTATTGGAACAGCAAAAAGGAAATCGAGCGTCGTTTCATTCATCATGGGGAACATTCATGCGCACGATATCGGAACCATTGTCGACCGGGAAGGGATCGCAATTCGAACGGGACATCATTGCACGCAGCCGGTGATGAAGCGGTTTGGAATCCCGGCAACGGCGAGAGCTTCGTTTGCTTTCTATAATACGATGGAGGAAATTGACGTTCTTGCAAACGCTCTATTGAAAGTGAAGGAGATTTTCGGATCATGAGCAGCGGTCTCAATGAACTTTACCAGCAATTGATTCTCGATCACAATAAAAGTCCGAGAAATTTTAAGAAGCTGGAACATGCGACGAATCACGCCGAAGGATACAATCCTTTATGCGGCGATCATTTCACCGTATTTGTTGAAATGGACGGAGACGTCATTAAAGACGTAAGTTTTCAAGGCTCGGGATGCGCAATTTCGAAGGCATCCGCGTCTATGATGACAACAGCAGTGAAAGGGACGAAGAAGGAAGAAGCTGAAAAGCTGTTTGAAAAATTTCATTCCGTTGTCACACGCGACATACAAAAGGAAGTGGACGACCTTGAAGAGCTTGGGTGCCTCGGAGCCTTGGCCGGAGTCGCAGAATTTCCAGCACGGATTAAATGTGCAAGCCTGGCGTGGCATGCGCTCCACTCAGCGTTGAATTCCAACGGGACAGTCGTTTCAACCGAAGATTCCAAACTCAATTGAATGAAGACGAGATAAAAAGATGGAACATTCCGATTTTAACACATTCGAATTGTTGATTGTGAAAGATCAAATTATTCAAGCATTGAAGACCTGTTTCGACCCTGAGATTCCCGTTAATATCTATGAATTGGGGTTGATTTATTCAGTTGATATTGATAAAGCGGGAGCGGTTCAAATTAAGATGACGCTCACTTCTCCAGCTTGCCCCGCGGCGCAAAGTTTGCCGCCGGAAGTGAAACAAAAAGTTGAGGACGTCAAAGGAGTAACATCTGCACAGGTCGACGTCGTTTGGGAGCCCCGATGGGACCCGAGCATGATGACGGAGGAAGCAAAGCTCGCATTGAACATGTATTGAGATTTTTCGCAAAAATCATTTTGACTTAATTTCACCCTTCAACTTTATTTTAAAAAATAAGGAGAATTACTATGGCGCACACTGTACCTGCACTATCTTACGCATTCGACGCTCTTGAACCATACATCGACGCAAAAACGATGGAGATTCATCACGACAAGCATCACGGCGCGTACGTGACAAATTTGAACAATGCACTCGCGAACAATCCTGAGCTTCAGAATAAATCTGCCGAAGAGCTCATCAAATCGTTGAATTCGATTCCCGAAGCAATTCGAACCGCAGTCCGAAACAACGGGGGCGGCCATGCCAACCATACGATGTTCTGGCAGCAGTTGAAAGCAGGAGTGAAAGAGCCGGCTTCCGGAAAGCTTATCTCTGGAATCAACGGTGCGTTCGGATCGATTGCAACATTTAAAGAGCAATTCAATAAAGCGGGCCTCGGGCGGTTCGGTTCGGGGTGGGCATGGCTTGTTATCGGCAAAGATAAAAAGCTTGCGATAGTCTCCACTGCGAATCAGGATAATCCTCTGACTGACGGCGCAACGCCGCTTCTCGGATGCGATGTCTGGGAACATGCATATTATTTAAAGTACCAGAATCGACGCGCGGATTATCTTACGGCGTTCTGGAATGTTGTAAATTGGTCTGACGTCGCCGATCGGTTCGACGCCGCTTCGAAGTAGTAAATAAGAACAACAAATACAGGGGACGATATGCATCGCCCCCTGTACCATATAATAATCGTATGAACACACGTCGCATTCGAAACCTTCCCCTTTTCCCGCTCAAAGTCGTTCTCTTTCCCGGATCGCTTTTACCTCTTCATATTTTTGAAGAACGGTACAAAACACTTATCAACGAATGCATCGGGAACCAGTCGGAATTTGGAATCAATTTAATAGAGGACGACAAGATCGAGCCTGCTGGATGCAGTGCCATTGTGAAAAAAGTTATCAGGGAATACGACGACGGACAAATGGATATCGCAGTGGAAGGGAGGTCACGGTATACGTTGGAACACCTTGTAGACAGCGACTCCCCTTATTTTGTCGGCCAGGTATTGTTCTTTGATGACAGGGCGGAGAAGGTAAACTATTCCTTGCGACGGCGTGCTATAGAATTGTACAATCGATTCGTTGAGACCGCTTTTAAAGGAACGGTGATTCCTGCTAACGAAGCATCGTCCGATATCAAAATATCGTTTTTGCTGGTCCAGAAAGCCGGACTGGAACTAAAAGAAAGACAGAAGTTTCTCGCTCTCCAATCGGAAAATGAAAGGTTGAGCACGCTAAACCGTCATTTCGAATCTATGCTTCCCCTCCTTACTTCGCGCGATACACATGAGCGATTCGTCATGAACGACGGCTATCTCGCTCCGTCAGAAGACGTTTCTTGATTTCCGGTTTTCATTTTTTTATTTTACTTCAGGATGGAGAAGCAACAGAAAATCACCGAAATACAATCGCTCTTAAAATCCGCCGTTCGGCCGACTGCGACGGAGCTTCATTACTGGCAATATTGCGTTAACTGCGGTACGAAGCTCGACAGCCGAAAATGCAAATTGTATTGCTCCAAATGCGGATTTTATCATTCATGCAGTGAACCATAATACTAATCCAAGGAGAAATCTTTTCAATGAACAAAAAAGGGATACGAGTCAGCAGGAAACATAGGAAACGACAGCGCAAACAGAAGGCGAAACTGAAAACGATGCTTTCTCAGAAGAAGCGACAGTCTGCGTAACCCACAACCCTCTCTTATGAGAGGGTTGTTCGTTTATTGCTAATCGTTCATCATTTCGATATATTCCGACGAAACGATGCTCACAATGGAAACAGACATTCAACACTCTCCGTTTGCATTTCGATGCGGCGGAAAGTTCATCGATCTTTCTTCCCGGACGTATCTGATGGGAGTTTTGAATGTCACGCCCGATTCGTTTTCTGACGGCGGAAGGTACTTCGAGCGAGATGGCGCCGTCACACATGCGCTGAAAATGGCCGCAGATGGAGCGGATATCATCGATGTCGGGGGAGAATCGACAAGGCCGAAAGGCCCGTACGGAGAGGGGTCCGAAGAAATCAGCGCCGGTGAGGAGATCCGAAGAGTTGTTCCAGTGATCGAAGAGCTTTCTTCGAAATCGGATGTCCTCATATCAATCGATACCTATAAATCGGTTGTTGCAGATGCTGCGCTGAATGCAGGAGCTGCGATCGTGAATGATGTCAGCGGACTGAATTTCGATTCCGCAATGGCTCATACTGTTGCGTCCCACAATGCCACGCTGATCGCAATGCACATGAAGGGGATCCCGAAGACGATGCAGCAAAATCCGGTCTATGAAAATGTTATCGACGAAGTGAAGAAGAGCCTTTCTGAATCGCTGGAGAAAGCGCGCGAGGCTGGCATCGAGCATATTTTTATCGACCCTGGAATTGGTTTCGGAAAGAAGCTCGAACATAATCTTACGCTTATCAAGAATTTGAATCGCTTTACCGATTTACGCTGTCCAATTGTTGTCGGCCCTTCGAGAAAGGCATTCATTGGAATGCTGCTGAACCTTCCCGTCGATCAGCGGCTCGAGGGGACGGCCGCTGCAGTGGCGGCATCAATTTTTCAGGGAGCTAATGTTCTCCGCGTGCACGACGTGAAAGAAATGAAGCGAATCGCTCTTGTCGCTGACGCCATCGTGAGAGCCGCGTAAAAAATTCAACGCATATTCAATGGAACTTTTCAAAATCGGCTTTATCACGGTTTCTTTGATCGACCTGTTCGATATTGCCGTTGTGTCGTTCATATTTTACCGGCTGTATATCGTTATGCGCGGGACTATCGCGGCGCAGATATTCGTCGGTATGATGGTCATTATCGGTTTCTCGTTTCTCGCTCAAGCCGTCAATTTGAAAGCGATGGGGTGGCTGCTCCACACGCTGACCGACATCTGGGTTATCGCTTTCGTAATTCTATTCCAGCCCGAACTCCGCCGTTTGCTTTCCACAATAGCCCGCAACAGGATAGTGAGAATGTTCTTGAGGATCGATGTTGACGAATCGATAGAAGAAATAGCGAGCGCTGCGGTCGACCTCGCTAAGAAAAAACAGGGAGCGTTGATTATCATTGTACGGGGAACCGGTTTGAAAAGTGTAAGTGAGTCTGGAATTGTGCTTCAGGCGAGAGTGAGCAGGGCGCTCCTTCTGTCTATTTTTAACCCAAAGTCTCCACTCCACGACGGCGCCGTTATCGTGAACGACAGAACCATCGAAGCTGCCCGGTGCACGTTGCCGCTGTCCGCTGCTACGAGAGTGGGGGATATCGTGCTGGGGATGCGGCATCGCGCCGCCCTCGGGATCTCCGAGCAAGCCGACGTTATTTCCGTAATAGTTTCCGAAGAAACGGGAACAATTTCCATCGCAGAGGACGGAGTACTTTTGCGGGGGTTGAAATCACAAGAACTCCGTAAAGAATTACGCGAGCGGCTTGTGCTGTCGATGGAGCGTTCGTGGAAAAATATTTGGCATGCAGTCCAGGATGAAGTGTAGTAACGCTTCATTTAATTGATTTGTATCTCACCGCCAATGTGCGGGGGACGCGAAGTGAATATTGTTTATGATAACCTCGTAATGTGCTTGCTGCCTTGGTTGGGGAAAATCAGAGATTGTTTATACCGATTGCATCGGCTCGATGGAATTAGGAATGAATGAAAAATATCGGCGTTGTTATACCTGCGTTTAATGCGGAAGGGACGATCGGGGCGGTCATTGCCGGAATTACGAAGCGCGCGCATATTGAAAACATCATCGTTGTTGACGATGGTTCATCGGACGCCACTGCTTCCATCGCTACCGCATCCGGCGCCAGAGTATTAAAACATCCCATAAATAGGGGAAAGGGGGCTGCTCTTCAAACCGGTTTTGATTTTGTTCTTCAAACATCGTTGGATGCAGTCATTACTCTGGATGCGGACCTACAACATCCGCCGGAATTTATTCCGCAAATTTTGAGCCTCTATTTATCAGGGGGGTACGATATTATCATCGGAAACAGGCTTCACGATAAAAAAGGGATGCCGATCCATCGAGTTCTTTCGAACACAATCACAACTTTTTTGGTTAGCGCAAGGACTGCGAAGAGGATCGCTGACAGCCAGTCGGGTTACCGCCTCATAGATCGAAAGGTCCTGGAATCCTTCCGTTTAAAATCGCATGGATTTGAGGCAGAGACGGAATTCATCATTAAAGCTGCGTCGCACGGATTTCGATTCGGTTTTGTGCCGATCGAAACTGTCTATGACGGAGAAAAGAGCCACATGACCCATTTCATGACGACGGTAAACTTTGTAAAAGTGCTGTTTCAAGACTATTAGTTCGTATCTTTTCTTTGTGAACCTCTGCGATTCTTTGCGTCACTCTGTGTAAAAGATCTTTCACGGAGCTACACAGAGAGCCACAGAAACAAAAGTTTTGGTGCTATTTGGGACGATTTGACGTAGAACGAAAAGAAATGATTTCCCTGTTGGAATCGAAGGGAATTACCGACCCGAGCGTCCTTGCCGCAATGGCAAAAGTGGAACGCCACCTCTTTGTAGAGGGGCCGTTTGTTAATCGCGCTTATGAGGATAGCGCTCTGCCGATCGGGTATGAACAAACAATTTCACAACCTTATACCGTCGCTTACATGACGCAGGCGCTCGCCCCCAAACCTGGAGACAAGGTGCTGGAGGTCGGAACCGGTTCCGGCTATCAGGCTGTCGTCCTCGCAGCGATGGGGTGCAGGGTATTTACTATTGAGCGACATCTCGGTCTGCTCGCTACCGCCCGAAAAATTTTTGATAAGCTGAACCTTCGTATTGCTTCGAAAGGGGGAGACGGCACCGTCGGCTGGAAAGAATTCTCGCCGTTTGACGGAATTATTGTCACCGCCGGAGCTCCCGAGGTTCCCGAATCGCTGAAGCAACAGCTTGTTGACGGCGGGCGCTTGGTGATTCCGGTGGGCGACCGCGATATTCAGAAAGTGATCGTCATGAGAAGGGGAGGGGATACATTTTTGACCGAAGAAACATTCGGTTTTAAATTCGTACCGCTCGTTGGAAAGAATGGATGGAGCTAAACAGATCGCTTCCTACAATTCTTGTTATCGTCGGTCCCACGGCATCAGGAAAATCTCTTCTCGCGCTGGAAATTGCCCGCCGCATTCCGGCAGAAATTATTTCTGCGGATTCCCGCCAGATATATCAGTACCTAACCATCGGAACTGCAAAGCCCTCTCGGGATGAATTGAAAAAGGTGAAGCATTATTTTGTGGATGAAATTCTGCCCGACCAACATTTTAGTGCCGGGGAATTTGGAAGCGCGGGGAGAAAAAGGGTTGAAGAGATCTTAAACCGGAATAAGTTGCCCCTGGTCGTCGGCGGCACAGGATTGTATATACGTGCTCTTGTAGATGGATTATTCTCGGGCCCAGGGAGAAAAGAAAATATACGCGAAGAGCTGGAGGCCCGCTTGGAATCCGAAGGAACGGCAACGCTGCTTGAAGAATTGCGTCGTGTTGACCCGGAGGCAGCGGCCAGAATGCTCCCGTCGAACCAACGGAGGATTATTCGCGCATTGGAAGTTTTTTATGCGACCGGCAAGCCGATCTCACAACATCATGGTGAACAGGAGCAGAAACAATTCTTCAATTCTATTTGTGTTGGATTGCAGTGGGACAGGAAGAAACTCTACGAAAGGATAAATTCCAGAGTTGACGCGATGCTCGCCGCCGGTTTTTTGGATGAAGTGAAAGACTTACTGTCGCGTGGTTATGGCGACGGGTATAAGTCTTTACAAACGGTTGGCTACAAGGAAGCGCTTGCCTTTCTCCGAAAAGAAATCGACTACGAGCGGATGGTCGAATTGATGAAACAAAACACGCGGCGGTTTGCAAAGCGGCAATTGACCTGGTTTAGAAAAGATAAAAGAATTCGTTGGTTTGATATTGAAGAGGAGGGGGAGATTTTTCCGATTGCAGGAGAGGTTTTGATTTTGCTGAAATAAATTCGTATACTTGACTCGGTTCGAGGGCCGTTAGCTCAGCTGGGAGAGCGCGTGAATGGCATTCACGAGGTCAGCGGTTCGATCCCGCTACGGTCCACATCTAAAGAAAAAAGGCGACACTATCATACGTAGTGATCGCCTTTTTTGTCGTCGGGGCGGGGAGATTCGAACTCCCGACCTCTTGGTCCCGAACCAAGCGCTCTAGCCGGGCTGAGCCACGCCCCGTATTTCTTTGTGCTGTTTTGGCTTCGTGGTGCATTAATATACGAACGATTGCCCGATTTGTCAACGAACTTTGCGCAATGATGACATGACTGCGTTGACCCACAACGAAAGTCATGACGGTCCCCGGGTTAAAACTTTTTTCATTTTGTACTTGACAAATTCCTTCCGATAGTATATATTCCACCATAGTAAAAATATATATACCATGTAAAGGATTTCACTATGTCGTCTGTGGACCTCACCTCCCGCCAGCAAAAAGTCTATAACTTTGTGAAGCAGTTCATCGAGAATAACGGCTACCCTCCGACACTGCAGGAAATTTCCGATAAATTGAAGATCCAGCCGAGCGCAGCGCGGATGCACCTTCTTCTTATGGAAAAGAAGAAAGCGTTGCGTTATGTTCCAAATACTTCGCGCGGTATAGAATTACTGCATGAACGGCTGTCCGGCATCCCGATTTACGGGAGTGCGCCGGCAGGGCACCCGTTTACATCCCAGGAAAATATGGTCGATACATTCGAGGTCCGGCGTTACATCACTGCGTCCGACGATTTGTTCGGCATTTACGTGCGCGGCGACAGCATGAAAGACGCACAGCTTTCCACCGGCGACCTTCTTTTTGTTGACCCCAAAAAAGACCCCCGCAACGGCGAGATCGTGGTTGCTGCTGTGGAAGGAGAGCCGACGATCAAGCGTTATTATAGAGAAGATAACAGTGTTGTGCTTCGTCCGGAGAACAAAAAGTATAAGCCGATTCACGTCAGCAGGAGCGACGAGAACTTCAAAGTGCTCGGTGTGGTAGTCGGAATGATTCGCGCCCTTGACAAGAAGAAGATCGACGCATTAACCGATGAATACAAAACGTACTCGAAGGCGTCGTGAGGAACGAGGTGGCTATGGCAACATCAACGTATTCGATAGAAGAAGAGCGCCAGATCAATTTTTATCTCAAACAGATACTGGATCTGCTGAGCGTGCGCATCCCGGATGATCATTTCGGGACGGTGGAGATTGCGTTTCCACGTCAGAACGGCAAAATTGCCGGCGAAGTAGAAATAAAATTACGCTCGAAACACCGGCGGGGAAAAGTGGAGTAGTTGCTTGGAAGCTCGCGATTTCAATACAAGACCTCTTTTGTTATCGATAATTTTGCAGAGTAGGAGATGATGATGGCTCGTGCAACAGGGACATTTGAAGTAACGCTTAACCCTCAGGAGCTAACGGATAAAGCCGCGAGCACAACTCTGGGGAGGATGTCCATCGACAAACAGTTTCACGGCGATCTCGAAGCTATCAGTAAGGGAGAGATGTTGAGCGCGGCTACGGGCGTCAAGGGCTCAGCCGGATATGTTGCGATCGAGCACGTCAGCGGAACGTTGCATGGCCGCAACGGCACTTTCGTGCTGCAGCACAGCGGCACTATGACGCGCGGTGCCGCACAATTGAGCGTCACAGTTGTGCCGGATTCCGGCACCGGTCAACTGGTTGGACTTGCCGGGAAGCTGGCGATCAATATCATCGATGGAAAACATTTGTATGATTTTGAGTACACATTTGCGGAAACCCATTAAAGACCGTCCGATTGCAATGGACACCGCTGAAGAACTCTATACAGAATTGCTCTCGCTTCTGAAAAAAGTCGGGACATTTAAAACGGAGCATAAGAAAGAATCTATTCATGTTCTTCACGGCAGGGCGTTTGTGGGTATCCATCCAAAAAAGAGCTATTTGGGAGTGAATATTGTTCTTGAAAAAGGCGAAGCTTCGCCCAAGGCCGAAAAGGTCGAACAGGTTTCTTCTCATCGATTTCACCATTTTTTTAAGATAACATCGAAGCGGCAGATGAATAAACCGTTTGCCCGGCTGCTGCACGAAGCGTACAATCTCACAAATCTCAAGGAGACATAGTGCCATGGCAAAAAAGTCACTCGTTTTGCGAAAAACGATGAGCATCAAGGCGCCGGCGTCGAAAGTTTGGGAAGCGCTGACTTCCCCGGACCTCATAAAACAATACTTGTTCGGAACGAACGTTATCTCCGACTGGAAAGTAGGAAGCCCCATTCGTTTTACCGGGACGTGGGAGGGGAAAACATACGAAGACAAAGGAACGATCCTGAAATTTGAGAAGGGGAAAGCCTTTCAATACAGTTATTGGAGCTCTTTTTCATCGTTGCCCGACGCTCCGGAAAACTATGCCGTTCTGACATTCGAGCTTTCGTCGCACGGCAACACGACCGAACTCTCACTGAGTCAGGACAACATCTCCGACGAAACGGCCCTGGAGCATTCCAGTAAAAATTGGGAAGGTGTGTTGGGGACGATGAAGAAGTTGATTGAAAAATAGAATCGTACTACATACTCTTGGAGAAACAAACCTATGAAGAATATCAGCGTGCTCACAACGATCATTTTAATTGGATTTTCCACGTTTTTAAGTCCGGGCGTGCATGCCCAGGACTCATTACATTCAACAACAAAGGAAGTGGCTGTGACGACCCCAAACAACAACAATCGAATCGACTATATCGAATTTTCCGCCACGGATATTGCGGCGACGAAGAACTTCTACACGGCTGTTTTTGGTTGGAAGTTTACCGACTACGGCCCTGATTACACCAGTTTCGAGGATGGCCGAATCAGCGGAGGGTTTGCAAAGGCGCCATCGATCTCCGGAAATGGCGTGCTTGTGGTGATTTATTCGTCCGGGTTGGAAAAAACCAAAGAAGCCGTCATTCACAGCGGCGGGAAAATATCGAAACCGCCGTTTGATTTTCCCGGCGGGCGGCGTTTCCATTTTACAGACC
>JBAUMC010000110.1:0-12926 GCA_049578505.1 Bacteroidota bacterium | reverse complement strand
CCCGCTGAAGACGATGGCCGGTTGTACGTCACATATCAAATGCCTGAGGGGACTTCCACCACTCAATCGGTTGCCGTTATTACGAAACTCATGGCGATCGTCGGCTCTACTCCGGGTGTCAATCATTACTCGGCTATATCCGGATTGAACATCTTGAACTTCGGCGCGACCTCGAATGCGGGCAGTATCTTTTGCATGCTCAAACCTTGGGAGGTGCGGACTAAACCGGAAGAACAAATACCCGGCATTATGAACGTGCTGAGAAAACGGATTGCCGCTGCAGGTATTGACGAGGCCAATATTGTCGTCATTCCGCCTCCCCCAATCCGCGGCATAGGGCAGGCCGCTGGATTCAGCATGCAGATTGAGCAGGGGAGCACAAGCGATGATGTGCATGCATTTGAGGGAGTCGTAAAAAAGTTTGTTGCCGAAGCTCATAAGAATCCGGCCATCTCGACCGCGTTTAGTTATTACGGCGCACATACGCCCAGCTATGACCTTACGCTGGACCGTGAGAAATGCGAAAAGCTGGGAGTCAATATTGCCGATGTCTTCACGACGTTGCAAGCCTACATGGGGAGTTTGTTTGTGAATAACTTTACCCTATACGACCGCACGTACCATGTTGTCGTGCAGGCTGATACAACTTATCGAGCGCTGATATCGGACCTCAATAGATATTATGTGCGCAACCAGCGCAGAGAGATGGTTCCTTTGAGCACATTGGTCACGTACAAAGCGACCGAAGCCCCGCCGCTGATAACGCACTTCAATATTTTTCGTTCGGCAGAAGTGGACGGCTCAACGCCTCCGGGATATAGTACGGGGGAGGGGATAGATGCGCTGAGAGTTACGGCAGAAAAAGCTTTGCCGCACGGATATACCTACGAATTTTCTGGATTGAGCTATGAGGAAATAAAAGCGGGATCGGCCACGATCTATATTTTCATTTTCTCCATCACGTTTGTATTCCTTTTTCTGGCCGCACTCTATGAAAGTTGGTCTGTGCCTCTTACGGTATTGCTTCCGGTTCCGATCAGTGCATTCGGAGCCATTCTGATGCTGATGTGCCTGCCGCGGCTGACCAACAATGTGTACGCGCAGATCGGACTCATCACCCTTATAGGACTCTCTGCCAAGAACGCAATCCTGATTGTAGAGTTTGCAAAGGTGCGCGTTGACCGCGGAGAAGAACTTATCCAATCCACGTTGGAAGCAGTTAAACTCCGCTTACGCCCCATCACGATGACCTCCCTCGCCTTTATATTAGGCGTCACTCCGCTTGCATTTGCGACGGGGGCCGGGGCGGTAGCACGGAATACTATTGGATTCACCGTTCTCGGCGGGATGCTTGCAGCATCGACTCTGGCAATATTAATTGTTCCGGTGTTGTTCGTTATTATCACTCGCCTTTCCTACGGCAAGAAGGAACTCGCCTATCTCCAGGCTCATCACGAAGAACTAATGGAACGGGAAAGGAAAATAGAGCAACAGAAAATCGACCCGGAGTTGGAGTATGAAATGACTCATGAGTATCATCACGTCAAAGAGATCGGGGGAGGAGGAAGTGGCTGAGTTTGTAGGTCGCGGAATTGTCCGATCGGATTTCTTTATCGAGCGGCCAAATGTTGCGGATATAGTGCGATGCTACATTATTTAATCGCAGCGTAAATTCATAGTATCCGGTAAGAAAGAGATCCCAACCGACATCTGTCGATTGGGACTTCTTTTTTATTCAACACCGAACTTCTTGAAGGCATAAAATTTCGGGACATCCATTGCAAGCGTAGTTACCGCAGAGTACGCCAAAACGGTAAGCACTTGACCCAGACTTATTGCAGGGATGATGATTCCATACACACCCAGGAGAACAAATGCGATTACGGCGGCTGTTGTCGAAGTGATTAGGGCCTTTCCGGGAAGCGAACTCCAAAAGAACTTCCTTTCTCTCACTATGATGACCCTGAATTGGCTCGTAAAGATAAGCATCAACATGATAAATGTCTGCAGTTGGAGAAACGGGAGATGATAAAGATTGTTCCCCAGTATAACGGCTCCGATTCCCTGGATGATCAGCAAGACCCCAATGACGAGTGATGCGAAGGTTATATCTTTGACATTCCAGTTGTTTGGAGAAACTGTGTGTTTCACGTTATCCGTTGCCAGTGACATTGTTACGAAATCGTTTGCAAAAACGAGGAGCGACATGCCTAGAAGCGATAACACCATCTTATCCATCAGAAAGAATCCGATGGTCAGTAATCCTACCACCTGGATCACTTTTGTGACTTTGTTGATCACCCACGTGAGCATCCGCTGGTAGGTTTCGCGGCTTCTTTCGATCGCATCGACGATGACGCTCACGCCCGGCTGAGTCAGTACGACACTGGCCGATGCTTTCGCAACGTCGGTTGCATTATTCACGGCGATCCCCATCTCCGCCTGCTTCAACGCAGGCGCATCGTTCACACCGTCGCCGGTCATCCCCACCATGTATCCTTGGGATTGGAGAATTTTGACGATCTTGAATTTGTCTTCCGGATAAATTTCCGCAAATCCGTCACTTAACGCCACTCTCTTCGATTGTTCTTCGTCGCTGAGGTTCTGAATGTCCGCCATGCGCACTATGTTGGCGCCGATGCCGACCTGACCTGCGATCTCAAGCGCGATTGCGAGGCTGTCCCCAGTAAGCATGATTGGCTTTACTCCAAGCTCACGCATTTCTTCAATCATTTTCTTTGAGTCGGGTCTGGGCGGATCAGCAAGCGGAATTAGACCGGTCAACTTCAATTCTCCGAGTTCTCCGTCCGTGGATTGAGCAACGGCGATGGTACGGTATCCTTTCTGCGAGAAGCCTGCGATTGCTGTATCTACCTCGTGAGATGTCTTCTCGTCTATTCCTTTGCACATGGCCAGAATCACTTGCGCAGCTCCTTTGACGACACGATGCCGGTGTCCGTCCGATTCAACAACCGCTTCCGTTCTTCGCGTTGCAGGGCTGAAAGGTGTGTAGGCAATCTGCTTATGGTTCTGAAAACTGACTGCTTTGTCCTTTGCGTAATTCATGATTGCCATATCGATCAGGTCCATTCCTTCCGCCCGGGATGCAAGCGCTGCGGATCGGATCACGTCATCGCTGACGAACCCGGAAAATGGAATACTGTCTGCAACTGCGAGCTTGTTCTCGGTAATGGTACCGGTTTTGTCGAGACAAAGGAGGCTGATGGATGCCGCATCTTCTATAGAGTCGAGCTTCGTCACCAGCACACCTTCTTCGGCAAGTTTCATGCCGGTTGCCGCCTCGACAATCGTCATAACGGCAGGAAGCGCGACGGGAACTGCTCCCATAAGGAGCGCGACGATGAATGTAAGAAGAACGAGGATGTCCATGTGGATTGCAAAACCATAAACAGCGACGATGGCCGAGGCCGTGATTCCGAGGTACATGGAATACTTTACGATCGCCATCATGATCTCTTCCTGATGCGATTTCGGCTTGGCAATCTTCACGAGCTCGGTAGTCTTGCCGAAATATGTATTCGACCCCGTGTTCACCACAATACACCGGGCCTCGCCGCGTCTCACCACCGCACCGGAGTAAACGACCTCAGAGTCTTGTTTCTCTGCCGGAAGGGATTCACCGGTCAAGGCAGATTCGTCAATCGAGAGTTGGCCATTAATGATCTTCGCGTCCGCTGGGATAATATCTCCAAGCTTCGCGACGATGATATCTCCCGGGACAATCCGAGCCGAATCTTCTGTTCTCCAAATGCCGTTCCGGAGAACTTTCGCTTTGATAGCAAGCCTTTGTTTAAGGAGTTCGACTGCTTTCTCAGAACCACGGGAGTGCATAAACCCGATGACGGCATTCACGGTCAGGAGGGCGAAGATAATAATGCCTTCAATTTCATGGTTAAGTCCAAAAGAGAGGGCCATGGCGAGTTCAAGAAGCCAGGGCATGGGACCCCAGTAACGGCGGAGGAATTCCAGGGTTGGGTTCTTTTTCTTCTCGGCAATCTCATTCTTTCCGAAGAAGGAAAGCCTCTCCAGGATGTTTGCGTCTGTGAGTCCTTTTTCATTCGCTCGGAGAAAAAGGTAGGTGTCAGCGATGGAAGGTTCTTTAAATTCTGCAGTCGGCCTTATCTTGAAATCCATTCAAATCCCTGTTAAAGATATTTGGTACCTGCGCGAGGAGAAGATATTATCATCTTGAACGTGAAATTATGCCAATAAATTCCGGCGTGTCCCCTTAGCTCTTTTATAAAATTCCCATCGTTTGATTCCAGTTTCCGATAACGTCACGCAAGCTCTGTTCATCAACCAATCTCATACGAATATCAAACACTCGGCTGACAAAGACGCGATAATCAATGGCGTAGGAAACGTTGGGAACTAGCAGGGGAATGGGCAATACCCGAGAGTGCCATGCGATACAATTTAGCCGATAGTTATGGCAGATGGCTCAAGATAAAAAAAGCCCGGTGTTGGGGGGGAACACCGGGCCTGACCCTTTCAAGGTGCAACAATGAGGGGAGGCATCGTTGCACAGGTCAACAGAAAGATAAATAATCAAGCTGTGTCTGTCAAGCTTAGACACCTATTATTTTTTTCTCGACATGCCTACACTCTAATACCTACATTTTATTACCTATTATTGAATTTTCATTCAGGACAAACATGCCTGTCTCTTCAAGAACTGTGATTGCGAAAATTCGCCGGTACTCTTAATTAATCTGTACATCCCCGGCTTTTTCAACAATCAAAGACCGAAACTGCGGTACTAACATTTCGTAACTCAACGAATCTTTACCCTTTTCTATCCGTAGATTGACTAAAGAAGACCGCAATCGGACAAAGCATAAGGGGTGGAACCTCTTAAGAATTTACGGTGATAAAAACACCTAACCAAGATCATGGACCAAACATCCCAATTGAAAAATTTCGATACTGCTGTTCACCGGTTGACAGGAAAGTACGCCGCGTTTTGGCAAGAAATCCCCGATAGTGCACCGGTATTTAGCCGTTATTTTAGCCCGCGTCAGCAGCGTGACAATGAACGAAGGGTAGATATGCATCTCAAAAGGTTTCCAACTTCTTTAGGGCCCAACGAGGTACCATCCCGCTTCTCGATGGATGTGATAAAAAGTATCGTTGGATCAACACTTCTTTCGCAAGACGTCCTCAATGACAGATACTTTGAAAAGTCTGAAAAAGCAACGAAGCGTTTCGTCAAAGAGGCAAGAGAATTTGATCCTGGACTTTCGGAGAACGACGTCCATCAGGCTCTCAGAAATCTCTGGGTGTTCAACAGCATTCAGTCGATTTGTGGAGGGGACATTGAAGTGACCCCTTCTTCTTTTGCCTACAGTCTATTATATCCGGTCACTGATAATGGGCTGGATAGCAGCGACCGAACATCGGCTGAAAAACATGCTTACGTCGAGTGGCTCTCCCGATGGTTCCAGCAAGGGCCATGCCGGCCTATAGACGAGTGGACCGGAACAACTGCCGAGTTGTTGCAGATGATAGAACAAGAGTATCCCCGTCAGGAATTTTGTGATGTGTATTTGAGCCTTCGTGCGATCCATGAGGCTCAAAGAAAAAGTCTTTCCCTTCAAAACATTCCAGCCGGCTATAATGAAGAGAGCTTAACTGCAATCACCATTGAGAAGGGGGGAACTTCAGTTCTCGTCGACGGATTCCTGGCAGCTGGTCGGCTGAATATTGAACAAGCCGATTCTTTTTTTGAATACGGAGTATTGCTTCAACTTGTCGATGACCTCCGCGATGTTGACGAAGATAGAATCAATGGTCATTCAACCCCATTTTTGCGGATGGCGGAAATAAACAAACTTGACAGCGCCACACGGCGGCTGCTATTCTTTGCCAAACATTGCGCGGAAAAACTGTCGAGGCTTGATAAGCATCACGCCACTCAAGTTCGCGAGATGGTAGACCAGAGCTGCTCTTTCTTGATTCTTGAGGCTGCAGCCCGTCATCGTGAACTTTATTCCAAACGCTTTCTGCAAAAGGCTGAACGCTGCATGCCCCTCCGTTCCTCCTTTTTGGGAGAACTGCATGAGAGAATTAAAACGCGACAGTCTCCGCAAACAACTCTGCTCGGACTTGCTCACTCATAAGTCCTATTAGATCAATGCCATCGAATAGTTAACCATCTCTTCCACTAAAGCATTCCCCAATTGTTTCAAGGAAAAAATGCGAAGTCACAATGATTCTGTAATTGCGCGGTAACACTCCGGTAATAATTGCGGAATATATTTTGGAAATAAGTACATTGAGGTCAAGACCGAACGAGCCTTTTGTCAAAATTATTGAAGAACCCCTGAAATAGGGCGGCTTAGTAGTGGCTTAATTTGGATAAAAAATTGTCATGCCCACGAAAGTGGGCATCCATTGTAGGGCAAAAAGGGAAAATTTGGATTCCCGCTTTTCCCAAAGGGATGCCTTTGGCACGCGGGAATGACAAACTGAGCCAGCACCGGCGGCTTGCATTGGTAAAACAGACTGGTATATTCTAGTATATCCGATGGATCAAAATTGGAGTACTGCTAGGGGTAACTCTCAGGCAAATAAACCTGTGGGTACTATTATCCACTACATGATGAGCGAGGAAGCGATGAAAACTTTTATTGCGGCGGCGTTTGTGCTTTTTGCGATATTGTTACCTCTAAACACGACGTTGTCACAGGTTTTAGTTTGGCCCGACAAACTACCGGTATACGATCACGTAGTTGTTATCATTGAAGAGAACAAAGATTACGAGGAAATTATCGGAAGCGATGCCGATCCATACATCAACATGCTTCGAAGCGAAGGTGCGAATTTTACACAAATGTATGCTGAGGAGCACAAAAGTGAGGGGAATTATTTCTGGCTGATGTCTGGAAGCAATCAGAATGTGGGATTTTCCGATGCAACTCCGAAGGCGCTGATTTCTGAGAGCAATCTTGGAGAACAGCTCATAAAAAAGGGATTCACCTTCAGAGGCTACGCGGAAGACCTACCCGAGATTGGAAGCATGATCGCAGTCAAAAATCTTTACGCGCGCAAGCATGTTCCATGGGTGAGTTTTAGCAATCTTCCCGCCGGAAACAATCCTGATTCTTCGACAAACCTTCAATTTTCTCAATTTCCCTCCGATTTTAGCAAGCTGCCGACGGTATCGTTCGTCGCACCAAATTTAATCGACGATATGCATAACGATCCGAATAACGTCAAGCATGGCGACGAATGGTTGCACACGCAGATGGATTTATACTATCAATGGGCGAAGACGCACAACAGTCTCCTCATAGTTACATTCGACGAGAACGAAGACACAAATGGAATGACGGGACTGACAGACCCGTCAAGTTCAAAAAAAGTTATGCAGAACCGGATACCGACCATTTTCGCCGGTGCTCATATCAAACATGGTGATTACTCCGAGGGGAAGGGTATTACGCACGTCAGCATTCTTCGCACTCTCGAGGCCATGTACGGCTTGGAGAAATCCGGGGCACAACAGCCGAACGCGCTCAATTTTGGAATCGGAAACGAATTCATTATAACCGATATTTTTACAAAGTAGGTTGATTTTTTTTCTCTCGCTTATTTGTGGCGAGCAAAGTCGATCCCGAATTCCCGAATCCCAGAGTCCTCATTGCTCTCGTGAGTTCATCGCCGGGCCTCTTCCAAGTCTGTTCATAACTTCATAGCTCCAACCTCGCCCCCGCTTCACGGGTTGTTTTTATAGAGCTCGCCGCTAAAGGATTTTCTCTCTTCCACGCTTGACGATAGTTTGGAACTGGCGATACATTGTCAAAAATAAGAGCACTTCGAAATAATTTCCCCAATTTGGTAAAATGTTAAAAAGGGGAGACAATTTTGGCGTCCCTTATTAAGAATCTTTCGGCGCAATTCTTGTATGATCCCCTCAAAGATTGTTGATCTGTTTGCGGACGGCTTGGTTTTCCCCAAACCATACTTCCGCTGTAAAAAGGTAAATTCGATCCAGGTTTTTAATGCACAATTCGATCGTTCTGGTAAAGCAAGTCCCCGACACCTCTAATATTTCGGGGCAGGTTATGAAAGAGGATGGCACTGTGAACCGTGCCAAGCTCCCTGCCATTTTTAACTTCGAAGACAAGGTCGCTTTGGAGTTTGCACTTCAAATCAAAGGTCAATGCGGCGGCAGGGTAACGGCTTTGACAATGGGGCCGCCTCGTGCATCTGATGTGTTGCGGGAATGTCTTTACATGGGTGCGGACGAGGCGTATCTCATTACCGACCGGAAATTTGCAGGCGCGGATACGCTAGCGACATCCTATGTGCTGAGCGAAGCGATCAAGAAGATTGGGAATTACGATTTCATTTTCGCGGGCAGACAAGCGATCGACGGAGACACAGCGCAAGTTGGGCCGCAAACTGCTGAGAAGTTGAACATACCGCAAGTGACCTACGCTGAACGGATTCTGGAAATTAAAGATCACTCGGTTCGAGTGCGTCGCAAGATCGACGGTGGGTACGAAATTCTTGATTGCGCATTGCCCGTTTTGATGACGGTCCTGAAAGATGCGGCGGAACCCCGGCCTTTCAGCGCGAAGCGAGTGATGGCATACAAAGGAGCGAAATCTCTTTTGGAATTGGAAAAAATGGCGGAAGGGAATTCGCTGCTTTACATAGACAAACTTATCTTTGAATGCACCAGCCGCTCATTGTTCATTCCTACATTAACTGCCGATGATCTGAACATCGATGCGGCGCGATGCGGCGTCAAAGGTTCTCCGACGAAAGTTTATTCTATCGAATCTGTTGTTCTCACCGGGAATGATCCGGTACAAATTGAAAATTCGCGAGCAGGGATGAATTCATTAATTGAGAAACTCATGGAAGATCGGATCCTCGGGTGACGAGATGAACGAAAGAGCTAATAGTGTGTGGGTGTTCGTGGAACAACGGGACGGAAAGCCTTCCGATGTAAGCCTTGAATTGTTGAGCAAGGGGCGAAAGCTGGCTGACGCGATGAACGGCTTGCTGATTTCGGTGGTCATAGGCAGCAACGTGAAAGACATTTCCGTCGACAGTTTTCGTTACGGCGTTGACGAGTCGTTTCTTGTCGATCATCCGAAGCTTGCAAACTACACTACCCTCACCTACGGCCGGATTCTAAACGGATTGGTCGATCAACACTCTCCGAAGGTGATCCTCTTTGGCGCGACGGTGATTGGGAGAGATCTCGCGCCGAGGGTTGCATCACATACCAGGAGCGGTCTCACGGCAGATTGTACGGACCTTCAGGTATCTAACGTCAACTATTTAGGAAAAGAGTACAAGGATCTTCTGCTTCAGATTCGACCTGCCTTCGGAGGCAACATCATTGCGACAATTATTGCTCCGGAAACGCGGACTCAAATGGCGACGGTTCGCGAAGGGGTGATGGAAATGCATCCTTTGCCCGTTCCTCACGAGACGAAAATCATTGAAGTGCCTTTTATCGCGGACGAGGTTGACGGTTTGGTGACGCTTGTGGAGCAGCACCGCGAAGATCGCAAAGTCAACCTGAAGAATGCCGCGATTATCGTTGCAGGCGGCTATGGGTTGGGAACAAAAGAGAGCTTTAAACTCATCCACGAACTTGCACATACCATCGGCGGAGAAGTAGCTGGAAGCCGTGCAGCGGTCGACGCGGGATTCATTCCGCATGAACGTCAGGTCGGGCAGACCGGAGTCACCGTCCGCCCAAAACTTTATTTTGCAATCGGAATTTCCGGCGCTATCCAGCATCGCGCCGGAATGCAGGAAGCAAAGAAAATCATCGCCATCAACACCGATCCCGATGCCCCGATTTTTGAAGTATCGCATTATTCCATCGTAGGCGACGCAAGGGATGTCATTCCCAGGTTCATTGAAGCATACAAAAGTAAATTGAAGTGACCGATGCCGAATTTCTTCCTCGATAATCCAGACGTCCAGTTCCATTTCAACGCCCTCGATCTGAAGGAAATCGTGAGGCTAGCGGAAAACGATTATGCCCAGTCGCGGCGGTTTAATTATGCGCCGGTCAACTACGATGACGCAATGGAAAACTACCGAAAGGTGCTTGAAGTGGTGGGGGACCTTGCTGGAAATTACATTGCTCAGCGCGCCTCCGGTGTTGATAAGGACGGGGCAACATTGAGGGATGGACATGTCGCATATGCGGACGGAACGAAAAAGAATGTGGAGGAGCTTTCACAGGCCGACCTTATGGGAATGATCCTACCCAGAGAATATGACGGGCTGAATTTTCCCTTTACAATCTACATGATGGTCGTTGAAATACTGGCGCGAGCGGATGCTTCGTTGATGAACATTTTCGGGCTTCAGGATATCGGGGATACGATACGAAAGTTCGGTAACGAGGATCAGCGGCGGGAATTTCTTCCAAAAATCAGCTCCGGAGAATTTACTGGCGCAATGGCCTTGACCGAACCTGACGCGGGGTCCGACCTTCAAGCTGTGAAGCTTCATGCGTATCAAAATGACAAAGGCGAATGGTTTCTTCGCGGCGTTAAACGTTTCATCACCAACGGGAATGCGCAGGTTCTTCTAGTCCTTGCGAGGTCAGAGGGAGGAACAAAGGATGGCCGGGGTCTGAGCCTCTTCGTGTGCCGAGGCGGTCCTTCTGTGATAATTCGACGCATCGAAAACAAGCTCGGAATTCATGGCTCACCGACGTGCGAGTTGCAATTCAACGATACACCTGCGCAGCTTGTCGGCAGCAGGAGATTTGGGTTGATCAAGTATGTATTCGATTTGATGTTCCGTGCGCGCATGGGAGTTTCCGCCCAGGCGCTCGGCATTTCCCAAGCGGCATACGAGGAAGCCTTCAAATATGCATGTGAGCGCCGACAGTTCGGAAAGCCCATCGCTGAAATTCCTGTTGTTTCCAGCATGTTGATCGACATGCGGGTGATGCTTGAAAGCAACCGGTCGTTATTTTATAGTGCAGCACAGTGTGTGGACGAGAAAGAAAAGTTGGAGGAGTTGGTTGAAAGGAAAAAAGGGGAGGGAAAATCGGTTGCAGAAGAAGCGGCGAGACTCAAACAGCTGACGAAAGTGGCTAACGTGCTTACACCTATGACCAAATATCTCCTCGCCGAAGGGTCAAACAAAATTACTTACGATGCGCTGCAGATACATGGTGGTACCGGATATATGCGTGAGTTCCATGTAGAGCAGCTGGCCCGCGACGCACGCATCACTAATATTTATGAGGGGACATCACAAATGCAAATTGTCGCGGCGTCAGGGGGTGTTATGAACGATGTCCTCTGCGACGTTTTTGCAGAGAACGAAAAGCGGGAGTTTAAGGGGGGGCTCACAAAACTCGCCGGTCATCTCAAGGAGATTCGGCAACTCTTTCTCGCAAGTCTAAAATATATCGTGGAGAAGAAGGATATCGGATTCCAGGAAGTCGCTGCCAAGGATCTCGTTGAAATGTATAGTTATCTCCACATCGGTTATCTTCTGCTCCATGATGCGGAGACGAATCCCCGGAAAGTCTTTATCGCCAACCGGTACATCGTAAATGCGCTGGCAAGTGCGCGCAAGAATGCCGAGGGGGTCAAGAGTGAATTATTCGGCGATTTACTCCATGCAAATAAAATTCTTCAATAAATGGTAGTATTCACAAGGAGTGTACAATGACAAAGAAAAAACAGTCTTACTACTATAGAATCTACGACGACGAAGAGAAATTTAACTACTTCAGAAGTTCGTACGAAGAGAAAAAAATACGGAAGTTACTCAAGAAATACGAGATCGTTCATCAGGAGTACCACAACGCCGCGTTCGTCGAGTTCCTCAAGGAACACGATGCCAAAGCAGAATTGATCGAAGTTTCTCCTATCTCGTACTAACGGTCGAGTCAGATTGGAAAGTATCACTCCCTGCGGGTGGCGATAGTTTATCTATTCGTGGATAGATTCAGAGACGACCGCATAAATGGCTGGCACTATTAGATTGCTTTCAATCCGTAGAGGACACCAATGGTTCCGAATAGAACCAATAACGAGCCAGCCACTTTGTTTATGATGTAGACTCCGCGCGATGTTATCTTTTCTTTGAAAGTATGTGAGAACCACACCAGAAAAGAGAACCAAAGAAAAGAACCCCAAAAGACCCCTCCAATTAACAGCACGATCAAAACGCGGTCGCCGATAATTTTGTTCACTCCGATAGCTGAAAATGCAGCTGCGTAGCCGAAAAGAGTCAGAGGGTTAGTAAGGGCTAGCAAAAAAGTGGAAACAAAGACTCCTGTTTCTCTGAAGTGTCGATTTAAAATTAGATTGGTTTTGGGCTGAGATCGAAACGTGTAGATGCCGGCACATATCAGCATGATCCCTCCCAAGAAACGCATCCATTGTTGGTGGGAAATTACCAGGTCAAATATTAGCTTTACTCCGAACGCAGCGGCGAGGGCATAGATGACATCTACCAATGCGCCGCCCAGGCCAATGATAAAACCCTGCCGTGTTCCATGGAGGATAGTACCTCTAAGGCAGAAAATTCCAATTGGTCCTATTGGAGCCGCGAGAGAGAATCCTATGATTAGGCCTTTCAGAAAGTAATCGACTAGCATTGTTGATTGTTTATCGACCGCGTGAACTTAATGCGAGAATGTAGGTGTAATCAAGGGGGGAGTCAAGAAAAAAACAAAACCCGAATTGACATCGGGCTTCCAAGTTTTCCTCTGTAAATGCATCTTCTTCGCCCCTACGGCTCGGTTATCGGGATCATTTACTTCAGCTGCATGGGATGCAATAGCCGCCTTTTCTTTCAAGTAAATAGCGATCAGTTCTTTAACCCGGGCATGCCCTATTCCGGTTTTATACCATCGCTCTTGCTTCACGGCTTCACCTCTGGTCTCGTAGGCTTCATAA
>JBAUMC010000109.1:0-41756 GCA_049578505.1 Bacteroidota bacterium | reverse complement strand
CGCTTGCGTAGCTCAGTTGGTAGAGCACTTCCTTGGTAAGGAAGAGGTCATCGGTTCAATCCCGATCGCAAGCTCGAGACGAGACAAGAAATGATCCAGAAAAGTTAATATCACGGAGTGTACGGTGAGAGACATCATAACATTAGAATGCACGGTTTGCAAAAACAGAAATTATTCCACGACGAAGAACAAGAAAAAGCAAACCGGCCGGGTTGAATACAAAAAATATTGTCGTTTTTGCGCGAAGCATACTCCGCATAAAGAGACTAAGTAGTTGCATTCGTCATTCCCCTACGTGTGTAGCTCAATTGGTAGAGTAGCGGTCTCCAAAACCGTTGGTTGGGGGTTCGAGTCCCTCCACACGTGCGAAGTCCGTACAGGTGGTTTACTCAAATTCTAACGAGCTTGAAAGATGAAAGAAAAAATAATCGGTTTTTTTACGGATGTCTACAAAGAAATGAGCAAGGTGACGTGGCCAAGCAGGGCCGAACTTCAGGATTCGACCGTTCTTGTGCTCGTGGTCTGTCTCATTATTGCAGCCTTCGTGTATCTTGTTGACACAATTGTGAGCCAAGCGCTCAAAGGAATTTTCTAAATCCTATGGTAGAAACAGCGGTGGACAGAAAGTGGTATGTCGTCCGGACGTATTCTGGACACGAAAACAAGGTGAAGGCATACCTTGAGAGCGAGGTCGCACAAGCGGGGCTGCAGGAGAAGATTGCAAAAGTCCTTGTTCCCTCCGAGAAAGTCTTCGAAGTGAAGGACGGAAAAAAGAAGAGCAAGACGAAAAACTTTTTTCCGGGCTACATTCTTGTCGAAGCCGTTCTTGACGAGAAGACGAAATACATCATCCTCAATACTCCTTCCGTGATGAGTTTTGTCGGATCGAAAGAAAAGCCGGTACCCTTACAGCCGGACGAAGTGCGGCGCCTGATAGGAAAAATTGAGCAAAAGGGGGATGTTGAGCAGATCGAAGTGCCGTTCCACATCGGCGAGCCGGTAAAAGTCATCAGCGGTCCGTTCAATAATTTCTCCGGATTTGTTCAGGAGGTGAACGAAGAGAGAATGAAGCTGAAAGTAATGGTCAGTATCTTCGGCAGGAAAACACCTGTCGAGCTCGATTTCAGTCAGGTCGAAATCGAGAAATAATTGTTGAATTTATTCTGAAAGAACGTTTTGTATGGCAAAGAAAATCGTAGGTTTCGTGAAGCTGCAGATTCCAGCCGGACAAGCTAACCCCGCGCCGCCGGTCGGTCCCGCGCTGGGACAAAAAGGGGTCAATATCATGGAGTTTTGCAAGCAATTCAATGCCAAGACCCAGGATAAGATGGGACTTATTATTCCGGTTATCATCACCGTCTATTCAGATAAGTCGTTTACCTTCATTACAAAAACTCCCCCCGCCGCGGTGTTGCTCATCAAAGCCGCGAAAGTCGAAAAGGGCTCCGGCGAACCGAATCGGGTGAAAGTGGGCAAAGTCACGAAAGCTCAGGTGAAAGAGATCGCCGAAATGAAAATGCCCGACCTCAACGCAGCAAGTCTTGCCGCTGCAATGAGTATGGTCGAAGGGACTGCAAAAAGTTTAGGAATTACTGTAGAAGGATAATTTAGTCACGTGGGAGTCCCGTCGTTGGCGAGATGCCGCAGACGGGACGCTAGCACCACTATTATAGAAGGAACAGCGTATGAAATACGGAAAGCGCTTCAAAGCGGGACTCACCAAGGTAGATCCAAAGAAATTTTACTCTATAGAAGAGGCTGTCGCGATCGTTAAAGAGACTGCCACGGCAAAGTTTAACGAATCGGTTGATATTGCGGTTCGTTTAGGAGTCGACCCGAAGAAGGCGGACCAGGCGATTCGTGGGACCGTCTCTCTGCCTCACGGAATTGGGAAAGAAGTTCGCGTTCTCGTGATGGCGAAGCCACCCAAGGATGCAGAGGCAAAAGCCGCGGGTGCTGACTTCGCCGGATTGCAGGAGTTCGTCGAAAAAATTCAAGGAGGATGGGCTGACATCGATGTCATTATCGCAGCGCCCGACGTGATGGTGGAGGTTGGAAAGCTCGGAAAAATTCTCGGTCCGCGCGGGCTCATGCCGAACCCGAAAAGCGGCACGGTTACCGCAGACGTTGCGACTGCCGTGAAAGAGGTGAAAGCCGGAAAGATTGAATTCCGCGTCGATAAAGCCGGTGTTGTCCATGCGACCGTCGGCAAAGCCAATTTTGAAAAAGAAAAACTGGCCGAAAACGTCAAAGCATTTCTTGCCACCATCGGAAGGCTCAAGCCCGCAACGGCAAAGGGACAATACGTCAAAAGTATTGCGGTCTCCTCAACTATGGGCCCCGGTGTTCACATCGACCGTGGCGTTGTGCAAGTATAATTTGTATCACGGATTCTTTTTAAAGAATATTACGCACTCACTTAATTCATTCTTTTGCAAACGATGCCTCCGTGCGAACGGAGGGCTTCTCATCGCTTACAAGAAGGTCAAGAAGAAAAACGAACAATGAAAAAATCAGAGAAAGAAGAGATCATTGCCGAAGTGCGGGAAAAGGTCTCCAGGGCGAAAGGAATGTTCTTCACCGACTTCAGCGGCATTACTGTAGAGCAAGCTACCGAGCTTCGCAGCGAATTCCGGAAGTTGGGTGTCGACTATAAAGTCGTGAAGAATACGCTTGCCCGAAAGGCGCTTGAAAGCGTTACGGGATACGATGCTGTCTATAAAAGCCTTGCCGGTCCAACCGGTATTGCTTTCAGCTACAACGATCCCGTGACACCGGCAAAGATTATAAAGAAGTTCCACGACAAGAACGAAAAACTTTCCTGCAAGGCTTGCGTGATCGACAAGCAAGTGTTCGACGGGTCGAAGCTGGATGAGTTGTCAAAGCTTCCGTCGCACAATGAGATCATCGCGAGTATTCTCGGATCGATTCAGGCTCCGGCCTCGGGCATTGTTGGTGCTATCAACGCCGTCATGCGGGACCTCGTCGGCGTTATCGATGCGATCGAGAAGAAAAAGGCAGCATAGTTTTTTTTGTCAGCAGAAGTGAAATCTAATTTATCTAAAGGAGAACGGTACAATGTCAGCAGTAACAGAATTAGTTGAAAAAATCGAAAAACTCACGCTGCTTGAAGCGGCAGAATTGAAGAAAGCCCTTGAGGAAAAATTCGGCGTTACAGCAGCAGCACCGATGATGATGGCCGGACCCGCAGCAGCAGCGGCAGCTCCAGCCGCCGAGGCACAAACGGAGTTCACCGTCGTTCTGAAAGAGGCAGGTGCACAGAAGATCAACGTTATCAAAGTCGTACGTGCAGCGACGGGTCTTGGCTTAAAAGAAGCAAAGGACCTCGTCGATGGCGCGCCGAAAAATGTCAAAGAAGGAGTAAACAAGGACGATGCAGAAAAGTTGAAGAAGGAACTCGAAGAAGCGGGCGCAAAAGTAGAACTGAAGTAATACAGCCCTGAACAGCGAGATCGCTTCGAACTTTTTCTGAAAGGTCCATTTTACGTGTATAGTATAGGTACTCCCCTTTGAAGACTGGACAAGCCGATGGCATCCGCGAGAGCGGAACACGCTATCGGCTTGTTCAGTCTCATCGGCGGTGATGCCGGCGGAGGCGAAGGGTCGTCGGAAGAAAATATCACGGTTGTATGTCGAGTAAACCAATGAAAAGTGTCGTTCCTCTCGATGAACATAGTGAGCGTTTCCTTCCCAGCGGAATTACGATATCTCAGAATATTGTTTAACAATTAAAGGGTCGCACGACCCGAAGGAGTGGTTGCATTGAAAAACCAATCCAATGGATTCAACGGTGAAGGCAGCGGCCGGGTTTCGTTCGCAAAAATTCCTACCGTTGTGGAATACCCGGATTTGCTGAACGTCCAGATGGAGTCGTTTGAACATTTTCTGCAGGAGCATGTCCCGCCCCATAAGCGGAAGAACAAGGGGCTGCAGCAGGTGTTCCTGATGAATTTTCCGATTACCGACACGCGCGAGAATTATCTCCTTGAGTTTATAGAGTACTATGTCGAGAAGCCGAAGTACTCGATGCGCGAATGCCAGGAACGCGGATTAACATACGCCGTCCCGTTGAAGGCAAAGCTACGCCTCTCCTCGAAAGCGGAGAACGGGAAAGATTTCACCGATACGATTGAAGAAGTGGTGTATCTCGGTAACCTCCCGTACATGACCGACCGCGGAACGTTCATCATCAACGGCGCGGAGCGGGTCATCGTCAGCCAGTTGCATCGGTCTCCCGGCGTATTTTTCGGGGAATCGGTTCATCCCAACGGCACGCCGATATTTTCGGCGCGCATTATTCCGTTCCGCGGATCATGGGTTGAGTTCACGACCGATATCAACAATGTCATGTACGCCTACATCGACAGGAAGAAAAAATTTCCTGTCACGACCCTTCTTCGCGCTCTCGGCTATTCCTCGGATGACGAAATTTTGGAGCTGTTCAGCCTTGTCGAAGAGGTGAAGCTCGCCGACATCGAGTTAAAGCAGTATCTCGGACGCATCATCTGCGGCGATATTGTAGACAGGAAAACGGGCGAAATCATCATCAACAAAGATGCGACGCTCAGCGAAGAGATGATCAAAAAGATCAAGAAAGCGGAAGTGAAAAAGATACGCTTCTTGAAATCCGAAGAAACGGCCGAACGGTCGGTCATCGCGAACACGATCCAGAAAGACAGCGTCCATAGTGAAGAGGATGCGCTCGAAGCGATCTACCGCCAGCTTCGTTCGGGCGACGCGCCGGACCTTGACACCGCGAAGAACCTCATCGACAAGTTGTTTTTCAATCCGAAACGGTATGACCTCGGCGACGTCGGACGTCACCGCCTCAATTCGAAATTGAAGCTGGAGATTTCAGCATCGACGACGACGCTGACAAAAGATGATATCATCGCGATCATAAAATACCTGCTCAACTTGCAGCAGGGAAAAACGTCGGTCGACGACATCGACCATCTCGGCAACCGCCGTGTGAGAACAGTCGGCGAGCAAATTGCCGCACAGTTTAACGTCGGCCTTTCCAGGATGTGCCGGACCGTCCGTGAACGGATGAACATCCGCGACCAGGAAGCTTTCACACCCGCCGATCTGGTCAACGCGCGCACGATCACGAGTGTCATCAACGCGTTTTTCGGGACCAACCAACTCTCGCAGTACATGGATCAAACGAACCCGCTGGCAGAGTTAACCAACAAACGCCGCATGTCGGCGCTCGGCCCGGGTGGTTTGACGCGGGAGCGCGCCGGTTTCGAAGTACGCGACGTGCACTATACCCATTACGGCCGGCTGTGCCCGATTGAAACTCCTGAAGGCCCCAACATCGGTTTAATTTCCTCGCTCTGCATGCACGCACGCGTGAACGAGTTTGGGTTCATTGAAACGCCTTATCGTCCGGTGCGGAAAGGAAAAGTTTCCGAATCTGAGATCGAATACCTTAACGCAGAGCAGGAGGACGAATACATCATCGCACAGGCGAACGTGCCCCTCGACGAACGAAACCGGTTCAAGACCGACCGCGTGACGTCGCGTCATCGCGGCGACTTCGTCGTTCACCCGCCGGACGATATCCAGTATATGGACGTTGCACCGACGCAAATCGTCAGCGCTGCGGCTGCGCTTATCCCGTTCCTTGAACACGACGACGCTAACCGCGCCCTCATGGGCTCGAACATGCAGCGTCAATCAGTTCCGCTGCTGCGTCCCGCTGCGCCGATTGTAGGAACCGGGCTTGAGGAAATGGTCGCCCGTGATTCCCGAACATGCGTTATCGCCGAACGAGCCGGTGTCGTTGAAAACGTTTCGGGCGATAAGATCATCGTCGTCTACGATATCGATGAGACTAACACCGAGGCGCTGGTCAGCTTCGATGATAAGCGCCGGGTGGAATATCATCTGACAAAATTTTTCCGGACGAACCAGGATACCTGCATCAATCAAAAAGCGATTGTTGTGCCCGGTCAGAGATTCAAAAAAGGAGATGTTCTTGCCGACGGTTGCGCGACGGATCACGGTGAATTGGCGCTGGGCCGGAATGTTCTCGTCGCCTTTATGCCATGGCGAGGTTACAATTTTGAAGACGCCATTATCATGAACGAACGGATCGTATCGGAAGACGTCTACACGTCGATTCATATTGAGGAGTTCGAGCTGCAGGTGCGCGACACGAAACGCGGCGAGGAAGAACTCACGCGCGAAATCCCCAACGTGAGCGAAGAAGCGACAAAGGACCTTGATGAAAACGGTATCATCCGCGTCGGCGCTGAAGTGAAGGAAGGGGACATTCTCATCGGGAAAATTACTCCGAAAGGTGAGACCGACCCGACGCCGGAAGAAAAACTCTTGAAGGCGATCTTTGGCGAGAAGGCCGGCGACGTGAAGGATGCATCGTTGAAAGCTCCTCCGGGTATGAAGGGCATCGTGATTGAGACAAAGCTCTTCAGCCGCAAGAAAAAAGACGCGGAAACGAAAAAAGAGGACAAAAAGCGTCTTGACCTTCTTGAGAAGCAGCGGCGCAAAGATATCAAAGAACATTACGAGAAATTGGGACGCAAGCTCGATCTGTTGTTAAACGAAGAGAAGTCCATCGGCGTGAGGGATACTGACGGCAACGTCGTGTTCCGGAGCGGAACACAGTTTAAAGAAGGAACTTTCTCGACGTACGACAATCTTGAGAAGCTCGACTTTTCTCAGGAGTGGATCGATGACAAACGAAAAAACAATTTACTCGTCCGCGTTTTGGAAAATTATTTTGACACCCTCAATCATATCGAAGAGGCGTACAAGCACGAGAAGAACAAGATCATGCTCGGCGACGAACTGCCCCCCGGAATCGTCCAGCTGGCAAAGGTGTACGTCGCGAAGAAGAGGAAGCTTTCGGTCGGCGATAAGATGGCGGGACGTCACGGCAACAAGGGCGTCGTCGCAGCCATCGTTCCGCGGGAAGATATGCCCTTTATGCCCGACGGAACACCTGTCGATATTGTATTGAATCCGCTTGGCGTACCTTCGCGCATGAATCTCGGACAGCTTTTCGAGACCGCCCTCGGCTGGGCCGGTCAGGCGCTCGGCGTAAAATTTTCTACACCGATCTTTGACGGCGCGAGCTGGGAGGATGTGCAAGAGCAGCTCACCAAAGCGGGCCTTCATCCGGAATCCCGAAGCGTGCTGCACGATGGACGCACCGGCGAACGGTTCGACCAGGAAGTCACCGTGGGCATGATATACATGATGAAGCTGTCGCACTTGGTGGATGATAAGATCCATGCGCGTTCCATCGGTCCATACTCGCTTATCACGCAGCAGCCGCTCGGAGGAAAAGCGCAATTCGGAGGACAGCGATTCGGAGAGATGGAAGTCTGGGCTTTGCAAGGATACGGTGCCGCCCACGTTCTGCAGGAAATCCTTACCGTCAAATCCGACGACGTTGTCGGACGGGCGAAAGTCTATGAGGCGATTGTCAAAGGAGACAACCTGCCCGAATCGAATATTCCGGAATCGTTTAATGTGTTGATTCGCGAACTACAAGGGTTAGGACTCGAGATGAAAATCGAGTAAGCGAAAGAAAGGTTGGACAGGCGGATCGCTACGGTAGCGCAGCCGCCGTTCGTTGAACACTTCATAATTGGAGATTGGCGTATGCCTTACACACCACACGATACAAACGTTAAGAGAAACTTCACAAAAATTACCGTCAGCCTCGCGTCATCGGACGCAATTCTGCAACGCTCGTACGGCGAAGTCACAAAACCGGAAACAATCAATTACCGTTCGTTTCGTCCTGAGAAGGACGGGTTGTTTTGTGAGAAGATCTTCGGCCCCGTTCGCGACTGGGAATGTCATTGCGGGAAGTATAAACGCATTCGATACAAAGGTATCATTTGCGATCGATGCGGCGTCGAGGTGACACAGAAGAGCGTTCGCCGCGAGCGGATGGGGCACATCAGCCTCGCCGTGCCGATCGTTCACATCTGGCATTTTCGTTCGCTGCCGAGCAAAATCGGGTACGTCCTCGGCGTAAGCAACAAAGACCTCGAAAGAATTATCTATTACGAATCATACGTTGTTGTCAATCCCGGGACGACGGGATTGCAGAAGCAGGATTTGATCACGGAGGATCAGTATTTCGAGATCCTTTCGTCTCTTCCCGAGAAGAATCAAGATCTGGAAGACGACGACCCGAAAAAATTCATTGCGAAAATCGGCGGGGAAGCAGTCAGGGATCTCTTGAAGCGCGTCGACATCGAAGCGCTCTCCGCGGAACTTCGCATGCAGGTAAAAGAAGAGACATCCGCCCAGAAAAAAACGGAGGCTCTGAAAAGACTCCGCGTCATTGAGTCGTTCCGCGAAACCGAAGGAGGGGTGCCAAATAAACCCGAGTGGATGGTGTTGAACGTCATCCCGGTGATCCCCCCCGAGCTGCGGCCTCTCGTTCCTCTTGAAGGCGGGCGGTTTGCAACATCCGATCTGAATGATTTGTATCGGCGTGTCATTATCCGCAACAATCGTTTGAAAAGGCTGATCGACATCAAGGCGCCGGAAGTTATTCTGCGCAACGAGAAGCGCATGTTGCAAGAAGCTGTCGACTCTTTGTTCGACAATTCGCGGCGGGTCAATGCAGTTCGCAGCGACAACAACCGCGCGTTGAAATCCCTTTCCGATATGCTGAAAGGAAAACAAGGACGCTTTCGTCAGAACCTGCTCGGAAAGCGCGTTGATTATTCCGGGCGTTCCGTCATTGTCGTCGGTCCGGAATTGCAATTGCACCAATGCGGCCTTCCGAAAGATATGGCGGTAGAATTGTTCAAGCCGTTCATCATCCGCAAGCTCATCGAGCGCGGCATGGCGAAGACGGTGAAAAGCGCGAAAAAAATGGTGGACCGGAAGGGACAGGAAATTTGGGAAATCCTCGAAAACATCATCGATGGTCATCCGGTATTGTTGAACCGCGCTCCGACTCTTCACCGGCTCGGCATCCAGGCGTTCCAGCCTGTGCTTGTCGAAGGAAAAGCGCTGCGCATTCATCCGATGGTCTGCACCGCGTTCAACGCCGACTTCGACGGCGACCAGATGGCAGTGCATATCCCCCTCTCGTACGACGCACAGCTTGAAGCGCGAATTTTGATGTTGTCCAGCCACAATATTTTATCTCCGGCAAGCGGCGCTCCGATCGTTACGCCGACTCAGGATCAGGTGCTCGGATGCTATTACCTGACGAAGTCAAGAACGGGCGATATGGGTGAAGGGAAATTATTTTCTTCGCCTGAGGAAGTGATTATTGCCTATAATGAGAACAAAATATCTCTCCATGCGCGGATTAAAGTCCGGATCGACGGCAAGATGATCGAAACGACAACAGGCCGCGTTCTCTTCAGCAGAATTGTTCCGGTCGAGATCGGCTTTGTCAACGAACTTCTGAACAAGAAACGGTTGGTCCAAATCATCGCTACCGCGTTCCGAAAATGCGGCAATCTCCGGACAGCACAGTTTCTCGACGAGCTCAAAACCCTCGGCTTCACGTACGCAACGAAAGGTGGATTGTCCGTGAGCGTTGCCGACGTCGCAATCCCGAAAGAGAAAGAAGAGATGATTAATAAGTCGCTCAAAGACGTCGATTCGGTCGAGCGGCAGTATCAGAATGGATTCATAACCAACGGTGAGCGGTATAATAAGGTCATCGACATTTGGACCCGCACGACGAGCAGAGTTGCCGAAAAACTTTTCGAGTCGCTCCAGCACTCGCGGGAGGGATTCAATTCTCTCTATATGATGATCGATTCTGGCGCGCGCGGTTCGAAGGAGCAAGTTCGTCAGCTCGCGGGGATGAGAGGCTTGATGGCAAAACCGCAGAAGTCGCTTTCCGGTGCAACGGGTGAGTTGATTGAGAACCCGATCATTGCAAACTTCCGCGAGGGGCTCTCGATCCTCGAGTATTTTATTTCGACGCACGGCGCGCGAAAAGGACTTGCCGACACAGCGTTGAAAACCGCCGATGCCGGTTATTTGACCCGCCGCCTTGTCGACGTTGCGCAGGACGCGATTGTTTCGATTGAGGACTGCGGGGCGATCCGCGGCGTTTTGACCGGCGCGTTGAAAGAAGGAGAAGATGTCAAAGAGCCGTTGTCGGAAAGAATACTCGGAAGAGTTGCAGTGCATGATGTCGTCGACCCGTTGACGCAAAAAGTGATTGTGAAATCGGGTAACATTATCGATGAAGATATTGCCCAGGCAATTTCAGAAACATCGATCGAGCAGGTGGAAATCCGTTCCGTGCTCACGTGTGAAGCGAAGCGGGGCGTCTGCGCCAAATGCTACGGTAGGAATTTAACAACCGCCAAACTTGTCGAAGTCGGCGAAACAGTTGGAACGGTTGCCGCTCAGTCGATCGGCGAGCCGGGAACGCAGCTGACCCTCCGGACATTCCACACCGGTGGAACGGCAAGCTTGATTGCAGCACAGTCGCAGATCATTTCGAAGTTCGACGGCCACATCAAGTATGACGGTCTCAAGGCGATCACCGTAAAAACTGAAGAAGGATCTAAAATCCTTTCGCTCGGACGGAGCGGCGTCGTCAACGTCCTCGATGATGACAACCGCGTTTTGACAAAGTACGACATTCCGTACGGCGCGGTTCTTCAGATGAAAGACGGTTCAAAAGTTACAAAGGGAGAGCTGATCTACGAGTGGGATCCCTACAACGCGGTCATCATCTCCGAGCATTCCGGCGTCATTAAGTATCAGGACCTGAAGGAAGATGTGACATACCGGGAAGAACCCGACGAACAGACCGGCCATATTCAAAAAGTCGTCATTGATTCCCGAGACCGCACGCTGAGTCCATCCATTCTTGTCGCGAACAAGGCGGGAGCGAAAGTCGCCAACTATATTATTCCGACGCGCGCCCACATGATGGTTGACGATGGCGAGGAGATTGGTGCCGGCACAGTTCTCGTGAAAATTCCGCGCGACAGCGGAAAGACACGCGATATCACCGGTGGTTTACCGAGAGTGACCGAACTTTTTGAAGCACGGTCCCCGGCCGACCCGGCAATCGTAGGTGAAATTGACGGCATCGTCCGGTTTGGCGGTCAGAAGCGGGGGTCGCGTGAAGTTATCGTCGAAAGCCATGACAAGCAGGATCACAAGACGTATCTTATCCCCCACGGCAAACACATTCTTGTCCAGGAAAACGACGTCATTCGAGCCGGAGAACGTATTTCCGACGGTGCCATTGATCCGCATGATATCTTGCGCATCAAGGGTACAAGTGCCGTTCAGGAATATCTTGTCAATGAAATTCAGGAAGTCTATAGAATGCAGGGGGTGAAAATCAACGATAAACATATCGAAACAATCGTTCGTCAAATGATGCAGAAAGTTCGCATCAGTGATTCGGGCGACACGCGCTTCCTCGAGGGCGACTATGTCGATAAGATAAAATTCGCCGAAGAAAATGCGCGGCTTCAAGGTATGGTGTATATCGAAAGCAAAGGTGATTCGAAGTTTAAGAATATGACCGTTGTGGAAAAGAAGAAGGCGAAAGAAAGCAATACAGAATTGAAGAAGAAGACGAAGAAGGTTGCAGAATTCAGAGATGCTGAACCTGCGATGTCCGAGCCGATTCTTCTCGGTATCACCGCTGCTTCTCTTTCGACGGACAGCTTTATCGCTGCTGCTGCGTTCCAAGAGACCACAAAGGTTTTGACGGACGCGGCGATCGAGGGAAAGGTTGACTACTTGCTTGGCTTAAAAGAAAATGTCATCATGGGACATCTTATTCCTGCGGGCACCGGGTTGAAGAAATTCCGGGATGTTCTTGTGACGTCGAAGGAAGCACCCGCGGTGTCTGAAAAACCTGTCGAAGAACCCGAAACATCGAACGGCGATGAAGAAGTGGTAGTCGTAAAGAAAACACGCAAGAGAAGCAAAACGGTAGCATAGTCGGTTGAGGCGAGATTTTGGCCTGCGGTCTAATTTGTCGCAGAATAACCTTGACTTGTTTTCGACATTTTGCTATATTGATAAGCTAATTTTTTAAGAGCAGGAAACAGTTATTTTTGGAGCGAATTTTTGCCAACGATAAATCAGTTAGTCCGATTAGGCCGAAGAGACATCTTATTCAAGAGCAAAGCACCTGCGCTCGCGGGTAATCCGCAGAAGCGCGGCGTGTGCACCAGGGTGTACACAACTACTCCCAAAAAGCCCAACTCGGCGTTGCGCAAAGTTGCCCGTGTGCGTTTAACTAATGGGATTGAAGTAACCGCCTACATCCCGGGTGAAGGCCACAACCTGCAGGAACATTCTATTGTTATGATTCGCGGCGGCAGAGTTAAAGATCTGCCGGGCGTAAGATACCATATTATTCGAGGTACGCTCGATACCGCAGGGGTGAACGAACGAAAACAAGGAAGGTCAAAGTACGGCGCGAAACGCCCGAAGTGATTACCTTATGAGAAAAAAAAGAGCAGAAAAGAGATCGATTCTTCACGACCCTAAATTTAATGACCCTTTGGTGGCTCGCTTCATCAATAACATTATGAAGCGGGGCAAAAAGAACGTCGCCCAGTCGATCTTTTACGATGCACTTGAAGCAATAGGTGATCGTACCAAGTCAAATGCCCTTGATGTTTTCAAGAAAGCAGTAAGCAATGTCGCCCCTGTGATTGAAGTGAGAGCTCGACGTGTTGGCGGGGCGACCTATCAGGTACCTACAGAAGTTCGTCCCGAACGGCGAACCGCTCTTGCAATCCGCTGGCTTATCAACTACTCAAAAGAACGTTCGGATAAAGCAATGTCGTTGAAGCTTGCTTCAGAGTTTATGGCGGCTGCGAACGGCGAGGGAAATGCCGTGAAGAAAAAAGAAGATACGCACCGCATGGCTGAAGCGAACAAAGCTTTTGCGCATTTCAAGTGGTAATATAATGCGGTAACCCGCGTTGCAACGATTACATTGACTTTGTAGTACTGTCTGCGTTTCAGGATTTTTGGAGTTTTATGCCCAGGAAATATTCGCTTGAAAGAACGCGAAACATAGGAATTATGGCGCACATCGATGCGGGTAAGACCACAACGACCGAGCGCATTCTGTATTACACGGGCGTTCTGCATCGTATGGGCGAAGTGCATGACGGCGCGGCGACGATGGACTGGATGGAACAGGAAAAAGAGCGGGGCATAACGATTACTTCTGCCGCTACGACCTGTTTTTGGAGAGACCACTATATTAACATCATCGATACGCCCGGGCACGTCGATTTCACGATTGAAGTCGAACGTTCGTTGCGCGTGTTGGATGGTGCGGTTGCCTTGTTCTGCTCGGTCGGTGGCGTAGAGCCTCAGTCCGAAACGGTATGGCGCCAGGCGGATAAATACGGTGTGCCTCGAATTGCGTTCGTCAACAAGATGGACCGTGTGGGAGCGGATTTCCTCGGTGCAGTGCAAATGATGAAAGATCGTCTCGGCGCCAATGCCGTGCCGATTCATTTGCCCGTTGGAGAAGGCGATCTCTTTACCGGCATCATCGATTTGATTTCGATGAAGGCCCGCATTTTCCACGAAGAATCGAATGGCATGACGTGGGATGACATCCCCATACCGCACGACCTTCAGAAGCTTGCTGCAGAGTACCGCACGAAGATGTTGGAAGCCGTCTCGGATGAGGATGACTCACTTCTTGAGAAATACCTCGAAGGCAAAGAGATCACACCTAAAGAAATTAACGCAGTGCTGCGCAGGGCTTGCCTGAAAACAAGCATTGTCCCCGTGCTGTGCGGTTCGTCGTTCAAGAACAAAGGCGTCCAAATGCTGCTCGACGCCGTTGTCGATTTTCTTCCTTCGCCTCTCGATATCAACAAAGGTGAAATTTCCGGCCATCATATGAATTTAAAAGACGTGATTGTCCGCAAGGTTGCCGATGATGAGAAATTCACTGCGCTCGCTTTCAAGATTATGACCGATCCGTTTGTCGGAAGGCTGACATACTTTCGCATTTACACGGGAAGTGTTAAAGCAGGATCGTATCTGTACAATTCGAGCAGCGACCGGAAAGAACGTCTTGGCCGTGTTCTTCGCATGCACGCGAACCATCGGGAAGACGTCGATGAAGGATTTTCCGGAGACATTCTTGCCGCAATCGGGTTTAAGAATACGCGCACGGGCGACACGCTCTGCGATGAAGACGATCCGATCATTTTAGAAAAGATGGTATTTCCTGAACCCGTCATTCACCAGGCTATCGAGCCGAAAACAAAGGCCGATCAGGAGAAGATGGGTGAGGCCATGCAGAAGCTTTCGGAAGAAGACCCGACATTCCGCGTCTCGACCAACGAAGAAACAGGCCAGACAATTATCGGCGGGATGGGCGAGCTTCATCTCGAAATTATTGTCGACCGCATGAAACGTGAATTCAAAGTTGAAGCCAACGTCGGGCGTCCTCAGGTTGCCTATAAAGAAACCATCCGCAAGAAAGTCCAGGCCGAGGGCAAGTTCATCCGTCAATCAGGCGGCAAAGGACAATTTGGCCACGTCTGGATCGAGCTTGAACCGAATGAGAAGGGGAAAGGCTACGAATTTGAGGACGCGATTGTCGGCGGAGTTGTGCCGCGCGAGTTCATCAAACCGGTCTCTGTCGGTATTCAAGAAGCGATGAAGAACGGCATTCTTGCAGGCTATCCGGTTGAAGATGTGAAAGTGAAATTGTTCGACGGTTCGTACCACGATGTCGATTCGTCTGAAATGGCGTTCAAGATTGCGGGCTCTATCGCATTCCAGGCCGCTGCAAAGAAAGCGAACCCGGTTATTCTAGAACCGATTATGGCGGTTGAAGTGGTCACGCCGGAGGAATACCTCGGCGATGTGATGGGGGATTTGAATTCCCGCCGTGGAAAAATCGAAGGGATCACACCCCGTAAGGATGCGCATGTTGTTAAAGCGACCGTGCCGCTGTCCGAGATGTTCGGCTATGCAACAACGATGCGCTCGATGACGCAGGGACGCGCACTCTATACGATGCAATTTTCACATTACGATGAAACACCCAAATCCATTTCCGAGCAAATTATCGAAAAAGTAAAAGGCAAAGAAGCCGTTACTGCCTGATTATCGACAGAGATTAAAAACACCTTGTTCCCAATTACGTAAGGAGACATCCTCATGGCAAAAGAAAAATTTGACCGCAGCAAGCCGCATGTGAACGTCGGGACAATTGGCCACGTTGACCACGGTAAGACAACTTTGACGGCCGCCATTACAATGGTTCTAGCCAAAAAAGGCCTTTCGCAGATTCGCACGTTCGATAGCATCGACAATGCGCCGGAAGAAAAAGCGCGCGGTATAACCATTGCTACAGCACATGTCGAATACTCGACTGAAAAGCGCCATTACGCTCACGTCGACTGCCCCGGCCACGCTGATTACGTGAAGAACATGATTACCGGCGCCGCACAAATGGACGGAGCAATTCTTGTGGTTGCAGGAACTGATGGACCGATGCCTCAGACTCGCGAGCATATCATTCTTGCCCGTCAGGTTGGTGTGCCCCGTATCGTCGTCTTTTTGAACAAAGTTGATGCGGTCGACGACCCTGAGTTGCTCGACCTCGTTGAGATGGAAATGCGCGACTTGTTGAAGGCGAATGAGTTTCCCGGCGATCAGATTCCGATCATTCGCGGCTCTGCGTTGAAGGCCATGGAAGCTGCGTTGCGGCCGGATGTAAAAGCAGATGACCCTGCGTTCAAGTGTATTATGGAGCTGATGGATGCCATCGACTCGTATATTCCGCTTCCGCAGCGCGAATCCGATAAGCCGTTCTTAATGCCGGTCGAAGACGTTTTCTCAATCACCGGTCGCGGAACTGTCGGCACGGGACGCGTTGACCGCGGCCGTGCGAAGGTCGGCGATGAAGTTGAAGTCATCGGACTCGGCCAGCATAAGAAGACGGTGATCACCGGCGCGGAGATGTTCCGCAAAGAGCTCGATGAAGTCCAGGCCGGAGACAATGCGGGACTTCTTTTGCGTGGAATTGAAAAGGACGACCTGGAGCGCGGTATGGTTATCGCGAAACCCGGCTCAATCACCCCGCACAAAAAATTCAATGCACAGGTTTACGTGTTAAAGAAAGAAGAAGGCGGACGCCACACACCGTTCCTGAACGGTTACCGTCCGCAATTCTACTTCCGGACAACCGACGTCACCGGCGTTGTAACGCTTCCGCAGGGAGTGGAAATGGTCATGCCGGGCGACAACGTCGATAACATGCAGATCGAGCTTATTTCTACCATCGCGATGGAAGAAAAATTGCGATTCGCTATTCGCGAAGGCGGGCGTACCGTCGGTTCTGGTGTTGTCACAAAGATCATCGAATAATAGCTGTTTAACTTTTGAGCCGCATCCCGCTAAGAGCGGAACGCGGCTCGCACGGAGTCCACGTGGCTGGTCAAAAAATTCGCATTAAATTAAAATCGTACGACCATAATCTGATCGATAAGTCGGCAGAGAAGATTATCAAGACGGTGAAGTCGACCGGCGCTGTTGTGTCGGGCCCGATTCCGCTGCCGACGAAGCGCACGCTGTATACGGTGTTGCGCTCGCCGCACGTCGATAAAAAATCGCGTGAACAATTCGAGACGCGCTCTCACAAGCGCCTCATCGACATTCTCACCTCGGGTACAAAAACGGTCGATGCGTTAATGAAGCTCGACCTTCCAGCCGGAGTCGATGTTGAAATAAAAGTGTAGCGTGTGTTGATGATTTCGCCTGGTCGTCTCTGATGTGAAGACGTCGTCAATCAGTAATAGATTTTTTGGCTAACCGGTCTCTCAAAAGGCAGATACCGAAGGAGTTTATACAGTGAGTGGCATATTAGGAAAAAAAGTCGGCATGACAAGCATCTTCGATGAAAACGGGGTTTCGATTCCGTGCACAGTCATCGAAGCCGGTCCTTGCTATGTGACCCAAATTCGAACTAAGGAGAAGGATGGGTACGAAGCCGTCCAGCTCGGTTTTGACGAAAAACCCGAACGGCTTGTCACCAAGCCCGCGAAAGGTCATTTTGCGAAAGCGAATGTGAAGGCGCTTCGGTTGCTGAAGGAGTTCCGCGATTTCAAAGCGGGCGATATCGCGATCGGAAAAGAAGTGAAGGTGGACCTTTTTACAAAAGGCGACAAAGTCTCCGTCACGGCAAAATCGAAGGGCAAGGGGTTTCAAGGCGTTGTCCGCCGGCATCATTTCTCCGGCGTTGGAATGACGACGCACGGCCAGTCGGACCGTGTCCGTGCGCCGGGTTCTATCGGCTCTTCGTCCTACCCATCGCGTGTCTTTAAGGGAATGCGTATGGCAGGGCGTATGGGGTTCAGAAATGTGACGGTGAAAAATTTGACCGTCGTTCAGGTAATCCTGGAATCGAATCTCATCCTCGTGAAGGGATCCGTTCCCGGAGCGATCAACACCTATGTTGAGATCACAAAGTAAACTTTAAACGACGCCGCAAAAGAAAGCACTACGACAATGAAAGTTGATGTGTTAAAAAAAGATGGCACAAAATCGGGCGAGACTGTGACCCTTGCCCCGGAAATCTTTGAAGTGAAGCCGAACGACCACGCGATTTATATGGCGGTTCGCTCGTACATGGCGAATCAGAGACAGGGGACGCATCAAACGAAAGAGCGCAGCGACGTCCGCGGCGGCGGCAAAAAGCCGTTTGCACAGAAGAAAACGGGACGCGCGCGGCAGGGAACAAGCCGCTCCCCGTTGATGGCGGGCGGCGGAACAGTGTTTGGGCCTCACCCGCATGACTATGAGGTGAAGCTGCCGGCAAAAGTTAAACGGATTGCGCGCAAGTCGGCTCTGGCTTACAAGGCGAAGGAATCAAGTATTGTCGTCGTAGAGGATTTCAGCTTCGACGCCCCCAAAACGAAAGCAATGGCCGGTGTGCTGAAAGCGTTGCAGGTTGGATCGAAGAAGGTGTTGTTTCTCGTTCCGAAGAAAGACGATAACGTGTTGAGGTCCGGCCGGAATATTCCAAGGTTAAATATTCTCGAAGCCGCAAAGGCTTCGACGTATGAAATTGTGGACAGCGCCGTGCTGGTCATGCAAAAGAGCGCAGTGGATATCCTTCAGAAAACGTTTTCCAATTAAAGCGAGCTAGCAATGAGTGTAATTCTAAAACGGCCCCTGATCACCGAGAAGATGACTGCGCTTGCAGAGAAACGTCAGTACGCGTTTGAAGTAGATATCAACGCAAACAAGATTGACATTGCACGCGCCATCGAAAAAAAATTCAGCGTCACCGTAGAGAGTATCCGAACCATCCGATCCAAAGGAAAACACAAAGCGCAGATGACGAAGCGTGGACGAATTCCTGGCAAACGGGCAGACTTTAAGAAAGCAATAGTAACGCTGATGAAAGACCAGAAGATCGACTTCTTCGAAAACGTGTAACAGCAACAAGCAACGAAAGCAGAGTTATGGCATTACGAAAACTAAAACCGACGACCGCTGCGACGAGATACTATACGATCTCAACGTTCGAAGAAATTACGAAGACAAAGCCCGAAAAATCGCTCCTTGGACCGATAAAGAAATCCGGCGGGCGGAACAGTTACGGGCGCGTCACGTCGCGCCATCGGGGCGGCGGGCACAAGCGCAGATACCGCATCATCGATTTCAAGAGAGACAAGCGGGATATTGCTGCAAAAGTTACGGCAATTGAATACGATCCCAATCGCTCCACGCGCATTGCCCTTGTGCAGTATGTTGACGGCGAGAAGCGATACATTCTTGCCCCTGAAGGATTGAAGGTGAACGACCAGATTATCGCCGGCAATGAAGTAGAAATTAAAATGGGCAACGCGATGCCGTTGAAAGCTATTCCCGTCAACACGCAAATACACAATATTGAAATGCGGGAGGGCAAAGGGGGACAGATCGCCCGGAGCGCGGGTAATTTTGCGATGGTGCAGGCAAAGGAAGGCGAATTCGTACTTCTCAAATTCCCCTCGGGAGAAGTTCGCAATGTCCGGAGCGGATGTTATGCAACGATCGGGATGCTCGGCAATATCGATCATGAAAAAATCAGCGTAGGAAAAGCAGGACGCTCGCGCTGGCTCGGCATTCGATCGCACGTTCGCGGTGTCGCGATGAATCCGGTTGACCATCCGATGGGCGGCGGTGAAGGTAAGACCTCGGGCGGCGGTCATCCGGTAAGCCCGTGGGGACAGAAGTCCAAGGGATTGAAAACGCGAAAAAAGAAAAAAACATCGAGCCAATACATTGTCAAACGCCGTAAGTAAAGAGTAGGCCACTATGAGTCGATCGGTAAAAAAGGGACCGTTCATCGATCCCAAACTGCAGCAAAAAGTTGAAGCCCTGAATAAGAGCAACAGGAAACAAGTGATCAAGACATGGTCCCGTTCATCGACGATCGCGCCGGACTTTGTCGGACACACCTTCGCCGTGCATAACGGCAACAAGTTCATCCCGGTGTATATTCAGGAGTCGATGGTCGGTCATAAACTCGGCGAGTTTGCGCCGACAAGAATTTTCCGCGCGCATCCCGGCTTGAGGACGGAAACGACGACAGCAACCCCGGCCGAATAAGAATATTTAGCGTACAGATTCTGGAGTTATTCATGGAAGCAAAAGCAATTAACAGATATATCGGGACGTCGCCGCGCAAAATGCGGCTGGTGGTCGATTTAATCCGCGGGAAATCCGTCGGCGAGGCGCTCAATATTCTTCATTTCTCCCCGAAGCATGCTTCAAAGACGGCTGAGAAGGTGTTGCGGTCGGCGATTTCGAACCTTCAAAACAAAGACGACGCAGGGCGAGTCGATACCGAGGATATCTACGTGAAGGAGTGCTTTGTGGACAGCGGCGCATCGATGAAGAGGATTTTGCCCGCCCCAATGGGACGCGCTTTCAGAATGCTGAAGCGCTCTAACCATGTGACTATTGTCGTTGCTCAGCGTGAGACAAAGAAAAAATAAGTTCAATATTTCGAGGGTTGTATGACAACTATTATACTATTCCGGTTTTAGGAGAACACTTTGGGACAAAAAACGCATCCGGTCGGTTTCCGTTTAGGCGTCATCAAGACGTGGGATTCAAATTGGTACGATGAAAAAGGCTTCGCTGCCAAACTCAATGAAGATGTGATGATTCGGAATTACGTCCGCAATCGGTTGAAGAAGGCAGGGATCTCGCGGATTCAAATTGAGCGGACCCCGAAGAATGCGCGCATCACCATTCATACCTCACGCCCTGGAATTGTGATAGGCAAAAGCGGAAAAGAAATTTCACAACTCGAAGAAGAGCTGAAAAAAATTACAAACAAAGATGTGAAGATCCTCATCAGCGAAATCAAGCGCCCGGAACTGGACGCGCAGCTTGTTGCAGAAAATATCGCCTCGCAGCTCGAAGGGCGCATATCGTTCCGCCGTGCGATGAAGCAGGGAATCACGGCTGCAATGCGCATGGGTGCGGAAGGGGTTCGTGTGATGTGCAGCGGCCGTCTCGGCGGAGCTGAAATGGCACGGCGTGAGCAATATAAGGAAGGACGGATTCCCCTTCATACGCTGCGGGCTGATATTGATTATGCCAATGCAACGGCACAAACAATCTACGGCCTTATCGGCGTAAAAGTATGGATATGCAAAGGGGAGGTTCTCGGGAACACTGCCCGGTAACATGCGAAGATTCATTGCACTAAGCGATATTGGAGATTACAAATTATGTTGATGCCGAAAAGAGTTAAGTACAGAAAAGCCCAACGCGGACGGATGCGCGGCAAGGCGACCCGAGGCGCTACGATCGCCTTCGGCGATTTCGGTTTGAAGGCGATGGAGCCGGGATGGATTACGCAGCGCCAGATCGAAGCTTCACGCGTTGCCCTGACCCGGATGATGAAACGTGAAGGGAAAGTATGGATCAGAATCTTCCCGGACAAACCGGTGACAAAAAAACCGGCCGAGACTCGTATGGGAAGCGGTAAAGGAAATCCGGAATTCTGGGTTGTCGTCATTAAGCCCGGACGCGTGATGTTTGAAATCGGCGGCGTACGGAAAGAAATGGCGAAAGAGGCGCTGACGCTCGCTGCACATAAACTGCCGATCAAAACAAAATTCGTCACCCGCATCGATTACGACGCTCATTAACAGAGTAGACCACGACAATGAAAATGTTTGAAATAAAAGACCTCTCTGATTCGGAATTAGCAAAAAGAATCGCCGATGATAAGGAGTCGCTCGCTCACATGAAATTCCAGCAAGCGACGAAGCAAATTGAAAACACGGCGAAGCTCAAGCTTATTCGCCGTGACATCGCGCGCATGATGACGATGTTGAATCAGCGGAAACGCAAAGCGGCAGCGGCTAAGCCATAATCGGAGTAACGGAGACCGTCACACAATGGATAATAGAACTACTCGACGAAAGACACGCGTTGGAAAAGTCGTCAGCACGAAAATGATGAAGAGCATCGTCGTTGCGATCGAACGGCGCGTACCCCATGCGCTCTACAAAAAATATTTCCGCCGCACATCGACGCTGATGGCGCACGATGAAAAAGGAGAGGCTGGTCTCGGCGACACGGTGCGCATCATGGAAACGCGCCCCCTCAGCAAAAATAAACGATGGCGCCTTGTGGAAGTGGTCGCAAAAGCGAAGTAATCGACTTAGGAGTATGTCATGATTCAGGAAGAAACAAATTTAGTGGTTGCGGACAACTCGGGCGCAAAAAAAGTGCGCTGCATTCGCATCCTCGGCGGCCATGACCGGCGTTACGCAAGCGTCGGCGATTTGGTTGTTGTCTCTGTGAAATCGGCAATTCCGGGAGCCGGCGTCAAAAAAGGAGAGGTCTCCCGTGCCGTTGTCGTTCGGACTAAAAAGGAAGTTGGACGGAAAGACGGATCCTACATTCGCTTCGATGAAAACGCCGTCGTTCTGATCACTCCGTTGAACGAACCGCGGGGAACGCGTATCTTTGGCCCGGTCGCACGCGAGCTTCGGGAAAAGCAATTCATGAAAATTGTTTCACTAGCACCGGAAGTGCTCTAACGATAATTGAGAGTGTCTCTATGCATGTTCGAAAAGATGATTTGGTCATCGTGAAATCCGGGAACAACGTCAGCAAAGAAGGAAAAGTGTTGAAGGTTTTTCCCGAGACCAACAGAATAATTGTCGAAGGCGTCAATATTATAAAACGGCACACAAAGCCGTCGCAGCGGAACCCGCAAGGGGGAGTGGTTCAAAAAGAATCAACGATCAACTCGTCGAACGTGATGGTGAAATGTCCGAAATGCAACACGGCCACGAGGGTCGGCTACAAGCACGTTACCGACGCAGGCTCGGGCAAGAAAAAATCTATGCGGATATGCCGCAACTGCGGCGAAATGTTCTGATGTATTCCTCAAACGGATAAACGGTGCTATGCGAATAACATAGTGCATACTTGAAAGTGCAGCGCAATGGCGAAAGAAAAAGAAAAAGAGAAACCGAAAGAGAAACCAAAAGAAAAGAAACCGTCTCAGAAGCAGGAAGCAAAAGAGGCGAAGGCTTCTCACGCTCGCGAGGCCGGGGTCTATCCCCGCTTGCTGGACATGTACAAGAAAGACCTTGCCCCGGCTATGATGAAACGGTTCAACTATAAGAGCGTCATGCAGGTGCCGAGGCTGGAAAAAATTTCGCTCAACATGGGTATCGGCGCCGCAACGCAGGATGCAAAGCTGCTTGAAACGGCTGCGAAAGAATTAGAATTGATCACCGGACAAAAACCGGCTATCACCAAAGCAAAAAAAGCTATTTCCAATTTCAAACTCCGTCAAGGCGTCCCCATCGGGGCCCGCGTGACGCTTCGAGGGAGGCAGATGTACGAATTTCTGGACAGGCTGGTGAATGTTGCAATGCCCCAGATCCGGGACTTCCGCGGCGTACCCGACCGATCGTTTGACGGGCGCGGCAACTACACGCTCGGTATCAAGGAGCAAATTATTTTCCGCGAGATCGATGCGGATAAGGTGGCAAAAATTAATGGTATGGATATCACTTTTGTGACTACGGCAAAAACGGACCTTGAAGCGATGGAACTGCTCAAAGGATTCGGCATGCCGTTCGTCAAACGCGACACGGTTCAAAAAGCAAATTAATCTAAACAAGGAGCGTTCGTGGCACGATTAGCGATGGTTGTGAAAGCCAAGAAAACACCAAAACATCCGACACAGAAACACAACCGATGCAGCATCTGCGGCCGGTCCCGGGCATACATGAGAAAGTTTGGCGTCTGCAGGCTCTGTTTCCGTTCGATGGCGCTCGACGGCAAAATTCCGGGAGTCACAAAGGCAAGCTGGTAATTACTTCTCGCTACAGCGAGCGGAAAAACTTAGGAGAATGAAATTCAATGTCAATGTCCGATCCAATAGCCGATTATCTTACACGAGTTCGTAATGCGGTGCGTGCGCGCCATAAAAAGGTCGATGTTCCGGCATCGAACCTCAAGAAAGAAATTACACGTATCTTATTGGAACAGAAATTCATCGCCAACTTTACGACCGTTGATGATAAAAAGCAGGGAGTGATCCGCATTCAATTGAAGTATAACGATACGAACAGCGTCATCACCGGCCTGCGGCGTATCAGTCGGCCCGGTATTCGACGGTATCAAAATGCTGAAGCGCTGCCCCGGGTCAACAATGGTTTGGGTGTTGCCGTGGTATCGACATCAAAAGGTTTGATGACCGATAAGCAGGCGCGGAAGGAAAATGTCGGCGGTGAAGTATTGTTTTACGTGTGGTAATACCATAAAAGAGTTCGAAGGAGTCTTACAGTGTCACGAATCGGCAGAAAACCAGTAGTCATTCCCAAGGGAGTGAAAGTCGAAGTCAAGAACGGCCGCGTGAAAGTCACCGGGTCCAAAGGTGAACTTTCTGTTGCGATTCACCCCGATGTAACGGTCGAGGTCAAAGGAGAAGAAGTACTCGTCTCCCGTCACTCCGATTTCAAAGAACAGCGCTCGCTCCATGGTTTGTTCCGCGCCCTCATCGCGAACATGGTTACCGGTGTAACGACCGGATTCAGCCGCAAGCTGGAGATCGTCGGCGTCGGTTACCGTGCGGAATTGAGAGGCAAGGTCCTGCAGCTCGCGCTCGGGTACTCGCATCCAATTGCGTTCAGGCCCCCCGATTCAATCAAAATTGAAGCGCCGACTCAGACGAGCATTACCATCAGCGGTATCGATAAACAGTTAGTCGGACTGGTCGCGGCAAAAATACGGTCGCTCCGCCCGCCCGAGCCGTACAAAGGAAAGGGCATTAAGTACGAAGGAGAGTATATTCGCAGAAAAGCGGGCAAAACAGCGGCTACTGTCGGGGCAAAATAAATAACGAGCACGTTTCACAGCTATCGATAAGAGTACGATGATCAACAAAAATGCATTGCAGCGACGGACAAAAATCAAGGCGTATATCCGAAAGAAAATTACGGGGACCGCAGAACGTCCGCGGTTAACCGTATACCGGAGTCTTGGAAATATCTACGGGCAAATCATTGATGATGTTGCCGGGAAAACACTGGTTGCCGCCTCTTCGATTTCAAAAGAAGTAAAATCCGAATTGACCGAAGCGAAATCAAAAAGAGCAAAGAGCACGATCGTCGGTAAAATTCTTGCAAAGAAGGCGCTCGAAAAAAACATTAAGAATGTAGTGTTCGACCGAAACGGATTATTGTATCACGGCCGTGTGAAAGCGCTGGCGGACGGTGCACGAGAAGGCGGCTTGAAATTTTAAGCTGTAGTTGCTGCTGAAGGAAAAGCCCGCACCATTGTCGGGTCGTCTAATGGCAGGACAACGCCCTTTGGAGGCGTCTGTAGAGGTTCGAATCCTCTCCCGACAGCAGAAAAAATGGACGATGCAGAAAATTTTATTCATGAAGTAAAGAGGCGTACCCTTGGCACGAATTAAAGCGAACGAACTGGAGTTAAAAGACAAGCTGGTCCACATCAACCGCGTTGCAAAAGTTGTGAAAGGCGGCCGCAGGTTCAGTTTTAACGCAATTGTTGTTGTCGGCGACGGCAACGGACATGTCGGCATCGGTCTCGGCAAAGCAAACGAGGTCGCCGATGCAATCTCCAAAGGCATCGATGACGCCAAGAAAAATGTCGTTACAGTTCCGATTGTCAACGGAACGATTCCACACGAGATTATCGGAAAGTTTGGAGCCGGGAAGGTGCTATTGAAACCTGCATCACCCGGAACGGGATTAATTGCCGGCGGCGGCGTTCGCGCGCTGCTTGAGTCGGCCGGAGTGAAAGACATTCTCACGAAACAAATGGGCTCCTCTAACCCGCACAATGTTGTGAAAGCAACCCTCGCGGGGCTGCTCAGCCTTCGGGATGCACGCACGGTTGCGCAAGAACGCGGCCTCTCCCTTCAAGAATTATTCCAAAATTAAAAATTATGGCAGCTCATAAAAAAATAAAGATAACTCAGATTCGGAGCGTAGTGCATACGCTGGAACGCCATAAACGTACGATCGAAGCCCTTGGTCTAGGGCGCCCGAATTATTCCGTGGTTCACACCGACACTCCGCAGATTCGGGGTATGGTGAATGCGGTTCGTCATTTGGTTGTTGTCGAAGAAGTGAAATCATAAAATTGCAGGTGGCTTGATTCATCAAGACCCAACCGAGTTGAAAAGGAAATTACCATGGCGGCGATTTTAAGCAGTCTACATTACGCAAAAGGCTCACGAAGAAAAACAAAACGGATCGGGCGCGGACAAGGTTCCGGGCACGGAGGAACCGCCACGCGCGGGCATAAGGGACAGGGTTCGCGTTCGGGTTCGGGTTTCAAGCGAGGGTTCGAGGGAGGGCAGATGCCGTTGACCCGGCGCCTTCCGAAATTCGGATTCACCAATCCTTTTCGTATTGAGTATCGCGTCGTCAACGTTGACATGCTGCAAAAATTGGCAACCGACGGGAGAGTGAAAGATACGGTAACGCCGGAGATCCTGCATTCGCTAGGCATCGTGTCAAAGAAAACAGCCTTGGTGAAAATTCTTGGCGACGGCGAGCTGAAGTCACCATTGAATATCTCGGCACATAAATTCAGTAAGTCTGCGGTGGAGAAAATAACGGCTGCCGGCGGGAAAGCGACAGAGATCCAAACTGAAAAACCTGCAGCGGCAAAAAAATCCTAACGAGTCTCCATGAGCAAATTAGACGAAAACATTCGAAACATCTTCAAGATTCAAGAGCTGCGAACCCGCGTGTTGTTCACAACGGCGCTGCTCATCGTCGTCCGGATCGGTTCGCACGTCACCTTGCCCGGCGTCGATGCGTCGGTGCTTGCGGATTCGATGCGCAACCAGGCTTCGAACACGCTCTTTGGGTTGTACGATTTGTTTGTCGGCGGTGCGTTCAGCCATGCGGCGATTTTCGCCCTCGGCATTATGCCGTATATCAGCTCCTCTATTATTATCCAGTTGCTCGGAGCGGTTGTTCCGTTCTTTCAAAAACTTCAGAAAGAAGGGGAAAACGGACGAAAGAAGATCACCCAGTATACACGTTACGGCACAGTGCTCATCTCAATACTCCAGGCTTGGGGTGTCAGCGTCCGATTGGTGAGTCTAAATGCTGCCGGCGTTTCCATCGTGCCTCAACAAGTCCAGGGATTCGGTTTTGCGCTCAGCACGATCATTATCCTGACAACGGGGACGATGTTTATGATGTGGCTGGGTGAACAGATCACAGAACGCGGAATCGGAAACGGTATTTCGCTCATCATCTTCATCGGCATCATCGCCCGGTTCCCGATTGCCATTCTCGACGAGTTTCAACTGGTCAATTCCGGAGCGAGGCCGATCATCGTCGAACTGATTATCTGGGCATTCATGCTGCTGATCATTGCCGGTGTTGTGATGGTGACACAAGGAACGCGCAGGATTCCGGTACAATATGCAAAGCGCGTCGTTGGTAGAAAAGTCTATGGCGGTGTTACGCAGTACATTCCGATGCGTGTCAACACGGCCGGAGTTATGCCGATCATTTTTGCGCAGTCGATCATGTTCATTCCGAGCACGATCCTGACATTCTTCCCGGATAGTGATTTTGTCGCATCCATCGCAGGGTATCTTGAACATACGTCGTTCACATACTCCTTCTTCTACGGGTTAATGATCGTGTTCTTCACATATTTTTATACTGCTATTGCATTCAACCCGAAAGATGTCGCTGATAACATGCAAAAGCAGGGCGGATTTATACCCGGGATTCGTCCGGGAACGCATACGTCGGATTTCATCGATAATATTTTGACGAAGATTACGTTGCCCGGTTCGATATTTCTTGCCATCATCGCTATTCTGCCGGCGTTCATGGTCCGGTTTGGGGTGACCACGAGCTTCGCATCGTTCTTCGGCGGAACAAGTTTGCTGATCATTGTGGGGGTTGCATTGGATACCCTTCAACAAATTGAATCCCATTTGTTGATGCGTCACTACGACGGGTTTATGAAAAGCGGCAAGATCAAGGGACGAATCGGCCGGTAATTTCCGGCAGCGGCGGTGTGGTATTCATGGTTACGATCAAAACTGAAAAAGAAATCTCCCTGATTCGGGAGAGCTCGAAAATTGTCGCCGATGTCTTAAGGCTGTTGGGGAAACGAATTTATCCGGGAGTCGTCACAAAAGAGCTTGATGACCTTGCCGAAGATTTTATCCGGAGCAGCGGCGGTTTCCCGGCGTTCAAAGGGTATGGAAATGACCGCCGAAATCTTTTCCCGGCGTCGATATGTGTTTCGATCGACGATGAAGTCGTTCATGGAATTCCCGGCACGCGGGCGTTGAGGGAAGGTGAGATCGTTTCCGTTGATGTCGGCGTGGTGAAGAACGGATTTTTCGGCGATGGGGCTTTTACATTTCCCGTCGGAAAGATTTCTGAAGGGAAGGCGCGGTTGATGAGAATAACTCAGGAATCGCTCGACAAAGGGGTTGAACAGGCCGTCGAAGGAAATTATCTTCATGATATTTCATATGCCGTCCAACGCCATGTCGAAGCAGCTGGCTTTTCTGTCGTGCGCGACCTGGTTGGACACGGCATCGGGAAAGAATTACACGAGGATCCGCCTGTTCCGAATTACGGCAGAGCAAAAACAGGGTTAAAGTTGAAGGAAGGGATGACGCTGGCCATCGAACCGATGGTGAATTTCGGAGTGTACAGCGTGCACACCGCCGGAGACGGATGGACGATTCTCACTGCTGACAGCGAACCGTCGGCACACTATGAACATACGGTTGTGGTCCGAAAGAACAGAGCGGAAATTTTAACTCAGTAATCGCATGAGCAATGGCAAAGCAAGGAGCAATTAAGGTTGACGGGATTATCATGGAAACGCTGCCCAACGCCTCGTTCAAAGTGAAGCTGGACAACGGGCACGAAATCCTTGCGCATATATCGGGCAAAATGCGGATGAACTACATAAAAATTTTGGTCGGTGATAAAGTGACGGTGGAACTTTCACCGTACGACCTTTCCAAAGGACGAATCACCTACCGTTACAAATAAGCGAGAGCGAGGAAAGGACCAGGAAATGAAAGTCCGGGCATCAGTCAAACGGTTGTGCGAAAACTGCAAAATCATCCGACGCAAAGGCGTCGTGAGAGTGATTTGCAAAAATCCGAAACACAAACAGCGTCAAGGATAATTCCCCCGAAGGGCAACCTTCGGATCAGAGTTGTTTAACAAGGAGAAGAAAACGTGGCTCGTATAGCTGGAGTCGATTTACCAAAGAACAAACGGTCGGAGATCGGGTTAACGTACATTTACGGGATCGGCCGCACAACGTCGCAGAAAATCCTCTCGAAGGCCGGCGTAGACCTGAACAAGAAAATAGGCGATTTGAACGACGACGAAGTTTCGAAGATCCGTACGATCATCCAGGCGGAATACAAAACTGAAGGCGCGATGCGAAGCGAAATGCAAATGAACATCAAGCGTCTTATGGATATCGGCTCGTATCGCGGACTGCGTCATCGAAAGGGACTCCCTGTTCGCGGACAGCGGACGAGGACGAATTCCCGCACCCGGAAAGGCAAGCGGAAGACGGTTGCCGGGAAGAAGAAAGTATTGGCAAAGAAATAACTAAGCTCTTCCAAAGAATCCTCTTTGGTTGAAAGGAGAAGACGTGGCAAAAGAACCGACACAAGCGGCGGCGAAAACACCGGCAGCATCTACAGCGGCGCCAGCGCCTGCTGCGAAGAAGAAAAAGAAAATTCATGTTGATGTGAACGGGAAGGCCTTTGTCAAGGCAACGTTCAACAACGTCATCGTGACGCTGACTGATGTTTACGGCAACACCATTGCATGGTCGTCAGCGGGAAAGAATGGTTTCAAGGGGTCCCGCAAGAACACACCGTTTGCCGCGCAGGTATCGGCGGAAGCTGCGGCGAAGGAAGCATACGACATGGGGCTCCGTAAGGTTGAAGTGTTTGTCAAGGGACCGGGTTCAGGCCGTGAAGCTGCGATTCGCTCGCTGCAGACCGCCGGTTTGGAAGTTTCGATCATTCGAGATATCACGCCGATTCCGCACAACGGCTGCCGTCCGCCGAAGCGTCGTCGCGTTTAGGAATCTTGAGAAGTCTATTTATTCATCACTTAAAGGAAGTACACATCAATGGCAAGATATATTGACGCCAGTTGCAGGTTGTGCCGACGGGAACGTCAGAAACTCTTTTTGAAGGGAACGAAATGCTTCACGGAGAAATGTCCGGTTGAACGGCGCAATTTCCCGCCGGGTCCGCACGGGCAATCGCGAAGACAGAAAGTTTCCGAATACGGGCTTCAGTTGAGGGAGAAACAAAAGATCCGCCGGATGTACGGATTGCTTGAAACGCAATTCAGAAATTATTTCGAAAAGTCGCTGCGCCAAACGGGAAAGACCGCGGAAATTCTCGTCAAAACGCTGGAACGGCGGTTCGACAACGTCGTCTATCGTATGGGTTTTGCGCCCTCGCGCAAGACGGCGAGGCAATTAATTCTGCACGGACATTTTTCCATCAACAATAGCCCGGTGGATGTGCCGTCGGTGTTGTTGAAAGCGGGCGATATCATCAGTGTGAATGAACGAAGCAAAAAGTTGGAGGTCATTCACAATTCCATGAAGCGCATGAAAGACAGTTCAATGCTGCCGTGGCTCAGCCTTGACAAAGCGAATCTCAACGGAACGTTTCTTCAAATTCCGGAACGAGCCGACATTCCTTTGCCGGCGAATGAGCAACTCGTCGTCGAGTTGTATTCAAAGTAATCGATTATTTTTCACAACAACTTAAAACGTGTGAAAGTGAGTGAATCTCATGAGTCTTGTAAATTTTCAAATGCCTGAAGGAATCGTGCTTGATGAAGCAAATCATTCTACCACGTTTGGCAGATTTATTGTTCAGCCGTTAGAGAAAGGCTTCGGAGTAACGATCGGCAATGCATTCCGGCGAGTCCTCCTGTCATCGCTGCCGGGGTACGCGATTACCGCTATTCGCATTGAAGGTATTGTCCATGAATTCTCCACCTTGCCGGGGCTAGTTGAGGATGTTTCCGATATGATTCTCAACCTCAAGGAAGTGCGCCTGAAAGCGACGAACAAAAAAGTCGGCAAAGTGATGGTGCACCTAAAAGGACCCGGAAAATTCAAGGCCGGAGATATTCAAAAGGCGAGTGCGGAAGTTGAAATATTGAACCCGGAACATCATATCGCCACGCTGAATAAAGATGCCGATTTTGAAATTGAGCTTCGCATCGGGCGCGGGAAGGGATACGTCACATCGGAAGAGAACAAATTGCCCGACCAAACGCTCGGCGTCATTGCGATCGATTCGATCTTTACTCCGATTAAAAATGTGCGCTATTTCGTCGAGCCAACACGCGTCGGCCAGCAAACCGACTACGAAAAGCTGGTCTTAGAAATCGAGACCGACGGCTCCATCGTCCCTGAAGAAGGTCTTACGTACGCCGGGAAAGTACTGCGCGAACACATTCAACTCTTCACGAACTTTGATTCGGAACCCGAGGCAGAAAAGGAAGAAGTGGAAGAGGACGCGGAAGTTGCGCGCATCCGGAAAGTTCTCAAGACAAGCGTGGACGACCTTGAGCTATCGGTGCGGTCGCACAATTGCCTCCGTGCTGCGGACATTAAAACGATCGCCGATCTCGTGCGCCGCGAAGAAGCCGAACTGCTGAAATTCCGTAACTTCGGCCGCAAGTCTCTTGCCGAACTTTCGGCGATCATCGAGGAGGAAGGTTTGACATTCGGAATGGATGTCGACAAGTATTTAAAGGACAGCGACTAAACAAAGGACAATGCAATGATTCACGGCAGATCGGGTCGGAAACTTAAACGGACAGCAAGCCATCGTAAGGCGACTCTCAGCTCTCTTTCAACGTCATTATTCCGGCACAAAAAAATCCGTACGACCCTTGCAAAAGCAAAGGAAATGCGGATGGTGGTCGAAAAAATTATTACCCGCGCCAAACGTGCAGCGGCGAAGGAAGCCGGCGGTGCGCCGAAAGATATTCATGCACGCCGTGAAGTGGCCCGCTTTATTCGCGACAAGGAAGTTGTAAAGATATTGTTCGGCGAAATCGCTTCAAAGGTCGGAGAACGCTCCGGCGGATACACCCGCGTTGTGAAATTGGGACGCAGGTTCGGCGACGCTGCAGAAGTTGCAGTGCTTGAGTTGGTAGACTATAATACCGGCAAAGAGGAAACGAAAGCGACGGTGAAACCGAAGCGTGCGCGTCGATCCCCCCGAAAGAAAACTGAAACCGCTCCATCTCCGGCCGCAGAAACAGCGGCGGAAACTCCATTATCTGCTACGAAGGCTTCTGAAAAAAAAGCGACGTAAGAAACAAAAGGATAGCATTGCCATCCCTTGCTAGCGTGGTACGGGTTCCACCAGGTTCCATTATGAGAGGGTGTGAGATATGAAAATTGTCACGGTAGATTTTGTTGTTGGCGTTGCAAACCTGAAACAGCTCCCCAAGGATAACTTCCCGGAAATTGTGTTTATCGGCAGGTCGAACGTGGGAAAATCGTCTCTCCTGAACAAGCTCTGTAATAGAAAGGGGCTTGCCCGCATCAGCTCTACCCCTGGAAAGACCCGGGAGCTGAATTATTATCTTGTGAACAAGGAAATGTATTTCATAGATTTGCCCGGTTACGGTTACGCAAAAGTCGCCGAGCAAGTGAAAGCCGGCTGGACTTCACTCATCGAATCGTTTTTCCATGAGAGGAGCCAAATTGCGCTCGGTGTACAGATTGTTGATGCCCGGTTGGGACCCACCGAACTTGATACGACGATGATGGGCTGGTTGGATTTCTATGAGGTGCCCTTTGTTCTCGTGCTTACTAAAGCCGACAAAATTCCCTTCAATAAACTGCAGGCACAAATAAAGAGTGTTCAGGACAGGCTTGCCAAATATGAACACCTCTCTGCCGTTCTTCAGTTCTCGGCGGTCACCGGGGACGGGCGTTGTGATCTGTTAAACTCGATCGAATCTTTTGTGAACGCAAAAGAGATTTCCTCGACCAAACAATACATCCCCTCTGAGGTTGCGTAAGCACCGGCGAGAAGATGTCGGACCGCTCGTTGACTTACTTATCTAAATATTTCCTCACTTCGCGGCTTTCTCGATAAGGGGTCCAACACCTCCTCGTCCCTCGTGTAATGGCTCAATTTTGGAAAATAATTGTCATGCCCACGGAAGTGGGCATCCATAGTGCAGCAAAAAATGAATATTTGGATTCCCGCTTTCGCGGGAATGACAAATTGAGCCAGCACCGTACCCCCGGCAGTGTCCTAATTTGCTTCCCAAGTCATGGTGAGCCCCGCTGACAGCGGGGTAAACATCGTCGAACCATGACAAACGGCTGAAAAATCCTTCGACGCGCTTCGCTTTGCTCAGGATGACTTTTTAGCATTTTCTCTCTAAAAGTAATTTAGGACGCTACCGTACCCCCCGCATTTCTTGATTCTCAACTGCTTTTACAGTACTTTTGTACGACTCACAATCAATTTTTTTCCCGACCACGAAAAATCAACACGAAAGCTGAAACTATGAAAAAGAGATTGTTTACCCCCGGACCGACTCCCGTTCCTGAACATGTGATGTTGAAAATGGCGGAGCCGATCATTCACCATCGTAACCCTGAGTTTAACGAGGTGCTGACGCGTGTCAACCAGAATTTGAAATACTTGTTTCAAACTGAGCAGCCCGTCCTTACGTTAACGAGCTCAGGCACCGGCGGAGTTGAGGCAACTTTTGTCAGCCTTTTTTCTCCGGGCGACACGGTTATCTCCGTCAACGGAGGAAAATTCGGCGAGCGCTGGGTGAAGATGCCGAAGGCATACGGCCTGAATGCCGTTGAAATCAAAGTGGAATGGGGGAAAGCGCCGACCGCCCAGCAAATTCTTGAAGCTCTTCGCGCCCATCCGAATGCCAAGGGGGTCTATCTCACGCATAGTGAAACGTCGACAGGGACTGCGACCGATGTGAAAACACTCTCGAAACTGATTCGTGAGAACTCCAAAGCCCTCGTTTGCGTAGACGGCATTACGGCTGTCGGTGCGCACGAGCTGCGGTTCGATGAATGGGGACTCGACGTCTGCGTTACCGGTTCTCAAAAAGGGCTCATGATCCCGCCCGGGCTCGCCTTCGTTGCTTTGAGCAAACGTGCGGTTGCAGCGATGGAGACCTCGACGCTTCCGAAATTCTATTTCGACCTTCGCAAGGCGCTCAAATCCTACGAAAAAAATGATACGCCATGGACCCCCGCTGTCTCGCTTGTTGTCGGCGTTGACGCAGCGTTGGAGATGTTGAAGGCGGAAGGGATCGAAAATGTTTGGCGTCGTCACGAACGACTGGCAACGGCAATCCGTGCCGGAGTTGTTGCGCTCGGACTGAAACTATTTTCGGAATTTCCTTCTTTCGCCGTGACACCTGTCTGGCTTCCCGAAGGGATGGATTGGAAACTATTCAATAAGACACTCAAGTCGAAGTACGGGATTACCATCGCCGGAGGACAAGACGACTATGCCGGGAAAATATTCCGCATCTCTCACCTCGGCTATTACGACGAGCTCGACATGGTGACAATGATCGGTGCACTCGAGATGACACTGAAAGAGTGCGGATTTAAGTTTGAACTCGGCAAAGGTGTCCAAGCTGTTGTACAATCGTTTGCACAGTGATATCGTAGCTATTAGAATTATTTCGTTGCGCTTTTTTTCTACTCTTCACATCAGTTCACCGCTCTCCCCGTTGTTTCCGACGGGGAGAGCAATGGTTTCTTCAACTCACATTGTTTTTCTTACCTTCGAAAGCATTCGCCATGAAAATCCTCATCACCGACCCAATCGAACAATCATGCGTTGACATCCTGACGCGTGAAGGATTTCAGGTCGACCTAAAACCTGGAATTCCCCCGGAAGAAATAAAAAAAATCATCCCTGACTATGCAGCTCTCATCGTTCGCAGCGGAACAAAAGTTACTGCTGAGATTATTGAAGAGGCAACCACGATGAAAGTCATCGGCCGGGCAGGAGCGGGCGTCGACAATATTGATGTTGAAGCGGCATCCCGGCGCGGCATTATCGTCATGAATACGCCCGGCGGAAATACCGTATCCACCGCGGAGCATACGGTATCGATGATGCTCTCTCTCGCCCGCAATATTCCGCAAGCGTATATGAGTTTGGTCAACGGGAAGTGGGACAGGAAAAAATATATGGGGACGGAAGTGATGGGGAAAACGCTTGGCATTGTTGGAATGGGAAAGATCGGGAGGGAAGTTGCGGCGAGGTGCCTCGCTTTCGGGATGACCGTCATCGGCTTTGATCCCGTTCTTGCGACCGATGTTGCGTCGAAGCTCGGCGTGGAGCTGGTACCGTTGGACGAAATATTCCGCCGATCGGATTTCATCACCGTGCATACTCCGCTCAACGATGAAACGAGAGGACTGCTCAACGAAAAGACTTTTGCGAAATGCAAGAAAGGCGTTCGCGTTATCAATTGCGCGCGCGGCGGGATCATCGACGAAGCGGCGCTTCTCAACGCACTGAACAGCGGCCACGTGGCGGGTGCGGCGCTCGATGTGTTTGTGGAAGAACCGCCCAATGGGAATCCGTTGTTGCAGCATCCGCGGTTGATCGCCTCGCCGCACCTTGGCGCCTCGACCGAAGAAGCCCAGGAAAAAGTCGCGATACAAATTGCCGAACAACTCGCAGACGCCCTGCATGACCGGGGGATTTCAGGCGCAGTGAACGCAGTCGCTCTTCAATCGGGAATCCCTGCAGAGATAAAACCATACCTTGTCCTTGCCGAAAAACTGGGAAGCCTCCAGGCTCAAATTATGAAGGGAAAACTGCGCGACATTACAATTGAAACGCGCGGTGAGCTTTTGCAGAAGCATGTCGAACTGCTGACGACCGGAGTGCTAAAAGGTTTTTTTTCAAAGCTTATGAGCCAACCGGTGAACTACATCAACGCTCCAATTCTTGCAAAATCGATGGGCATCAGGGTGAGCGAGAAAAAAGAGCGGGACAACGAAAACTACAATCAATTGCTGACGGTAGAATATTCGACAGATCAGGAGGAGCGTTCATTCGCCGGAACCGTATTCGGGACGACCAAGCCGCGCGTTGTGCGGATCGATGCATTCTATTTTGAAGTGGATCCCGACGGCATTCTTTTATTCTATACAAACACCGACAAACCCGGAATGTTGGCCCATGTCGGTTCCATTCTAGCCGGCGAAAAGATTAATATTGCCGGATTATCACTCGGTCGTACAGGAATCGGTGAAAAGGCGTTGGTTGTAGTAAGCGTTGACAGCCCCATCCCGGAAAAAATAGTTCAGCAAATTAGGTCACTTGACGGGATATTTGATGCAAAGGTGGTTTCGCTGTAAATAATTTCGCCTAAAACTTGACTAAAATATAAGGAATATATACCTTAGGCAAATTCGTTTAGGAAAACCAAGGGGAAACCGCTTTTTGGGCAAGGAAGAAGAGGGTGTTTATTGGAAGAAAAAATTTGCGGTTAGCCTTAGAAAAGCTTGACAAATCGCTATCTTGGTAGTAAATTAACACAACAAAAAAATAACATATACGAAACATTAAGGAAAAAGTTTCACGTAAGCAGTGACGTGCGGCAACGATGGCCGCGAGGGTATGAGATTATATCATAGGTGATTGTTGAATTGAATTTTACTTTTTTTTACATCGCGGTTTATCCTCCCGACCTAAGTTCTGCCTTTTATTTCGCAGCCAGAGTCGCTCTCGATCTCATCGATGATATAATCCTGTTGGTCGTTTAATATTATATTTTCCCTTCGCATTTCTAATTATTGGATCTGGAAACTTACAGCTAGCAGAAATTATCACTTTAAAGATTGTAAAAGATTTTTTTAGAATTTTAATTCACTGCTCTCGAATCGTTCTTTGAAGGAGCGTAAAATGAAGATGACCCCAATAACAAAACAAAGGAGAATAAACATGCGACGGGAGTGCTACAAAACTCTACTCGTTGTCTTTCTACTTTTTCCAACGGCAGTGCTTATGGCGGCGGGCGGAAAGATACATGGAAAGGTGACAGATCACGAAACGGGCGAAGCGCTGGTCGGAGCCACGGTGAGAGTGACAGGCACATCATTTGGTGCTACTACCGACGCCAATGGTGTTTATAGTATAACGAATCTAGATGCAGGGACATATACATTAGTTTCGTCATATATTGGGTACCAGCAAATTACAATTTCCAACATCGAGGTTCACATCGGACTTATCGCAGAGGCCAATTTTGCGCTTCCTGCTGAAGGTGTGAAGGTTGGGACAGTTGTCATTGTTGCGCAGAGACCTCTCGTCGAAAAATCTGCAACGAACGAGGTCCGCATCCTCAACGGCGATTTCTTGAATGCGATTCCGATCCGTAATGTGACGGAAGCTGCAGCCTTGCAGCCAGGCGTCGTCCTGAGGAATAATCTTGTCTATATGAGAGGAAGCCGTGCTGACGAAACCGGTTTCTCACTCGAAGGTGTAAATGTTACGGATATCTATAACGGCGGACGCGGTGTAACAATCTCACCCGATGCCGTTGAACAAATGGAAGTGCAGACCGGCGGGTATCCGGCGGAATATGGCGGAGCAAACGGCGGTATTGTCGCCACCCAGCTCCGTACCGGAGGCGAGAAACTTAAATTATCTCTCCGTGCAGAGACTGATAACTATACATCGCAAGGGAAGGAAGCGTTGGGAGGGTACTCGTATGGTTATTCCGATTACGTTGGTTCCATCAGCGGACCATTAATGTCTGATAAAGTGCGATTTTATGGAACAGTTGAGAACCAATTCTACCGAGACCCCGGAGCGTTTGTCGCTCAATTCGGCGGTGGTGTGAACGGTTCGAACGGTTCAGGCACGAACGCCAGCTATGCGAATCCAAGATTTTGGAATGGCTTTAATTACAAGGGATTGGTCTCAGAACCTCAGTTCACCCTTGAAAGCCCGAATGCTGCAGTGCCCGATACGCTTAATCTAAATTATGGGTCGGGGAATCTCCTCGGCGGGCAACTTGATCAGTATTCGTATACTGGTACTCTGTTGTTCGATCTTGGAAATGTCCAGCTTCGCGGTTCAGGATCTTATTCGAATGTGTTTTCCCAAACCCCGGCAACACTTGGACAAATTTTTGACATTCAACGTTTGCCCGTTAATTCATATCAAAACGGGTTTGGTAATGTCAAGTTAACACAGTTCTTTAACCCGAAGACGTACTACGAACTCAATGTGAATTATTACAGGAATTATTATAAGACAGGTTGGGATCCGACACTCAAAGGGGACTTCACGGATTATGGTGGCCCGGCGTCGAATCCTTCCTTAAATAACGGTTCGACTAACCTGTTGAACGCACCGTGGAATGTTTTTGGTCCGACGAGCGGCGGCGGGTTATCGGTTGACCAACCGGGAACGCTTCTAGCAACTACCCCCGGAATTACTTCAGAAACTTCAATGGGCGGTCGTCTCGACTTCTCTAAGGAGTTTGAAAATCAGTCATTGAAGTTCGGAGGTGAATACACATACTATACGATTCGTCACTTTGGCGCGGCAGTCAACGTTCAGTATTCGACCATGCAAGACAACAGCTTGACGTTGGCGCAGAAGGAAGCTGCACTCAGAGGTAGCGGCTATAACAATTATGGCTACGATGTATTCGGCAATCCGATCAACAGTGATGTCATGTCTGGAAGCACCATCGTAGATTTTGGCCCGCCGCATCCGGTTAACGGTGCAGTATATTTGCAGGACAAAATTGAACTTTCGGACATTAACCTGAACGTTGGGTTACGGTACGACTACATTAACCCCGATAGCTGGGCTTTTAAGGATCCTCAAGGCATAAACTTTGATAACACACTGAACGTTATCTCAACGGCCTCAATGAAAAAGACTCCTGTTACCCAACAGGTAAGCCCGCGCGTCGGCGTCTCTTTCCCGGTGAGCGATATTACTGTGTTCCATGCGCAGTACGGGAAGTTCATCCAGGAATCCGAATTAATCGACTCGTACGGAGGAATGGGCCTGCTCTACAATATCCTGCACGGCGGAAACTACTACCAAACGCCGGTTGGATATGGCCTGCAACCCGAGCGGACTACTCAATATGAGTTGGGATTCTCGCAGCAGGTTGGAGAAAATGCTTCATTCGACGTCACTACCTTCTATAAGAATATTGAAGACCAGGTTCAATTCCGTCTGATTCTACCCGACGGCACCGGTCAAAATAGAAGTTATTACACGCTCGTGAACGGCGACTTCGCGACAAGCAAGGGAGTTGAATTTAAAATTACTCTCCGTCGCACGAATCGCGTTGAAGCTCAACTCAACTATACGTTTTCGAGTGCTGAAGGAACGGGTTCAAGCGCAAACAGCGGTGCGGGAAGCGCCTCCGATCAACACGGTTACACGGCCAACATCCCATTCCCGACTTCTTTTAGCCAGTCAAATACAGGGAGCATCAACCTCGATTACCGTTTTGCAAAAAATGACGGTGGACCTATTCTCGAGCGAGCGGGATTAAATCTCTTAATGCAGTTTGGAAGCGGCTATCCGTACACGTTAGAGACAATATCCCAGAATAATCAAGGCGATGCCCGATTCCAGGTCCCGTTGGAACCAATAGGGTACTCGACAACCCCTTGGACGTTTGAAGTTGACCTCCGCATTGACAAGACAGTGACCATTTCCTCATTGGATGCCATGTTTTACATTTATGTGCAGAACCTTCTCAACACACAAAATGCTGATAACGTATTCATCAGAACTGGCGATCCAGCGAACGACGGTTGGTTGGGCACAACGGCAGGACAAGCGTATGCTTCCGCCCAGTATAATCCAACCCTCTATCAATCTGTCTACAATCAAGCTTTCTTAGGCGCAAATGCTAATAATTACTTGTCGCCTCGACAAATCAGATTCGGAGTTCAAATTGAATACTAAGACGAACACGAAAATCCAGGAGGAACACTTTATGGTCCGTAAAGAATTTCTTAGCTCGATTGTCGCAGCCCTATTACTTGTGTCTTGGATTATGATTTCCCCCGAGGCCCAAGCAGCGGGTCGTGCGAACAAGGACAATAGCACCGGTGTCAAGAAGCTATACAAGACACAGTCCGAATCGGATGGCTACATGCCGATGGACATCAACAATATTTTCAACTACTACTCGAACCTGGGAGACGGATCCTTCAATCCTTATACGACGAGTGACGAAGGATTCGAATTCCCGATAGGCTCAAATGACGGTACCTGTATTTTTGAGGATGGTCTCGTCTGGACAGCCTTCAAGGCCGGCTCACTCTATTGCGGCGGTTCGACCTATAATCACGGCTTGCAACCCGGAGCGATAACCGCGTACGGAACGGCATCAGCATTGCCTACACCTGCCGATCCGAACGATCCTGCAAACAGGAATTATCGGGTGCGTCCGGACATCAGGCCAACTACAAATGCAGATACGATAGCTCTTGAAACTAATCTTCTCCAGAACAGTGAAGTGACATACATTAGTCGTTTCGAGAGTTATAGTGCAAGCAGCCTTCTTCAGCAGTACTGGAATGATTGGAATCAATGGCCCGCGGCTGAAGGTGCACCATACACCGACGTGAACCATGACGGCGTGTATGAACCGGGAGTGGATATCCCGGGCTATCCCGGTGCAGACCAAACAGAGTGGATGGTTATGAATGATGTGAACACGACATTAACCATCAACCTGTATTCTTCGAACCCGATAGGGATCGAAGTACAGCGCACGATATGGGCATACAACCGGCCCGGAGCATTGGGAAACACCATCTTCCTGAGCTATAAGTTCATCAACAAGAGCGGCGTCAAGCTCGATTCTATGTATGTATCGCAATGGTGTGACCCTGATCTTGGGTTTGCCGGTGACGATGCTACAGGTTGCGACACGACAAGAAGTCTAGGGTTCGTTTACAACGGTGCGTCGAGAGATGCAAGTTTTTCAAATTTGGGACTTCCGCCTCCCTCGGCTGGGTTTGACTTCTTCCAGGGTCCGAAAGTACCGGGCGCTGCTACCGATACGGCAATTTTCGACAGCAAATACATTGCCGGCTATAAGAATTTGCCGATGACAGCGTTCACCTTCTTTATCAACGGTAACGCCACTTATGCAGACCCGAACCTTCATTCTAACGGTCCGAATGGTACGCAGCAGTGGTACAACCTGATGAGAGGATTGGTAAGCACTACAGGTTTACCGTTTGATCCAACGGTAACTGGTGGTGGTACCTACTGCTTCCCTGGTGACCCGGTTACCGGCACAGGCCCGACGTTTATCGGGAATGGCTCCGTTTCTGCGCCGGCCGACGTTCGTATGTGTCTCAACTCCGGTCCCTTTACAATGGCCCCGGGCGACACTCAAGAAGTTGTCGTTGCTGCATTGGTTGGATTAGGTTCAGATTACTTGTCAAGCATTTCCGTTTTGAAGTCCAATGATGATATTGCCCAGAGTGCCTACAATGCATTGTTCCAGCTTGCAGTTCCACCGCCGGCACCTGTGGTGCATGTCGCGGCTTTGGACAAAGAGATTGTCCTTTCATGGGGCGACCCGGTGACTTCTGCTAATACAGAGAACTCTGTCTCAAAGGGATATTCTTTTGAAGGGTACAATGTTTATCAGTACCTCCGTAACAATACTAGCGGCGGAAAGCTCATTGCTACCTATGACCTCATTGACGGTATTAAGACCATTCAGGATACTACATTCAGCGTGCCGTTGGGAACATATATTGTCACGCCGACAGAGTATGGCACCGACAATGGTATCAGCCATTCAATCGATATTACTAACGATGCGTTGTCCGGGAGCGGTCTTGTCGACAGCCGTGATTATTATTTTGCGGTAACGGCATACAGCTATAACCCGACGACGGGAATAGTTCCTCATGCCCTAGAAAGCTCACCATCCATCTTTGATATTCGTCCGCAGTCACCGCAGAACGGCATCCGCTATGCCAATAAATCGGGAGATACACTTGCCGTGACACACACCGGCAGTACTGACGGTTACGTCATAGCAAAGGTGACCGATCCGAGCGTATTGACCGGCGACACGTATCAAATTGGGTTCACCATTGATCCGGTGAGCGGTAACACGTATTGGAGTTTGACCGATGCTACGAAA
>JBAUMC010000108.1:0-8386 GCA_049578505.1 Bacteroidota bacterium | reverse complement strand
CGGGCGAATGCGAGGAAATTCCGAATCCGCATTCACCGATACACCATTGATAAGGATGAGGTTGATATGGTTCCAGGGAGAGAATCATGTTGAAGTAGATATTTGAAGAATAGGTGTGGTAATCATGAATTGAAAGGATGTCGAAATACTTGCCGCGATACGTTGAACCGCAATATGCGTTCAAGGCAGAGAGAAAACTCGGCCTAGTAAAGTTGTAATTGAGGAGATACCAGAGGTTTTGCCAGAGGCCATCGGCTCTGTCTGATATTGACAGCATCAGTTTGAATCCGCTTCCCCAACGGAGATGTAAATAGTTTGCCATCTCCATATAGAACATATTGTTCGGTTGATAGGGGTAAGGATGATTCGGATCGTAGTTGGGCTCCCTGAGGTGCGCGGCGTCGTGATGGTATATCCATTCGAACTCCACCGACGGTCCGGCTTCGTTGAACAATTCGTAGGCGGCAACTTTTGATTGATCGATGGCCGAGAGGATATAATCTGTCCAGGCCATTGCATCCTTGAACCAATTATTTATTTCCACATTGTTCATAATGCTGTCGCTGCCTGCATATCGGCTTAGGTTTCTGTATCCCGGTGCGTCTCCTCTGTTGTAGGATATCATCTCGTTATTTCCGCCGAAGACAAAGAGGATCAAGCAAACCTTCATGTTATTGTCGGAGCAAAATCCAATGAGGTCATTGATGTTCCTGATGTACTCCGGATTCGGAGCAACACTCCCGGATCCCATGACTCGAGGCCAAGCATGGTTGTAGTAAGGGAACGTGCCGGAATCGATATAGTAGAGAGGGATTCGGACGCTGTTGAAGCCCAGCTTTTTACCCCGCAGGATATTCGCCTTGATCGTTTGTTGGTTTGTTGCATACGTTGCCCATAAATCGGCATTCCCTCTGCTCCCGGTTGCCGAGTTCCAATTGTATGTGCCCGAGACGATGGACATCATTTTCCATTCGTAATCTTTCACTTCGTGGGGAGTGTTGCCAAGTGCAGCTTTGCCTACGATAATTTCAGACAGCAGCACTATGGATGTTAGCAAGGATAATTTTATTCCCATCATGCTTTTTATGAGAGATTCTTGATCGTTCTTTTAAGGTAAAAGGAACGAGCGTATGATTGTAGGATTAGGGGTAATGTACGAAGGCTTCTTAGCAGATTGCAAGCGGATTAGGGTGGAAGGTAGTGGCTTAATTAGAATAAAAAATTGTCATGCCCACGAAAGTGGGCATCCATTGTGGGGCAAAAAAGGAAAATTTGGATTCCCGCATTCGCGGGAATGACAAACTGAGCCAGCACTGGGTGGAAGAGTGATTCAATCGTGAAAGATATTAATCCAGATTGAAATGAGGTCGCAGATGTTTGTTGTGAAATTGACTCATTTAAGTATCATCAATTTTTTCGTGCTCACGAAATTTCCAGCAGAGAGTCTGTAAAAATATACCCCGCTCACCAAAGAGCCCCCGTCGAAAGAAATTGAGTGGATGCCCGAGCTCTGACGTTCATCGACCAGCGTTCGTACGAGCCTTCCCAGCTCATCATAGACATTCAATGTCACAAGGGTGCTTGCCGGTAATTGGTAGGTGATGACCGTGGTTGGGTTGAACGGATTCGGATAGTTCTGGCTGACTGAGAAGGATTTAGGTTGAAGGTCGTGCTCGCGTGCTATGCCTGTTGATGTGCCCTCATTCCCTAGAACATAAATCGACTGGGGCGATCCTGCTGCATTGTCAACGAAACCGATATATTCGCTTTGCGTCGAACTATCCAGAGGAGCAAAGGTAACGACAAAGTACAGCCCCGTGGAAGGAGGAATGTCTGCATTCGTCGGCGAGAGTGTGAACTGTGGGTTGGGACTGACAATCGATGATATGATCAGATCACCCGTACCTTGATTCACAATATAGATGCTGTCTTTCCCGGTCTTGCCTGTGGCAACGGTGCCAAAATCAAGCGAGGATGTAGAAGTGAAAAACTCCGGAGTTGGAATTGCCTTATTTGTGATTGTGAGTATGATTTGAGATCCAACCACCCATGGATGGTTTTTGTCCGGACCATTCACGGCCATCAGATAATTATGCGGTGTCGGCCATGATTGGGTTACCCACGTATTTCCGCCATCCGCCGTAGCCACAATTTGATCTGTACCAACCGCCCATCCATGTAGAGAATCTGCAAACGATACACAATTTAGCTGTGTACCGCCGCTGTTATAGACGATCGCCCATGAACTACCGGCGTTTGTCGAACGAGCAATTCCTGATCCTCCAACAACGACTCCCTTTGAAGCCGTCGGAAATGAGATGCCGTAAAGTGACACCCCCGAGAGGGGTGCGGTGGCTGAATTCCAGCTTGCACCACCGTTCGTTGACTTGTAGCAAGTGGCATACAGTCCAACAGCGTAACCTACCTGGAGCGTACTGAAGGAAATATCCCAGAGAGCAATTGCGTCGGCGGCCACGCTTGCCGTCCATGTTTCTCCTTGATCGGTGGTGGATAAAACCGTATCGCCTCCGCACGCCCAACCGTGTTGGCTGTCAAAAAAGAAAACCGACTGGAGTCCAATCCCAGATCGCTTCCGGACCCATGTGGTGCCGGCGTTGGTTGTTTTGAGAATGGCGCCATTGCCGCTTACAGCAAAGCCAATAGTGGAGGACAGAAATACAATTCGATTGATTGAGCCTGTGGCTGGCATAGATTGAATTATCCATGTAATGCCGCCATCTGTGGTAGTTCTGATGACACCCGCTCCACCTGTTGTGAGAGATCCCCCAACCCAGCCATGCAATGAGTCAACAAAGAATACTGTGTTCAGCTCGTCGGTCGTTGTCTCAGGTGAATACCAGCTTGTTTGGGCTATTGAGCCAATCGGACCCAGAATAGCGGTCATTGAGATAAGATAAAACGTCTTTAGCAGCTTTGTCTTGGTCATCCTCATTAAAATCTCCATTGGGATCGTGTCCGGCGATTCGGAAAAATTACTCACCGATAAGCGATTAGCCCCAAAAGCGAAAAACCCTCATCATCGCACTCGCGAATCCGAGGGTTAAGGTCTATTATCAAGTTGTGCCCATCCCCCCCGGATTAACTTCTTATGAAAATGTAGGTTTATTTGAAGGGAGAATCAAGAGTAAAATCGCCTATGTATAGCCACCCGACTGACACGCTTTCTATAAAGTTAGAACCTCACTTAAGGATAAGACTGATTAGTTTGGTCTTGACAATGCTTTTATATGGCGATAATATCTCATTGCAAAAATTTGTATTCTTTCGTATCTTATTCTGTCGTCAGTGGTCCGTAAGCTGTCACGGGAACCACAATAAAATGTTCTTACAATAGAGTAATCAACCGGGGCTGTAGCTCAGTCCCAAAGGGATCCCTTCGGGATTGGGAGAGTCCGCCAGTGGCGGATTCGCAACGAATAGGTCGCCCTCCAAAGGAGGGTCAGCTCTACACATCGGTTCTTTGAAACATTCGGGGCTGTAGCTCAGTTGGGAGAGCGATTCGTTCGCAACGAATAGGTCGTCGGTTCGATCCCGATCAGCTCCACAGGAAAACAATTAAGAATTGTGAATTAAGAATTATGAATTAAGAATGATAGTTCGTTGATAATTGCTGACTGTTAACTGATCACTGTCAAGTGTCTAGGTCAAGCCCTGTACAACCGTAAGTCGCCCAACCCCGCCAGGTCCGGAAGGAAGCAACGGCCCGCTACCGAAAGTGTGATACAGTAAGCTTGACCTTTTTTTATGGGGCAAGTACAATAATCCTCCCTAATTAAAGAGCTTGCAAGCCTCCCATATATTTCGTACTTTGTGCTTGAATTTGTATAAAAAAGGCACACGTCCCTTTTTTAATGCAGCAAAGAGGATCTTTCAGATTGTTCTCACGGCAATCAATTTTGGGATTGTCGTTAAAAGTCGGAAATAGAGCCTCTTTGCTAAGGGGGAAATAGATTCGCAGATGTTCAAAATCCATCACACATGCAATGATAGACAGGAAATTGCGCTATTCCGCTATTCGATTGTTACGTGCCAAAAGGGGATTAACAATTATTTTATTCGGCGCACTACAAGGAATTTTGTTTCATGAAAAAAGAAATAGTAATCAACTCCACCGCGAACGAGATTCGGATCGCGATTACCGAAGAGGGTAAGCTTGCCGAACTATTCGTCGAGACACCGGAAAAAGAAAGACTGGTCGGAGACATCTACGTCGGCAAAGTCGCGAAAGTCATGCCGGGAATCCAGGCCGCGTTTATCGATGTCGGCCTTCCACAAGATGCCTTCCTCCATTTTTCGGATATCGGTGCCTCTTTAGGCCAGTACAACGCCATGCTCGGAGAGGATTCCGAGATCGATACCGAGGCGGATGATGAAGACGAAGAGCCGCATCAACCCGCTCCTCCCGTTGCTCTCTTGCCGTCAGACGGCACGGCGACAGCCGTTGCCGCACCCCCTCCGCCCGTCAGAAGTGGAGATCGTCACGACCACAGGCCCCGGTATGAACGTCAGCACCGCAACGTCAATCTCACCAAAGGACAAGAGATCATCGTCCAGGTGACAAAGGAGCCTGTCGGCAAGAAGGGAGTCCGCGTTACGACGGAAGTATCTCTCCCGGGACGCTTTCTTGTCCTCTTGCCGTTTGACGGAAAGGTCGGCATCTCGAAAAAAATCAGCAGCTTCAAAGAAAAACGGCGCCTGAGAAAACTTGTCCGCAGCATTCTTCCCCCCTCGTTCGGCGTCATTGTCCGGACAAATGCCGAAAATCAGGATGAGCAGGTCTTTCTTCAGGACCTGGAATCACTCCTGGCGACCTGGAAGGAAATTGAAAAGGGGGTAAAGGAAGAAACTCCCCCCGCGCTGCTCTATAAAGATATGGCAACGACGTCGAGCGTTATCCGGGACCTTTTCAGTGAAGATGTTCAGCGTGTCGTCATCGACAACAAAAAGCTGTTTAAAGAGATCAAAACGTATGTCAAGCTCGTCTCCCCCCAAATGGTGGAGAAAGTTGAATACTACGGAAAAAGAGAACCAATCTTCGACGTCTTCGGCGTTGAAAAAGAGATTGCGACGACGCTGGCGAGAAAAGTCTGGCTGAAAAGCGGCGGCTACATCATTATCGACCACACCGAAGCGATGACAGTCATCGACGTCAACAGCGGCCGGTACGCGGCGAAACAGGAACAGGAACTCAATTCGCTGAAGACAGACCTTGAAGCGGCCCGCGAAATCTGCCGTCAGCTCCGTCTGCGCGACTTGGGCGGCATCATCGTCATCGATTTCATCGACATCGCGGAGGAGAAGAATAAAAAGAAAGTCTACGACGAGCTGAAAAAGGAATTCCGGAAAGACCGCGCCAAAGCGACGGTGCTGCCGATGACGGAATTCTGCCTTGTTCAAATAACGAGACAGCGGATCCGGCAGAGCATCATTCACAGTTTCACGGAGCCATGCCCCGTGTGCGGCGGCAGCGGCTTGATTCAATCCAAGACAACCATCGTCAGTCAGATTGAACGATGGATCCGCCGGTTCAAATCGGAGTCGAAGGAATTTCGGCTGATTCTCCGCGTGCACCCGAGTATCGCGCAGCACCTAATGGGAGGAACCATAAGCCGTCTGACAAAGATCAAGCTCCGCTTTTTTGTCCAGATCAAGCTTGAAGAAGATAAGGGGCTGGCGATCGATGAGTTCCGGTTCATTTCGCGGAAGCAAGACAAAGACATCACTGCACAATATAAATCGTAAGGAGTTTTCCATGAAGTTTTTTATCGACACCGCAAGTATCGCAGAGATTAAAGAAGCAAACGACATGGGAGTGCTCGACGGCGTTACAACCAACCCGAGCCTTGTCGCAAAAGAGGGGAAAGAATTCATTCCACTCCTCAAAGAAATATGCGCGATTGTCCACGGACCGATCAGTGCCGAGGTTGTTTCAACCGATTTCAATGGGATGATGAAAGAGGGACGCGATCTTGCAAAGATACACGAGAACATCGTCGTTAAAGTTCCGCTCATTAAAGACGGATTGAAAGCAGTCAAGGCGTTGAAGGCGGAGGGAATTCGCACCAACGTGACGCTCTGCTTCTCCGCCAATCAAGCTCTTCTTGCCGCTAAAGCGGGGGCGTTTTTCATCAGCCCGTTCGTCGGGAGGCTTGACGATATCAGCCAGAATGGAATGGAGCTGATCGGGCAGATTGTAACGATCTATCACAATTACGGCTACGATACGCAGGTGCTCGTTGCGAGCGTGCGTCATCCGCTCCATGTGATCGATGCGGCGATGATGGGAGCCGACATTTGTACGATGCCCTTCAAAGTGATCGACCAGCTTATCAAACATCCGCTGACCGATATCGGCCTCGAACGGTTTCTTGCCGACTGGAAAAAAGGCCAAAAGAAATGAAACAGACGCCGTTCCACACGATCCATCGGCAGCTCGGCGCCAAGATGGTTCCGTTCGGCGGATATGAAATGCCGGTGCAGTATACAAGCATCATCGAAGAACACAACGCCGTGCGCGAAGCCGTCGGTGTCTTCGACACGTCGCACATGGGCGAGTTTGTTGTGAAAGGGAAAAAGGCGGAGGCATTTCTTCAACGAGTGACGGTGAATGACGTTGCGAAACTTGTTCCAGGAGAGGCTCAATACTCGGCGATGTGCTATGACGACGCCGGTATCGTCGACGACCTTCTGGTCTATAGAATTAAAGAAGATCATTTTATGGTTGTGGTAAACGCGTCGAACACCGAAAAAGATTTTGAGTGGATGAGCCGTCATCTAATGCCGGACGTCGAATTCGTCAATGCAAGCGATGCCACGGCGCTCCTTGCGATCCAGGGTCCCCAGTCGTGCACTGCGCTCCAGAGGCTCACCTCCGTCGATTTGAAATCGATTCCGTACTACAGGTTCCGCGAAGGGACCCTCAGCGGGGTTGACATGATTATTTCACGGACAGGGTATACCGGGGAACTCGGTTATGAGCTTTACTTTTCTCCATCCTACGCTGAAAATGTATGGCAATCTCTTTTCAAGGCTGGAAAGGATTGCGGCATGAAGCCCGTCGGGCTTGGCGCCCGCGATACCCTGCGGCTGGAAATGGGTTACTGTTTATACGGAAACGACATCGACCAAACTACAAATACCCTGGAGGCAGGCCTCGGCTGGATTACAAAGCTGAAAAAAGGGGATTTTATAGGGAGGCCGGTGCTCGAAAAAGTTAAGGCTCAAGGAGTGAAAAGGAAGCTTGTGGGGGTGGAGACTGAAGAGAAATCCATCCCTCGTCATGGGTACGCAATCAACTCAAACGGGACGCGCGTCGGCTCCGTTACGAGCGGAACGTTCTCCCCATCTCTTGAAAAAGGGATCGCTTTAGGATACGTCGATGCGTCGGTATCTTCGGTCGGATCTCCGGTCAACATCGATGTGCGGGGTAAAATGGTTCAAGGTAAAATTACGCCCCTGCCGTTCTTAAAGAAAAAAGATAAGAATTAAGAGATAACACCTATACATGTTTTCTAATATCCAATAGCTAACACCTAATACCTAACACCTAATACCTTTGCCTTTACACTGCTGTCCAAAACCAAAGAAATATCTACTTCCAGCGATATCGATGACCACAGAGACAAGGTGTTGTGATGAAAATTGAGGTCTACTTTTCACCGGCTCAAGTCGACGAGATGCAACTGCGCGATAAGAACGTGATTGTCATCGATGTGTTACGGGCGAGCACGACGATCGTTACCGCTTTGAACAACGGAGCGCGCGAGATTATCCCAGTCGGCTCTATCGAATCGGCGGTGAAAGTTTCCGGAAATCTCTTTGGCGATGTCGTCCTTCGCGGCGGGGAAAGGAACGGAAAAATTATTACCGGATTCAATTTAGGAAATTCGCCGAGCGAGTACACGGAAGAGGCGGTAAAAGGGAAGTCCATTATCTTCTGCACGACGAACGGATCATCAGCAATGGTGAAGGCAAAATATGCCAAGAGAATGGCGGTGGGCGGTTTTATTAACGTCTCGCTCGTAGCAGATTTCATACGCCAGGCAGGAGAAGATTTCGCAATCGTCTGCGCCGGCGACAAGCAGCTATTTTGCATTGAAGACGCGGTCTGTGCGGGTATGCTGGTAAAGATGCTCGTAGAAGGATCTCCCGTGGCCGTCGATGTTAACGATGCCGCAGGCGCCGCGCAGGTCCTTTACAAAACCGTCGCAAAGAACCTCCTCAAGATGGCAAAAAGCTCCGACCATGGAAAGTATCTCGTCGACATCGGTTTTGAAAGCGACCTTAAAACTTGCGTCACCGTCGATTCCATTCCCGTGCTCCCCCTCCTTATCGGCAACGTCATTAAATTGAAAAAGGAAGAGGC
>JBAUMC010000107.1:0-1985 GCA_049578505.1 Bacteroidota bacterium | reverse complement strand
GCCTTTGAATGAATCTCATTGATGCGTGCAGCAGGCAGGAAGTGCGCTACCGATAAAGAGCCGCCGCTCTTCAGAATCCGGTGCGATTCACGGAATACCTGCACCCGGTCGGTAAAGTGAGGAATGACGGAAAGGAAAACGATGTGGCCGAAGGTCGAGTCTTTGAACGGGAAATTGTGCGCGTCGGCAGTGACAAGTCCGGCAAGCGTGGTCGAGCGATGGTTTCGTGCATGCTCGAGCATGGCAAATGAAAAATCGATTCCGATAAATTTTCTTTCCTGAAAAAAGGGAAATAGAATACCTGTTCCACATCCCACATCAAGGATAATGTCCGAAAACTCTGTGTGCTCACGGATACGCTTACAGAGAGTCTGCAGAATTAATTCCTCTCGTTGGCCCAGATCCTGCGACCAATGCTCTGCGGCTGAATCGAAGAATTCGATCTTCGCCGACTGCAACGATGGCTTAGCGATCATAGATTTTCATAAGCACAACAGAAGTTGCCAACAAAAAAATTATACCCGGGTACGATGCAATAATTGCGCCAGATGAGACGAGCGACGGAAGGGCGTACGCTATGAGAAGCGAGACAACTCGTTCCGCCGCAACTGCACCGGCAATTGCCCAGATATAGTTCGTTTTGCCCCTCGTTCGGAAAAACCATCCGCAAATTCCGAGGAATGACAATTGAAATACCATGACGATCGCCGTTCCCTGAGCAGGCGTTCCCGTTATTGCGTGCGAGAGGATGGGCGTTGTTATCGCAACGAGAAGAATGAACGGAAGTTCCATTGTCATTGCCACTAATACCACCGGAAGAAACATCGGAAGAAAGACGGGACCGAGTCCGGCGAGATGAAACACGCGAGGCAGTGCCACTCCAAGTGCGATGGCAAGCGGCGAGAAGATCGCTTGCACAACAACTTTGTTCGCTGGAAGAAAAGCTAAAGATTGTGTTTTCATAAATTACACTTCGTTGTATGGTCTAATAGTTCTGAGGGCGACATATTCATTTAATAATTGAATGCAACTTTTCCCATAAAAGTTCTTCCGGGCATCGGATAATCATAAATTGTTTGATAGCTTTGGTTCAAGGCATTCTCTATCCACAATGTTACCGAAACCATCGACGACGGCTGAATTGTTCCAGAAAGTTTGACCAAAGTGTATGATGGGAGCTGCTGCTGGCTGTAATCATCTCCGTAAAGTTTTGCAATATAGTGAACATCAATCGAAGCGCTTGTTATCCCTTCTGAATAATCGACCCCTCCCGTAAGGTTATGCCTGGGATTTCCTTTTGTGTCGGTGACCGTGGAGAGATAGCCATATCCGGAATGAACACTCACCGGTCCGGAGAGCCTGTAATTGAGTGTACTTTCTACGCCGCGATGAACAAAACTTCCGGAGTTCGAAAGAGTAAGGTTCGGGTACACCCCTCCTGTTTCAATACGGTTGGAGCCATCGGCAAGGTAAGCAGTAAGCTCTGTGCTTAAGCGTTCATCGAAAGTATGGAGTACACCAAGTTCATAGTTCCACATCCGCTCGGGCTTCAACGACGGAGTTGGGGCGGGAAAGAGGTAGAGTTCCCGAATTGTCGGGCTGCGGAAACCTTTTGCCACCGATCCTTTGATCGTAGTAGTACTGCTCGCCTGATATGCTAAGCTGGCTTGCGGAACGAATTCGTCGCCGTAAATACTGCTGTGTTCGAGTCTTCCTCCGGCATTCAGTACAAGCCAGTCTGAAATAAACTGTTGATCGAGAAGGTAGATTGCTTTTTCCGCTTCGTAATGCGACCCGTAGTTAACCGCCCCCTGATTCGCTTCTCCTCCATATTGTTTAACATCGATCCCACCGGTAATGACATTCTGAGGAGCAAGAGTGAAGCTATGATAGAGAAGAACCGAAAAATTGTTGTCGGTCGATGCAAAGCCGTCGAAGATTTTGTGGTTTCCCCAGTTGTACAAAAAACGGAGGGAGCCATCGCC
>JBAUMC010000106.1:0-1707 GCA_049578505.1 Bacteroidota bacterium | reverse complement strand
ATAGAAGAGTCTCCGATTCCCCTCAGTTGTTGCTGGAGCAGGAGCGCTTTATCCGAGAAGTGCAGATTAATTCGACGCTATACACCGAATTGAAACGACAATACGAACTTGCAAAAATTGATGAAATAAAAAATATTCCGATTGTCAATATCATGGACTCAGGGAGACCTGCAGCGAAAAAGGAAAAGCCCCAGAGGAGCATCATTGTTTTAGCATCCCTGTTTCTTTCATTTATTGGATCGATGGGATTTGTCTATCTAAGAAATCGGTATGGAAAAAGGATTGCATCCATACAATCCTCATTGAAGTTACGCCTTGGAATGATTTCGAAAAAGTAGATTCCTCTTTAGGATAGCAGCATTTGTTGCGAGCGGTAATTAAAGAAAGTATAAGCTGTCGGCCGACGTGAATAGATCCGGTTTGAAAGCAAATGGTGCTGCTCGGAAATACGGTTCAAGTTATGCGACCTCAAACTCATGCTTAAATATTCAGACGGTTCGATTTGCAGCAATGACGACTTCTCAATGGGACCAGAAGGATTTCCTAAAGGGTATTTGGAGGCACACTTTGATGGGAAAACTTTTACTCTGGATAATTACGGACCATTGAAAAGGTATGGCGTACGAATTAAAGACGTTGCTCCGCCAGAAAGTCGAAGCGCATTTGGATGAATTGCAAATGTTAAGCGATGTAATCTCCATTACGGGAAATTTGTCAATCGAACTTTGGGATATGGTCCAAACGACAGAAATGGCACTCACCCTTACGAAATAACCCCAATCGTACATTCGTGAAATAGTCGCAGTAAAAAAACCTTTTTGTTTATGGATTCGAATAAAGTATTGTTTCTTGGCTCCTATCCGCCCCCTTTTGGCGGCATTGCCTCTCATCTCTCTGACATGCAAGAGGTAACAAAGCGGAAAAACAGAAGCTTTTTCGTTTTCGACCCGGTGAAGGTAAACCTTCACAAGTCCGAGGGGATGGTCTTCTTGCGCTCTCCGAAACGGTGGTGGTCCGCGATCATCTCACCAAGCTATCTTTATTACATAGTACGACATCTCAGGCCATTTCTCTCTGTCTGGTTTTCCGCCAGAAAGTTTTCTCGTTCGGGAAAATTCGGCAGGTTTTTCACCCTCCGAACCATTGTCACGCTCATCGATCTCATTGAGACATGTGATGAGTTCGAAATTAATACCATATCGGCATATCATACTTTCCCCGACGCGTTATATCCCTATTTGATTAAACTGTATTTCAAGCCTGCGTTGAAATATGCCGTGACTGTTTTCGGAGAGCTGCAGGCCAACACGATACAGATCGAAAGATTTGGCGGTGAGTACAAAACAATTCTCCAGGCTGCCGATTTGCTTATGGCTTCAAGCCAGTATTGTGCGAGGGGTGTGGAACACATCGGCCTGTCTGAGAAAAATGTAATAGTGGTCCCGTACGGCATCGATCTTGAGCACTTTCGAAGAACAGTTGATTATGATAAGGGAAGAGGAGAGCAATCGATCCTCTTCGTTGGCCATATCAATGAGCGGATGGGTCTCGAGTGTCTCTTGAATGCCGTATCAGAACTTCGCGAAACACGAAAACAAAGAGTTCTTGCGCATATCGTCGGAAATGATCACGGGTATCTCACGACTTTTAAAAAGCTGATCAGTGAAAAGAAGCTCGAGGATTGTGTGGCGCTCCACTTCAACGTCA
>JBAUMC010000105.1:0-9160 GCA_049578505.1 Bacteroidota bacterium | reverse complement strand
GAAAACTTTGACCGCTCACCGGACGAAGTAATCTGGTCACCGGACAGCAAGACAATTTATTTTACCGCAGACGACGAGGGTTACCACTCAATCTACAAGGTGTCAGTCCCCGCTGGAGAATCGGAATCAAAGGTCGATCAACTTACGTTCAAAATGTTCGTTGCTGAAATTTCGCTGACATCCGACGGCAAGACGTTTGTCTTCAGCAAAACGACAGTTCGAAACCCTCACGAGGTATGGCACATGGGCATCGACGGAAAAAATCTAAAGCAGCTTACAACGACAAATGACGCGAGCATAGCAAAGTTAGAAATGAATCCTCTCGAAGCATTTTGGTTTGAAGGTGCGGGAGGGAAAAAAGTTGAAGGGTTTATCCTCAAGCCCCCATTTTTTGACCCAACGAAAAAATACCCGATGGTGTTTCTTATTCATGGCGGACCGCAGGGTCAGTGGGATGACATTACGCATTACCGTTGGAACCCGCAAATGTTCGCGTCACCCGGTTATGTCGTTGTTATGGTCAACCCGCGCGGCAGCACGGGATATGGCCAGCAATTCACGGATGAAATTTCAGGCGATTGGGGCGGAAAAGTGTTTACCGACCTTATGAACGGTGTGGAGTACGTCATGAAGACGTGCCCGTATATCGACACCTCACGCATTGCCGCGGCCGGCGCCTCGTACGGCGGTTATATGATTAACTGGATCGAAGGCCACAACGATAAAGGAATTTTCAAGGCTCTTGTGTGCCACGATGGCGACTATAATTCCATAAGCGCATTCGGTGCTACAGAGGAATTATGGTTTGAGGATTGGGAATTCAAGGGAACACCATGGGAAAACAGGGACATGTATGAAAAATTTTCGCCAAGCAACTTCGTGAAGAATTTCAAAACACCGATGCTCCTTATTCACGGGCAGTTGGACTATCGGCTCGACGTCAGTGAAGGATTTCAGATGTTCACGGCACTACAGCGGATGCACGTTGCGTCAAAAATGTTATACTTTCCCGACGAAGGTCATTGGGTGTTGAAACCGCTCAATAGTGAGTTATGGCACAAGACAGTGCTGGAGTGGCTGGCGACGTACTTGAGGTAAGGCATGAGTTGTAAGTTATAGGTGAAAGGCCATCGCATGTCCGCGGCGCGTAATCGTTAAAACATAATTTTTAACGTACAACGTACAACTTAGAACATAGAACCTAAAAGCAAACACCTAAAACTTACAACCAGTACGCCCGAACCGTGAACTTTACAACCCGGCTTCTCCAGAGTCAAAAAAAATCGAATTCATTGCTCTGCATCGGTCTCGACACTGATGTTGCGAAGCTCCCCGGTTTTTTGAAAACGCATGAGAACCCACAATACGAATTCAACCGGCGGATTATCGAGGCAACAAGCGATATCGTGTGTGCCTACAAAATCAATACGGCTTTTTATGAGGCGGAGGGAGAGCGGGGCTGGCGGGCGATGCGCGAAACATTACAACGAATTCCCTCGCCCGTTATTTCCATCGCTGATGCAAAACGCGGCGATATCGGAAATTCGTCTGAACGGTATGCCCGCATTTTTTTGGATGAACTGAGGTTCAACGCTGTTACTGTTAATGCATATATGGGGAAGGATTCCGTTGCCCCGTTCATCCAATCGGGGGAGCAATGCGCATTCATTCTTGCGGTAACATCGAATCCCGGAGCGAGAGATTTTCAATATCTGAAAATCGGGGGGAAATTTCTCTACGAAAAGATTATCGCGGCTGGGTTAGAGTGGAATGTCAAAAAGAACGTCGGCTTCGTTATTGGAGCCACAAAACCGAAAGAACTCCAGTCGGTCAGAAAAAAAGCTCCGGCGGTTCCATTGCTCATTCCCGGCGTCGGCACGCAGGGGGGGAGCGTAGAAACAGCGGTGCACTACGGCTGCAACAATAAGGGCTACCTTGCAATTATCAATGCCAGCCGCAGCATACTTTATGCGTCAAACAGTGAAAATTTTGCCGAAACTGCACGTGCGGAAGCGTTAAAACTCAGGGAAGAAATCAATTTTTGGCGGGGAAGGTTTTTTAAGCACTGAGCAATCCGGTGTTTCCGTCGACTCCCTCACGCTACCGCATGGTATTCCATCGGGGGGGACCATGGCAAAGCATTCTGTCACCGTTCATGAGGACGTTCTTCGTCATCTTTGGAGCAAACAATATTTCCACGCGGACCGATTATCGACACTCGACGGTCGCAAACTGAAAATAGTTTCGCCGGGAAGATTGAACCGCGGCGGCGGTCCCGATTTCCACGACGGTGCAATCATATTGGAGGGCCAGCTATTCCGCGGCGACATAGAATTTCATCGAACGAACGATGATTGGAATGTCCACCTCCACAACAATGACCCGAAATATAATTCAGTTATCCTTCACGTTGTCCTTCACGGGAACCCCGGTGCGGGATCAACGATATCAGCGAGCGGGCGGACGATACCAGTTCTTGCGCTTGATGAATTTCTTTCATCCCCGCTCGAAAAAATCATCGAACATGCGGTGCGCGAGGAACATGCTTCACGCCGAGCACCCCTGCGCTGTCTTCAACACAACGATGCTCTTGGAACCGACATTCTCGATCAGTGGATTCAAAAGCTCTACGGGGAACGGTTAAAGGAAAAGGCCGTGACCATGTTCGGCCGCCTTCTCGAGATTATCGACGAACAGTGTCGCAGGGTTGCTGAACCCGAAGAGACATACGGTGCCCGGCGCGAGGAAGGAAACCCTGATGAAATACCTATTCCGGAAACAGACATCGGCGAAGAAGAATTGCGTGGGGTAGATGCGTGGGAACAACTTCTTTACGAAGGATTTATGGATGGGCTGGGATATTCCGAGAACAGGATCCCGTTTGTTATCTTGGCGACTCGCGTTCCAGTGCAATGCCTGAAATATTCTTTTGCCTTGTCTAAGCTCACGACGTTGGAGCTCGAAGCAATCTTGTTTCGCGTCTCCGGATTGCTGCCAGAAATTCACTCGCTGCACGACCAGCAGTCGAAAGTACTTCTTCACCAGCTCCATACAGCGTGGAGGAATCTCAATGCCGGTAGCAGGATGGCAGAGCCCTGCTCCGTAGAATCGATGAAGGCCACCGAGTGGATGTTTAGTCCGATGCGGCCGGCAAATTTTCCAACTGCACGCATTGCCGCGGCAAGCTTTCTACTGGGCAGGATATTGTACCGGCAGCTATTGATACGCATCCTCACGATCGTGGATGGCACACATTCTTCACCGCGAGAAAAATTGGATGATCTTCTTGGCGCGCTCACCATCGAGGAAGATCCGTTTTGGAGCTTTCACTATTCGTTTACTGAATCGTCTCCACGGCGGCACGCGATCATTGGCGATGCCCGTAAATACGATCTTATTATTAACACCATACTTCCGTTATGCAGTTTATATGCATGTATTTTACGAACCGAACGCTTGCACGAACAGGCTCTGAAAATAGCAGCGGTTACTCCTCTTCTTGAAGACAATTTTATAACACGCAGAATGGAAAAACAATTACTGAAAGATAGATTGCAGTTACGATCTGCGTATCAACAACAAGGGATTATTCAACTGTACAAACGGTACTGTTCGATCGACCGATGCAGCGATTGTGAAGTCGGCAAAAGAGTCTTTCAAAATTAAACAATGGCTGATTGGGAACGCGAGATAGAAATCGAATTGCTCCGGGCAAAAGAATCGAGCAATCCCGGCCGGACGCGCACCGCTGCGCGCAGGATTGCCGGAATCGCAATTCAGGAGCTACAAAAACGAGGTCCGGGCGCAGCCGTTCAACGCGACTATATAAGCGCTCTCCGAGTTTTCGCGAAGTCTGAGAAACCTCCGGAAAAGGTTGCTGCCGCGGCCGCTCGTTTGGAGGCACGACTTTCCGCAGACTTTATTTCTCCCAGCACCGATCCCGTCGGCGATGCGATGATCATAGTCGACTTTGTCAGAACAAAGTTACATGATAGCGGCGAAAAAGATATCGGCAAATAATATCCGAGTCAATTTCTTGCATTGTTTGGAACGAAGAGCTACTTTCTTATGTAGGAATATTTGATCCGTGCACACAAGCTCGAAAAATCGCCCCATGATTTATCTAGACCGAAACGAAAACCAATTCGGCCCGGCGCCGGAATGTTATTCCATTCTTCGAGATGCCACAAAGAACGAGCTTAGCAACTACTCGCGCGACTTTATGCGCGGGGTGAAAAGCACCCTCTCGGAAACACTTGCCGGCGAGTACAAACTTTCCGAGTCCAACCTTCTTCTCAGTTACGGCAGCGAAGACATGCTCAAGCAGATCGTTCATTGTTACCTTGCCGCCAATGAATCGATGATGGTTCCGAGGTACTCGTGGTGGTACTATAAATCGGTTGCAGGAGAAGTCGGCGGGAACATTGTTGAGTACCCGATGCATGAAGACAAGTCGAGTTTTCTCTACGATGTCGATGAAATCGTATCACTCGTTCGAACCGTGAAGCCCAAACTTTTGTTGCTTGCGTCTCCCAATAACCCCACCGGTAATTCCATTTCTCTCGACGATGTGAAGCGCCTTCTCGGCGAATGCACCAAGACGATGGTTGTTATCGATGAAGCATATTTTGGCTTTGGAGATTCGCAGCGGGATGTTATGCCGCTGCTTACGCTTGAATATCCACACCTTGCAGTGCTGAGAACGTTCTCCAAATTGTACGCGCTGGCAGGAGTACGAATCGGCCATGTTTTCGTGGGAGGAAATTATCAAAAGCTCATTACCTACAGCACGCGGTATTTGGGCTATAATGTATTATCGGAACAGCTTGCGCTTGCAGCACTTCGCAATAAAAGGTACTATACATCACTTGCGTCGACAACGGCTAAAGAACGTCAACGCTACTATGATTTTTTCCGGGCGGTAGACGGGTGCAAGGCATACCGCTCGGACGCAAATTTTGTTCTTGTAAAGATTTTGAACGAAGATTACGAGACGCTTAAGAAACAACTCGCCGAAGCCGGCATTCTCATCAAATTCTTTTCAGAAAGAGATTTTTTTGGTCACGTGCGGATTACAGTTGGTACGCCGGATCAAAACTCTCAGCTTTTGAGCGAGATGAGAAAATATTTTGCGCACAAAAGGGTTTTCATTCCAGAACAACACTGACCTTCATGCATTGCGTCATCCTTGCTGCGGGCACGGCCTCCCGGCTTCGACCGCTTACTGACTCGATGCCGAAATGTTTGCTTCACGTCGGCAGCAGCTCAATTCTGGAACGGACGATCCGGGCAGCGTTCCACGCAGGCATCATCCACTTTACAGTCGTCGTAGGGTTTCAAGACTGGATGATCAAGAATTTCCTGAAGCGGAATTTTCCATCGCTTAGTTTTACCTTCGTCGTCAACAATCAATATGAGACGACAAACAACGCATTTTCTCTCTTGCAGGCGCGCGGAGAAATTGAGGGGCACGAACTTCTCTTGATGGACGGCGACATTGTATTCGACGACGAACTTATACCGTTGGTGATAAAATCAACGCATCAGAGCTGCCTGGCCGTGAGAACGACCGGAAGTATCGGCGAAGAAGAGATCAAAGTTGAAATTGACGGAAAGAAAAATATTGTCCGCATCGGTAAAGAGATTCCTGCCGCAGAGGCGTTCGGCGAATCCATCGGTATCGAGAAATTTTCCCGCAGCGATACGATAAGGCTTTTTTCCACGCTGGAAAAAAGGATTACAAAAGAGAATCGCGTAAAGGAATTTTATGAAGCCTCTTTTCAAGAAATGATTGACGGAGGCTCACGTATTCATGCGGTCGACGCCGGTCCGCACCGCTCCATGGAAATCGACACCGTCGAAGATTTACGTGCAGCAGAAACACTCTTTTCCTGACATGCCCCAGCCCCCTCCTTACAGCTATAAGAATTCCGTTAAATCCGACGTTTCCGACGAACCCGTCAATATATTCTTGCAGCGCCCGATTGCAGGGATCGTGACGCGCGTAGTATATTGTACCCCTGTGACGCCAAATCAGCTTACAATTGTTGCCGTGCTTCTTGGAATGGCCGGGGGAATTTTTCTCGCCTTGCCGGATGCACAGCTTAAAGCGGCTGCTCTCTGCTGTTATTTGAAAGACATTTTTGATTCCGCCGACGGCCAGCTTGCACGCGCGAAACAACTCTACAGCAGGAGCGGAAGATTTCTCGATTCAATCGGCGATTATGTTGTTGACTTATTCTTGTTCGGCGGAATTGTTGTTTTTCTTCTACGAAGCGGCATGCAGGTTCACTACGCCCTTCTCATCGGTTGCGCGGGTTTCTTGGGAGTCAGCCTTCGCGTATCGTATCACGTTTTCTATCAAACGTCGTACCTTCACCGGAAAAGAACGTACGAAATAAACCGAATCACTGAAGAATTGCGTGAAGAAGATTATTTTCAAGACGCGGAGCTGCTTCGCCTTCAAAAAATATTTTATTTTCTCTATGGCTGGCAAGACCGCCTGATGAATCGCATTGATTCGTGGTGTGTGAAGAGTGCTAAAGGGATCGACGAGTCTTTGATGGCGGAATGGTATCAGGATGCTGCGGGTTTGCTGCTCGGCGGATTTCTGGGGTTCGGGACCGAGTTCGTTCTGTTGACCATTTGTTTACTTGTGGGCAACATTCGCCTTTATCTCTACCTCTCAATAGTTGTATTGAACTGTGTATGGCTCTCGGCAGTTCTTTATCGGAAGTTGTTTCTTGCAGGAAAAATATCGGCGTCAGCAGGAGGAAAAAAGTGAAATACGAGAAGATTATTTTTTTGCCTGCATTTCCTTGCGGACCTGAGCTTCAAGCCTGAAATGCTCTTCGGCAGAAATGTGCATTGTCTTTCGGAGTGCTTCAAGTGCTTCCGCTTCTTCGGGCGTCACGAGCCCGTCTTTCCATACCTCCCGAAGACGGGCGATGTAAGAAGACCCGCTGCTCTCGTTTTCAATGTTCGCAAACTCCTGATCGGAGAATCCCCCCTCATACTTCACAATTGTCAAAAGCCCTCGTTCGTCCTGAGAAATAACGCCGTCGTCCCATGCTTTCTGGAATAATTTCGCGAGAAGGGATTTTGCCTGGTCTCTAAATGTACCGCCCTGGACACTCGCGCCTTCTTTAGCGGGTTGAGATTGCAGTAAAGAGAATTTTTTTTCCGCCTCTTCTTTTTTGGCAAGCGCTTCTTTTGCTTGGGAGGTCAACCGCACAATATCTTCTTGAAACTTTTGCTGCGAGGCGGTGAATTCCTGTTTCAATAATTCGATTCGAGCATCCGTTTTTTTCTCTGCTGCCTCCGTCGCCTCCTTTTTGATTTTCGCAATCATATCATCACCAGGCAATTGAACTGCCGGCGTTGGAAGGGACTGTTGGGCCGGAGCGGATTGAGGTTTTGCATCAGGCGCGTTCGCCGCCCGGGGGGCAGTTTCTGCCGGTTTCGGCGCCGCCAGCGGAGCCTTCTTTTGTTCCTCCGTCTGTTTTTTGAGATGCTCTTCCTCTTCTTTTTTGCGTGCCGCCTCCATCGCCACTTTGATGCGTTCGTTATAGGCCATTGCGTACATATTGTTCGGTTCAACTCCAAGAGCCTTCTTCACTTCGTCCAACGCTTTTGGAAACTCGAACGATTTAATGTACCGGTCCGCGGCTTTTAGGTATTCGCTGATGATTTTCTTTTGCGCTTCTCTATCTTGAGTTACCGCTGGCATACATCCTTCCAGGAAATTCTTTAAATCCTTAATTTCTTGCCCGACAAATCCCGAGTAATATATCCAACCCGAGAGATAATGTCAACGAATTCTGTAGGAAGCCTGCCATCTCTCCGGTTCAAAGCGAGAATTGCTCCCCTCTTTTTGCAGCAAGAGAGAAAGCGATATTGTTTTTTCGAAATTTTGCTTCTCGCTTTACGGTGTGTTATATTTTCTCGGCGAACAAGATAAGAATGCAAATACGCTGAGGAGGTTAAATGACGACGGCGAACGTTCGCAGTCAATTGGATAAACGATTGCGCGACGCATTTAAAGAAATTATTGACGGGAAGTCCGTAAAGCGGTCGAAACACGAACTTGTGTTCGGCGGGGTGGATGTCTCGAACGTGTTTGTGGATGAAATGAACAAAAACAATTATCTGCCCTCTACCGTCGACGACATCCGATGTGAGCAAGGAGAACGCATTCCGGCATTTTATATTGAGGAATCTCAGGCCTATTTCGGCTGGATCTTTTGGGAGAAATTTACAGAGCGCCGCCTGCGCAAGCTTTTCGGCAGCGTCGTGAGAAATGAAAAAGGAGACTGGGCAATACAAATTCCAGCCGGGAGCCGGAAAACGATTTATGCAAACACCGCCCTTAAGTTAGAAATGGACATCGACCGTCCATTTGAGTTGTAGTGCTATCTACGGCCGGTGTGCGCGGCCATTCATTTGAAGTTCATGAAAATATTTTCCACCCATTGTTTTTTCCTCTTCACTTGCATCTTGCCGTTGACAATCTTCGCTCAAGAAGACTCTTCCGGGGCGTACGCGTCGATTGATAAATACACCCTTAAAGTCGAAATTGGCGTGGAGCATCAGAACATTCAGGCGGAGGCTCAAATACGGCTTCACCTCTTGAAAGATTCGGTTTCACGTGTACGATTTACCGTGGCACGGTCCATGTCGGAAATCTATGTCCACGACATTGATGATAAAAAAATTGAAATTGCTGAGGAATCATCTCCTTCAGATTCGCTCCATAAAGATGTTTCGGTTCCTCTTTCTGACACACTGAAACATGGAGACACACTTTTCCTGAAGATCTTTTACGAAGAGAGTTATGACTCTATTTTAACACATGCTTCATTTATTAATCCAAAAGAAATCCTTCTCTCAGCGAATGACAATGTTTTATGGTGGCCCGTTCTTTCTCCGGCCACAAATCCATTGTCGAATCAGACCGCAACGGTTGCTTTGGATGTAACACTGCCTTCGACCTTTACCGTTGTGTCAAACGGAGATCCCGATTCGACATCCACTCACGACTCAAGAATTGTTCATGGATTTACATACAAAAATCCGATGGACTTGAAATCCTGTTTTATTGTCTGCGCATCGAGTGCTTTAACTCAGGCATCGATTACCAGTGCGGACAGTACGTTTCAAT
>JBAUMC010000104.1:0-13547 GCA_049578505.1 Bacteroidota bacterium | reverse complement strand
GGTAACATGCATTACCGGAAAGCGTTGAAAGTACGTTCCGCTGTCTCCCTCGGGTTGAAGGCCCATAAGTTCGAACTGCGATGCGAGGTAACGAGCCGCTAATTTCTGTCCCCGAAACGATGTTTCGCGCCCTTCAAATTCGTCGGATGCGATGAGAGTCAATTGCGCTTTAAGACGGTTTGGCGTTATCAGGTTCATTGCATCTAGTCCGAGGGAATTTGGGTCGGAAGCATGGAGTTCTTTTCTTTCCAAAACAAGGGTGCAAAAAAGAAAAAAAAACGGCAGAAAATACTTTTTCATGGTCGAATTATGGCACGAATGTCATAAAAAATTTGCCTCAAGGTAACGAATTCTTGAGGGAAAAGTCAAGAAATCATTTGATATCAATTTTTCCGCCAAGTTGACAAGTTCTTCTTTTTTTGACAGGAAAATTGGCCATGGCCCTGCCATTATGGCGTCTTGAATTAGCTGACGCATTCAAAAACCATCGAAAACAGTTCAAAAATCAACCCTCTAGATGGCACGATGGTTGCGATAATATTTACTAATAAAAAGAGTTGAAACAGAAAAATTTCTTAAAGAATATTTATTTTTTAGCTAAGGAGACTTTATTATGGCAGGGAAAATAATCGGAATCGACCTGGGAACAACTAACTCAGTCGTCGCAGTCATGGAAGGTAACGACCCTGTTGTCATCGCAAATTCAGAGGGAATGCGAACAACTCCGTCGGTTGTAGCCTTTGCAAAGAATGGAGAGCGATTGGTCGGGCAGCCTGCAAAACGTCAAGCTGTTACAAACTCGCAGAACACAGTTTTCTCGATTAAGCGATTCATGGGAAGGTTCATGAACGAAGTGACCGAGGAGATGAAGCTTATTCCCTACAAGGTAGTGACGGGAGAAAGCAACACTGCACGCGTTCAGGTGGGAGACCGAGTATATTCACCGCCGGAAATTTCTGCGATGATACTCCAGAAGATGAAGCAAACGGCGGAAGATTATTTAGGACAAAAAGTGACTGAGGCAGTCATCACTGTTCCCGCGTATTTTAACGACGCACAACGACAGGCAACAAAAGAAGCGGGTGAGATTGCGGGATTAAATGTTCGTCGTATCATCAACGAGCCAACCGCTGCAGCATTGGCGTATGGTTTGGACAAGAAACACAAGGATTCTAAAGTTGCAGTGTTTGACCTCGGAGGCGGGACGTTTGATATTTCAGTTCTCGAGCTCGGAGACGGCGTGTTTGAGGTGAAATCGACGAACGGGGATACGCATCTCGGGGGCGACAACTTCGACCAGCGGTTAGTCGATTATATTGCCGATGAATTTAAGAAGACAGACAGCATCGACCTCCGGAAAGATCCGATGGCGTTGCAGCGTTTACGCGAAGCCGCAGAAAAAGCAAAGATGGAACTTTCACAATTGAACCAGACCGAAATTAATTTGCCGTTTGTCACGGCAACCGCGGAAGGGCCGAAACATTTGAATTTGAACCTCACCCGCGCAAAGTTCGAACAGCTTGTCGATGATTTGATCAAGAAATGTATTCCTCCGGTTGAAAAGGCATTGAAAGATGCAAATCTTCAGCCCAGCCAGGTCGATGAAATCATTCTTGTCGGGGGCATGACGCGGGTCCCGCGCGTTCAACAGCTCGTGAAGGATATTTTTGGGAAAGAGGGGCATAAGGGAGTAAACCCGGACGAAGTTGTCGCGGTCGGTGCAGCAATTCAAGGAGGTGTACTTTCTGGAGACGTTACCGATGTTCTCTTGCTCGACATTACACCACTCTCCCTTGGCATTGAAACTCTTGGGAGTGTGATGACAAAGCTGATCGATGCTAACACGACGATTCCAACGCGCAAAAGTGAAGTTTTTAGCACGGCGTCGGATAGTCAGACATCGGTTGAAATCCATATCCTCCAAGGCGAGCGACCTCTAGCGAGCGATAACCGTACACTCGGCAGGTTCCATCTCGACGGAATTCCAACGGCACCCCGGGGCGTACCTCAAATAGAGGTCACCTTCGATATCGACGCAAACGGAATGCTGCATGTTCTCGCGAAAGACAAAGCGACGAACAAGGAACAAAGCATCCGCATCACTTCATCTTCCGGATTGAGTAAAGAAGAGGTCGAAAAGATGAAGAAGGATGCGCAAGCGCATTCGGCTGAAGATGCCAAACGAAAAGAAGAAATTGAACTGAAGAATCAGGCTGACAATCTCGTTTTCTCCACCAGGAAGCAGGTGAAAGACCTCGGAGAGAAAATGGATGCCGAAACAAAATCGAAACTCGAATCGGCTGCAACGGCACTCGAGGAGGCTATCAAAGCAAACAACGCAGCAGATATCAAAGCAAAGATGGAAGCTTTGAACGCCATCTGGAATGAAGCATCTACCAAGATGTATGAGGCGGCCAAGCAAGCCGGACCGCAGCCGGGAGCGCAAGAGGGTCCCGGTCCGGGTCAGCAAGCTTCATCTGAGAAAAAGGACGATAAAAAGGTGGAGAACGCCGACTTCGAAGTTGTGGATGATAAATAATGTGATGCCTCGGATTACGCAGATTTAGCGCAGATGATCGCGCCCCGAAGGGATGGCTTTGCCAAAGGGATTCCTTTGGAACAGATTGCGCAGATTAACGGAAGGCGAGGAGATCCTCGCCTTTTGTTTTAGGAAAAAGGATTCGGATGATTGATTACCTGGAACTAAGACCTAACACCTAAAAACTAAGAACAATGAATTTCAATAAATTTACAATCAAATCTCAAGAAGCGGTTCAGAACGCTCAAGAAATCGCGTCAAGCTACGGCAACCAATCGATTGAGCCGGAACACCTGCTCGCCGCACTGGTGCAGGACTCGGAAGGGATTGTAATCCCGATATTGCAGAAGCTCGGCGCGAACGTCAACTACGTCAAAATCAAAGTCAATGAAGTGGTTGAGAAACTCCCGAAGATTCAAGGGATAAGCCAACAGCATATTTCCGGAGCGCTGCAAAAAATATTCGAGGAAGCGCAGAAGGAATCGGAAAATCTTAAAGACGAATTTGTCAGCACAGAACATTTGCTCCTCGCGCTGCTCGATCAGAAGCAAAACAGCGCGACGCTATTGCTCGTCGACCAAGGTATTACAAAAGAGGGTGTGCTCAAAGCGTTGAAGGATGTTCGAGGTTCACAGCGCGTGACTGACCAGAACCCGGAAGACAAATTTCAATCCCTTGAAAAATTTGGGCGTGATTTAAACGAACTTGCGCGAAAAGGAAAACTCGACCCCGTCATCGGACGGGAAGAAGAAATTCGGCGGGTGTTGCAAGTATTATCCCGCAGGACGAAAAATAACCCCGTGCTAATCGGCGAACCGGGCGTGGGAAAGACGGCCATTGCCGAGGGGCTGGCACATCGCATTATCCAGGGCGACGTTCCCGAGAATCTCAAGATGAAACGAATCGTGGCACTCGACATGGCAGCGATGATTGCAGGAGCGAGTTTCCGCGGGCAGTTTGAGGAGCGGATGAAGGCTGTATTAAAAGAAGTCGAAGATTCCCAGGGGAGCATTATTTTATTCATCGATGAGCTTCATACGCTGGTCGGGGCCGGAGCGGCACAAGGTGCCGTTGACGCTTCCAACATGCTGAAGCCAGCTCTGGCACGCGGTGACTTGCGCGCAATCGGCGCGACGACGCTGGATGAATACCGGAAGTACATTGAGAAAGACCCGGCTCTTGAACGACGATTCCAGCCAATTTTGATAGACGAACCGAATGTTGAGGATACTATTTCAATCCTGCGCGGGCTCAACGAGCGTTACGAGGTTCATCACGGAGTTCGCATCACTGATGCCGCGATTGTCGCGGCTGCGCAATTGAGTTATCGCTACATCTCGGATAGGTTTCTGCCCGACAAGGCGATCGACCTCATCGACGAGGCGGCCGCGAAACTTCGCATTGAAATCGATTCCATGCCGGAAGAACTTGACGTTGTCGAGCGGAAAGTGAAGCAGCTTGAGATCGAAACTGAGGCCGTGAAGCGTGAACTCACTGCCGAATATGCCGACGACTCGGACAAGGCAGCGATTGCGAGCCATCTGCAACAAATTAAGCATGATTTGGCTGAACTGAACCAGAAACGGATTGAGCTGAAGGCGCATTGGCAGGTCGAAAAAGATTTGATTCAATCCATCCGATCAATGAAAGAAGAAATTGAGCGTGCCCGGGTCGAAGCGGATAAGAAAGAGCGGGAGGGGGATCTGGGAAAAGTTGCCGAGCTGCGGTACGGCGTGCTGATAACCCTCGATAAGAAAATAAAAGCTGCAACTACAAAACTTGCGGAAGCGCAAAAAGATCACAAGATGTTGAAAGAGGAAGTAGACGCAGAGGACATTGCCGAAATTGTTTCCAAGTGGACTGGAATTCCCGTCATGCGCATGTTGGAAAGTGACCGCGTGAAATTATTGCATCTCGAGGACAGGATTCACGACCGAATGGTAAACCAGGAAGAAGCAGTAAAATCTGTGGCCGATGCCATTCGCCGAAGCCGCGCGGGGCTTCAGGATGAAAAAAGGCCGATCGGTTCGTTCATTTTTTTGGGAACAACTGGTGTTGGCAAAACCGAGCTTGCCCGCTCGCTGGCGGAGGTGTTATTTAACGACGAGGACGCAATTGTTCGGATCGATATGAGCGAGTACATGGAAAAATTTTCCGTGTCTCGGTTGATCGGGGCTCCGCCGGGCTATGTTGGATACGAGGAAGGAGGGCAACTTACAGAAGCGGTGCGGCGCAAGCCCTATTCTGTCCTATTGCTCGATGAAATTGAGAAGGCCCATCCGGAAGTCTTCAACGTGCTGCTGCAATTGCTCGATGATGGACGATTGACAGATTCAAAGGGGCGAACGGTGAATTTCAAAAACACGATCGTGATTATGACGTCGAACCTCGGATCGCATCTTATTCAGGAAAAAATTTCTGGGTCTGAAAGCGACGAGGATTGGGCGAATATACACGGCGAGCTTCGCGCCGAATTGTTTGAGATGCTGCGCCAATCGATCCGCCCTGAATTTTTGAACCGGGTGGATGAGATCATTCTTTTCAAACCTCTTTCTCGGAACGATATCAAGAAGGTCGTCGATTTGCAGCTCCATCGCGTCGCTTCGTTACTGGCGAAGAAAGAAATGAAGCTTACCGTTTCGGAAGAAGCTAAGGAGTGGCTTGCCAAGCTTGGTTACGACCCGAGTTATGGCGCGCGTCCCCTTAAACGGGTGATCCAAAAGCACATCGTTAACGTGCTATCCGAGAGGATCCTTGAGGGGGATTTTTCGGACAGGGATAATGTCGAGATCGTCCTGGATAGAGAAGGCGTTATCGGATTTCGGAAGCTAAAACAATCTGCTTAAATTGTGGGGCAGGAAAACCTCCTGCCCCATACCTTACATTCCATTTGATTTCCCCTCAGAAACTTTCTACATTTGTTCAGCTGCAGGAGCGAATTTCTCTCGATCAGGTTCCTGTATGATGTATTGTGACCTTCACATTTTGTTCGCCGGAGAGAACACGAATGAGTTCGACCGCTGTTGCAATCCAGTTCAGCACCCAACCATATTTTGAAACTACGCTCAGGCAATTCATACAATCCCCTTCCGTTGAAAGGATCTACATCTTTCACGACTGCGCCGATATCGCTTTATCGCCCAACTGCGAAGGAATAAAATCCGGTTTGCTGAATTCGCTCTTCAAAAGAGTAAAAAACAAATATCTGTTATTGATCACTGAGCCCGCGCAAATTGATTTTGAACATTTTGCAATTGAACGGTACCTCCGCATCGCGGAAGAGACGACTGCAGGCATTGTGTATTCGGATTATTACGAACTACATAAAGGGGAACGTGTTGAGCATCCCGTGAATGACTACCAAATTGGGAGCATTCGCGATAACTTTGATTTCGGATCGGCGATGCTTTTTTCACTTTCTGCAGCCCGCTTAGCTCTTCGAAAATATGGTTCTATGCCTAAAGGGTATACAACTGGATTGTATGATTTGCGATTGAAAATTTCCGCCGACCATAGAATTTTCCACATCCGTGAATATCTCTATACAAAAACCAAGGCCGATGGTAGCTTGGCAGGAGAAGAGCAATTTGATTATGTTGATGCGCGTTATCGTTCGATGCAAAAAGAAATGGAAACGGTAGCAACGAAGCATTTGAAGAACATCGGCGCGTATATGAAACCAAATTTCAAAGCTGTGCAGAAGGCCGAGACGATATTTCCCGCCGAGGCAAGTGTTATTATTCCAGTGCGCAACAGGGTCAAGACGATTTCTGAGGCTGTCAACAGTGCACTTGATCAGAAGGCAGATTTTTCGTTTAACGTAATTGTTGTCGACAACCATTCAACTGATGGGACGACAGATACGGTGAGAACGTTGGCTCAAAAAAATTCGTGCGTCATGCACATTATTCCGGATCGGCTTGATTTGGGTATTGGAGGATGCTGGAATGAGGCTGTTCGGTCCGAGAGTTGCGGAAAGTACGCCGTACAGCTCGATTCTGACGATCTTTATAGCACCGATGGAACACTCCAGAGAATTGTAGATGTATTTCGAAAGGGGAAATTTGCAATGGTAATCGGCTCATACAAACTTGTCAATATGAATCTAGAGGAAATCCCCCCCGGTATTATCGACCACAAGGAGTGGACTGCAAATAACGGACGGAACAATGCGCTCCGCGTTAACGGGTTTGGCGCGCCTCGTGCATTCCAAACCTCGTTGCTTCGGCAAATTCCTTTTTCTAATGTTAGTTACGGTGAAGATTACGGAATAGGACTTCGGCTTTCGCGCGAATATCAGATCGGAAGGATTTATGAGCCGGTCTATTTGTGCCGCCGGTGGGAAGGAAACAGCGATGCGGCCCTCTCGATCGAGAAAACCAACCGTAACGATGCCTATAAGGATATGCTGAGGACAACAGAAATTTTGGCGCGACAGAAGATCAATCATAGAAGCTAGTGTTCTTTCTTAATAGTAATCTTGTAGTTCACCGCAAAGAACCTAAGGACACAAAATTATTTATTGGAAACGGCGCGAGTCATTGCAGAGAACGAACATTCCACAGTCGCACAATGAAAGAACATCGATGCGGATTCAAGGCATTCCACTAAATCATTCGTAAGAATTTCATTGCTCTCACAAAAGATATTTGCGTCGTTCAATCCCCCCTCGCTAGGCGGTTCTCTTCCAGATTTATCGATTTCTCTTCTTGAGCAGCAGAAAAAAGAGTGGCCTCAACTTGCCGATGCCTACGCATTGTTCAAATCCGTAAAAGTTCGTGCTGTTGACTGCAAAGATTTTTTGGTCCAACTTCAATGGAATCCGAAGAGAATTGTCAGTGCAAGCGCGAAGGTCGACGAAACATCAGTGCGCGAGCGCAAATGTTTTCTTTGCTTTGAAAATCTCCCCCGCGAGCAAAAAGGGGTCCTCTATCGGCACGATTTTGTCATCTTGTGTAATCCCGCACCTATTTTTCTGCGGCATTATACTATCGCGCATCTACAGCACATCCCGCAAAAGATTAAAGAATTCATCGGAACGCTCTTTACGTTGGCAAAGGATTTAAGCCCACAGTTAACCGTCTTCTACAACGGCCCGCAATGCGGGGCCTCTGTGCCCGACCACATGCATTTTCAGGCAAGTCCAAGCGGATCGATTCCGGTTGAACGAGATGCGGAAGATGCTCAAAGAAGGCTGCTCAAAAAAAAGGTGGGATCGGTTTCGTTTCTCACGCTTCGAGCGTATGGAAGACGAGTGCTTCTTCTTGAGTCCGAAGATGAAAATGAGCTTGAATCTTGCATCGTGACTCTCCTTGTCGCGATGAAGAATGTTGCCTCTGCAACAGAAGAGCCAATGGTCAATATTCTCTGTTCATTCCAAAACAAATCATGGCGTGTAATTATCTATCCCCGGCGCAAGCACCGCCCGGCCGAGTATTTTCAGAAGGGAGAGTCTCGGGTAATGATTAGCCCTGCTGCAGTAGACCTTGGCGGGTTGATCATCACCCCGATTGAAAAAGACTTTCACAGTGTTGATGCAAAATTAATCGAAAAAATATTTGAAGAAGTATGCGTCAACGAAGATACGCTTGAGAGAATTATTAGCGAAGGTTGGCATTAAGCTGACGACGCAGCTTTGTACGAGAGCAAAATATGATCTCAGAAGAACTATCTATTAAAGTTGGAATTATCGACCGCTGTCGCGAAGTCTACGGGATTTTTAATCTTTTATTTGAAGTGGATGGGGCACGTCAATTACAGGGTAAATTCAGTGCGAGGATGGAACATGGACAGATTGTGCTGACCGATAGTAGAGGAAGTGACGTTATCAAAGCAAAGGAGATTGAGTGCTGTTCTGCTGCCGGCGGCACGTTTGGACTCCCCAGCGTAGCGGTCGGAAAGGAATTCCATTGGGAAAGAAAAGAGGAGCAGATTTTTCAGGGAAATTTGAGGCTGATCGCACGTGACGACGGAACCTTCGCTGTCGTAAACGAAATTTCTGTCGAACATTATCTTGCAAGTGTGATTTCATCGGAAATGAGCGGGGAAGCGCCGGTTGAACTCCTGAGAGCTCATGCAATTACTTCCCGAAGCTGGCTGGTTGCGATGCTGGAGCGAAAAAAAAGGAATCGAGTCGATCTTGCATCAAGGGCTATGCAGAGTGAAGGAGAACTGATTCGATGGTACGACCGGGAAGACCATGACATCTTTGACGTCTGTGCCGATGACCATTGCCAGAGATACCAGGGAATTACAAGATTGGTTTCCGAGGGGGCGCAGAAGGCAGTTGAAGCGACGCGGGGTATATTTCTTGTCAGCGGGGAAGAAATTTGCGATGCCCGATTTTCCAAAGCTTGCGGTGGGCTCACAGAGGAGTTTGAAAATACTTGGGAGGATAGGCACATGCCGTATCTCGAGAGTATCTCCGATTCGTCGATGCAACATCCCAAGATTCTGAGTGAGCCGGCGGCAGAAGATTGGATTCTTTCAAATCCTGACGCGTACTGTAACACGTCCGACGCAGCGGTCTTGCGTCAAATCCTTCCCCCCTTCGATCAGGAGACGACTAACTTCTTCCGCTGGGCCGTCGACTATCAACGAGAAGAGCTTGAAGAAATTATTCGCTCGAAATCCGGAATTGACTTCGGTACGCTGCTTAATCTTGAACCGCTTCAGCGTGGGCCGTCTGGGCGGATCGTCAGACTGAGGATTGAGGGGTCGAAGAAATCAATGGTCGTCGGTAAAGAGCTCGAAATCCGTCGCTGGCTGTCCAAAACTCACCTTTATAGTTCAGCCTTCGTCGTGATGACTGAACGGGAGGGCGACGGAACGCCGAACCATTTTCTTTTTTACGGGGCAGGATGGGGTCACGGGGTCGGCTTATGTCAGATAGGAGCTGCGATGATGGCAACAAAGCAATTCAATGCTGAAGAAATTCTCAGGCATTATTTTACGAACGCCGAGCTCAAAAAATTATACTGATCAATTCAATGTCTGAAATTCGAACACAACCTGCTATTCCGGAAAAGAGTCGAAGCGCCGCTGTTTGGGTATCGGTGGTCTATTTTGCAGAGGGCTTTCCGTACACGGTCGTCAATTTGATGTCTGTGATTTTTTTAAAAGACCTCGGTGCCAGCAACGAGTTGATCGGCCTGACGAGTTTTCTCTATCTCCCCTGGACCTTAAAGGGATTATGGGGGCCGATGGTGGACATCTACTCGACGAAACGAAGATGGATATTGACCGCCGAGATCTTATGCATTCTGCTTTTTGTTCTCCTCGCAGTTGGGGTCTTAAGCTCTCAAGCCATTGCCGTATCGATTGTTATCTTCGCTTTTATCGCATTTATCTCGGCGACTCACGACATCGCCATCGACGGTTTTTATCTCGACGCCTTGGATAGAGATCAGCAAGCATTCTTCGTCGGCTTCAGGTCGACGACGTACAAACTTGCCTGGCTTGCTGGAAACGGCGGATTGGTATTTCTTGCCGGATATCTGGCCAATGAACATCTCATCGGCACAAATCCTGATGGAACAAGGTCTTTCCGGGATATTCATTTCACGGCATTCGGTAACGCATTTGCAATTCATCCATTGGAATTTGGCTGGGCGATCGCGTTTACCGTTGCCGCCGTTATTTTTCTTGTCATCTATCTATTTCAACTCTGGTATCTGCCGTATCCCAGACCATTTATGGGAGAGCAAAAAAGGGGTGACTCACCCAGAAATTTTTTCGATTCGTTCAAGGCATATTTTACTCAATACAAGATTGGTTGGATTGTAACGTACGTGCTTATTTTCCGGCTTGGCGATGCGTTGATGTTGAAGATGGCGCCGCCATTTCTAATGGACAGCGGAGGTAAAGGAGGACTGACACTTTCGACGGCCGAGATGGGAATTTTGTACGGTACAGTTGGCGTAATTTTCCTCCTCGTTGGCGGCATTCTCGGCGGATTTATTATTGCGAAGCAGGGATTGAAGAAATGGATGTGGCCGACGGCGATTCTCCAAAATTCCGCCATTGTGTTGTACTGGCTCCTTGCAAAATACAGGCCGGGCGTTGAGTGGGTCTATGTCGTCAACTCATTCGAACAATTTTCGTACGGACTTGGAGTTTCCGCTTACACTGTCTTTCTGATGCGGACCGTGCATCCGGAGTTCAAAGCATCCCATTATGCAATAACGACGGCATTTATGGCGGCCGGAATATTGTTGCCGGGAATTGTGAGCGGATATTTGGAGGTGTGGATGGGTTATGAGAATTATTTCTTAATGAGCTTCTTAGTCGCGCTTCCAGGGTTGGCGACAATATATTTTTTGCCGTTGGGAGACAAAGTATAGGGATTGCATTGTCGAGGTTTCTGAGCTTGACAATGAGCCTCAGTACTGATCTGCATTCTGCAAGCCTTCAGGAGGTTGATTCTCTACCCGTATCTTCGTAATTTATTTCGGTATAGCGTTTTTCTGCATTTTTTTTATTATGAAATTATCACAGTTCGTAGTCGGCATCGACGGCGGGGGTACGAAAACGGCAGCTATAATTGCCGACAGTAAGGGAACAGTTCAGGCAGAGCATGTCGCCGGTCCGTCCAATTTTCATATGATTGGGATTGAGAAAGCGGCTGCAGTGGTCCTCTCCCTAGTTCAAACATGCTGCGATTCGGTCGGCGGCCTCCCCAAAAACATTGACGCAATAACGATCGGCCTGGCTGGTGCCGGAAGGCCTGACGACCAGAAAAGATTTTCAGAAGGATTCCGAAAGCTCGCATCTGCAAAGAAGGTTGCGCTGCGCAAGGTCCGAATTGAAAGCGATGCGCGCATCGCGCTTGAAGGAGCATTTGACGGAGGCGAAGGAATTGTCTTAATTGCAGGAACCGGATCGGTTGCTTTTGGTAAAGACGGAATGGGAAACATTCATCGCGTGGGAGGATGGGGAAGTGTATTGGGTGATGAGGGAAGCGGTTTTTTCATCGGGAAACAGGCCTTGACGGTTGTGTGCCATCATCTTGACGGCCGGTCTCTCCCGACGATCCTCACACCGATGATTGCGAAGAACTTCAAGCTAAGAACTGCCGCCGATATTATCACTGCTGTCTATCACAAGGGTTTTAATATTGCCGCGATAGCACCGCTTGTTTTTGAAGCAATGGAAAAAGGCGATGCTGCAGCCTCCGAAATAGTTCAGCGAGCCGCCAGTGAGTTGACAGGCCATGTTCGTGCATTAACGATGAAGCTTTATGATGGTGGAGAAAGGATCTCGGGACGAAGAATTCCTCTTTCGTTTATCGGCGGGTTGATCGCCAATGAAACGCCATTATCACATGCGCTTCGCCGGCAAATTTCAGAATTATTTCCCAATATTAAAGTTGTGGAACCGAAGAGTCCGCCCGCGTACGGAGCCGTGTTGATGGCTCTTGCATAATTATTCTGTATGAAAATCAATTTTGTTTGCCATCAAAATGAAAACGAGGATATACCATGCTAGTAAAAACATTTAAGAATGAACCTTTAACGGATTTTTCGAATCCTGCACATCGGAAAGCGATGGAAAAGGCGTTAGCGAGTGTCCGTTCGGCGTTCTTGCGCGAATACCCGATTGTCATCGGAGGAGAGGAAATCCGGACCGAGGAAAAGCTCAACTCCTATAACCCATCTGCACCGAATGAAATCGTCGGTGTTTTTCAAAAGGCGAATGCCAATGTAGCGAACAAAGCGGTGGAAACTGCGGCGGCAAAATTCGAAAAGTGGAAATTGGTCGACGCCAGGAAACGTGCAGATTATCTTTTTAAAGCTGCCGGACTTATGCGCAAAAGGAAGCACGAGTTCAGCGCGACCATGGTGTACGAAGTAGGGAAAACGTGGCCGGAAGCTGATGCCGACACGGCTGAAGCGATCGATTTTCTTGAATTCTATGCGCGGGAAATGCTGCGCCTTGCAGGTCCGCAGCCCGTCACGAGGATCGCGACAGAAAAAAGTGAACTGCGATATATTCCCCTCGGTGTCGGAGTTGTCGTTCCGCCGTGGAACTTCGCTCTCGCAATTCTTACCGGGATGACTTCGGCCGCAGTCGTTACCGGCAATACCGTGGTGCTGAAGCCGTCAAGCGATTCGCCCCTCACCGCCTGGAGATTTTTTTCTTTGATGCGTGAAGTCGGTCTGCCCGATGGCGTCATAAATTTTGTTACCGGTTCGGGCGGGACTGTCGGGGATACGCTGGTCGCTCACCCCAAAACACGCTTTGTTTCCTTCACCGGGTCGAAAGAGGTCGGGATACATATTAACGAGCTGGCTGCGAAAGTTCAGCCGGGGCAAAAATGGTTGAAACGCGTCGTCGCAGAAATGGGAGGAAAAGACTCTATCGTTGTCGATGACTCGACAGACCTGAATGCAGCTGCTCACGCGACCGTCGTTTCCGCCTTCGGATTTCAAGGTCAAAAATGTTCTGCCGCTTCGCGCGTTATCGTTGTCGAGAAAGTCTATGATAAGTTCGTCGATCTCCTGAAGGAGAAAGCGGAGAAACTTACAATTGGTCCCGGGGATAAACAGACAAACTCCATGGGTCCGGTCATTAACAGGGGAGCGCAAGAGAAAATTTTGGAATATGTTGCAAAAGGATTGCGCGAGGGGGGGAGACTTGTGGCTGGAGGCGGGAAGGCGGAAGGCGTTGGCTATTTTGTTCAACCGACAATTATTGCCGATGTTGACCCTGATGCTACGATTTCCCAGGAGGAAATTTTTGGGCCGGTGCTTGCGGTCATCAAAGCGAAAGATTTTGATGAAGCTATCGCTATTGCAAACAATACGGAATTTGGTCTCACTGGCGGCGTGTGGACGAAGAACCGGAAAAAGATCGAGAAGGCGAAGAATGACTTCCATGTCGGCAATTTTTACGCGAACAGAAAAATTACCGGCGCCCTTGTCGGTGTTCATCCTTTCGGCGGCTTCAATATGTCAGGAACGGATTCAAAGGCGGGCGGGCACGACTATTTGCTCTTGTTCATGCAGGC
>JBAUMC010000103.1:0-12052 GCA_049578505.1 Bacteroidota bacterium | reverse complement strand
CTGTTTTTGTGATCTTCAGCGAGTGACCGAGTGAGCGCGATTGGTCTGTCGCCCACGTCAATGTTGCGTTTGTCGGTTGATTCCCAACATTCCAAAATGATGGAAGCGTCCCCTCGAAACCGCCGATCGTGTACATGTCAAGTGAAGACTGCGCTGCCGCTTGCATACCGAACAGCAGTGCCGCTGCGAACACCAAAAAGATTGTCTTTCGCAGATTCATATATACCTCCTTGTTTATTAAATAAGTAACTAACAGAATGAATTATGACAACAATAAAATTAAAATGAATACGGGGCCGTATGAGGTACGCGACCCTCATGATGGAAGAGGTTCGAAAATATATTAGTCCGGCTTGATGCCGCACGATTCACGAAGAACAAGTTCAACGGGTGTCACTGTTTTTGTTACGATCGCGGATTTATCTTTTATGATCTCGACCATTCTCCGCACCGCAAGGCTTCCCATTTCTTCGCGGTGCACATTAACGGTGGTCAGAGGGGGGTCGACATGAAGTCCCGCTTCGATATTGTCAAACCCTACAATGGCCACATCGTTTGGGACTTTCAACCCTTTTTCGGTTAGATATCGCATGCAACCGATCCCCATCGCATCATTTGCAGCAAAGAGAGCGGTCGGCTTGTTTTCGTTATGGGAAAAAATTTTTTTTGCCGCTTCATACCCGTCTGCCATCGTCGTGTTTGCCTGATCAACATTTTCCCACCGTTCGTTTGGGGGAATTCCGGCGTTAACAAGCATGCTTCTGTATTTCAGATAGCGTTCTTGAACGCTGGGATGTTTGATGTCTCCTCCAATGAATCCGATCTTCTTATGTCCGCCTTCTAAAAAATGTTGCATGACAAGTTCCGCGCCGGTTTTATTGTCTATAGTAATACTCGAGATGCGCGGCGCGACGAAATCTATCAATACCAAAGGAATGTTCTTCTTGGCGATATAATCAATCCACGAAATTCCGATTTTCCCCGCGATAATAACTCCGTCAACATTATTATCGAACAAAAAGCGGGGTAATCCATCCGTTTGTTTGATGTTTTTTCCCACGGTCGCTAACAAGATGTAGTAGTTATGTTTCCGGGCTTCGAGTTCGCTTCCGAGAAATATTCTGGTATAGAAGGGTTCTGACTGAGAGAAGTGTTCGTCGGTGAGAATGAAACCAATATTTCCGCTTAATTTGGATGCGAGCCCGCGGGCGCTTGGCTGGGGATGGTAATCTAATTCTTTAATAATGCTGAGGACTTTTTCCTTTGTGGGCTCGCTAACATATCCTTTCTTATTCAAGACCAGAGAAACTGTCGAAAGAGATAGTCCCGCTTTTTTGGCTACGTCGCGGATTGTCGGCCTACGTCTCATACTAGTAGAGCGCTCACATTAAAAAGTGGTAAAAAACGTTAAATTCGTCTATTTCCTCATATAATCTTAGCTATAATATCGAACCGCTTCGATGTTAAAGAAAAGAGTTCCTAATGTCAAGTGATTTTTTTATAAAAAAATCGGTGTTATACAAGTAGATCTGATAACGGCTATAAACTCATCTACGCGAGGCTACGAACTTTACGTTCCCCCTTGATGATCAAACCTTAAGCACTCCCTTTGGTTTGTGATCGTGGTCGCCTTCACATGTTCGATGTAGCTCCTCATGCAGCATGTATGATTACCACAGAGCGAAGTTGATCATCTAGGAGCTGAATTGGTGGTCATAGTACACTGCATCGACAGGGCAAAAAAGATATTTGCTCGGATCGACTTTCTGCTTGCAGAGAGTAATAGCTCTTCCAATGACAACATATTATTTTGTGCTTCTCTCTTTGATTTTTTTGATTGCCTGCTCAGCCGCGCCACTCGCAGGATCATCTTTCTTCTTTGCGAGATTCTCAAGGCCTGGAAGCTGCGATTCATTCCCAACTTCCCCAAGAAAATTTGCCGCCCCAAACTTTATTCGCATCGATTTATCGTCGAGCAGGGATGTGAAGATGGCCGCCACATCGTCCCGATGTCTGCCGTATTTTTCCAGTACGCCCATCGCGGCGCCCCGTCCCTCGGCATTTGCGCCGTATTTCACTTTTTGCATCGCCACGTCTATCCCTTGAGCTGAATCAAGTTTTGCCAAAGCATTCAAGGCAGCATTTCCGACTTGATTGCCGTATGACCAGACGTCTAAGCGTGATTTGACGATAGCTAACGCAATTATCGAATCAACTTTTGAAAGAGCGGTGACCGAATTTGCTTCAACGGAATAGCTGGAATCGCTCAGAGCTTTGTGAAGGGCCTCGGAAACTTTTTGCGTTCTGATGTTGCCCAACTGTGCCGCCGCCGAAGCGCGCACCGACGATTTTTTATCCGAGAGGGCTGAGATCAATGCATCCGTCTTTTCATCCGTTACTTTTCGTATTACCCCCAATCCCTCAACCGCCGCTCGCCGTACTCCCCAGAAGGCATCGTTTGTCGAAATCGTAGCCAAAAGAGGAATACACTCCCCCGCCGTATCGCTCTTTGCGAGATGCTCCACGGCGCTTCTCCGCGCCGCAACGTCGCTTCCAAACTGTGCCTGATATCTCCACTCTTCGTTTGAACGGCCGGGATAATTCACTTCTTTCAAGAGCCAATCGTTCTTATCAAACAATACAAGTTTGGGAATTTCTGCCGATGCAATCGTAAAGGTCGACTCTTTGTTCATAATATTAATGCGATGAACCGAGCTTTCAGCTCCGGTGACAATTTCGACATCAACGGGCGTTCGAAAAACTCCAGTCAAGCTGTCGATGGTTTGAGTTTGTTTGACCGTAAGCAACAGCGATTTGAGGGAGTCGCTGTATGAATACGAAACATCAAATTTCGGATGGCCGGCCTTGTACACCCATTGATCGAAGAACCAGTAAAGATTTTGCCCGGTGGCTTCTTCAATGGCGTTCTTCAAGTCATTCGTTTCAACCGAAGTGAATTGATTTTTTACGATATAGTGATGCATCGCGCGCCAGAATAGATCGTCGCCGAGGAGAAAGCGGAGCATGTGCAACACTGACGCGCCACGGGGATAAACATTCGTCACATACGAACCGACGCTGACGATCGGTTTTCTCCCGCGGACCATATCCGACTGAATTCCCGCCTGCTGCTCGCCGTACATATCATTAATAAACTCGTCCTCTCCGAATGCGTGCTCTATATAGAGGGGGTCGAAATAACTTGCAAAGCTTTCGTTCAGCCAGATATGACGCCAATCTTTGCACGTGACAACGTCTCCCCACCATTGATGCGCCAATTCGTGCGCAATAAGACTGACAGCAGACTGGTCAACCCGCGAACGGGCGTTGAAGACGAGAATCCTGTCCATCATCGTAGTCGCAGATGCATTCTCCATTCCGCCGTAGATAAAATCCGCCACGGTCACCTGCGCATACTTTTCCCATGCGAACTTGTAGCCGATCTTTTCATCAAAGAACTCTATCATCTTTGGCGTGTGCGACAGGCATATTCTAGCGTCGTCCACCTGGTTTTTATAGACGTAATATTGCACGGGAATTCCGTCGGCGCGATCGTTGAGGATGGCATAGTCTCCTGCTGCCATCATAATGAGGTACGATGCAATCGGTTTTTCTTCTTTCCAGTGGAATGTTTTTGTCCCTGCCTTTTTATCCTCTTTCATGTTCAAGAGTTTTCCGTTCGAGAGAAATGTATAATTGCTTCGTACCGTTCCGATCACTTCAGACGTCGCCTTGTCATTCGGAAAGTCCCAGCACGGAAACCAGAAATGATTGTCCATGTCCTCACCCTGGGACCAGATCTGCCACGGCTTATCGGGATAGGCCGAATCGGGCTGAATGAAATACAGTCCTTTTTGAGGAATGCAGGAATATTCGATCGAGACCGTCAACGTATCGCGGAACGAATACGTTTTGTCGAGATGAATACGGATTGTCTTCGCCAATGAATCGAACGGAAGCGCCGTCTGCCCGAGCGACACGTTCTTGAAATTCATATTCTCGGCATCGAAATCAAGCGAGGTGAACTCGGCCGTAAACGGGACAAGCGTTGTCGTGACTTTGCCGAAGACCATTTTTTTTGATTCATCGAACGATACTTCGATCTTGTAATGGAGCACATGGTATGCTCGATTTCTCGCTTCGCCGTTGTCGTCGCTTACCGGAAATAACGATTGTGAAAAAGAGACAGAGACGATGCTGAAAAAAAGGAGAAGGAATTTATTCATGGCAGTTCTCGAAAAAAATTCATTCAAACGCTGTTATTTGAGATACAAAAGTTTCTTGACGACTGTTGTCCCGTCTGCTTGCAACCGGTAGAAATAAACGCCGCTCTCATCGCCGGATGGTTTCCATTCAACACTGTGCGTCCCCTCAGCCACAACGCCATCGACAAGTGTTTCAACGACACGGCCAAGAAGGTCATAAATTCCCAACACAACGTGCTCTCTTTTCGGGATTGAAAATTCAATATTTGTCGATGGATTAAACGGGTTGGGGTAATTTTGCGATAACGACAGTGTCGTGGGAATTGTCTTTGCATCGAGAACCGGAGTCGCGGGCGATCCGAAGCTGAAGATGTTAATTCCCGTCACCTTTACCAAACCGGTATCATTCTGATCTTTGGTGCTGCTGACAAGAAATATAATGCCCGAGCTTGTAAAGAAGTTAAACCCTTTGTACGTATATCCTTCGACCTCAACTTCCTTTCTTCTCAGGCACTGGTATGATTTTCCTTTGACAATCAACGTTCCGTACCCGTCAACGCTATAGTTCGATGCACTGTTCCATCCCGTGGTGACGCGTGTCTTAACATTGGCGATGTACGTCGTATCTACTCCCATGCCTCCGCCGGTTGTGCTCCATTGACTGTTGTAGGTTGCAGGAAATACCAAAAGCACTTCGTTCGGTATGTCATATCGATACTCTTGAGAATCCGGAAATACTGTCGCCATCGCCACTTGGGCAAAGCTCGTATCTGTGAAATACGTTACCGGACTGTTGGAAATACTTTGAACCGACGCGCCCCATACCAAGCTTGACGAACTGAAGCGTGAGGCAAGCTGAGGAATCTGCGAAGAAGAATAAACAGTGTACGTCACTGAATCAGGAAATTTCAGAGAAGAAAAATCATACACATTCGGCCCTCCTGTCACGCCCACGTTGAGGGAGCTGGTCGTATCCGAGTACAGTTTCACAGCTGCTCCAGGTGAGAAAATTTTCTGAACATCGCTTTTTTGAATCGTGATTTGCCCATACCCAGCTTGGATGAGCAATAGCGCAAATGCACAAAAGCACAACCACCTACACTTATTCACTCTCATGGTAGGACCCTTCAGATGTAATAGGTAGAATGCGAATTTGGCAATTTCAGTGAGTGTTTTTGCCTACAACAAAAACCTCGGTTATGAAAATAGGATTTGGGTATATTCCGGGCGCTCGAGTTTATTCGTTACTGTGGACAATCGTTATAAATTTTACCTTTCTTTCAAGCTAAAGTCAAGCAATCTTCGACCTATCCTCTTCTTTGTGTTAATCCAATTAGTGAGAAAGGTGTCCAAAATATAGTATGATACAAAAATTTGGCGCAAAAGGAGCGAAGGAAATATGAAACGAATAGCGATACCCGCCGTTATCCTCGCGATATTTTTAACCGTTGCAGGATGTACTTCACAACGCTACGCACAGTACCACAGAAGGCACCAGGCATCAGACACACTCGCAATGATGAAGAAACAGGATGTGATCTCCCTGACAAAAGCCGGAGTCAGCGATAGCCTCATTATCACTATGCTGGCTTCATCTCACTCTTGGTTCGATTTAAGGACGCAAGACGTTCTAGACTTGAAAAGTGCGGGGGTGAGCGACAAGGTGATTAATGCAATGATCAAATCAAATGAGCCGATGAGCGATGCCGAGATTTCCAATGGAGATAGATATTATTATTATTCCCCTTATTATTGGGATTATGGCTACGATCCGTACTGGTATTATCCGTCGTTTTATTTCGGATACAATTTCTACCGGCCATATTATGCACCGCGGGCGTACTTTGGCGGCTATGGATTCCGCGGTGGTTGGGGAGGCGGCATGCGCCGTCGTTGAAATGCAGAGATGCGGTCTTCCATCAGGCTCCCATCTTCTCGATGGGAGTCCGATGCAGTGATGACAGCTGTGTTGCGGGAAAAAAGCGCAAAATTACTTCAGCAAGATTAGCTTCTTCGTCTGCACGAATCTTCCGGCTTGAAGCCGGTAATAATATAGACCGCTCGCCAATCGCGGACTCCATTCCACTTGATATGCACCTGCCTTCTTTTTTCCCTCGACAAGAGTTGCAACAGGCTGGCCAAGGGTATTGAAGATTTTAAGCGAGACATTTTCTTCCTGCTGCAATTGGTACCTAATGATCGTGCTTGGATTGAATGGATTTGGATAATTCTGAAGAAGCGCAAACGTACCAGGGACCCCCTCCTTCTCCACCACTGTTCCAGTCGCAGATGATATGCTGTCCAGAAGTTGAGTGGCCGAGGCGCGTTGAGACACGATGATAAGATTGAAGACCCTGTCCAGTGCGGAATTTACTCCGTCATTACCAGAGAACAGGAGCCGTGCATTGTAGATACGCAGCGGCAATTGCAAGTCTTCTTTCTGAAATTGAAATGTTGCATCCAATGAATCGCGCAGCGCTTGAACAATTTCGAGATACTGATAACCGAATTCCTCTGTCGGTTCAATAATTGTCCCCTCACCATAATCATTCCACGTAGCTATTTGTATAACCTGCGGATGATGTGCTATCGCTTGTTGAATCGTAGAACTGAACGTAAACCCGTTGCCCCTGTCGAGATATCCATAACTCGGACCGACTCCCGCCTCTTTGTAGATATCGTAGAAACCGGGGAAGGCGCTCGTGACAAGGTACGGCCATGAAACAGCCTGGGTGTAAAACTGGTCGAGGTAACTGTTCAGCAAGTCCTGCGTCAGAATACCAGACGAATTCGATTTCCACATCGGCGGCCATGGAAACGCGCCCGATGCGACAGGCGTTAAACGATTATCGAGCGTGAAAAACAATGGGGATGTGCGCAAAACTGAAAAGAGGGAATCCCAGTCCGAGCTGTTCACAAAATATTGGGGACCGAATGTGAGAAGAACCGGATGATTATTTAGCCTCAAATAGTTGGCCTGGCCGTACCAATTATTCTGTGCATAGTCCATAACACTTTTTGCATAATCGATCGCGTTTGACGAACTCACGTATCCGCCTGCGACGATGTGTTCCACCGACTGATCTTCGTACACGATTCCAAACAACAAATGAGCCTGTTGAAGCGCCGTAAAAAGAGCCTGCGTACTTTCGTTGAGGACCCCATAATCGAAATAGTTATCCATTCCATACCAATCAACGAGCACACCGTCGATGCCGGCAATTTTCATAAGAAGTGATTGGTATTCCAGAATGTTTTTGTCTTCAGAATCATACGGACCGGTCAATGGGTAGTAATGCGATGCAATTTCCCTTTCTCCGCTTTGATTAATGCTGTCCGGGTTGTAATGATTCATCGTCCAATGCCATCCCCAATATCCATGGAGAGCTTTTGTTTGGAACCAGGGCATGAAATGCACCATGATCGTCGCACGGTTTGTCTCTTGTGCAAGAGATGATGAGAAAGCCGAGAGGATGAGGACGATTATAAGATGGCGCTTCATATTGAGATAAGGACATTCACATGAATTATCTTGATGGTAAAGTACAAACTAATCCTCTGATATTCATTATGAATAGAAGCTTCCGAAAAACCGGGAAAGTTTGTCTCGCGCAAATCCCAAGGGGATGGCTTAGCCGGCCGCCAAGGCGCAGAATGCATCAAAAAAATATATCGCTTTCAATATTCGAATGGAGCTATCCAGTTGGCAGTGGGCTACTTTGAGTATTCAAGATAGAAAAGGAATTGTCATGTCCCCCTAAGGGGGACATCCAGGCCTACCTAAATGGATTCCGGCTTTCGCCGGAATGACATTTACTTTGAAAGTATACCACTACTATCCAGTTGAGTCAATGTTTTACCAGATCGAAAATCTTTATATTATAGCATTGTGTATCGGCATGAGGTAAAAATGAACATCGTACATTTATTCACTCGTCGATGTTTCAATTTCCCAAAAAACATGAAAGGATAAACATGACATCGCCCGTTTTACAACTTACAAGGCGGCCTGCATGGGGAGCCCTCAAGACCCATTACGAAAAGATCGAGGGGTTGCACTTGCGCAAACTTTTTGCAGACGACCCCAAACGTGGAGAACGGATGACTGTCGCGGCTCTTGGCATCTATCTCGATTATTCAAAGCATCGCATCACCGATGAAACGCTCGCACTGCTATTCCAATTAGCAAAAGAATCGGGCTTACGGGACCGCATCGATGCAATGTTCCGTGGAGATAAGATAAACGTTACGGAGAACCGTGCCGTCCTGCACGTGGCTCTTCGCGCACCGGAAGGAGAATCAATCGTTGTCGAGGGCGAAAACGTCGTTCCCCGTGTTCATACCGTCCTCCACAAAATGGCGGATTTCTCCGAACGGGTCCGGAACGGAGGATGGAAAGGTTATACCGGCAAAATAATTCGCAACGTCGTTAATATCGGCATCGGCGGGTCGGACCTTGGACCGGTGATGGCGTATGAAGCATTACGGTATTACAGCAAGCGCGACCTCACGTTTCGCTTCGTCTCCAACATCGACGGCACCGACTTTGCCGAAGCCGTTAGAGATCTCGAAGCCGAGGAGACATTATTCATCATCTCATCAAAGACTTTTACAACCCTGGAGACGATGACCAATGCCCACACAGCCCGCGACTGGGCACTCAAGACTTTGAAATATCCTGCCGCGGTTGCGAGGCACTTCGTTGCTGTTTCGACCAACGCCGGTGAAGTCTCGAAGTTCGGCATCGACACCGCAAACATGTTTGAGTTCTGGGATTGGGTCGGGGGGCGCTACTCGATGGATTCGGCGATCGGCCTCTCGACAATGATCGCTATCGGACCCGAAAATTTCCGCGCAATGCTTGACGGATTTCACGAGATGGATCAGCATTTCCGCACGGCTCCTTTCGAACAAAATCTGCCGGTGATCATGGGGCTCTTAGGCCTTTGGTATAACAACTTCTTTGATGCACAATCAATTGCAGTCCTGCCGTACGAACAATACCTGAAACGTTTTCCTGCATATCTTCAGCAGCTGACGATGGAAAGTAACGGCAAGCACGTGACGCTCGACGGCGCCGAGGCGACATATCAAACAGGACCGGTCTATTGGGGGGAACCGGGAACCAACGGGCAACATTCTTTCTACCAGCTGATTCATCAGGGAACTAAACTGATCCCTTGCGACTTCATCGCATCTGTTCATCCCCTTAATGAACTTGGACGCCATCACGATTTACTCATGGCGAACGTTTTTGCGCAGTCGGAAGCACTCGCTTTCGGCAAAACGGCGCAGGAAGTCCAGGCCGAGGGTGTCCCCCCGTGGCTGGTGCCCCATCGGACATTCGAGGGGAATCGCCCCTCGAGCACAATTCTCCTTGAGGACCTGACTCCGGCTTCACTCGGAAAACTCATTGCACTCTACGAGCAGATCGTATTTACGCAAGGCGTGATCTGGCAGATCGATTCGTTTGACCAATGGGGAGTTGAATTGGGAAAAGTACTTGCAGGCCGCATCGTGCCTGAACTCGAAAGCGATGCCGAGCCACAACTCAAGCATGACAGCTCAACGAACAGCCTGATCCGGTGCTACCGGAAATTAAAAGCGCGATCGCGTTAGTAAGAAACGCAGTTGTTCGGATACGAAATTCGTGGGAAGAAAAATGGCGGTGTTCATTTCAGAGATTCATTCGACTGAATTCTGATAACTGATTCTCAGTCATCCTCCCCTTGGTAAATGCACCCCGAGCTCGGGGTTTCTTTCACGACAAGTTTACTGAGCTTGGGGATCAGCGGCCGCAGCCGCTTCCATAGCCAACGCGCAAGAACCTCACTTGTAGGATTTTCAAGACCCGGGATTTCATTGAGATAGTGATGGTCGAGTTGATCGATAACGGGTTTAGCGACTTCTTTCAGCTCTCCAAAATCCATAACCCATCCTACTTTTGGATCGATGTTTCCGGAGACGTAGATTTGAATCACGTATGAGTGACCGTGCAAACGGCGGCACATGTGTCCTTCCGGAACATACGGAAGAAGGTGGGCAGCTTCAAAAGTCATCTCTTTAAAAATTGTCATTAAAAGTCTCCTATGGTATCCCGAGTATCTTATGTGTTTGCAAACTTATTTTCCATTGCGGATTCTGTAGACAATAATTCCGAACAAGCGCGGTATTTTCTTCGCGTTGCGGTCCGTCCATAGGCTGGAGGAAATAATGATCGAAGCGGAGGGTGTGGAACAACTCAGGCTCAGCGCCCGGTTGTGGGAAGACTAATTTGAGTTCGTTACCCGACTTCAAAATCAACTCTGCTCCGGCCTTTGGACTCACGCAGATCCAATCGACATCGGGAGGAGGCACCCTCGTTCCGTTTGTTTCTACGGCTATTTCAAACCCCTCGGTATGGAACGCTTTGACAAGCTGATCGTCAAGCTGCAAAAGTGGTTCACCCCCGGTGCATACAAGAAAAGGTCTGGCAGTGCCGGCACTCCCTTCCGGCCACTTTGATCTGACGGCTTTCGCCAGCTCTTCGGCGTCGGCAAAGTTCCCTCCTCCAGGTCCATCCACGCCGAAGAAATCGGTGTCGCAGAATTCGCAGATCGCAGATGCTCGATCCTCCTCCCGTCCGCTCCAGAGATTACATCCTGCAAACCGGCAAAAGACTGCCGCTCTTCCGGTGTTGGCTCCCTCGCCTTGGAGGGTATAGTATATTTCCTTGACGGCGTATCCCATCGCTTTCGATCAGGATCCCCCGACGTAGAGGATCGGGTCGTTCATCTTATTTTCGGCAAAACCTTTTAGTCGAAGTTGACACGCGTCGCATCTGCCGCAGGCTTTGCCGGACGGAGATGGGTCATAGCAGGAGCGTGTCATGGAATAATCAACTCCCAATTCAAGACCCTTTTTTATTATCTGAGCTTTCGAGAGCATAATTAAGGGTGAGTGAATTGTTAGATGCTGCCGCCCCTCGACACCCGCTTTAGTTGCAAGGTTTGCCATTTTTCTATACGCTTCGATATATTCAGGACGGCAATCGGGATAGCCGCTATAGTCGAGCGCGTTGACACCGATGAAAATATCGGTGGCATTTTCAACTTCCGCCCAAGCGAGCGCGAAGGATAGGAAAATTGTGTTGCGGGCAGGGACATACGTGACCGGAATTTCGTCAGACATTTCTTTCACGCTCCGGTCTTTCGGTACCTCGATACCGCTTGTGAGAGCGGAGCCGCCAAATTCCCGGAGGTCGATCTTGGTAACGACATGTCTCACCACTCCATAGCGCGCTGCTATCTTTTTCGCCGCTTTGATCTCAAATTTGTGACGTTGACCGTAATCGAATGAGAGGGCGAGAATACTGTATCCTTCGCTTTTTGCTATCACCAGGCTCGTTGTTGAATCGAGGCCTCCGCTGAGGAGTACTACCGCTTTTTTCTGATTCTGGGTCATTTTCCCTTTAATTCTTGCGCTTTCAAAAATAATTCGATACTGTTAGTGTACTAAAAAAATTTGTAATATCATATCTGATCAAACGGACGGTAGTGCTCAAGTTTGAAATAGTTAAGCCGCTATTTTTTGTTGGTTCCATGTCAGTAAGTCAGTCCAATTCCAGATTCGATTCGTGATTCCCGCTTCCATCGCTGGCGTGACTCTGAGGCTTTGATGGATGCGGAGGAAATTGTACGCATAAAAATGAATTGCGATTGCCGCTTTGTGGTTCTCTAACTTCTTGCTAAAAGCGTTTGTGAGCCGTGTAAAGCGTCGCATGTTCATTCTCATTGTAAGGTTCTGCCGTTCAATATGACTTGTGCTGATTCTCTTTCGTCGGGGTTCTCCGGTGATCGGCTTTATTA